>CAVZRH010000014.1:0-231407 GCA_963777575.1 uncultured Solirubrobacterales bacterium | reverse complement strand
AAGTTGAGAACGATTATCACTAACGGTAGAGTCGGGGCATGCGTTCGCACCGACTGTCTGCCGCCGCGCTGGCCGCGGCATCCGCTCTCCTGCTCACGGGGTGCGCGAGCGGAGAGGCCGAAGGCACCGAAGACGACGGGCGCATCGACGTCGTGGCATCGACGAACGTCTACGGGCAGCTGGCCTCGGAGATCGCGGGCGATCTGGTCGACGTGACGTCGATCATCACGTCCAACGCGCAGGATCCGCACGCGTTCGAGGCGAGCGCGCAGGATCAGCTCGCGGTCGCCGACGCCGACCTCATCATCGAGAACGGCGGCGGCTACGACCCGTTCATCGATGGCCTGATCGAGTCGTCGGGCACCGACGCCACGGTCCTCACCGCGGTCGAGTTCTCGTC
Organism: uncultured Solirubrobacterales bacterium; assembly: GCA_963777575.1. GTDB lineage: Bacteria > Actinomycetota > Thermoleophilia > Solirubrobacterales > 70-9 > DASUPK01. Next base: position 231,007 of record CAVZRH010000014.1, on the reverse strand, counting down.
CGAGTGGTCCGGCGGAAGCGCCCACGACGACACTGCGGATGCCGACGAGCACGAGCACGTCGACGGCTTCAACGAGCACGTCTGGTACGACCCGCAGGCGATGAGCGATCTCGTCGAGGAGATCGCCGCCGAGCTGAGCATCCTGAGCCCCGGCGACGCGGCTGCCTTCACCTCCGCCGCAGATGCGCTCGCGGCCGAGATCGCCACGCTCGAGACATCGCTCGCCGACATCGAGGCCGCCCACGCGGGCGACGACGTCTTCGTCAGCGAGCCGATCCCGTACTACCTGATCAAGGGTGCGGGCCTCACCGACGTCACCCCGCCGGCCTTCAGCGAGGCGGTCGAAGAGGGCCTGGATGTCGCGCCCGCCATCCTGCTCGAGTCGATCAAGCTCCTCGAGGGCGGCGACGTGCGCATCGTCTTCGTCAACGCGCAGACCGGCGGCGCCGAGACGACGCAGGTGATCGACGAGGCCTCGGCGAACGGCATCCCGGTCGTGGAGTTCACTGAGACGCTCCCGGAGGGCCAGACTTACCTCTCGTGGATGCAGGACAACATCGCGGCGATCCAGGACGCACTGGAGGAGTGACGAACGCCCTGCTGCGGATCGAAGACGCCTCCCTGCGCCGGGGCGAGCGCGAACTCTGGTCCGGGCTCGACCTCACCGTCGAACCGGGCGAGTTCATCGCGGTCCTCGGCCCGAGCGGCTCGGGCAAGACGACGCTCCTGCGCGCCATCCTGGGGCTCGAGCCGCTGTCGTCCGGAACGATCACCGCGCTCGGCGCTCCCGTCCGCACCAGGGGAAACCGGCGGATCGGCTACGTTCCGCAGTCTCGCCCGCTTCCGCGCGACACGTCGCTGCGCGGGCGCGACCTCGTCTCGCTCGGCGTGGACGGACACAAGTGGGGCATCCCCTTCCCCCGGCGCGCCGATCGCGAGCGCGTGGACGCCCTGGTCCGCTCGGTCGGGGCGGAGCACTTCGCCGACCGCCCCGTCGGCCTGCTCTCGGGCGGCGAGCAGCAGCGCCTGCGCATCGGCCAGGCGCTCGCCGATGACCCGCGCATCCTGCTGTGCGACGAGCCCCTCACGAGTCTCGACCTCGCCAACCAGCAGGCGGTGGTCGCGCTCATCGACAGTCACCGACGCAAGACGGATGCCGCGGTCCTGTTCGTGACGCACGACATCAACCCGGTCCTGCGCAGCGTCGACCGCATCCTCTATCTCGCGGGCGGGCGCTTCATGCTCGGAAAGCCCGATGAGGTGCTCGACTCGCGCGTGCTCAGCGATCTCTACGGCGCTCCGGTCTACGTGCTCCGTGCCGGCGGACGCCTCGTGGTGGTCGGCGCGCCCGACGTCGAAGAGCCGCACCACCATCACGATGACGACGACGACGACGCCGACGCGGGAGCGCACGCATGACCTGGGACGACATGTGGGAGGCCATGTTCGGAGGCCTTCCGGTCTATGGCGAGATCCTCGCGCTGGTGTCGAACTCCGTGTGGGCGGGCGCCGTGCTGGGCCTCGTCGGCGGCCTGATCGGCGTGTTCATCATGCAGCGCGACATGGCGTTCGCGGTGCACGGCATCAGCGAGCTCTCGTTCGCCGGCGCGGCGGCGGCACTGCTCTTCGGGTTCGACGTGGTGACGGGCTCACTCGTCGGCTCGGTCGTCGCCGCCCTGCTGATCGGATGGCTCGGCGCCCGTGCCCGTGACCGCAACTCGATCATCGGGGTGCTCATGCCGTTCGGCCTCGGCCTCGGCATCCTCTGCCTGTCCCTCTATGAGGGCCGCTCGTCGAGTCAGTTCAGCCTGCTGACGGGGCAGATCGTCTCCGTCCAGAACGATCAGCTCGGCCTCCTCATCGCGATGAGCGCCATCGCACTCATCGCGCTCGTGCTCATGTGGCGCCCGCTGCGGTTCGACTCGCTCGATCCGGTCTCCGCGGCGGCGCGGGGCGTTCCGACGACCGCGGTGTCGATCGGCTTCCTGCTGGTCCTCGGGCTCATCGTCGCCGTCAGCGTGCACATCATCGGCGCACTCCTGGTGATGGCACTGCTCGTGACACCGGCCGCCGCCGCGATGCGCGTCGCCTCCGGCCCGGTGTCGGTGCCGGTGCTGTCGGCCCTGTTCGGCTTCACCGCGGCCGTCGGCGGCATCCTCCTCGCGATCGCCGGCACGCTTCCGGTGAGCCCCTACATCACCACGTTCTCGTTCCTGATCTACGTCGTCTGCCGGCTCATCGGCGCGCGCCGCGGGCGGGTCGAGAAGGCGCGGAGGGAGGCATCCGCCCTCGCGCTCGACGCCGGATCCGCTCAGGCCGCTCCCGCGGGCCGCGCGTAGAATCGCGGCCATGGTCGAGCGCAACACGTGGCAGCGCGAGCGGGTGCGCGAAGCGCTCGCCGAGGCGCCCGGGTTCGTCAGCGCGCAGAGCCTGCACGCCACCCTCCGCGACGAGAACACCGGCATCGGCCTGGCCACCGTGTACCGGGCGCTCGCCGGATTCGCGGCCAAGGGCGACGCCGACTCGCTGCAGAGTCCGGACGGCGAGAGCCTCTATCGCGCCTGCACCACGCGCGGTCACCACCACCACCTGATCTGCCGGTCCTGCGGGATCGCGGTCGAGATCGCGGCATCCGATGTCGAGCAGTGGGCGCGGCAGACGGCCGCCTCGCACGGCTTCACCGAGGCGGAGCACATCGTGGACATCTTCGGGCTCTGCGCCGCGTGCACGGCCGCCCGGGCGAGCGAGCGTGACGCGCGCTGAGCGCGCGCCCGGTGCGCCGCGGTGACCGGATCCCGCGACGCGGCCGCGTCAGCGGCGCTGCGCCCTGCCACGCGTGACGACTTCGCGGGCCTCCCCGTCGAGGTCGCGCCGCGCCTCCTGGGCGCGCACCTGCACACGACCGTCGACGACGCCGAAGTGGTCGTGCGGCTGACCGAGGTCGAGGCCTATCACGGGCTCGGCACCGGGGCGATGGCCGACCCCGGCTCGCACGCGCGGATGGGTCCCACGGCGCGCAACGCGACGATGTGGGGCCAGCCAGGGCACCTCTACGTCTACCTCAGCCACGGCATCCACTCCTGCGTCAACGTCGTCTGCGGACCCGAGGGCGTCGCGGGCGGAATCCTCCTGCGCGGCGGCGAGATCGTGGCGGGGACGGATGTCGCGCACCGGCGCCGCCCGGCGGCCCGGACCGATCGCGACCTCGCCCGGGGACCCGGGCGTCTCGGCGACGCGATCGGGCTGCGGCATCCGGTGCACGACGGCATCGACGCGATCACCGGAGCGCCGTGGGCCGGAGCGGTCGCCCGCCTGTGGCTGCTCCGTGAGCCCATCGCCGACGTCGCGGCCGGACCGCGGGTCGGTGTTGCGGGGGTCGCGGGGACCGCGGCGTTCCCGTGGCGGTTCTGGATTCCCGGCGACCCGACGGTCTCACCGTTCCGGTGGGGACGAGGGGCCGGCCGCGCTCAGCGCAGGCTCGTCACCGCCGTGAAGGCGGCGCGGAGCTGCTGCATGCGCCGCTCGTAGCGCGCGGCGATGAAGATGAGCAGCGCGCCGCCGATCCCGAGCCACAGCCACCACGGGAACGGTGTACAGGTTGGAGACCCAGGGCCAGAACTGGGCGGCCGCGTGCACGATCAGCACCGCCGAGCCCAGGAGCAGCGGTGCCTGCAGCCGCCAGATCGCGCCGATCACGACGAGGGCGATGGCGACGATGCCGAGCGCGACGACCCGCCACAGACTCGTCGTGGCGAGCCCGGACAGCAGGCTCGGCGAGGCGAAGTCGTAGATCAGCGAGGGGAGGGTGAGCAGCGCCAGTCCGGGGCCGAGCGTCGGCCAGGTGCGCGCCTCCGGCCGGGTGCGCAGCGCATGGGCGCCGAGGACGATCATGCCGAGCGCCGGGGGCACGGTGACGAGTTCGACCGGACGCACGGCGTACGCGGTCAGCGCGACGATGCCGAACGACGGCCGCCAGGACCGCTGCGGTCGGCGCCAGCGACGGGCCCAGCCGTTCCCGCTGGAGCCAGCCGATGACTCCGACGACGGTGAGGGCGCTCATCGTCAGGACGGCGCGCAGTTCGGCGCCGGCCTCGCTCGCCGAGGAGGATCAGCTCGGCAGCTCGCGAACAGGATGAGGGCCAGCGAGAAGGACCCGCTGACGACGTTCGCGACGGCGCGGGAGGCCGAGGACCGCAGCGCCATGATGCCGATCGCGACGAGGATGCCGACGCCGGCGACCGCCCACAGGTCGGCCTCGACGCCGACGTTCGTCTCGTCGGCCACGAGTGCGAAGCGCCAGCCGATCGCGATCAGCGCGGCGAAGAGCCCGCCGACCGCGAGCACGCCGCCGAGCCCCGCCCACCGATCCGAGCGCAGGAGGGCCGCGCCCAGGACGCCGATCACGCCGCCGATGATGGCGGTGAGCGTGGCCTGGACGAGTCCGCCCTCGGACTGCACGAGCACGACACCGAGGACGAGTGCCGCCCCTGCCGCCGCGAGCGCGGTCGAGGCGGAGGCGACGGGACCGGTCTGGCTGCTCATCCACACGATCGCCGCGGCGACGAGCAGGGCGCCCGCGCCGGCGGCCAGTGCGGCGAATTCGCCCGACTCCACCCCGGGGGTGACGAGCGCCCGCACGCCCATCGCGAGCGCGCCGACGGACAGGAGCAGGGCGGAGGGCACCTTGAGTCCGGTGGAGTCGTCGATCGGCGCGACGACGCACCCGATCGCCGCGAGCAGGGCGCCGACGATGACGAGCCAGGTGCGCGGGTCGTTCGGCACCGCGATGATGCTCGGCGCGACGGCCATCGCGAGGCCGAGGAGCCACACGATCCGCTCCCCGCCGGGCCACGCCTGACCGGCGCGGTCGCGCCGCCACATGGCGAGGGTCGCGCCGCCGAGCAGCGCTGCGGCGACCGGCAGGCTGACCAGTTCGACCGTGTCGACGACGCCCGAGGTCAGCGACCCGCCCGCCGCGACGATCGCGCCGGCGAGAGCGGTCCACCGCGTCGCCGCACCGAGGGGCACACGGTGCCACGCCGCGGCCGCCACGTGCAGGGCGCCGGTGATGGCGATCGCGAGGGCGACGACGAGCGGCTCGTCGAGCGACGGGATCACCGCCAGCGCGGCCAGCCCCAGCGCGATCGCCGGCACGACGATGGCGAACCCGCCTTCGGCGGAGATCGAGGGGACGCGCGGTTCCGTCTCGCCGGGCGCGCTCGGCGCAGCCACGGCCGCCGCGCCGGGCGGGTTCGCGGCCGGTCGGCGATGCGCACGGGAGCGCCGCGCAGGAAGCCGAAGGCGGAGGCGTACGCGACCCCGACGAGAAGGAGCAGCCAGGCCGTGCCCGCCGGCTCGCTGACAGCCCGCCCGACCGCGACCAGCGCGATCGCGACGAGCGCGACGATCGCCCCGGCGAGGGCAGGGAACCGCACCCGGCGGGCGGGAGTCCACGCGAGGGCCAGGGTGATGACGGCGGCCACGATCGCGACGACGGTGCCGCGCACGGGCGAGGCGTCGGGATCGTCCATGAAGGGGCCGAACACCGAGTCCTCGAAGGACACGAAGGCGGGAACCACGAGCCCGAGGGTGAACGACAGGACGACCGCGATCGTCGCCTCGACCTGCCGCCGCAGCCACACCAGCGCCACCGCGAACAGGAGCAGTCCCACCGCCGGAGGCAGGACGTACGCTTCGATCTCGAACGTCCACGACGAGCCGTCGAGCCACAGCCACAGCGCCAGCGGTCGCCGCGGCGAACGCCGGCCAGGCGAACAGCCGACGAGGAGCCTGCGGCCAGTGCGACCCCCGCCGCTCGAGTCTCGGGAACGCGGCCGGACTGCCTCGGTGAGCAGGACCGGCCCAGCCGCGGGTGACGGATGCCCCGGCGAATCCGATCGCGGCCACCGCCAGGATGGCCCAGCGGAAGTCGTCCGGCACCAGCGCGAGGGCGAACGTCGCCGTGACGAGAGCGCCGAGGTCGGCGGCACGGCGGACGACTATCTCGTAGGCGGGCGGCACAGCGGGCGCGGAGGACTCCACGGTCGCGGCATCCGTCACAGCGTCCCGACCGCCCGGGTCTCCGCCGCCGCGTCGTCGGCCGACGGTTCGATCGCATCGATCGCCGGACGGGCTCGGTACGCACGGGCCGGAGTGAGAGCGCCCAGCCAGACCACGACGGCGGCGGCACCTGCCGCGGCGAGTCCGCTCCAGCGCGGGTCGGAGACGCTGAAGCTCTCCAGGACCGCGATCGCAGCGGCTGCCGTCACGGGGGCGAGCAGCGCGGCCGCGCCGAGCCCGGCGGCCCCGAGTCCCGGTCCGACGTCGACGCGGGTCCGCCGCAGCGCGACGGCGGCGAGCAGGATCAGCAGCAGGGTCGACCGGGCGATCCCGGCGTACGGCTCGCCGATCACCGTGGAGACGGACGGTGCGGTGGTCGGCAGGGTGAGGAGGGCGAAGAGCCCGACGACCTCGAGCACGTACGACGACAGCGCGAGGGCGCGGCCGCTCGCCGCGTCGAGGCGGAGGAAGGCCGCGCCGGCGAGCGTCGCGAGCGCGACCCACTGCAGCAGGACGAGCCCGGCGCGCGCATCGACCGCGACGCCGAACACCGGCGCGAGCGCCGACGGTGCGATCAGCGCCGAGACGGCGGCGACCCCGACCGGAGCCAGGGCGAGCAGCACGGCCCCGATCGCCTGCGGTCGCACGACGGCGCGGGCGATGATCGGCACCGCGATGGCCACCAGCACGCCGATCGCCCACAGCCACGGCATGGCGAAGCCGCCGAGGAAGGCGGTCAGCGCCCCGATGGCGGCGGCGGCGCCCCAGCCGCCGGGGCGCGCCCCGCGCGCGAGGGCGACGACCGCGACCGCGGCGACCACCACCCCCGTGCCGACGATGAGGATCGGGATGCCGGTGCCCAGCGACGCCGACGATCGCGATGACCGCGGCCACGATCGGCAGGGCGTCGCGCAGACCGGGCCGACGCAGCGTGGGTGCGAAGAACAGCAGCACAGCGGTGACGACCGCGGCGATGGCCCCGTAGAGGTCCGCCATGGGGTCGAACGCGATGGCGGGCGCCGCGAAGACCTCGGTGTGCCACAGCGTCCATCCGCGTGCCGATGGTCGTGCTGCGCACGGAGGGCGGAGATGAGCACGATCGCGGAGACGCTGATCCCGGCGACGACCGCGGCGGCGATCCGGGCGGGCGAGGATCCGCTGCCCACGCGGCTGCCAGCGGTCGAGCCCCACCGCGACGACGACGGCGACGACCGTGCCGATGAGCAGGTTGTACGACGGTGTCATGCTCCACAGCGCCAGCTGCCACCCGAGCGATGCGCCGATCGCACCGGCGATCGCCTGGGCGATGCCGCCCAGCCAGCGAGCGGCGGGCAGCGGCTCGACGCCTTCGCGGGTGCGCAGCGTCACCGCATAGGCGATGCCGAGCACGATCACGAGGCCCGCGATCGTGTACTGCAGCGCCAGCGACTCGAGGCCGGCGAAGAGCATGACCGCGCCGCCGAGGAGCGCGGCCACGCCGATCACCGCCAGAGCCGTGCGCTCCAGCACGGAGTCCGCACCGGATCGGGCGGCGGACAGCGGCGCCGGGAGCGCGTGCGCGAGGCCGCCGACCGCGGTGCCGAGGAATCCGACCGCGATCGCGCCGGTCGTCTCGAGCGGGACGAGCCCGGCCGCGAGCAGGCCGATGCCGGTCGGCAGGGCGAGCGTCGCTGCGAGGTCGGGACCCCGCAGCTTCGAGATCACCGCCCACAGGCGGCAGATGACGCCGAGGGTGAGCGCGGCCACGCCGGCGTAGACGGCCGGATCCATCGCGCCGGCGCCGAAGAGGTCGTTCGCGCGCACCGCCCAGCCGTCGAGCCCGAGCAGGATGATGCCGATCGCGGCGATCGCCTCGGCCGTCGCCCGCAGCGAGAAGCGCCGCAGCACCGAGGCCCCGATCATCGTGGCGAGCGTCACCCCGCCGATGATCAGCGACTTGACCCCGATGTCCGCGAGGTACCACGCGTACACGAGGAAGAAGATGGCCGCGACGCCGACGAGCGAGACGCCGACGATGAGCAGCAGCACCGGCACCGTGAGGCGACGCCGGCGCTCGGGAGCGGGAGAGTATTCCGCGGCCGGCCGGCGGGCGCCGGCTGGACGGCCTCGGGGCAGGACGGATCCGACGCGTCGACCGCGACTCGGGACCGAAGCGACGGCCACGGGCTCCGGGATGTCGACTACCGCGGCGGCTCCGGCCGAAGCCACGGCTCGGTTCGCGGGGCGGCAGCTGCCGCTCGCGCGGCATCCAGCCGCTCGACGGCCACCGACGCGGCCGCCGGAACCGCGTCGCCGCCTCCGACCACCGGCGCGGCCGCCGCCGCCGCGACGACCACCGGCTCGGGCGGAGCCTGATGCGCGAGCCGGATCGCGTCGATCAGCTGCTGTCGCTCGACCTCGAGCAGACGCATCCGGCGTCCGAGCTCGAGAACCTCGATCGCCCGCGGATCGGCGAGTTCGAGGCCGCAGTGCGGGCACGTCGTCCTGACGAGCTGACTGAAGCACGACGGACACAGTCTCGTGTCGGCGAGCACGTACGGAAATCCCGGCCAGATCGCCGGTTCGTCTGGATCTGCCACGATGCAACTCCCCAAAGTCGCGGTGACTCATGATTCCACCTCGCGGATGCCGTCGTCGAGGATATCCACAGGCCGACTTTCGGCGCCCGGGCGCCCGCCGCGCGTCAGGGACGAGGCATCCGTCCGTGCTAAACTGACTGTTTGTCTGCGCGCACTCCTGCACGCAGTACGTGTTTCGTCTCACTTCGTGTGTCCAGCGACCGGTGTTCCGGGCGTCGGCGACGTGTGTCTCGAGACGCAGACAAGGGATCTTGGGTGGGGCCGTCCGGCCTCACGGTATTAAGGAGACATCACTATGGCAGCAGTGTGCCAGGTGACTGGAGCAATTCCCGGCTTCGGTCACAGCATCTCGCACTCGCACCGCCGGACGAAGCGCCGCTTCGACCCGAACGTGCAGAAGAAGACCTACTACGTCGCCTCGCTCGGTCGTAAGGTCACCCTGAACGTGTCCGCCAAGGGCATCAAGGTGATCGACGTGCGCGGTATCGAGTCGGTTGTGAAGGACCTGATCGCGAAGGGTGTGAAGCTCTGATGGCCAAGAAGGCTCAGGACGTCCGTCCGATCATCAAGCTGCGTTCGACCGCCGGCACGGGGTACACCTACGTGACGCGCAAGAACCGCCGCAACAACCCCGACCGCATCGTGCTCAAGAAGTACGACCCGGTGATCCGCAAGCACGTCGAATTCCGAGAGGAGCGCTGATCCAATGGCTAAGAAGAGCAAGATCGCGCGCAACGAGCAGCGCAAGGTCGTCGTCGAGCGCTACGCCGCGAAGCGCGCCGAGCTGAAGAAGGCGCTCGTGTCGCCGGATTCCACCGACGAGCAGCGTGAAGCGGCCCGCATCGGCCTGCAGAAGCTGCCCAAGAACGCTTCGCCGGTGCGCCTGCGCAGCCGCGACGTCATCGACGGCCGCCCCCGCGGTGTCCTCACGAAGTTCGGCATCTCGCGTGTCCGCTTCCGTGACATGGCACACCGTGGCGAGCTGCCCGGCGTGACCAAGTCGAGCTGGTAAGCATCACGCTCGGTCCCTGAGCCTGTCGAAGGGCAGTGACCGCACAGCATCGAGAAGGCCCGGAGTCCACACGGACTCCGGGCCTTCCGCTGTTGTGGCGCATGTCAAGGGCCTGCCTCGGCGTCCCATCCCCGGCCTACACTCGGCGTGAGCCGACGCAGGGGGGTTTCGGATGCCACTGGATCCGTTCTTCGACGAGCGCCTGCGCGTGCACCGCAAGCACCTGATCGACAAGGCGGTCGGCGCGATGCGTGCGCGAGTGGCGACGCTCGGCCGGTTCTGGCACGCGCCCGCCCTGCCGGCGCCGGCCGCGGCGACCGCAGGCACGGCGAAGGCCGACTCCGCTGCGGCACTCAGCCCGAGCGCTCGCGCCCGGGCCGCGTATCGCCGCGATGCCTTCGCGTGGGACCGCAGCGAGTGGCGCAACGTCGGAACGCCGGGACCCGAGGTCAGGACGGTGGAGCATCACGTCGAAGTTCTCGGGCTGTCCCGTCGTGCGCGCGTGCGCATCTACTACCCCGACATGGTCGGCGATGCGCCCGTGCCCGCCGTGCTGGCCTTCTTCGGCGGCGCGTTCCGCATCGGCGGGATCGACTATCCGACGACGGATGCCGCCTTCCGGCGCCGCGCCGTCGACGCCCAGGTGGCGATCGTCGCGGTGGACTATTCGCTGGCTCCCGAATATCGCTATCCGGTTCCGGTCGAGCAGGGGTACGCGGTGCTCGTCTGGCTGTTCGAGAAGGCGGCCGAACTCGGCGTCGACCCGGAGCGCATCGGGATCATGGGCACCTCGGCCGGGGCCAACATCGCCGCGGCGGTGACCCTCGTGAATCGAGACCGGGCGAATCTTCCGCTTCGGCTCCAGGTGCTCGAGGTGCCCGTCGTCGACCTCACGGGCGCCCACATCGACTACGCCGCGACGCGGGAACTCGGCATCCCTCATCCGATCGCCCTGCGCGAACTGCGCTCGGTGGCGCGGACCTACCTGGCGAGCCTCGACCGCGGACTCGAGCCGTACGCCTCGCCGCTGCGGGCCGCAGTCGCACGAGGGCCTGCCGCCCGCGGTGATCCTCACGGCCGAGTACGACCCGCTGCGCGGCGACGGCGATGCGTACGGCCATGCGCTGCGCCGCGCCGGGATCGACGCCAGCGTGGTGCGCTACCAGGGCGTGATCCACGACACCGCCATGTTCACCGGCGTGCTCCCCGCCGCGCGGCGCTGGCACGCCGACGTCGTCGCCGCACTGCGCCGGCTGCACGAGGACTGACCGCGCGAAGGGCCCGGGAGATTCCGAAGATCTGCGGGCCCCTGCCTTCCGGATCCCACCGCGGACGGCCGGACACCACTCGACCGCGAGACGCCACGCATGCCTCTCGACCTGGTTCTCGCCTCCGTGCGGGGACGGATGCCGCGTGTCTACGACGCCGAGACCTGCGTGGCGGCGTGGGTGGTCGCCCACTCGAGGGCGTAGTCGGCGATCTCCTCCCAGCCGTCCTGGCTGACCAGGCGGTGGGTGCGACCCGGGTACGTCTTGTAGTCGACGACCGCGGGGCTGCCCGTCTGCCGTGTACTTCTTCACGATCGCCTCGCCGATCGCCGGCGGCACGACGTGGTCGATCTCGCCGGTGATGATGAGGAGCGGCGCGCGGTCGGTGCGGCTGTAGTCGACGTGGGTCACGCCGCCCTTCTCGTTGAGCACCGAGAGCACGCCTTCGAAGAAGACCCGGTTGTAGGAGTTGACGGCGAACTCCTCCCAGAGCTTGTCGGACTCGCTGCGGGGCAGGTCGTTGCCGAAGGTGAAGTGGAAGTGGCGCTTCGACAGCGGCTTGGCGCCGTTCTTGCCGAAGGGGTTCGAGAGGATCGGCGTGCCGGTCCACAGCGTCGACAGCGGGAGGGCGGTGACGCCGGCGGTCTGTCCAGGGGCGACTCCGACGTAGGCGACGCCGAGGCCGCGGTCGGCGAGCATCTGGGTGATCACGCCGCCGAAGGAGTGCCCGATGATGATCGGCTTCTCGGGCAGGTCCTTGATGATGCGCTCGTAGTTGTCGGCGATCTGCTTGAGGCCGATCCCCTTGAGCGCCGCCGGGTTGTTGCGGATGTCTTCGACCGTGCGGTCGTCGATGCCGGGCCAACCCGGGACGATGACCTGGTGTCCGGCGGCGCGGAAGCGCTCTGCCCAGGTGTCCCAGCTCTTCGGGGTCATCCAGAGGCCGTGGATGAGGACGATGGGGGTCTTGGTCGTGGTGTTCATTTCAATCTCCTTGTGGGTGTGATGCGGTGGGTTCGGTGTTGCCGGTGAATCTCTCAGCCGGTCCTGCCGGGCTGATGTCTGCTACGATAGACCGAACGTTCTATCTACACAAGAGAATTCCCAAAGATTCTCGAAAAATCTCAGAAATCCCTGATGGCACCGGTCCCACCCGCAGACGCAGCGGGTTCGAGTGGCACGATGGTCAGGGCAGGAGGCCCCACATGAGCACCACCACGGACGCCAAGGTGTCCCGAATCTCCCCCGCCCGGCAGCGCCTGCTCGACGCCGCGACGGACCTCTTCTACCGCGAGGGCATCCACTCGGTGGGCGTCGACCGCATCATCGAGGCGGCCGGCGTCACGCGCGCGACGATGTACAAGCAGTTCGGCGGCAAGGAGGACCTCGTCGTGGAGTACCTCCGCGGCGAGGACGCGCAGCTCCGGGCGCTCTTCGCGGCGGCCTCCGCGCTGTCGGACGACCCGGCCGTGCTCCTCGACCTGACGATCGACGGGATCGCCGCCGACATCCGCGACCGGCACACGCGCGGGTGCCCCTTCATCAACGCCGCCGCCGAGTACGCCGACGACGGGGCCGTGCGCGATGTGATCGCCGGCCACCGCGCGTGGTTCCGCGGCACCCTCGAGCAGCTGGCCCAGGCGGCCGGGCTCGCGGAGCCCGACGAGGTCGCGGCATCCCTCGTCCTGCTGCGCGATGCGGCGCTCGTCGGCGGCTATCTCGACGGTGAGGACCGGGTCGCTCCGGCGTTCGCGCGCACCGCGCGCGGCGTCATCGCATCCCACCGCTCCTGACCGTTTCGGGCGTCACATCGGTCACTTGAGCCACATCTGCCCCCGACACGCCGGGAAGAACGTCGAAAAACCGCAGAAATCCGCGGTTTACCCAGCGTTTTCGGCTACATTCGAGGCGGTCGATCCGACCAGCCGGGAGGCGCTCGTCACCCGGTCCGAGCAATGTAAGGCGGCCGTCGCGTCGCCTTGGAGGACAACCACATGGCCGACAAGTCCATCACCAAGACCGAACTCGTCGCGAGCATCGCGAGCGCGACCGGACAGAGCCAGTCCGCCGTCTCGGGCGTGCTCGACTCCCTCTTCGCCACGGTCTCCGAGGCCGTCGCCAAGGGCAGCAAGGTCTCGATCCCGGGCTGGATCGCGTTCGAGCGGGTCGAGACCTCGGCCCGCACCGGCCGCAACCCGCAGACCGGCGAAGAGATCAAGATCCCCGCGGGCCAGCGCGTCAAGGTCACGGCCGGCTCGAAGCTGAAGGCCGCCGTCAAGTAGCAACCGATCTGAGGAGGGGGATGCCGCGACTCGCGGCATCCCCCTCCTGCATGTGCGGCGGTGACCGACGCCGACTCAGGCGGTCCCTGAGCTGTCGAAGGGCCGCCGGACGCTTCGACAGCTCAGCGACCGGCTCTGGCGCGGCGAGCGACCGGCTCTCGCTCAGCGAGCTGGGGTCCGCGAGCTCGGATGCAGCCGGCCGCGGCCGCGCGCTTAGGGTTGATGGGTGATCCCGACGCCCACTCCGCACGGCGCTGCCGCGCCGCGCGGAGCCTCGGGACGCGTCGGGCAATCCCCGAGCGCTGCGGATCGCCGGCCCCGTGATCCTCGTCACCGCCGCGCTCGCCGCGCTCGTGTGGGGCCTCGCGTTCGGCGGGGGAGCGGCACCGCTCGTCATCGGCGATCCCAGGCCCGTTCGTGCGGTGGGGCCTTCCGACCGCCCGGCTGGTCGTGAATCTCGCGGCCGCCGGAATGGTCGGGGCGCTCGTGACCGCCCTGTTCGCCCTGAAGGCGGGGGAGCGCGAGTTCGACACCGCGCTGGATGCGGCATCCGTCTCCGCCGCCGTGTTCACCCTCGCGGCCGCGGCGACCGGATTCCTGACGTTCCTCGACGCGTTCAACCCCGTGCTGGACGCCGGTCCGGAGTTCGGGGCCCAGCTCGGCCGGTTCCTGGTCGAGACCGAGCCCGGCCGCACCTGGCTGATCACGACGATCGCCGGCGCCGCCCTCACGATCCTCGCCTTCGCGGTGCGGTCATGGACGGCGACCTTCTTCACCGCCCTCCTCGCGGTGGCGGCCCTGGTGCCGATGGGCACGCAGGGGCATTCCGGCACCGAGGCGAACCACACCGCGGCCGTCATGGCGCTGGTGCTGCACATCATCGCGGCGGCCGTGTGGCTCGGCGGCCTCCTGCTCATGGTCATCATCCGCCCGCTCGTCGATCGCCGGACGATGGCCGCCGCCATGGCCCGCTACTCGAGCATCGCCCTCGCCGCCTTCGTCGTCGTCGCGATCGCGGGCACGGCCCGGGCCGCGGTCGGCGTCGGAACGTGGGCCGGGCTCGCGAGCCCGTACGGCGTCATCGTGCTCGTCAAGGTCGTGGCGCTGCTGTCCATCGGCGCGCTCGCCGCCTACTACCGCCGCCGCCAGATCCCGCGGATGAAGACGGATGCCGGCTCCCGGCGCTTCTGGTCGCTCATCGCGCTCGAGCTGGCGTTCATGGGGATCGCGAGCGGCGCGGCCGCGGCCCTCGGCCCGCACGCCCCCGCCGACGAACTCGGGGCTGCCCGAGATCCGCACGCCCGTCGGAGATCCTCACCGGCGCCGCGCTGCCGCCCGAGCTGACGATCGACCGCTGGTTCACCTCGTGGAACCTCGACCTGCTCTGGGCCTTCGCCGCGGGATTCGGCATCTTCTTCTACCTCGCCGGCGTGTGGCGGCTGCGCCGCCGAGGCGATCGCTGGCCGCTCTACCGCACCGTGCTGTGGACCGAGCGGGCTGCTCCTGCTGTTCTGGGTCACCTCGGGCCCGGTGAACGCGTACCAGGAGTACCTGTTCAGCATGCACATGGTCGGGCACATGATGCTGTCGATGGCGATCCCGGTGCTGCTCGTGGCGGGGGCCCCGGTCACGCTGGCCGCGCGCGCGGTGCGCAAGCGCAAGGACGGCACCCGGGGCGGCCGGGAGTGGATCCTCTGGGCGGTGCACTCCCCGGTCGCGCGCGTGCTGACCCACCCCTTCGTGGCGGCCGGGCTGTTCATGGGCTCGCTCTGGGTCTTCTACTACACCGACTTCTTCCGCTGGACGCTGTACGACCACCTCGGGCACGAGTGGATGATCGCGCACTTCCTCCTGACCGGGTACCTCTTCGCGCTCAGCCTGATCGGGATCGACCCGGTCGCCTACCGACTGCCCTACCCCGGGCGGCTGCTGCTGCTGATCGGCATCATGGCGATGCACGCCTTCTTCGGCATCGCGATCATGATGCAGACCGGGCTCATGGTCTCGGAGTGGTTCGGCGCGATGGGCCGCACCTGGGGGGCGACGCCGCTCGAGGATCAGTACGTCGGCGGCGGCGTGGCCTGGTCGATCGGCGAGATCCCCACGCTCATCCTGGCGATCACCGTGGCGATCCAGTGGAGTCGCAGCGATGCGCGCGCCGAGCGGCGCAGCGACCGGCAGGCCGACCGGTCCGGCGACGCCGAGCTGGAGGCCTACAACGCGCACCTCGCCGAGCTCGCCGACCGCGACGCGCGGCGGCCGCTGAGCCGGCGGGCCGAAGCCCTTCAGCGGTGAGCGCGGGGCGTCAGGTCACGGCCGGGGTGCGGCATCCGGATCGTCGTCCGGCTCCGGCGCCTCCAGATCGGTGCGCAGGGTGCCGGTGATCTCGTCGACGGCGGCGCCCACGGTCGACGGCGAAGCGGTCGGGGGTGAACCGGTCGGTCAGCCCGTAGCTGCGCATCACGTCGAGCACCGGCGATTTCATCTCGGCGATGATCAGCCGGATGTCGTGGGCGATGAGGTAGTCGTCGAGCTCGATCAGCTCGTCGGCAGCCGTCGTGTCGATGTCGGTGATCGGCTCCGCCGCGAGGATGACGGTGTGGATGCCGGGGCCGGCGGCCTTGACGCTCGCGCGCACGAAGTCGTCGAAGACGGCGCCGTTGGCGAAGAACAGCGGGGCGTCGAACCGCACGATGACGACCCCGGGGATGCGCTCGCCCTCCGGCTCTCGCGACAGATCGTGGTATCCGCGCAGGCCGGGCACGCGTCCGAGCTCGGCCTTGTAGGGCCGCCAGGACTGATTGATGAAGGCGAGCAGCGACAGGACGATCGTCACGACGATGCCCTCGAGCACGCCGAACACGATCACGCCGAGGAACGCGGCCAGCGAGAGGCCGGCATCCACCTTGTCCATGCGCCACAGCGCCCGGAGCCCGCGCAGGTCGATCAGGCCCACCGCGGCGCCCATGACGACCGCCGCGAGCACCGCCGAGGGCAGGAACTCGGTGAGCCCGGGGGCCAGCAGGATGAACGCGAGGATGAGCGCGGCGCCGACGACGCCGGTGAGCTGCGTGCGCGAGCCCGCCTGCTCGGCGACCGGGGTGCGCGACGACGAGGCCGAGACCGGGAACCCGCCGAGGAGTCCGCCGGCGATGTTGGCGAGGCCGATGCCGGACATCTCCTGACTGCCGTCGACGCTCTCGCCGCGGCGCGCGGCGAAGGTGCGGGACAGCACCGCGCTGTCGGCGAAGGCGACGAGCGCGATGCCGGCGGCGGGGAGGGCCAGGGCGCTGACATCCGACCACTGCAGCCCCTCGAGCGCGGGCGCGGGAAGGCCCTGCGGCAGCGCGCCGACGACAGGAAGCGCGTCGGACAGCCCGAGGACTCCGGTGAGGATCATCGACAGGACGACGACGACCAGCACGCCCGGTACCGGGGACTTCACCCGCTTGAGCACGAAGATGACGATGAGCGAGCCCACGCCGAACGCGACGGCGAGGGGCTGGACCTCGCCGTCGGCGATCGCCCGCGTGATCTCGACGACCTCCTGCCACATCCCGTCGGCGTCGATCGAGAAGCCGAGCAGCTTCGGGATCTGCGAGATGATCACGATCAGCGCGATCGCGTTGAGGTAGCCGACGCGGATGGGCTTGGACAGCAGGTCGGTGACGAAGCCGAGCCGGAGGATGCCGCCGAGCAGCAGCATCCCGCCCACCATGATCGCGAGGAGACCCGCCAGCGCCACCGCGCGCTCGCCGTCGCCGAGGGCGAGCGGGAGGATCGACGCGGCGATGATCGGGGCGAGGGACGAGTCCGGGCCGAGCACCAGGATGCGCGACGGCCCGAAGATCGCGTAGGCGACGAGCGGCACGATCGTGGCGTAGAGGCCGGTCTCCGGCGGCAGTCCGGCGACCTCGGCGTAGCCCATGCCCGCCGGGATGAGCAGCGCCGTCACGACGATGCCGGCCCGGACGTCAGGCCACAGCCACGCCCGGCGGTACTCCCTGGCCGAACTCAGGCCGGGCAGCCATCGGCTGATCCCCTTCGACGTCATCTGAACCTCCGCTCCACATCATGGCGGATGCACCGGCGGCTCTGCGTGCGCCGGACACGGTGCGGAACGGTCCAGGCGGTGACGCGGGCGGAACGGTCAGTGCGGGTCGGTGCTGTCGACCACGATCGAGGCGCTGCCGTCGGGGAGCACCGTGATCGTGCCGGTGATGAGGAACGGCACGTCTTCGCTGACGTGGCGGACGGAGCCGTCGAACAGCGATCGGATGTCGACCTCGATGTGCGCCGTCGCCTCGGTCTCGGGGATCTTCCAGTTCGCCCCATCCGGGGTGACGGTCACGGTGGGCTGCTGCGCGATCGACCACACCGGCGGCGACACGATGCGATCCTCGACCTGGTAGCCGAACGGGCACGCCGTGGGCAGCAGCACGTCCTGGGTGGCGCAGGCGGTGAGGAACTCCTCCACCCGGTCCTGCACGACCGCGACGAACTTGTCGGTCGCCTCGGCCTGCACCTCGATCGGCGTCGACTTCATCGGACTGTCCGACAGCACCGCGACCCCGGGCGTCGACGAGATCGCCGACTCCACCGACACCGAGTAGATCCCCGGCGAGAACGCGAGCAGGGCGAGCGGAGCGAGCGGGTCGGCGTCCACCCCGTCCGGCGAGACCTGTCGCTTGTCGACCTCGAAGCCGTTCACCTCGAACGACATCGACCCGCGCACGGTGAGATCGATGACCGCCAGCGGGCTCGTCGCGAAGCGCCAGGTCGGCGCGACCCCGATCGTGCCGTCGCGCTCCACCCGGAAGGTCGTCGTCCCCGGGTAGGGGCCGGCCGAGTAGGCGGCCGTGACCGAGGTGATCCCGTCCTCCCCGGTCGTCGCGGAGACGATGTGGATGTCGGTCAGCGTCGCGAGGGCGGCGCGACGCAGCAGGGCATCGGATGCCTCGGCCGGCAGTCCGGCAGCCTCCAGCTCGGCGGAATCCAGCGACACTCCGGGCATGGCGAGCGCATCGGCGGCGCCGCCGGCGGCGAGGGTGTCGAGGTACCGCTCCACGAATGCGCTCGGGCTGTAGAACTCGCTCGTACAGCACGGCCACCGCGGCGGTGACCGCGCCGGCCAGCAGCACGCCGACGACGCGCGAGCAGCGTCAGATCGAGCGCGAGCCTCGGACGTCGGCGGCGCGGGGCCGCGGCATCCGTCGCGTCCTGCCGCAGCGGCGTCGACGACGGCTCGGCGCCCGCTGGTGAGGGCTCGCCGAGGCATCCGAGGGCGCGTCCTGCTCCCCCGGAGGATTGTCGACGACCCCCCGGTCCACAGGCACAGTCTAGAAAACCGCTCCTGAGTGTTCCCGCTATGTGACCGTTCGTGCCGGGCAGAGGTGCGCATGCTGGTTAGCATGAATCGGTGACCGCCCCGCCTCTGTCCGCCGAGCAGGAGGCGCTGTTCCGGCTCATCGAGGACACCCGCGAGCACGTCTTCGTCACCGGGCGCGCGGGAACGGGCAAGTCGACGCTGCTGCAGCACCTGGCCTGGAACACCTCCAAGCAGATCGCCGTGTGCGCGCCGACCGGCGTGGCGGCGCTGAACGTCGAGGGCCAGACCATCCATTCGCTCTTCCGCCTGCCGATCGGGCTGATCGCGAACGGCGAGATCGATCAGTCCGAGCCGGCGCGCAAGATCCTCAACGCGATCGACACGCTCGTCATCGACGAGATCTCGATGGTCAACGCCGACCTCATGGACGCGATCGACCGGTCGCTGCGGCAGGCGCGCGGGCGCCGCGCCGAGCCGTTCGGCGGCGTGCAGATCGTGCATGTTCGGCGACCCGTACCAGCTGGCGCCGGTGCCGCCGCGCGGCGATGAACTGCGCTACATCCGCGACCACTACCGGTCGTTCTGGTTCTTCGACGCGCAAGGTCTGGACCGGACCGGATGCCGCGATCACGAGCCGCCGGCCCTCGACGGCTTCGCGGAGCTCGGGCCCTTCGGCGCGCACCTCAACATCCGCGAGCTCGTCGACATCCACCGGCAGGCCGATCCCGCGTTCAAGGCGATGCTCAACGCGGTCCGGCACGGGCGGGTCACCGCCGAGATCGCCGGGATGCTCAACACGACGGGAGCCCGCACGCCGCCCGACGCCGTCGACGGCGAAGCGCCGATCATCACCCTCGCGACCCGCAACGACATCGTCAACTCGCATCAACCGGCGGCACCTCGACGCGCTCACCGGGCGCTCGCAGACCGCCGTCGCCGAGATCACCGGCGACTTCGGGCGGGGGGATGCCTCGTACCCGGCCGACGCCGAGCTCCAGCTGAAGGTCGGCGCGCAGGTGATGTTCCTGCGCAACGACACCGCGTCGTACGGCGAGCCGCCGCGCTGGGTCAACGGCACGATCGGCACCGTGACCCGGATCAGCGGCGGCACCGTGCGCGTCGACGTCGACGGCGAGGAGCACGAGGTGGAGCCGGCGGTCTGGGAGAGGTTCCGCTACGCCTACGATCCCGGCGTCGAAGTCGCTGAGCCGCGACATCGTGGCCGAGTTCACGCAGTTCCCGCTGCGGCTGGCCTGGGCCGTCACGATCCACAAGTCGCAGGGCAAGACCTACGAGCGGGCCATCGTCGACCTCGGCTCGGGCGCCTTCGCGCCCGGCCAGACCTACGTCGCGCTGTCGCGCCTGACCTCGCTCGACGGCCTCTACCTCTCGCGCCCGCTGCGCCCGAGCGACATCCGTCGTCGACCCGGACGTGCGAGCGCTTCATGTCGCGGCGTAGCCGTCCCGCACCCGCGCCCAGGTGTCGCGCCGGTCCGGGGCCGCGAGCCGATACGCTCGCGGCTGCTACGTATCGGCTCGCGCGACGTATCGGCTCGAGGATCAGGCGGAGCCGGCTCAGGCGACCTGGGACTGCTTCGCGGCGGCGAGGTCGTCGAAGAGCTCGGTGTTGAAGCGGTAGGCGAGCAGCACCTCGTCGATCACGCGCGCCTGCTCCGCGGCATCCCACGGCGCGGCGTCGAGCTGGTCGCGGTAGGTACTCCTTGAAGGCCTTGGGGTCGGCGATGTCGGCGAAGAGGTAGAAGCCGACGCCGTTGGTCTCGAAGCCGAAGCGGCGGGCCATGAGCCGGCCGATGAACAGCCCGCCGGACAGGTCGCCGAGGTAGCGCGTGTAGTGGTGGGCGACGAAGCCGCCCGGCCAGGCTCGGCGCCGACCTGCGGCGATGCGGTCGACGTAGCGGCGCGTGGTGGGCAGCGGCTGGATGCGGTCCCGCCAGTCCGGGCCGACGAGGAACTCGAGGTCGGCAGCCAGCGCGGGCAGACGGGTGAGCCGGTCGGAGACGAACAGCGGCGGCGACCGGGTCGTGCCGCATCCGCTCGGCGGCGGACTCGAGCGCCTCGTAGATGAACCAGTGCTGGGCGACGAGGGCGATGTAGTCCTCGCGAGTGCCGTCCCCCTGGATGAGGTCGGCCATGAAGCCGGCGTGCTCGCTCGAGGAGTGCGCAGAGCCCGACCGCTCGCGGAGGGCGGTGGAGAAGGGGATGAGATCGCTCATACCTTCACCATAGCTCAAGGTAAGGACGACCTAAATGGGAGAAGCCTATGAGTGCGGTCTCGGCTCGACGCCCAGCATCCGACATGCCTCGTCGTACAGCGCCACCACCTCGCGCCGCACCTGCGGCCGCTCGTCGATGGGTCCACCCGGCCACGGCACGCGGACCGGCAGCGGACCTGCCGTCCGGAAGCGCGGCGGCCCACTCCCCGGCCTCGCCGTCGAACCCGGTCATGACCGCGCCGACCGCATCGACCGCACGGACCGCGGCGGACCCGAAGGCGCGCACGATGAGCAGATTGTCGCCGGTGTGGTCGCCGTTCATGTGGCCGAGCACCCCGGCGACGACGTCGTCATCGAATCGATACGTCACACGCCCACCCTAGGTGTCAAGGTCGGACGGAGAACCGCGGCCGGTGTGTTTGAATCTATGGACGATCATCGGGGGGTGATAGGTGAGGCACCGACGCCAATTCACTCGCACCGCGCGGGCGATGGCGGGCGTGCTCGCCGTGACGGTCGCGCTCTCCGCGTGTGCCGCGGCCTCGCCGGCGGTCATCGACCTCCCCACGCAGGTCGACGGCGGGTTCCCCGAGGACACGACGACGCAGCTGCAGGATGCCGTCACCTTCGCGATGGCGGCGGCCGGGGCATCCGGTGCGATCGTCGGCGTCTGGGCGCCGTGGAGCGGCTCGTGGGTGACCGGGCTCGGCACGCAGAACGTCGGCGGCGGTCGGCGAGACGTGAGCACCGAGATGCAGTTCCGCGCCGCGCAGGAGACTCGTCCGATGACGTGCGACGTGCTCTACGCCCTCGAGGCGAAGGGCGCCGTCTCGGGCAGCGACAGCGTCACCGAGTACGTGGCCGGGGTCTCGGATCTCGAGGACATCACGCTCGACCAGCTGTGCGACGGGACATCCGGCATCGGATCGTATGCGCGCCGGTGCTGCTGTCGCAGTGGCTCACGAATCCCAATCGGGTGTGGGACCCCCGCGAACTCGCCAGCTACGGGCTCGGCCAGGACCGCTCCGGGCCGGGCGCCGCCTACACCAGCTCGGACGCCGCGTACCTGCTGCTCGGGCTCGCGCTCGAGCGCGCATCGGGCACAGACGGCGAACCAGCTGCTCGACGAATACGTGCTCCAGCCGACTCGCGCTCGACGCGACGACGCTGCCGGCGGATTCCGCGGCACCTCCCGGCGGTGATGCTCCAGCCCTTGCGGGCACCACTCGCTCGCCGATGCCGCGGGAGCCATGAACTGCACCAACCGCTCGATGTCACGAAGATCTCGTCGAGCATCGGCTTCACGGGACTCCGGCGTCGTCACCGACATCCATGATCTCGGGCGCTACGCCCAGGCGCTCGCCGCGGGGACGATCCCTCCGCCCGAGGCGGACCGGTTCGCCGACCCGCTGCCCGCTATAGCGGGGCCCCTCCTGGTACACGGCGACGGGTGGGGCCTATCAAGCCGGATCCCTGATCGGGCAGTTCGGCTCGGTGCCGGGCTACTGACCGCCGCGTTCGCGGACCCGGAGACGGGGCTGACCGTCGCCGTCGTGCTGAACAACTCCGCGAGTGGCGGCGGGCCCGCGCTGCACCCTCGCCTGGGAGCTCGCCGCGATCGCATCCAAGGCCCCCGCGGCCACCGGCGAGACCTCGCCCGAGGCCGGCCTGCCCTGGACCGCGCAGCAGTATCACGACTCGATCGCCGCCGCGGCGATCTGCCCCCGCCTGCTCCGTGAGCGGACGCACCGCCCAGACTCCCGCAATCCTCCTCGTCGTCGCGGGACTCGCGTGCCAGGAGGTCGGCGCCTCGATCGCCGTGCTCCTCTTCCCCCAGATGGGGCCGCTCGGAATCGTCATGCTGCGCCTGGGGTTCTCGGCGATCCTGCTCATGCTGATCGCGCGCCCGTCGCTGCGGGGCCATTCTCGGGACGGATGGATCGCGGTCATCGCGTTCGGGGTCGTCCTCGCGATGATGAACGGACTCTTAGGCTCCTCGCCGGGGGGATCGGGGATTCATCGACATCAAGGGTTGACGTGCAGCTCCGCGATCGGTCCCTCTGTCTTGTCGAGGCGGTGGACCTCGACCTCGAAGACACCGTCCAGGTTGGCCGGGAACGAAAGGCGTACCGGGCTGTGTTCGGCCGGTGCCTCCTTCTCGTAGCCGTGGACGTGGACCTCCTCCTCCGGGACAGCCAGCCGCACCTCGAGTTGGATTTGGTCGCCCTTGTTGTAGGTCAGCGTCTTCACGCCGCCGACCGGATCACCGTTCGCGTCGACCTGCAGCACCTGAACGCCCTTGGCGGCGTCGCTGCTCTCGTCGCTGTTGTCGTCGCGAGCACGACGAAGACGACGACCGCGGCGACGATCACCGCCGCCAGCACGCCGAGTCGCGCAGCTCTCGATTGCATCTCTGAGACCTCCTTTGCAATGCGCACGGTCGCGTCGCTGCCTAAAGGCGACCGCAACGCGTGCTTGCCGGCACCTGACTAGGCAGGTGCCGGCGGAGGCGGCCTTCGGGCGAGGCCGAAGGCGA
The DNA here is from genome assembly GCA_963777575.1 of uncultured Solirubrobacterales bacterium. Taxonomy (GTDB): domain Bacteria; phylum Actinomycetota; class Thermoleophilia; order Solirubrobacterales; family 70-9; genus DASUPK01. The sequence goes on along the minus strand of CAVZRH010000014.1, from coordinate 207,707 downwards.
GCGGTGCGAAGGCAGGCGACGGCCACGAGCCGGAAGGGCCCTGCCGCGCACGGCGGGCGGGCGCGGAGCGCACCCGCTCGCGTGGACGACCGCGATCGCCCGCTCGACCCTTTCGAGCGCCTTGCGAGCAGCGCCGAGAGTGCGCCGATTCCGAGAGCGAGCGGCGGCGCGAGCCAGCCGCCGTTCGCCGCGAGCGCGACGGGACCGGCGGGTGGCCGGCGCGAGGATCGCCTCGAGCGACTCCTGACCAAGGAAGATCGCGAGCAGCGCTCCGGCGAAAACAGCAATGCGGCGCGCGAGCGGCGTGCGCTCCGGCGACGCCCCCTCCGTGCCGCGGATCAGCGTCGCGACGACCGCCGCCAGGACCAGCACGGCGATCGGCGGCAGGAGGTCGGCCATGTAGCGGTGACTCGCCTCGGCGACTTCGGCAGACGACCCGATCGTCAGCAGGTAGCGCAGCTGATGGAGCGCGAAGGCGCCGACGGCGAGGATCGCGGCGAGCCGGACGTTATGCGCGATGCGCATTGCCGATCGCATCGCCCAGAACCCTACTGAGGGGGCTTGGCGGGCGAGGGCTCCGGCTTCGCCGGATGGGTCACCGTCTGCGTCGCCCCGCCCGAGAGCGAGGGCTCATCGATCGTGTTGCGCGAGCCCAGAAAGAGGAACAGCAGGATGACCGCGATGCCCAGCGCGATGCCCAGCGCGATCCCGATCGCGCGGTCGCCCACCCTCGGCAGCGTCCGCGCATGCTCTCCGCGTCTCAGCTGACGCCGTCGAGCAGCCGCCAGTTGGCGCGGAAAGCCGACTCCGCCGCCGCGACCACGGCGTCCGCGTCCTCGGGGCTCATCGCCTCCTCGATCAGCCGGCGCGACTCCTCGGCGTGGGCGTGATCGGCCTCCTCGTGAACCCGGAAGTACTCGCTGCCCGCGCCACCGTCGATTCCGTAGAAGCGGGCCAGGCCCTCGCGCTTGATGCGCGAGATCTCGGGCTGGCCGCTCTCGATCGCGTACATCCGCGCCAGCCGGCCGAGGTATCCGTCGGGCGCGGTCCAGTCGGAGACGCACTCGGCCGTCTCGGGAGTCGGCTCGGCGCCGATCTCGCCGCCGGCGGCCTCGACGAACCCGTCCCAGAGGCCGACGTGGGCCTCCTCCTCGGCCGCGTGGGCCGCGATCTCGTCGCGGTGCCGGCTCGGGCGCGGCCTCGGCGGTCTCCCGGCAGAGGCGCGCGAGCGCCTCGGTCGCGTGGCGGTACTGGCCGGAGTAGCGCGCCAGCTCCTCGCGCGAGAGCTCCCCGGCGGACCAGCGCACGTAGAAGGGGTGCTCGAGCACGTTGTGCCGCGCCCGGCTCTCCTCGATGCGCTCCCAAACCGATCGGCTCACAGGGCTCTCTCCTTCATGTACCTCGGGGACTCGCCGCGGCAGCATACCCTCCGGCGTCTGCGCCCCCCGCGCCCCGACATCGCGATCCCCCCCCTGCCCGCCGGGGCCGAGTGGATCGGCGAGCCGATCGACTCGATCGACCGGCTCGTCGCGGCCGGCCCGGTGCTGGTCCACTTCTTCGACTTCGCCCAGCTCAACTCGGTCCGGACGCTGCCCTACCTGAGGGCGTGGCACGACCGCTACTCGGGCGACGGCCTGGCGATGGTCGGCGTCCACTCTCCCCGCTTCCCGTTCACCCAGGACTACGACGTCGTCGCCGAAGCAGCCGAGCGGCTGGAGATCGCCTGGCCGGTGATCGTCGATCGCGAGTTCAGCGTCTGGCGCCTCTACGAGCCGCACGGCTGGCCGGCGCTCTTCCTCTGGGCACGGGGCGGCGCGCTGCGCTGGTACCACCTCGGCGAGGGCGACTACGCGGGCACCGAGGAGGCGATCCGCGAGGCGCTGCGGGAGCGGGAAACGGAGCACGAGTGGCCGCCGCTGCTGGAGCCGCTGCGGCCCTCCGACGCACCGGGCGCGAAGGTCATCCCGCCCACCCCGGAGGTCTTCCCCGGCGGCTCGACCGAGGAGCCCTGGCCGAGGGCCGATGCCGATCGCGTCCTCGAGCTGGAGTACGAGGCCGGCGGCGCCTACGCGGCGACCGACGGCGAGGGAGAGATCGCGATCCGGGTCGACGGCGAGCCTCGGGATCCCGATCGACGTCGCCCACCCCGGCCTGCAGGAGCTGACCTCGCACGAGCGGACCGAGCGCCACTCCCTCCGGCTCGAGCCCTCCCCGGGCTGCTCGTCTACTCGATCCAGTTCGCGCCGGCGCCCCGAGCCGCGGCTAAAGCCGACAGTCCCTGTCGGGTTTTGCTAGGTTGTCCGAATTAGGGCTACCTAATGGACCTTTGAACCCGACCGGCCACCATTCAGCTGAGAACGGCGAGCTCGCAGCTAGGTGCCTGAGCCGGCGAGCGCCTTGCGGATCTCGCCCGGGAGCATGAAGCGGACGTCCTCGTTGACGGTCCGCAGCTCGGAGACGTCGCCGGCGCCGCGCTCCTCGAAGAACGCGACGAGCTTCTCGACCAGCTCCTCCGGGGCGCTGGCGCCCGAGGTGATGCCGACGGTCTCGACGCCCTCGAGCCAGGCCTCGTCGACCTGGAGGTGGTTGTCGATCAGGTAGGAGTCGGCGCCGTGCTCGCGAGCGACCTCGACCAGGCGGTTCGAGTTCGAGGAGTTCGTCGAGCCGATCACCAGGACGAGCTCGCAGTGCTCGGCGAGCTCCTTGACCGCCGGCTGGCGGTTGGTGGTCGCGTAACAGATGTCGTCGGTCTTCGGCCCGGTCGCGTTCGGGAACTTCTCCTTCAGGCGGGCGATGATCGAGCTGGTCTCGTCGACCGAGAGGGTGGTCTGGGTGATGTAGGCGATCCGGTCGGGGTCGTCGACCTCGAGCTCGTCGACGTCGGCCTCGGTCTGGACCAGGACGGTCCTGTCGGGCGCCTCGCCGGTCGTCCCCTCGACCTCCTCGTGGCCCTCGTGGCCGATCAGGACGATCGTGTAGCCGTCGGCGGCGAACTTGCGCGCCTCGACGTGGACCTTGGTGACCAGCGGACAGGTCGCGTCGATCGTCCGCAGGCCGCGCTCGGCGGCGTTGGCGTGCACGCTCGGGGCGACGCCGTGGGCGGAGAAGACGACCATCTCGCCCTCCGGCACCTCGGTCTCCTGATCGACGAAGATCGCGCCGCGCTTCTCGAGCTCGTGGACGACGTGCTTGTTGTGGACGATCTCCTTGCGCACGTAGATCGGCGCGCCGTAGAGGTCGAGCGCGTGCTCGACCGTCTCCACGGCGCGATCGACGCCCGCGCAGTAGCCGCGCGGGGCCGCCAGCAGGACCCGCGAGGGACCCGAGATGGATTGTTCGGAGGTGGACGCCACGCGCGCGCCAAGGGTAGCGGCCGGGCCTCTGGGCGAAGGGGTTACGCTTGCGACGGTGGCACAGGGACACATGGACAGACTGAGCTCGATCGACGCGTCGTTCCTGACGAACGAGACCTCGAGCGCGCACATGCACGTCGGCGCGATCCTGATCTTCGAGGGCCCGCCGCCGAACTACGAGGACTTCCTGGCGCACGTCGACAGCCGCCTGCACCTGGTCCCGCGCTTCCGCCAGAAGCTGGCCTTTCCGCCCGTCGAGACCGGGCGGCCGTTCTGGGTCGACGACCCCAACTTCAACCTCGCCTACCACGTCCGCCACTCCGCGCTCCCGGCGCCCGGCTCCGAGGAGCAGCTCCGCAACATCGCCGGCCGCCTCTTCTCGCAGGCGCTCGACCGCTCGAAGCCGCTCTGGGAGATCTGGCTGGTCCAGGGCCTGGAGCGCAACCGCTTCGCGCTGATCACCAAGACCCACCACGCCCTCGTCGACGGCATCTCCGGCGTCGACATCGCCACCGTCCTCTTCGACGTCAAGCCGGTGCCGGAGCCGATCGAGCCCGACCGCGACTGGGTGCCCCGTCCCACGCCGTCGCTCGGCGGAGCTCGCGGCCCGCGGAGTGGTGGCCGCCGCCGAGACCCCCTTCAAGCTCGCGCGCCGCGCGCTCCGCGCCGCCGCCGATCCGGGGCATACGGCGCATCGGGTCGCCGAGGCCGGTGAGGCGCTCGCCGAGGTCGCCTGGAACCTGACCAACCCGGCCCCCGAGCTGCCGCTGAACGTCGAGATCGGATCGCACCGGCGGTTCGCCTGGACGCGGGCGGAGCTGGACGACTTCAAGAAGATCAAGAACGTCCTCGGCGGCACCGTCAACGACGTCGTGCTCACCGTCGTCAGCGGCGCCCTGCGCAGCTGGCTGCGCAGCCGCGGCGTCAAGCTGGCCGGCCTCGAGCTGCGGGCGCTGGTGCCGGTCTCGATCAGGACCGAGGACGAGCACGGCCAGCTCGGCAACCGGATCGCCGCGATGCGCGGCCCGCTGCCGGTCTACATCGAGGACCCGGTGAAGCGGCTCGAGGTCGTGCGTCGCGGCGATGGACGGGCTGAAGGAGTCCAAGCAGGCGCTCGGCGCCGAGGTGATCTCGCGCTTCAACGACTTCGCGCCGCCCACGCTGCTCGCCCAGGCGTCGCGGCTCAACTTCTCCACCCGCCTCTTCAACCTGATCGTCACCAACGTCCCCGGGCCGCAGATCCCGCTGTACGTGCTCGGCCGCGAGCTCCAGGACGTCTTCCCGGTCGCCTTCCTGCCCGAGAACCACGCTCTGGCGATCGCGATCATGAGCTACAACGGCGGCATCGACTTCGGGCTGCTCGGCGACTACGACTCGATGGAGGACATCGAGACGATCGCCTCCGGCATCACGGAGTCCCTTGCCGACCTGCTCGCCGCCGCGGAGACGGTCCTGACCACCCAGGCCGACATCGCCACCGGCGCCGACCTGCCCGGTTAGCGGGCCTCTCTAGCGACGAAGCCGGCGGAGCCTGACCCTCGCGTCGGCCTCGCCGGGCGCGGCCTCGCGGTTGCCCGCCTTGTCGACGGCGATTGAGAAGAAGCGGTAGCGCCGCCCCCGCTTGAGGCGGAGGCGCACCCGGCTCTCGCTCGTCTTCGCGATGCGGTGATACGGCCCGCCATTGACCGAGGCGAAGACCGCCACGGACTTGACCCCGGAGGCGGGAATCTCCCTGGTGCAGGCCGTCTCGGTGCGATCGTCGAAGCGCTTCAGCTGGAGCACCGCAAGCCGCTTTCGCCCGCGAGCCCTCCTGACCCTGACTTTCCGAACTCGCGAGTTCGGGGCGAGGATGTCCCTCTGCGCAGCGGCGGCGAGGGCGCGGTCGCTGCGGATGAGTCCCCAGCCGAGCCCGCCGGCGCCGTAGTGGCCGCAGCCGCTCGCCGTCAGCTTGATCAGCCTGACGATCCTCGCCGCCGAGAGGCTCGGCTTGGCCGAGCGCATCAGCGCGACCAGGCCCGCGACCTGCGGCGTGGCCATGCTGGTGCCGACGAGGTAGGCGTAGCGGTCGTCTCCGCCGACCGAGGTCCGGACACCGTAGGCGTCGAGCGCGACGCTCGGAGGCGGCCAGGTCGAGAGGATGCCCTGGTGCCCTCCGCTCGCGGAGTCGGTCGCAGACCCGTGCGCCGCGACCGAGACACCGCTCGTCTTCTGGGCGAAGGTGGTGCGCAGTCCCGAGTGGCTGGCCGAGGTGACGACGATCCCCTCGCCGCTGTCGATGTTCGGCCCGCTTCCGTTCGGCTGGACGTACTGCGCGGGGTAGTTGCTCGATGGCGGCGGAGCCTGGCTGTTGTCGCCGGCGGCGACCGGGACCGAGCCGTTCGCCCAGGCGTAGTTCAGGGCGGCCTGCAGCTCGCTGCTCGGGCCGCCGCCGCCGAAGCTCATGTTGATGGCATCCGCGCCGTGCGCAACCGCGGCGTAGATCGAGTTGATGATCGACGTGTAGCTGAGGTCGCTCTTGATCGCGTAGATCGAGCAGCCGAAGCCGATCGAGGCGATGCCGTAGCCGTTGTCCGTCGCGGCGCAGGCGAGACCCGCTACGTGAGTGCCGTGCCCCTCGTCATCGCTGGTTCCGGTCCCCTCACACCCACCGAGCAGTGGCGGGGTGGTGCACTCGTTGATCCCGCCCGAGATGTGGCTCGCGAGATCGGGGTGGGCGCCGTAGATCCCGCTGTCGATCACGGCCACCTCTCCCCCGCTTCCACGGGCGACGTCCCAGGCCGTCTCCGCGCCGGTCAGGAGCAGGTTCCACTGCGCGAAGTCCCCGCCCGGGGCGTTCGGGTCGTGGGTGTAGAGCTCGGGATCGTTGGGTGCGTAGCGGAATTCCGCGCGGTACTCGGGGTGGACGCCGGTGACGAGGGGGTCGTCGGAGAGCTCGGCCCGCAGCCGATCGATCGAGCGGCCTGCTTGGTCCACGGCGACGAACCCGCCTGGAACGGAGCGCGCCGCGACCTGGAGGTCGTTGCGTCCGGAGACCGCCGCCAGCCGGTCGCGGGAGGCATCGAGCGCCCGGCGGCGGCTCCGCGCTCCCATTCCCTCCACCGCGGGCAGCGGCGGCGTGCGCACGTCGATCAGAACGCGGCCGGTGGTCAGCGGCTCCGGATCGGTGTCCGTCCGCTGCTGCGCGAGCGCGGAGCCACCTGCGCCCATCGCAACCAGCACGATGGCGGCCACACTGGCGAGAATGAGCGCCGCCCGGGGCATCATGCTCATTGGAACAACCCTGGGCTGCGGACGGAGCGAAGTGGCCTAGCCGACCGAGACCGCCGAGCGCCGGCGCCGGCTCAGCGCGTCGAGCGTCACTGCGGCGAGCAGGACTCCGCCGGTGATCATGAACCTCACCGACGACTCCAGTCCGAGCAGGTTGATGCCGTTCGAGATCGAGCCGATCACGAGCGCCCCGAGCAGGGCCGACCAGACCGAGCCGCGGCCTCCGAACAGGCTGGTGCCCGCGATCACGGGGCCGGCGATCGCATTCAGCAGGACGTCGCCCGAACCCGATGACTGGTTGACGGCGATCAGCCGCGACGCGGCCATGATCCCGCCGGCCCCCGCCATCGTCGCGCCGATGGCGAAGACGGTGACCCGGACCCGGGTGACCCGGATCCCTGCACGCCGAGCCGCCTCGGCATTGCCCCCCACCGCGTATATGTGCCTACCGAACCGGGTTCGCTCGGTGATGAACGCGAACAGCCCGGTGAGGCCGAGCAGGATGATGGCCGCCAGCGGCACCCCCCGATCGGAGAGCAGGATCGCGACCCCGACGAACATCGCGGCACCGACGAGCACCGTGCGGAACACGAGCCCCGCGAGCGCCGGCGGTTCCAGGCCGGCGCGTTGGCGGCGGCGCCGTGACAGCAGCCCGGCTCCCAGCGTGCCTGCCGTCACGACCACGGCGAGGGTCCATCCGACCCCGGCGCCGTAGAACGTGCTGGTCAGATCGGTGATGACGCTGGGCGGGAGGTTGATCGTGCCCGTATCTCCCAGCACAAGGAGTAACGCCCCCTGCCAGGCGATCAATCCCGCGAGCGTCACCACGAACGACGGGATGCCGAAGTAGGTGTTGAAGAACCCGTTGATCAACCCGATCGCCGTGCCGGCCAGGAGGCCGACGAGAATCGCGAGCGTCGGCGACCAGCCGTGCTGGACCGTGAGCACCGCCATGATCCCGGCGCACAGGCCGCTCACCGCTCCGATCGAGAGATCGATCTCGCCGAGCAGCAGGACGAGCACGACTCCGATCGAGATGATCCCGATGGCCGTGACCTGAAGCAACAGGTTGGTGAGGTTGGTCGCGGTGAGGAAGCGGTCGTTGGCGAGCTGGAAGACCGTCCAGATCAGGCCGAGCGCGAGGAAGACCTGAAGGTATCCGACGTCTCCGCGCAGGATTCGCCCGAGGACCCCGCTCTGCGCGTCCTTTCCGAGCGCCTTCAGCTGTCCGGCTACCCCGCCTTCCACGAGATCACCTCCTCATTCATCGGTCTCCTCCCTCGGTTGACTCTTCGTCGCCCAGCTTCTTCTCGGTCTCCTCCTCAATGCGCCGCATCTCCGCGGTGTCGGCGCCGGTGATCGCGCCGACGACCTGCTCGGGCGTCGTCTTCTCCCGATCGAAGGTCGCCACCCGCTCGCCGAGGCGCAGGACGATGATCCGGTCGGCGACCTGGAAGACGTCCTCGAGGTTGTGGCTGATCATCACGATCCCGAGGCCCTCGTCCTTGAGCCGCTTCACCAGGCCGAGCACCTGGGCTGTCTGTTGGACACCGAGCGCGGCGGTCGGCTCGTCGAAGAGCACCACCTTTGGCTCGCCGATCAGGGTGCGGGCGATCGCCACCGACTGGCGCTGGCCACCTGAGAGGCTGCCGACCTCGGTGCGAACGCTGCCCAGAGTCGTCACCGACAGGTCGCTCAGAAGCTGTTTGGAGCGCTGCTCCATTTCCACCTCGTCGATCACGTGGACCGGAACCCCGCTTTCCGCCAGCTCCTTGCCCAGGAAGAGATTCGCGACCACGTCGAGGTTGTCGCAGAGCGCCAGATCCTGGAAGACGGTGGCGATGCCGAGTCGCTCCGCGATCTGGGGCGTGGAGATGCTGACCTTCTTGCCATCGAAGTAGGCGTCCCCCCGGTCGGGAGGCGCAACTCCGTCGATCGCCTTGATCAGGGTGCTCTTGCCGGCGCCGTTGTCTCCAACGAGGGCGACGATCTCGCCGCGCGTCGACCTCGAAGTCCACCTCATGGAGGGCCCGGACGGGCCCGAAGCTCTTTGAGAACCCCCGCAGCGCGAGGAGATGCTCGGTCGCGGCACCGTTGCCTTCGCCGTTCGACTTTGCCTCTCCTCGCGCCATTCGGGGACTCATTCTTCTACTTCACCTCGCCTAGCTGATCCCAGCCGCCTGGCAGGCCGACTGGAACTGCGCGGTGCAGACCTCCTGTGGGGTCCAGTAACCGTCCGCTCCGATCAGCGGCTGGCCGCCGTAGGTCACCGACTTGATGTTGGTCTTGTCGGCCGCTTGCGGCGTGAGCAGGAACGACGGCACATCCGTCGAGCCGTTGTTGGTCTTCGTCTGCTGAACGATCAGACCAGTCGGGATGGGGTCGCCCTTGGCCAGGGCCACCGCGATCTTCGCTGAGGTCTCGGCCTCAGGCTTGGTCGCCTTGTACACCGTCATGAACTGGCTTCCAGCGAGGATCCGCTGGACCGCATCGAGCTCCGCGTCCTGACCGGTGGTCGGGACCGTCGTCGGATCGACGCCGGCGGCCTCCATCGCGGCGATCGCGCCGCCTGCGGTGCCGTCGTTCATCGCGTAGACGCCCTTGAACCCGGTCTTGCCGAGCGCCGTGATCGCCTGGTCCATCTCCGTCTGGGCCTGGTCGGGGCTCCAGTCGGGGGTGTCGTACTCCTTGGCGACCTGGACACCTGCCTGGCTGAAGGCCGAGGCAGCGCCTTCGCCGAACAGCTTGGCGTTGTTGTCCGTGGGCGAGCCGTTGATGCGCACGATCGGCCCGCTCGGGTTGCCATCGTCAGCCAGCTTCTTGGACAGGGCATCGCCCTGCAGCTGACCGACCTTGACATTGTCGAACGAGACATACGCGGCCACGTCCGGCGTATCCAGGATCAGACGGTCATAGCTGACGACCGGGCACGTTCTGCTGCTTCGCCAGCTGCACCATCGACGCCGCGGATGCCGAGTCCACCGGGTCGAGAACGACCACATCGGCGCCATCGGTCAGCGCCGCCTCCATCTGACTCTGCTGCTGAGACGCGTCCTGGTTGGCGTTGCTGTAGATCAGATCGCAGTCCGAGCATGCGGACTTCAATGCGGCCTCGAACTCCGGGTGATCGTGGGCCTCGTACCTGGTCGTCTTCGACTCGGGCAGGAGCAGGGCAACCTTCGGCCCCCCTCCGCCACTGCTCGCCTCCACAGGCGGCCAGGCCGAGCCCGATCACGAGCGCCGCTACCGACAACACGGCGCCGCGGGCCCAGCTTTTGGATCTAGACATCACGTACCTCCTCCAATCGGGTCCTCTCTATCACTTCCGTTCCTCTCTGTGTTGATTTGAAATCTCGGGCCGGTCCTCACGCGGCGACCTCCTGGGGCGTGCTCTGGGAGGCGAGCAGGTCGTCGCCGGCGTGCAGAACGAGGGCCAGGGCGCCGAGCAGCTCGGCCCGCTCCCCCAAGACTCCGGCGATCACGCTCACCTGCTCCGCCGCGCTGGCGATCGCGTAGCGACGGATCGACTCGAAGACCGGCTCGGTGATCAGCTCCCCGGCGGCGCTCAGATCGCCGCCGATGATCACGCTGTCGGGGTTGATCAGATTGCAGAGCCCGGCGAGGGCGACACCGATCTCCCTGCCCGCCTCGGCGATCAGGCGGGCCGCCGCGGGGTCGCCGTCGGCGGTCAGCTCGAGCAACTCCTGCGTCGTGACGGGCTCGCCACGGCTGGCCCCGAGCTGCTCGGCGATGGCCCGCGCGGATGCGACCGTCTCGAGACAGCCACGGCTGCCGCAGCGGCAGATCGCCGTGCCCTGCTGGGCGGGCGTATGGCCGATCTCGCCGGCCGTGCCCCCGGCGCCCTCGTGGAGCCGGCCGCCGAGCAAGAGGCCGGCGCCGACCCCTGAGGAGAGCTTGATGTAGATGACGTCGGAGTGGCCCTTGCCGGCGCCCCAGACGTACTCGCCGAGCGCCCCGAGGTTGGCGTCGTTCTCGACGTGGACGGGGAGGCGCAGGCGGCGCTCCATCTCCGCGGCGGCGTCGACTCCCACCCAGCCGGGGAGGATCGAGGACGAGCCGACCTGCCCGGTCGCCCGGTTGATCGGCCCGGGCAGTCCCATCCCGACGCCGAGGACCCCGTTCCGGCCGACCTTCGCCTCCCGCAGCACCTCCTCGACCAGCTCCGCGGCGGCGTCGAGCCCCTGCTCCGCCGAATGGTCGACGTCGAGCTCGCGCCGGCTCTCGGCCAAGACGTCGTGGGAGAGGTCCGAGACCGCAACCCGGAGATGGGTGTGGCCGAAGTCGATCCCGACCGCGAGCCCGGCCGAGTGGTCGAGCGAGAGAAGCACCGGCGGGCGGCCGCCCGCTTCGCCGTGGGCGACGCCGGTCTCCTCGGCGTCCTCAGTCAGCAGGCCGGACTCGATCAGGTCCGAGACGATGCTCGAGACGGTCGAGCGTGAGAGGCCGGTGGCCCGGGCTATCTCCGCCCGGCTCGCACGGCCACGGTCGCGAAGGGCGTCGATGACGCGCCCACGGTTGAGCTCCCTGAGGGACCGAAGCGATCCGGAATCCGACGATTCCACCGCGCCGGACCCTTACCGACTAACGGGTGTTTGTCAAGACTGCGGACTAATTCCTTCAAAAAAGCACAACAATTGTCAGGACTCAGGACAAAGGCCTGCCAGGCATGCCTACGCCGCCGCGAGCCACTCTTCGAAGCTGGGGCCGGCGAGCTTCGCGCCCGGATTGGGCAATGCGGCACCCTCCGCATAGGCCGCAGCGTCCGGGTCGCCGGATTGGCCGGCCTCACGTATCTCGACCGAGTCACCTCGGCTGGCGAAGAGCGCGGCGGCCACGTCGGCGAGACGCTCCTCCCGCGGGCCGGCGACCTCGGTGATCCTGCCGTTCTCGATCTCCGGCTCCTCGGCGGCATCGGCGAGGGTCTCGGCGACGACGCGGGCGGCCACGGGCTGCGTTCGCATCTCGGGCAGGTAGGCGACGCCATCCTGGGTCATCCACCCGACGAACTGGTCGAAGAACTCGTCGAACTGGGCGGCGCGAACGATCCGGACCGGGAGCGGGCCTTCCAGCAGCGCCTGCTCCTGCGCCATCTTCGCCGCGTTGTAGCCACCCTCGAACTTGTCGATGCCGATGATCGAGACGAGGACGATCCGCTTCGCCCCGGCTGCGGCGCCGGCTCGCTGGAGGTTCCGCGCCGAAGCGGTGAAGAACGCGGTCTCCTCCTCCTGGTCGGGCGTGGGCCCCGTGGCCGTATCGATGATCGTCTCGACCCCGGCGAGCGCCTCGTCGAGGCCCTCGCCGCTGACCACGTCGACACCCTTGGAGCGGGCGATCGGAACGACATCATGTCCGCGTTGCTCGAGGATCTCGACGAGGTGCGATCCGAGCCGGCCGGTGGCTCCCGTGACGGCAATCTTCTGGCTTCTGTTTTCGGTCTCCATGGTGCTTCCTTTCCAAGCGCCGGCTGCGCTTTCGCGGTTTCACCCATACGACGAACGGGACCGGTTGAGATCGACATTCAGCGCTGGTCGGTAGGGGCGCGGTTGACAGAGCGAACGCACTCGAAATAGGGTCGGATCTTGGTTAGGGCTCGAGACCGACTGGAGGTCGGCATGCGCAGGGTCCTGTTCGCAATCGGCGTAATGGGGTTGTTCGGGGCATTTTCGCCAACGGCCTTCGGAGCGGTCACGATCGGCCAGCTCGCCCCTAGCTCGCCGGCGTCGGAGACGTCCGCTGACACCGACCGCGCCCAGCCCAGCGTCGTCTCGGGGAACTCGTACGTCGTCCCCGCGACCGGAGGGGTCACCACCTGGACGCTCACCTCCTGGAGCCACAATGCCGCCGCTGACCTGGGGCAGGAGCTGACCATGAAGGTGTTTCGCAAGGTCGCGGACCCTCTCACCTACACGGTGGTTGGCCACGACGGCCCCAGACCCCTCACCCCGAGCATCGTCAACACGTTTCAGACCAGCATCCCGGTGAAGGCGGGTGATGTCCTCGGCAACAACTCGAAAAGCCCAGCCGACAACGCCTCCTACTTCCCCGCTCCCGGAGAGTCATTCATCGACCTGCAACCCGGCCTCGCTGATGGTCAGATGGGGACCTTTGTCGTGTCTGCTGATCCCCTGCGTCTCAACGTCTCCGCCGTCCTGGAGCCGGACGCGGATCAGGATGGCTTTGGGGACGAGACGCAGGACCAGTGCCCGACGAATGCCGGGACGCAGGGGCCTTGCGCGGTCGCGCCTATCACGTCCGGCACCCCCGCCAAGAAGAAGTGCAAGAAGCACAAGAAGAAGCACCGCTCGGCGGAGTCAGCCAAGAAGAAGTGCAAGAAAAAGAAGAAGCACCACTAGGGCGCTGGCCCTGATCAGTACCCGAGCGCGAACTTCGCGTCCTCGGACATCATCTCGAGGGCCGGACACACGGAAACCCTGTGTTCATGGGAGATGCGAGGCGCGTTGGATACGGCAGTGGGTACGGCAACTGGGGTGCGGCATCAGAATCCGAGCGCGAACTTCGCGCCTCGGACATCCTCTCCGGCGAGATACTGCGTTGGGCGATGTTCGGAGAACGGAGCCGTCTTCACGCGAGGGCCTCTTGGGTGGTGCTGCTGCTCTGCGGCCTTGCCGGGCTGTCGGCCTGCGGCGGCGGAGGCTCCGCCAAGCCTGCAGGAACATCCGGACCGGCGACCCTCGACAAAGGCACAGCGTGCGGAAGGATCGGACCTGGTTCGGCCTCTTACCGTCACGTGATCTGGATCTGGATGGAGAACAAGGACTACGAGAACGTGATCGGCTCGAGCTCGGCCCCGTACCTGAACTCGCTGGCGGCAGAATGCGGCCTCGCGACGAACTACCACGCCATTACGAACCCGAGCCTGCCGAACTACATCGCGGCCACCTCCGGCCTCGGCGGCTACAAGCTCAACCCGTTCTACAGCAACTGTGAACCGGACAGTTATTGCTCGACGCGGCTGAAGAGCATCTTCGCCCAGGTGCCGAGCTGGCGCGCCTACCAGGAGTCGATGCCGACGCCTTGTGCCCATAGCGACGACGGCCTATACGCCGCGCGGCATAACCCACCGATCTACTACAGGTCGCTGACCGGCTGCCAGGAACGCGACCTGCCGCTCACCGCGCTCGCCGGGGACCTCGCCAGCGACTCGCTGCCGAGTTTCTCCTTCATCACTCCAAACCTCTGTCACGACGCGCATTCCTGCCCGCTCGCCCAAGGCGACGAGTGGCTGGCAGATGAAACACAGCGCATCATTCAGAGCCCCGCCTACGGGGCGGGCCACACCGTGCTCTTCATCACCTTCGACGAGGGCGAGGAAGCCTCGCGAGTGGCGACAGTCATCGTCAGCCCATCGACGCCGACCGCGCGTCGCTCGGGGGAGTTCTTCAACCACTACTCGCTGCTGCGAACGACGGAGGATCTCCTGGGAGTCGCGCCGCTGGGCCGCGCCGAGACTGCCAAAAGCATGGCAAAGAGCTTCGGCCTCTGAGCATCACGTTGAAACCCGGTCACCCGGAGCGCCTTCGCCTGCGGAAACTCCTTTTGGGCGCGGATTGCCGTGATCCGGGCGGTTGGGTCCGTGTCGCGGTCGCGATTATGTGAATCGTCTCCTCGGGCTCCATTTCACGTCTCCAGTTCTGTGGGGTGTGGATGCTCGATCATGATCGCCGGACTGGTTCTCGCGCTCGGCGTCCTGGCCCCCGCGACCGCCCTCGGTAAGGCGGGTGGCACGGATCGTCCTGTCCAAGGCGATGGCTCGGGAACCACTGTGCTCGACCTCGCACCCTGACTTTCGTCACCGATGCAACGTCGGTCGTTAGCCACGAGGGGCGGTCAACCATTCACATCGACGCGAGTGGTCACACGCACCGGCCCGAGCGCCTTACCCTCGCCGGTTCCCTCACCCTCCGCCGCGAACTGCGCCAGCAGTTTGGCGATTTCAGCGGCGAGCGGGATGAACGACGGATCGGGAGGCTCCACAGGCACGACGGCCACCTCGATCACAGGCCGCACCGGGCGCTTTACGGGCGCGAGTGCGAGTGTCAGCGGCCCGTTCACCCAAACGCCGATCTCAATGCGTGCCACGACGGCGACCTTCGCCACCACGTTCTCGCTGAGCGGCACGATCAGCTACTAGCGATCGCGAGTACGCGAGACATCAAAGGGCGCATGAACGGTCCCCCTCCATAGAGGCAGGCGGCCTTGTAGCCGCAGCGTCAAGAGCACCTCTTACGAGGTCGCCGTCAGCGCCCGCATCACCATACGGAAAGGCGAAAAGGTCGACTGGCCTCTCGAGGCGATCCTCGAGTGTCGCCTTGGACCGAACAGCCCTGTCGATCTCCCCGATGCTCATGTCGGAGAAGCTCCGGTGAGAGACGCCGTGTGACTGCACGGCGATGCCGTGCCGCTCCGGCAGCTCGAGCTGATTCCAGCTGCAGATCGGCTCCTGGCCTCGTAAGCGTTGAGATCGAACTCGTTCGTAGCGCCGATGTACGCCGTAGGTACGAACATCACGCCCGGAATCCCGAACTCGACCAGCCTCGGCAGCGCGACTCGTGCGACCGAGGAATACCCGTCATCGAAGGTCAAGAGCGCCCCACGCTCTGGCAACTTCGCGGGGAACTTCAACCCGTCGAGAAAGTCGGTCAGGTCGAGGAATTGCCAGCCCTCGTCCGTCAGGTGCTCCAGGTGTTCGACGAAACTCGCTTCCTGCACGTAGTACCAGGTATCCCACGCCTCTGATCCCGGCGGGCCGAGCTTGTGATAGCTCAGGATCGCGAGCAGATGATCGCTCACGACAGGGCTCGTTCGAGCAGCACCTTGCACGTCTTGTCGGGCGCGAAGTGCTCTTCCGCAAGCTGCCGGGCGAGCGCGCACTGGCGCGGGTAGTCGGTCGCGACCTCCTCCAGACAGCGCGCCGCCTCCTCGACTGTGCTGAAACGAAACACTCCTTCCCCATGCGGCAAGACCCGGGTCGGACCGCTGTCCTGGATCACGACGGGCTTGCCGCTTGCCAGATAGCAGATGGTGCGATCGCTTACCCAACCTGCCTGCAGCTTGGCGCAGGAGGGCTTCGCGGCACTGAACTCGCCCTTCGACCGTCGGATATAGCTCTGGTAGTCCCAAGAGGGTCGATGCCACCTCATGCGGGGAAAATCCTCGAGGTCCGCGCTGACCACCCCCCAACCGCGTGCTTTCAGCGAATCGCGCTCCGCTTGTGAGTACTCCGACAAATGCAGCTCCTCTGTCAGCTTCGATGCACAGCGCAAGCTCGAGCGACTCGTCTGTCATCGCTGGAAGATCGAGGAACGGCGAGAAACCGTCGCGCTTGGTGTTCGGGTAGGAGCGACCGCGATAGGTGACCCATTCGGGGTTGTCCCAGTTTGAAACCGTCGTGAAACCACCGTCGGCGGCCGGTGCGGGAGACCACCAATCCAGGGCGACACACGGCGGTATGTGCAACCAGGTCGGCCCGCCGGCCCCAAAGCGCCCGTTAACACTTTTTTGATATTAACCTCCCCGGGGTGAAGTAACGATCGTGCCGGGTGATCGGGCCCACCCCGTCGCTCATCCAGACCTGCGTAAGCCCCGGATCGCAATGTCCAGCGCTGCCGTGCGGCGAAACATCTGCGCCAGCCCGTCTGGCAGCTCATACGACATGTTCACCAGCAGGTCAGCATCCTGCTGCTCCTCGATCGCAATCGCGCCCGCCGTAGCCCTGGTCCTTCTGGCGGCTCTCGGGTTTATCTCAGAGCGAAACGGCGCCGCGACGATCATGTCCGCGATGTGCCTCGGTGGGCTCGTCGCCGGAGGGATTGTCGGCGTGCCAGGGAGGGTGCTGCTACCCGTCGCCTTCGGATTCATGGGCGTCATTTGGATCACAAAGATCGATCCTCCCGCCAACGGGAACGCGGCGAGCGCGTTCGCCCACGCAATTGGCGGCGGTCTCGTCGGATGCGCCCTCGTTGAGAACAGACCCGCAGGTTCACCGCCGCTCTCTGGCCAACTGAGGGCGTCGGCGCCATCGCCAGATCGCAGTCACGGGCATAAACTAACCTACGCGGCCCTGCCCATGCCGCCTCGCGATCAAGGACAGGACTCGGTGGGCATGAGGGACTTCGCCGGCCCTCCCGGCCCGCCCTCACCGGCGCGCATTGCCCCGAATTCATCGTCATTCGATGCCAGGCGTTCTCGCGGTGTCAGCGGAATCGCTCCGCTCGCCATGGATCGGCCGATCTCGGACGCTCGCCGGCTCGTATGAACCCCCAGCGGACGCCTGCCCGCACGGAGGAGAGGCGCCCGCAACCATGCCCAATGAAGGAGTTGACATCGCAAGCTCATCATGGCCGCGCTCGCCGCTCTGGTCATCGCGGCCTTCGCGGCAGGTCCGGCGTCCGCCACCTCGACCGGCAACAGAGGCCAGCCGAGTCAGGATTGCGAAGCCTTGCTGGAGAACGGCGGGTCGCAGCCTCCGGGCTTCGGCCAACTCGGCTTCGCGAACGCCCAGGCCGCACTACGCCGGCAGTGAGGGAACGCCCTCGGCGGCGAACGGCAGCTCTCACGCGGTTCGCAGTACGACGTTGCCTGCTTCCAGTCGAGCAGTCACTAACCGCGAGTGATCGGGATTGGCCGGGCACCCTGGTCCGGCCCGTCCCGAAAACGTACTCCCCTCGGCGCGAGATACTGCGTGGGCGATGTCGAGGAGAACGTGGAGATCGTGCGCCGTTCGCCGCCACCCAGATTGTCGTCAGCGTATAGCTGAATGTGTTCGGACCGGTAACCGTGAAGGACGTGAAGTCGTTGTGGACGGTGAATGCCCCGAGGTGCGAAAGCTGGCCGATCCCGTCGCTAACTCCAGTCCCCGTCGCGGTGTTGAGGATCGTGGTCGATGTGCTTGTGCCGCTCTCCGGGCGGTCGGTGCCGTTTGCCGCCCCGAGCGCCGTTGCCGGGGTTAGAGCGGCGGGACAGGAGCCGACCGCAGCTCGAGAGGGAAATCAGTCTGCGTAGTGGCATACCTGCGAGTCCTTTCTGGGTCCCCGCCCGTCAGGTTGCTGCAGACGCCATTGCCTCACCTTGATCGGCCTTCCTTGGCGTCCTCGACCATACTCGGCGCCAGGGGCTCGCGGCAAGTCCAAGAAGACTGAGTGCGGTGCCTCGAGGCCGATACTCGGGGTCGCGGTCGCGGCGCTCGGCTACTTCGAGCTGATCATCCTCGAGGACGGTGAGGGCCCGGCAGCCACGCCCGTCCTCGTCCCCGGCTGAGCGCTAGGGCTACATTTTCGGTTACAGCCGCCGTCTCGCATGCGGCGCAAACCGCATAGCCAAGCCGTTTAGTAGCCCAAAGCGAACTTCGCGTCCTCGGACATCATCTCCGGGGACCAGGGCGGGTCGAAGACCATCTTCGGGTGCACCTTGTCGATGCCCTGGAGCTGGCCGACGAACTCGCGCATCTGCTCCGAGACCTGCGGCCCGATCGGACAGGCCGGCGTCGTCAGGGTGAAGGTGATGTACGCCTCCTCCTTCTCGATCTCGACGTCGTAGACGAGCCCGAGGGAGACGAAGTCGAGGCCGAGCTCGGGGTCGATGACCTCCTCGAGCGCCTCGTAGACGTCCTCTTCAGTTGTGGTCTCTGTTGCCATCAGAAATTCCCGTAGGGAGCGTTTTGAGCTTGCGAGGATCTTGGATCACCAGCGTAGTCGGGCTTTGGGCGCGCCTCCGTCGCCGATCGCTCGGGCCCGTCGGGCGGAGCGAGGCCTACCTTCACGACCGCCCAGTCACCCGCCTGTTGCTCGGCGACGAACCAGGTCACCTCAGGGTGCTCGGCGGCCATCCGGTCCCGCTCAAGTTGAGCCTGCTCGCGATTCATCGACCAAAGGATAGGGGGCGCGCCTGAGTAGCCTTGCGGGCCGTGCTCTTTCTGGTCGTGATCTTCATTCTCGTGCCGATCGCGGAGCTCTACGTGATCATCAAGGTCGGCGAGGCGATCGGCACGGGTCCCACCATCGCGCTCCTGCTCGCTCGATGCTCTGCTCGGCTCGCTGCTGCTGCGCCACCAGGGGCGCGCCGCCTGGATCCGATTCAACCGGGCGTTGGCGGAAGGGCGGGTACCCCACAAGGAGGTCTTCGACGGCGTCCTCGTGATCATGGGCGGCGCGCTGCTCATCACCCCGGGATTCCTGACCGACATCGTCGGGCTGATCTTCTTGATCCCGCCGACCCGCGCCCTGATCCGGGCGATGTCCTCCCGCTTTGTGCGGCGCCGGCTCGCCCTGGGAGAGGCCGTCTGGACCTTCGGAGCGTCCCAGCGGCCGCCTCGCACCCGTCCCGGCCCGGGGGGTCCGCCTCCCCCGCGTCGCGGGCCGGGACCGGAGGACCCGTTCAGCTGGGAGGAGCCCCCGGTGCCGCCGCAGCGAACCGGCCCCCGCCCCGAGGACATCGAGGGGGAGGGCCATGAGATTCGCGACGAGGACGAACTGCCTCCCGGCAGGGAGCCCTTCGGCGGATGAACGGCGCGCAGCAACGAGCCTTCGTCTGCGGGTTCGGCGACCCGGCCGCCGGTGTCGGCGGTCTGGCCTGGGACCTCGGCGAGCCCGGTGCCCTGCTGCTCAGCGAGGGCGAGCTCAGCGCCGCGACCTTCGCGCTCGAGGAGGGCGGGGACGCCGCGACGCTCGAGATCACCGCCGGCGAGAGGACCGTCGAGGCGACCGTGAGCCCGCGGACGGCCGAGCTCCCGCTCGGCGACGCAGGCGGTCTCACCGTCGTCGTCTGCACCGCTGAGGTGGACCGCGAAGGACGGCTCGCAGAGCTTTCAGTGCCCCGGCCAGATCAGCCGCTGGAGCGCCGACCCGCTCGAGGGCGCGGGGACCTTCCGCCACCTGGCGATCGATGCGGGCGACCAGTCGCTGATCGTGGTCGAATCCCGCGGGGAGCCGGGGGCGGAACACGGCGAGGAGCGGACCGCCGCCTGGCTGGTCCAGGGCGAGGATGAGAGCAGCTTCGAGGACGCCTTCGTCTCGACCCAGTACGACGGCGAGGGCAATCCGAGCCGCCTCGGCCTCGAGCTCTGGCCCGAGGAGGCCGAGCGCGCGAGCCGCGCCGCGGCCACCAGGGTCGCGGCCTCATCCGAGGGAGGGATCGGACGCGAAGGCGTCTGGGCCGGCTTCTTCCGCTGCCAGACCGACGGCATCCTGGGCCTCGGCAGCTATCTGCTCTGGCGGGCATGAGTGAACCGGCCAGGATCACCACGGTGATCTCGGACTTCGGCGGGGTCCTCACCACGCCGCTCATCCAGTCCTTCGCCGCGGTTCAGGACCGGACCGGGGTGCCGTTCGATGCCCTGGCCAACGCGATGGCGAAGATCCAGGAGGAGGACGGTCGCCACCCCCTCTTCGAGCTCGAGACGGGGAAGCTCACCGAGGCCGACTTCCTCCGCCGCCTCGGCGAGGTTCTCGAGCCGGCCCTGGGCCACAGGCCGGAGCTCCACCGCTTCCGCGAGATCTACTTCGACGCCCTCGATCCGAACGAGCCGATGATCGACCTGATGCGCGAGGCGAAGGAGCGCGGCTATCGCATGGGCCTCCTGACGAACAACATCAGGGAGTGGGAGCCGCTGTGGCGGAGCATGCTGCCGGTCGACGAGATCTTCGAGGTGGTCGTCGACTCGGGCTTCGTCGGCTGCCGCAAGCCGGACCGTGAGATCTATGACCTCACCCTCCGGCGCATGGGCGACCCGGCTCCCGAGGAGTGCCTCTTCATCGACGACACCGACGTCAACTGCGACACCGCCCGGGAGCTGGGCATGTCCGCCGTGCACTACCGGAACAACGATCAGGCCATCGCCGAGATCCGCGAAGCGCTCGGCCTCTGACCTACTCGATATAGACCAGCGTCCAGTCGTCCAGCGAACGCCCAGCGCTCAGCCGGACGGCCCCGGGCGCCGATCCATCCGCCGTGTACGAGCAGGAGGGGACCACGCCTGGGCAATCGCCGAGCACCGGGACGGCGAAGGTGGAGCGCCGGTTCGTCGGCACGCCCGCCGACCCGGCGCCTCACACCGAGCCGACGACCGACCACAAACCAGATCCCGGCTGGAACAAGCTGCTGCTCGTCGTCGGCGCGATCGCCGTCGTGGTCGCATTGCTGGTAGTTCCCGGCATCCTCAACCGAGGCGGCAAGAACCCCGTGGCCGACGCCGCCGAGGCGACCAGCAACTCGCCTGGCGTGCGGTTCACCTTCAGCGGACGCGCTCAGGGACCGGCCGCGATCAGCATGAGCGGCAAGGGCGCGATGAACGGTGAGACCAACCGCGTCTCGATCGAGATGAGCGCGACCGGATCGACGCCCGCAGGCACACAGGGCTTCTCGCTCCAAGAGGTCCTGGACGACGGCGATCTCTACCTCCACTCGCCCGAGCTCGGCGCAGCGTTCGGTGGCTCGGGGCGATGGTTGCTGATGCGGTCGGAGGCCCTCGGAGATCTCCTCCAGGGCAACGCGAGTGGCGCCGGAATGTCCGCCAGCCCGACTCAGCAGCTCGACGCCCTCAAGGATGCGAGCCATCAGGTCGCGGAGGTGGGCCCCGAAGAGGTGAACGGCGTCGCCACCACCCACTACCGGGCGCTGATCGACGTGGACAAGCTCACCCAGCAGCTCAAGGACGAAGTCGGCGGAGCGTTCGGAGATCTGATCGAACGCTCGATGGACGCAGGTCTCGAGTGCGTCAGTCGACGCCTGGATCGACGCGAATGGACTGCTCCGCCGTGAGGCATCGACCTCGTCGATGGGAGCCCTGGGCAGCTTCACGATGACGATGGACTTCAGCCGCTACGGCAGCCGGCCGGACATCCAGGTCCCGCAGGGACCCGACGTGTTCGACGCGACGCCCTTGATGCAGAAGGCGCTGGACGAGCTGGACGGCTAGTTGTCGCTGCCGCCGCGGTCCCACATGTAGAGCTCCATCGCCTCGCGGCAGAGCTCCATCACACGGGGCGGCGAGAGCCACTCGAGCACCAGATCCAGTGCCCGCTCCTCCGAGATGCCCTCCTCGAAGGCCTCCTCGCCGCGGAAGCCGGCGGCGAGCTTGAGGGCCTCGCGCTGGTTGTCGCCGAGGGACTGGAAGGCGCCCATCAGAAAGTCGCGGTTCGGCACAGGCTGGCCGACCTCCATCGAGCCATGCCAGGCCGCGAGCATCGAGATGTCGTGCTCGTCGAGCTCCGAGATCGCCTTGGCGTAGTGCTCGTGGAGCTCGTCGTCGGGGATCTCATCCACCCAGGCGCGCACGGCCTCACCGAGGAGCTGGCGGCGCGCCTCACGGCCGACTGAGTCGGCGATCGCCCTGATGGCGTCTGCTGGGTCTACGAAGCAAAGTGTCATCTCGGAGCCTCCGTTTCGACTCTGGAGGTATGAACTCAGGCCAACTTAGACTCGCCCCCGGCGGAAAAAACCCGGCTCGGGTTTCCGCGCGTTATGCGCAAAACCATGCCGTTCTCGGCTGGTTGGTCCGCGCCGAGTCCCGACCTATGCTGGGTCGCATGAGCGTGAAACTGATCGTCGGGCCCCCCAACTCGGGCCGAACGGGAAAGACGCTCGATGCGTTCAAAACCGCGGCCGGCCGCGATCCGGTGCTCGTGGTGCCGACCGTCGACGACGTGGAGCGCTTCGAGGAGGAGCTGACGCGAGACGGCGAGGTCGTGATCGGCGCGACCGTTGGCACCTTCGACCAGCTGTTCGCGATGGTCGCTCGCGCGACCGACGCGCCGGCCGGGCCGGCCGTGAGCAAGACCCAGCGCCTCCGGCTCGCCCGCGAGACCGCACGGCGGGCCGAGCTGGGAATCCTCGCGACGTCGTCGCGGAGACCCGGGTTCCCGGCCGCGCTCGACGAGCTCGTCTCGGAGCTGCAGGCCGCGCTCGTCGATCCGGTCTCACTTCGGGAGCGTGCGTCGGAGGCGGGGCCATACGAGCTCGGAGATCGCGGCGCTCTACGAGTCCTACCTCGCGCTTCGCGACGAGCTCGGTCTGCACGACGACCACTCCCTCGCCGCCGCCGCGACCGCCGCGCTCCGCGAGCGACCCGACGCCTGGGAAATGCGCCCCGTCTTCCTCTACGGCTTCGACGACCTGACGGTCGAGCAGCTCGAGTTGGTCCGCGAGCTCTCGGCGAGCACCGACGTGACGGTCGCGCTGCCCTGGGAGGACCGCGAGTCGCTGACCGAGGCACGCGGAGCCCTCTTCGCCGAGCTTCGGGACTTCGACGGAGTGACGATCGAGCGCCTGGAGTCCGAGCCGCGCTTCACGCAGAGCACGACCCTGTTCGAGATCGAGCGCCGCTTCGGCGAGCCGGAGGGCGGGGAGCCGATCGAGAACGACGGCGGGGTCGCCCTGCTCGCCTCCGCGGGGGAGCTCGCGGAGGTCGAGGCCGTGGGCGCCGAGGTCGCGCGCCTCCTCGACGATGGAGTCCCTGCCGGGGAGATCGCGATCGTGCTCCGCGACCCGCGCTCGGCCGGGCCCCTGTACCGCCGCGTCCTCCTGCGCTTCGCCATTCCGGTCGCCGTGCAGGCCGACCTGGCTGCCACGCGGACCGCCACCGGTGCGGGCCTGATCGCGCTGCTTCGGGCCGCGGTCGGCGCCGGCGGCGCCTCGGACCTGCTCGCCTACCTGCGCACGCCCGGCGTCGCCTCGCCATCGAAGGTCGACTGGTTCGAGCGAAGGGTGCTGCGCGGCCGGCTGCGGACGACCGACGAGGCGCTCGAGGCCTGGCGGCCCGCGGGCGAGAACGGCGATCCGGGGCTGCGCGAGGTCACGAAGCTTCGGGAGGCGGGCTCCGGAGCCGCGCTGCTCCGCGAGGCCGGCAAGCAGGCCCGCTGGATCGCCGAGTCGGCCGTGCGCCGTCAGGGCGCCGTGGCCGAGGAGGACCGGGCGCTCGAGCTGCGGGCCGGAGCCGAGATCGAGGAGGCGCTCGCCGAGCTGGCGGAGCTCGGCCTGCCCCACACCCCTCAGGACGTCGTGGCCGCCATCTCCGAACTCGACGTGCCGATGTGGCGGGGGCCCACCGAGGGACGCGTCCGCGTGATCAGTCCGTACCGCGCCCGCGCGCGCCGGGTCGCCCACATCTTCGTCTGCTCGATGCAGGACGGCGACTTCCCGCGCCGCGACACGGGCGGGCCGCTCCTCTCCGACGACTCTCGCCGCGCCCTCGGCCTGCCGGAGCGAAAGAAGGCGGAGGTCGAGGACCGCTACCTCTTCTCGGTCTGCCTCTCGCGGCCGAAGCAGCGCCTCTGGCTCTCCTGGCGGAACGCCGACGACGAGGGCGGCGCGACCTCGAGGTCGCCGTACGTCGACGAGGTACGCGAGCTGCTCGCGCCCGGGCTGCCGCAGGACCTCGAGGAGCGCGACGAGGCGATCGCCGCTGAGGCGGGCGGCCGGGGACTTGCGGAGTCGGTCTTCGGCCCCGGCTCGGCGCCGAGCGAGCGCGAGCTCGCCAGGGCCAAGGCGGCGGTCGGCCCGAGGACCGAGAACGGCCGGCTGCGACCGGGGCCGCTGCAGCTCGAGCCGGTGCTCGAGCGGATGCGGGAGATCAAGCTCTTCGGCCCGTCCACCCTCGAGGAATACGCACTCTGCCCCTATCGCTGGTTCATCGGGCACGAGCTCAACCCGCAGCGGATCGGGCCCAAGGAGGAACCGCTGACCAGCGGCTCCATCGCCCACCAGGTCCTCGAGAGCCTCTATGAGGAGCCGCCCGGCCCGGAGGCGCGTCCCACCCCCGACTCCCTGGACGCCTGGCTTGCACGCGCCCACGAGCTGATCTCCGAGGTCGGGGCCGAGCGACTGCCACCTCAGATCGCGGACACCGCCGCGGCGCTCCGCCGTGTGGAGGGGCTCGTCCTGGCCTTCCTGGCCGACGAAGCGGTCACGGCCATCCCCTTCGAGCCGGCCCACACCGAGGCCGCCTTCGGCTTCGAGGGATCCGAGAAGGGCCCGCTGCAGTTCGCCGGAGGGGGCGTGCACGGCCAGATCGACCGGATCGACCTCGGCCCCCGTGGCGAGGCCCTGGTCCAGGACTACAAGTCTGGCGGCAGGGTCGACGGCGGCGCCCAGATGCTCGAAAAGCGGGGCAAGCTCCAGCTGCAGCTCTACATGCTCGCCGCGCGCGAGCTCTGGGGACACGAGCTCGCCGGCGGCCTCTACCGCCCCCTGGGGGCGACCAGCGACCGCTCCCCCAAGGGCCTGCTGCGCAAGGAGCTCGCCGATGAGCTTGCGGGCCTCGACCCACGTCCGAAGGACCATCTGGACGACGAGGCCTTCGATGCCGTTCTGGACGAGGCGCAGGAGAAGGCCGAGGAGATCATCGCCTCGGTCCACTCCGGGAAGGTGATCCGCGATCCGCTCGGGGGCAGCTGCCCCGACTACTGCTCCTTCCAGTCGATCTGCCGGCGGGAGCGCGGGCTGCCGGAGGATGAGCCCTGGTCCGACGAGGGCGAGGAGGAATGAGCCCCGACAGAACCGAGCAGCAGGCCGCGGCGGTCGAGCGACGCGATCGCGACATCTTCCTGCGCGCCGGCGCCGGGACGGGCAAGACGAGCGTGCTCGTCGACCGCTTCTGCGCCGCCGCGCTCGACCCAGAGGGTGGCGTCGAGCGGATCCTCGCCTTCACCTTCACCGAGCGGGCCGCGGACCAGCTGCGGCGCCGGATCCGCGATGAGCTCGCGGCCCGGATCCGCGAGGCCGAGGGAGACCGGCTGGAGGCCCTGCGCGAGGCGCTCGAGGGGACCGACCGGGCCTGGATCTCGACGATCCACGGATTCTGCCGACGGCTGCTCGCCTCCCACCCCGCCGCCGCGGGCATCGATCCGCGCTTCCGCGTCGTGGACGAGGCGGAGGCCGAGCGGCTCGCGATCCGCGCCTTCGACTCGGCGCTCGCAGAGATGGTCGAGTCGGGCGAGCCCGAGGCGCTGGAGCTCGCCGCGGCCAACCGCCGCCGGACGCTGCTCGAGATGACGCGCGGCGCCTACGACGAGCTCCGCAGCCACGGCGACCCGAGCCCCGCCCTGCCGCAGCTCCCGCCGCCCGACACCGCGGCTGCGATCACCGGGCTCGTCGAAGCCGCGCGGGCGGCCGACCTCGAGTGCGAGGAGGCCGATGGCAAGTCGGTGGCGAGCCGGGAGCGGATCGCCCGCGCGATGGAGCTCGATCCGGCGCTCCCTCCGGACGACGACCTCCTCGGGTCCCTGCGCGACCTCGAGATCAGGTCGAACGCGAAGGCCTTCGCCGGCGAGGCATGCGAGCGCTACACGAAGTCACTCAGGCGAGCCCAGGCGGCGGTGGCCGCCCACGTGCTCGAGCCCGCCTACGAGCAGCTCCGTGAGCTGGTGGCCAGATTCGGAGCGCGCTACGAGGGGCTCAAGGAGGACCGCGCAGCGCTCGACTTCGAGGACCTCCAGCTGAAGGCGGTGGAGCTCCTCACCGACTCCGACGCCCTGCGGGAGCGCTACCGCGAGCAGTTCGACCATCTGATGGTCGACGAGTTCCAGGACACCAACGGCCTGCAGCTGCGGCTGATCGAGCAGCTGCGCGGGCCGGACACCCGCCTCTTCCTGGTCGGCGACGAGTTCCAGTCGATCTACGGGTTCCGGCACGCGGACGTCGAGGTCTACCGCCGCCAACACCGCCGCTTCGAGGAGGGAGACGAGCCCAACGGTGAGGCGCTGCCGCTGACCGGGAACTTCCGCGCCGCGCCGGAGCTCGTCGCGGCGACCAACGCGATCGGCCGGAGCCTGCTGGACGGATTCGAGCCGTTGACGGCGTTCGTCGAGGACGAGCCGCAGAACGCACCGGCCGTCGAGCTTCTCCTGACCGTCGACGACCGGAAGGGCTGGGAGGCCGAGGAGACCGAGCTGCCCCGCCTGCGCGACGACCCGAGCTCGGGGTCGAAGGTCGCGGAGGCGCGCAGGCTCGCCGGCCGGCTCAGGCGGCTGGTGGACGAAGAGCAGGTGGACCCGGCGGAGATCGTCATCCTGATGCGCGCCTTCACCCACGTGGCGGCCGTCGAGACCGCGCTCAAGGACGCCGGCCTGGATCCCTACGTCGTCGGCGGTCGCGGCTTCTGGTCGCAGCAGCAGATCGACGATCTGCGCTGTCTGCTCGCCGTGATCGCGAACCCGCTCGACGACGAGGCGCTCTTCGGGGCGCTCGCGTCTCCCGCCTGCGCCGTCCTCCCCGACACGCTCTGGCTGCTGCGGCGGGCGGCGACGTGGCACGACGAGGAGAGTGACCGCGAGCGCCACGGCCACATCTGGCCCCTCGTCCGCGACCTGGTCGAGAAAGGCGAGCCGAGCCGCGGTGACGCCGAGGCGGCGGCGCTGATCCCGCCGGAGGAGCTCGACCGGCTCCGCCGCTTCGCCGCCATCCTCACCGAGCTGCGTCAGCGCTCGACCGAGGGCGGCCTGGAAACGCTGATCGAGCGCACCGCCTCGGACTTCGACTACGACCTGTCCACGCTGAGCCGGCTCGACGGCAACGCACGCTGGGCGAACGTCCGCAAGCTGATGCGGCTCGCGCGCGAGTTCGAGGCGAGCGAGGGACCGGACCTCGGCGGCTTCCTCGAGTACCTCGACTCGCGGGCGGCGAGCCGCGACCGCGAGGCCGAGGCCGCGACCAGGGCCGAGGGCCACGCCGGCGTCCGGGTGATGACCGTGCACGGAGCCAAGGGCCTCGAGTTCGAGGTCGTCGCCGTCGCGGACCTCGGGCGGAACCTGCAGCTCGGCTGGTCGCCACTGCGCGTGCAACCTGGAGAGGAGGGCCCGGAGGGAGAAGAGCTGGCCCGCGTCGGAGTCCAGCTCGGCCGCCTCGGCAGGCCGGCCGCGCGCCTGCACGACTACCAAGAGCTCGCCGACCTCGCCGCCGAGCGCGACGCGGAGGAGGAGGCGCGACTCGCCTACGTCGCCGCCACCCGGGCGAAGCGCCGCCTGATCCTGAGCGGCACCTTCAGCCGGAACGCCTTGAAGAAGGAGATCGGGCCGCGCAAGCCGATCGCGCTGCAGCTGATCCGCTCGCTGCTCGACGGCGAGGCCACCGACGGCGAGATCGAGATCCCGGCCGCCGGCGACGGCTATCCGACCGGTCGGCTGCGGGTCAGCGTGAGCGAGCCGGGCCCGGGCGCCGGGGCCGAGCTGCTCGCACCCCGTGAGGCCGAGCCCACCGAGGAGACGGCCGGCGACGCCGAGCCGCCGCTCGGACGCCCGGAGGTCCCTCCCGCGCTGATCGGCGGCCTCTCCTACTCGGCGCTCTCGGCCTTCGAGAACTGCGGCTACCGCTTCTACGTCGAGCGCGTCCTGGGCATCGGGGAGCCCGAGGTCGTGGCCGTCGATGGTGACGGCCAGGCCGGTCCCGAGGTCCGCAGGCGCTTCGGGCCGGGGCTCGCCGTCCATTCCCTGCTCGAGTGGAGCGCTCGGAACCGCTGGCGCGAGCCGAGCGACGAGCGAGTCGGTGCCGCCCTGCGGGAGCAGGGGCTCGAGGACGTTGAGGGCAGGGCCCAGGTGCTCGCGCTCACCAAGGCCTTCCTCGACTCACCGCTTCGAGAGGAGATCGCCGGCTCGACGGTCAGCCCCGAGGTCCCCTTCGTGCTCTCCGTCGGCGGCACCCTGATCCGCGGCTCGATCGATCTGCTCGCGGTGCGCCCCGACGGCTCGGTGCTCGTCGTCGACTACAAGACGGACCGTCTCGCAGCCCGCGAACCGGCGGAGATCGCCACCCGGTACTCGATCCAGCGCGACCTCTACGCACTGGCCGCCGCCGCCCGCGGCGCCCCTGTGGAGACCGCGTACGTGTTCCTCGAGCGGCCGGACGGACCGGTGCGCACGAGCTTCGACCAGGGCGAGCTCGAGGCGGCACGGGCTCGGGTGGAGTCCGTCCTGGGGCAGCTCGCGTCCGGGCGCTTCGAGGTCACCGACCGCCCGCACAAGGCCCTCTGCGCGGACTGCCCGGCGCGCGAGCGCCTCTGCAGCCACGGAACGGCGGCGCAGATGCGCGACGACCCCGATCCGCCCATCGAGCCGGGCCGCGACGACGATCCGGCGGACTACGGCGACGCTCAGCTCACGCTGCTGGAGGGCGGATGAGCCGCCTCGGGCTGTTCGGCTACGGGTCGCTCGTGCTGCACGAGAGCGCCTCGATGACCCTGGGCCGGCCGGCCGGCGAGCTGCGCCCAGTGCGGCTGCACGACTGGCGGCGGCGCTTCTCCCAGCGCCGCGACAACCTCACCTGCGAGAAGACCTTCGAGTGCGCGGCCGGCTGGCGGCCGGAGTGGATCCTCGGCCTCAACGTCGAGGAGGGCGAGGACGAGGCGGGGCCGGTGAACGGCGTCGTGATCGAGCTCAGCGAGGCCGAGCTCGACCGCCTCGACATCCGCGAGATCCGCTACGACCGGGTCGACGTCACCGGCTCGATCGAGGGCGAGGACCTTCCGGAGCGGATCGTCACCTACACGGCCAAGCCGTTTCACTTCGCGCCCGAGCCACCCGACGACGCGGTGATCCTCAGCACCTATGCGGAGGCCGTGGAGACGGGATTCGAGGTCGCTCGGGCCTGGGCGAGCTCGAGCACTACCGCGCCACGACTCCCTATCCGGTGGACCGGGTCGAGGCCGAGCTGGTGATCGACAGGATCCCAGCGGGTAACCCGAGGGCCTGGTAGCCCCGAAACCCGCCCGCGCTGCCTTGTAACCGCACCCCGGTTCGTGAGACCGTGGCAACGCCGCACCAACGAGGAAAAGAGGATGACCATGGCCGAGGGCACCTACGACGTGATCGTGATCGGCGCCCGCTGCGCCGGCTCGCCGACGGCGATGCTGCTTGCCCGCCGCGGCCACCGCGTGCTGGTGGTCGACAAGGCGACGCTTTCCGAGCGACACGATGTCGACGCACCTGGTGCACCCGCCCGGCGTCGCGGCCCTCGAGCGCTGGGGACTGCTGGACCGCCTGATCGAGACCGGCTGTCCGCCGGTCGAGCGGTACTCGTTCGACTTCGGGCCCGTGGCCGTGGCCGGGTCGCCGCAGCCGATCGACGGGATCGCGCGCGCCTACGGCCCGCGCCGGACCATCCTCGACAAGCTCCTCGTCGACGCAGCGGCGGAAGCCGGCGCGGAGGTCCGCGAGGCCTTCACGGTCGAGGAGATCCTCTCCGAGGATGGCGCGGTGACCGGAATCCGCGGTCACTCCAAGGGCGGCGACTCCATGACCGAGAAGGCGAAGGTCGTGATCGGCGCCGACGGCAAGCATTCGCTCCTGGCGAAAGCGGTCGAGCCCGAGACCTACAACGAGCGGCCGTCCCAGCTGGCGATGTACTACGCCTACTGGAGCGATCTGCCGGTCGACCGGATTCGAGACGCACGATCCGCGCGGAGCAGTCGGCGAGGGTGGGCTGCACTGCCCACCCACGACGGCCTCACCTGCATGCCCTTCGGCTGGCCGGCGAGGAGTTCAAGGCCAACCGAAGCGACATCGAGGGCAACTTCCTCGCGACGATGGACCTGACCCCGAGTTCGCCGAGCGCGTCCGCGCGGCAACGCGCGAGTCGAAGTTCATCGGCTCGGCCGAGCTGCCCGGCTACTTCCGCAAGCCGTTCGGACCGGGCTGGGCGCTGGTCGGCGACGCCGGGTACCACAAGAACCCGATCACGGCGATGGGCATCAACGACGCCTTCCGCGACGCCGCAGCTGGTCGCGGGCGGCCTCGACGACGCGTTCGCCGGGGAGGCGCTCCTTCGATGACGGAATGGCGCGACTACCAGCGAGACCCGCGACGACGGTCGGCGATGCCGGTCTACGAGTTCACGGCCGAGTTCGCGACCATGGAGCCGCCGCCGCCGGAGCTGCAGCAGCTGATCGGCGCGATGCAGGGCAACCAGGAGGCGCAGGACGGCTTCATCAGCGTCCAGGCCGCCACCCTGCCGGCGCCCGAGTTCTTCGCCCCCGAGAACGTGGGCAAGATCATGGCGGCCGCAGGCGCTGGCTAGACCGGCTGTCGCCCTAGACCCGGTGCCAGTGGCGGGCCCAGTCGCGGAGCCCGCCCATCACGGGCTCGAGCGAATGGCCCTTCTGCGTGAGCTCGTAGCTCACCCGGACGCGGTTGCCGGCCTGCTGGACCTCGCGCCTCACCAGGCCCGGTCTCCTCGAGCTCCTTGAGCCGGTGGGAGAGGAGGCGATCCGACATCCCCGGCACGGCCTCCTTGAGCTCGGCGAAATGGAGCGGCCCATTGGTGAGCGCGTACAGGATCGCCCCCGCCCAGCGCCGTCCGATCAGCTCCACCGCGCTATGAAAGTGAGGACACACTTGTTTCGGCTTGGCCGTCGCCTTCGCTCGGCCCGCGCCGTTTTCAGATCTCACCTCGACTAGAGCTTACCGAAGGTAAGGGACCGGCCAGAATCAAACGGGTTGCGCTTACGCGCACCCTCGCACGACTAGCGCGTGCAGGGGCCGGTGCTGACTGCGCCCGTGGAGTCGCTGAGCGCGCCCGCCACGATTCCGTTCGGCACGGCGTAGCCGCCCGGCTTCCCCTGGGTCGTCGCCGCGAAGACCGTGCCCAGCACCCTGCCGTCGCCGTCGACCAGCGGGCCGCCCGAGTTGCCGCTGCGGACGTCGCCACGCAGTGCGGTCAGCTGGCGGGTCACCGGGCCGCGGCCGTAGGAGTCCTGGGTGATGACGGGGCCGGTCCCCCCGGCCC
This sequence comes from uncultured Solirubrobacterales bacterium, assembly GCA_963777575.1. Lineage (GTDB taxonomy): Bacteria > Actinomycetota > Thermoleophilia > Solirubrobacterales > 70-9 > DASUPK01. Next base: position 176,340 of record CAVZRH010000014.1, on the reverse strand, counting down.
GCGCGGGTGTGATCGTGAGCGGTCCGTTCTCGGGATAGCCGAGAACGGCTCCCGGGGTCCCACTCAGCACGTCCGGCGCGAAGGAGAGAGCGGCGTCGTCGAGGCCGCCCACCCGCAGCAGCGCGAGGTCGTTGGAGGGGTCGTAGTGGACGGGGATGGCATCGAGGGAGGAGCTCGAGCCCGCCGGGGTCACGGTCGTGTCGCTCTCTCCGGCGACCACGTGCGCGTTCGTCACCACCAGGCCCGGGGCGGCGACCCAACCCGATCCCTCGACCCCGAGGCCGCAGGCCGTGCCGAGCACCCGCACCACGCTGCCGGAGGCCGCCCTCACCTCCGGATCCCGCGCGATCTTCGAGTCCGGAGCGGCCACGTCCGGGCTCGGCCCCTGGATCGAAACCCTCGGGTCGATCCGGTGGAGCACGTTGATCAGCGCGCTCGAGGGCGGGAAGGCGTCGTTCAGGGCCCGCAGGATCGCCGACTGCTGCACGGCCTCGCGCAGGCTCTTGGCACCCGGGGCGTTGAGCGCCACCGCGCCGAACAGCCAGACGAGCCCGAGCGCCGAGCGCGACCAGGAGGACCGCGCCGCCCGAGGACTCCGCCACGGCCACGCCGCGACGGCGTCCGGCGGAGCCGAGCAGACGCCGGCGCGCCGCGAGCGCCACCCCCTCCATCGAGACCGCGGCGATTCCCCCGATCAGAATCGCCCCGGCGAGCGCGGTGGCGGGCGCGTAGGGCGAGTGGGACCCCTCGGGCAGCAGCGCCGGACCCAGCCGGCTGCCGAGAAATGCCCCGATCGCGAAGCCGCCGAGGCTCAGCACCCCTACGATCAACCCCTGCTGGTAGCCCCAGACGGCCATGGCCAGGGAGAAGGCGATGATCACCCAGTCGAGGCCGGTCACGGTTTCCCGAATACAAGCGTACGAGCCACTACCTTTGCCCGCGTGAATCCCCCCGTGACACGGTCACGGCAGCGAGGACGGGAGGACCCACCGCCACGGGGACCCGCCCGAGAACCTCGCGCCCAGCGGGGTCCACTCTCGGAGCGCCAGCGGCGGCTGCGCCAGAGGGCACTACCGCTCGCGATCGTCGCCCTCATCGCCTTCATCCTCGGGGTGATCAGCGCCGCCGGCGATCCCGAGCGGGACATGGCGAATCGCTTCGTCCAGGCATGGGCCCATCAGGACTACAAGTCGATGCGCGACGAGCTCTCCGATTCGGCCCAGGCCCAGTACTCCGCCGCCGAGCTCGCCGCTGCCTACCGGGGAGCCCAGCAGGTCGCCACCGCGACCGCGATCGATCCCGGCGATGCCGACGGCCCGAAGAGCGTCAACGGAACGGACGTCGTCGACGTTCACGTCGGGGTGCGGACGCGGCTGTTCGGCAAGGTCGACGGGGTTCTGCGGCTGCCGTTCGACGGCGGCAAGGTCGCGTGGGCACCGTATCTGACCTTCCCCAATCTGCAGCCCGGCGAGCAGGTCGGTCGTCGTCTCGAGCTGGGCAGGCGCGCGCCGATCATGGCCAAGCACCACATCGCGCTCGCCACGGGACCGGTCGACAGCCGCTCGCACCCGCTGGGCTCGGACGCGATCGACGTCGCCGGCGAAACGGGGGCAGCCGATCCCGAACAGCAGGCGAAGCTGCAGCAGGCCGGCTATCCCACGAACGACAGCACGGGCATCAGCGGGCTCGAACTGGCCTTCAACCCGCGTCTCTCGGGCACCCCCAGCGGGGAGCTGCTGGCCGTGAAGGCGAGCAGCCCGCAGCTCGACGTGCCTCGGTCGACGCAGGGCCGGGTCCTCGCCACGCGCGCACGGAACGCCCGGGCAGCCGGTGCGAACGACGATCGATCCGCGCATCCAGACGATCACCGTGAACGCGCTCGGTGGCCAGTCGGGCGGTGCCGTCGTGCTCAACGCGCGCAACGGCGACGTCCTGGGTCTCGCGGGATCCGCGTACTCCTCCCCGCAGCCCCCGGGCTCGACGTTCAAGGTGATCACGACGACCGCCGCCCTGGATGGCCACGACGTGAAGCTCACCGACAACTTCCCGGTGCTCACCGAGATCAATCCCGATCCGCAGAACGGCGCCCGCGTCGTCCACAACGCCCACGACGAGGCCTGCGGCGGCACGTTCGTGCAGGCGTTCGCCAAGTCGTGCAACACGGTCTTCGCGCCGCTCGGTGTCAAGGTCGGAGCCGAGCGCCTGGTCCAGACCGCCGAGCGCTATGGGTGGAACGAGAAGCCCACCCTCTACAACGCCGCCGCGACCGCCGCCACCGATCCGAACGGCATGACGATGCCCACGGACTTCAGCCAAGACACGAGCCATACCGACCTGTCGGTGACGGCCTTCGGACAGGGCCAGGTGCTCGCCACCCCGCTCGGCATGGCATCCGTCGCCCAGACCGTCGCCAACGGCGGCATTCGCAGCCCGACGTCGATCGTCAAGGACCCGGGGCTGAAGAGCGATGCCAAGCCCGTCCAGGTCACCTCCAAGGAGAACGCCAAGGTCCTCACCGGGCTGATGCGCGCCGTCGTCACCTCGGGCACCGGCGTCGCGGCGAACATCCCGGGCATCCAGGTGGCGGGCAAGACCGGCACCGCCGAGCTCGGCCCGAAGCCAGGTCAACCGCCTGCTCCGCCGGGTCAGGAGAACACCGTCGAGCAGATCGTCGACGGCTGGTTCATCTGCTTCGCGCCGGCCCAGCACCCCAAGCTGGCCGTCGCGGTGATGCTGATCGACGCCTCCGGCGACGGGGGGACGACCGCGGCGCCGATCGCGAGCAACATCCTGACCGCGGCGCTCAAGTAGCAGTTGGGTACCCAAACGCGACACCGACGATCGCCATCCCGCCACCGATCGCGGTGAGCAGGCCGCCGGGCGCCTCGAGTGCCAGGCCGAGGGGAACGCCGATCAGCACCAGCGCCGTTCCGCCCGCGAGCAGCGCCCACCAGTTGAGCCCGCGGGCGCCCGGCTCGGGCGCAGCCGGTGCGGTGAGGATCGTCGAGAAGGCCATCAGCGCGACGCCGGCCAGGCCGCCCGCGATGCCGAGGAGCTGAATCAGCGCCAGGGCGGCGCCGATGCCGCCGATCACGAGCAGGGCCTGGAGCTGGGTCTTCGTCATCGGGGCGAGGGCGCCGGGCCCGGTGCCCTAGATGTCCAGCGTGATCTCGCCGGTTTCGCCTTCGTGCTCGATCTCGAGCTTCAGCGGCCGGTTCTCGCTGACGCCCTCGTCCAGGAGGAAGATCACAAGCGCCCCCTGCGCGGGCCCGTTGGCGGCGGCCGTCCCCGGCGCGGGGATGTCGGCGCCGGCGGCGAGCTCGGTGCCGAGCGGGGCCGCGAAGGGCGTGTGGCTCGGAATCGACTCGTAGGCCGCGCCGGTCGTGTCGGTGATGCTCACCTGTCCGTTGGTGGGGAGTCCGGTCGGGCTGTCGCCGTGGTTCTCCATCGTCAGAAAGACGCCGAGGTAGGACTTTCCGGCGGGCGTCGGCAGCTGCTGGCCCGCCAGGTACTCGCTGTCATCGGGTTGGGAGGGATTCAGGAACCGGGTCTCCTGAACGTTGATCTCCAGGTCGCCGAGCTTGATCGGAATGCCCTCATCGGCTTCCTTGCCCTCGTCGCTGCCGCAACCGGCCACCCCCACCAGGGCGAGGGCGAGGACGAACACGAGGGCCAGGGCTCCCTTGTAGCCGGGGCGCATGAGGGCGCGCAGTCTATCCAGCGATGCTCGGGACACGATCACCACCGGCGATCTCCACCCGTGGGACCGCTGCACCGGATTCGATCAGCTCTCGCATGCGCGTCAGCGCCTTCGCCCAGCGCCGCCGCCACCACCGCTCGCGCCCCGTCTCCCTGATCCGGTCGAAGATCGAGGACGGCGCCGTCCAGAAGGTCAGCGTGACGGTCGTGGTCGGGCCAGCCTCGAGCTCCCAGACCAGGCGCATGGGGATGTGATCGACGCGACCGCCCCGCGCGTGCTCGACGACCTCGTGAGGGCGATCCGCCTCCGCGATCACGGTCTCCATGTAGCGGATCCCCGCCGGGGCATCGACCCGGAACCGGGCCGCGGCGCCGCGGCCGGAGGAGGGGATGCGCTCCACCCTGTACTCGTCGGCGAAGTGGTCGATCCAGCTCGGGCGGGTGCCGAGATCGCAGATGAAGTCGAAGACCCGCTCGCGGGGGGCGTCGATGGATGTGGTGATGGTGATCGGCCCCACGGCCGGGCGATTCTAGACGGGCTGGGGGCCGTCCCACCTGGTCAGTGGCCTGACCACGAAGGGCCGGATTCATCCTGGAAAAGGTGGACTTTCCGTACTACTGCAGGAAATTCACTGGCCAATATGAAGTACGCGGGTACTATTGGCGGCACCCCCGGATGACCCTGATCGGACAGAGCGCGGACGTGCACCACGCGGGAGAGACCGCGGGCGGCGTCGGCTCCTTCGTCTGTCAGGGCTGTTCCTTCCCTGTTTCCTTCGAGCCGGCCGAATCGATTCCGCGCTGCCCCAACTGCGGCGGGACCGATTTCCGCCGCTCCTCGCTCTTCGAGCAGCCGACTCTGAGGAACATCGCCGTCACGCGCCCGGTCGCGAAGCCGGTGGACTGGCTCGACGGCGTGCGGGAGTCGATCACCGAGCCCGGCAAGTACCTCGCCATGTTCGCCGACGGTCGAACGCGGCTGATGGAGCTCTCCGCGGGCTGGTCGCGGATCGGCCGCAGCCGCTCCGCGGACATCCGGCTCGACGACCCGACGGTCTCCCGGCGGCACGCGGTGATCGTCCAGACGCCCGAGGGGGAGCTCCGCGTCCTCGACGATCGCTCGATGAACGGCATCCGCGTGAACGACGAGCCGGTCGACTGGAGCCCGCTCGCCGACGGCGACGAGCTGCAGATCGGGCGCTACACCCTGAGCGTCATCGAGAGCGCGGGCAAGACCCGGTACGGCGAGACCGGCTAGGGGTCACTCCGAGCGGTCCGCCGCGCCGACCGCCTGCAGGGCGTCGTCGAGGGCCGGATCGATCGCGACCGACTGCTCCATCGATACCGCGGCGAGAACCTCGCCGACGAACGACCGCGGGGTGACCACGAGCCTCAGCTCCTGACGGCGGTTTCGCAGGCGCGCGGCCGCGTCGAAGATCAGGCTGATGCCGGAGCTGTCGATGTAGCTGGTGTCGCTCAGGTCGATTACGAGGGCGCGCGCCCGGTTGGGGACGGCGGCGAGCAGCCGCTCGCTCAGGTCGTCCACGTTCGAGGCGTCCACCTCTCCCGCCACGCGGGCCAGCTCGACGTCTCCCTGGCTCTCGAGCGGAGAGCCGGGCCAGCTCGGGCCTCACCGTCCGGTCCTCAGGCGACGGGCGAGGCGGACCGTGGTCCCCTGATCCGTCGGGTCCACCGAGACCTCGTCCATGAACTCACGCATGATCGGAATGCCCCTGCCGCGATTGCCTCCCCGCGACTCCCGCCAACTGCCGTGGTCGCGGATCGTGACGGTTGCGACGCCGTCCTCCAGCCAGGCCCGCAGTTCAATCGTCTCGTCCCGAAGGCCGTAGGCGTGCTCGATCGCGTTTGCACATGCCTCCGTGACGGCGATCGCGAATGCTGCGCAGTCGTCGTCGGTCCCGTCGTTGGCCTCCACCCAGCGGCGAATCAGATGGCGCGACGCTGACAGCTGCGCCGGCGCCGGCGGCCACCTCCACCTCGAGCAGCTCGTTGAGGCCCACGGTCTGCACGGCGAGGATCGCGATGTCGTCGGCGATCGCAGCGTCCTCGGTGAGGCGAGTCGTGATCGCCTGACACTTGAGCTCGGGCTCGTCCGGCGCGGCGGCCGCCACCTCGATCAGCGCCGCCTCCCCATCCGAGAGCCGGTCCCCGCGTCGCTCGATCAACCCATCCGTGTAGAGCACCAGGGTCTCCCCCGCCGAGAGCGTGAGGGTCTGCTCGTCGTAGACATGCCCGCCGACCGTCCCGATCGGCGGCCCACCCCCGTTGGAGATGAACTCCGCTTTCCCCTCTGGCCGGACCAGCAGCGGGTATGGATGGCCGGCGCGCGCGATCCGCACCTCCCAGGTGTTCAGGTTGAGGGTCGCGTAGATCACCGTGGCCATGCGCGAGTGCATGCGATCCGAGAACTCCGCCAGCTTGGTGATCACCTCCGCCGGTCCGTCGGTGTCCAGCGCGTAGGCGCGAATGGCGCTGCGCAGCTGGCCCATGAAGGTGGCGGCAGCCATCCCGTGACCGGCCACGTCGCCGATCACAAAGCCGACGCACGGGTTGTTGAGCTCGATCACGTCGTACCAGTCGCCGCCGACGGCGGACTGGTCGGCGGCCGGCAGGTACCTGGCCGCCATCCGCAGCCCGGTGACCTGCGGCAGCTTCCGCGGCAGCAGGCTGCGCTGGAGCGTCGCCGCGATCTGACCCTGCACCATCAGCCGCGACCGCTCGATCGAGAGCGCGACGCGGTCGGCGACGAGCTGCAGCAACTCGATGTCGCTCTCCTGAAACTCACGCTTGGTCAGCGATCCGACGTGCAGGACCCCGATCACCTCGCCCTCGACGACGAGTGGGACGCCGAGCAGCGAACGGACGCCCTTCTCGCGGAAGAGCGGGTTGACGGGTTGAATCGGCGACGCTTCCAGGTCGTCGACCACCACCGGCTCCCGGGTGAAGGCGACCCGCCCCGCGAAGCCGCGCCCGACGGGCAGGCGAAAGCCGCGCTCCACCTCCTCCTCGAGGCCCTTCGCGGCCCGGGCGGCAAGCGTCCGCCCTCCCTCCTCGACCAGGAGAACCGCGGCGGTGTCCGCGTCGAGGATGTCCGTGACCCGGTCGAGGAGCTCCTTGAGGAGATCGTCGAGATCGAGATAGGCGAGCGCAGATTCGGTGACCCGCTGGACGTCCTCGAGCCGGATGACCTCGTCCGTCGCCGCGGCGCTCCCCTCCTGATTGGTTGGATCTGGCGTCATCGGACCGCGAAGGGTCGCAGGTCGCGAGTGCAACTACTCCGTCGAAATCGACGGATCCGCCTGAACCTTCTCCGGGATGATCATCAGGAAGTTGGTCTTGGCGTCCCTGAGCAGGCCGGTGACGCGGTCGGCCTCGCCGGCCTGGTCGGTCGCGCGCAGCTCGTCGGCGTAGTGGCCGAGCAGGTCCTCGAGGTCGAGCTGGCCCTCGGCGTCGAGCTCCTCGAGCTTGACCTTGGCACCCTCGCCGAGGCGGCGCTCGATCGCCGCTCGATCCAGCCGCAGCTCGTCGTTCGTCCGCACGTAGACGCGGCCGCCGGTCATCCCGGCGCAGGCCCAGGGCCCGATGTCGCCGAGCACCACGGCGCGGCCCGAGGTCATGTACTCGAAGGCGAAGCCCTTGGCGTTGGCGCGATCCACGACGCAGCCCTGTGAGTCGTCGACCGGATCCTCGGGCTCGCCCGCCAGCACCACGTCCGCACCGGAGAGGCGGATGCAGAAGCGAGAGTCGGCCGAGCCCTGGACGAAGAGGCGTCCACGCTGGGCTCCGTAGGCGAAGGACTTGCCGACCGAGCCGTTGATGCGCTTCCCGTCGGTGTTCTTCCCCTTCATGATCGAGACGGTGCCGCCCAGCATCGTCTTGCCGACGCCGTCCTGGGCACCGCCCTCGACCCGGCAGGTCACGCCCCACTCGTTGAAGGCGCCGAAGCCCTGGCCCGCGACCGAGCCTCCGTTGAAGACCAGCTGGGCGAGCTCGTCGTTCTCGGTGCCCTCGGGCGCGCCGTCGTAGATCCGGGCACGGGCGATCGCGCCCGAGAGCTCGGTGCCGAGGACGCGGTCGTGGGCGTCGGTCCGGCGCGGGAACTCGACGGTCACGCAGGAGCCGTCGAACACCTTGTCGGCGACCTGGGCGATCTCGGCCGAGGCCTGCTTCGGCTCCATCCGCAGCGGCTTCGCGCGGACCAGGCCGGCCTCGGCGCGCGCCTCGACCAGCGCCTCCTCCTCGACGGGGAGGTCGATCGGCTCGAGGTCGAGGAACTCCTCGAGCGGGGTGATCAGCGGCGCGAGGTCGATCTTCTCCTGGTGGGAGACCTGCTCGAGCAGGTCGTAGCGGCCGACCAGGTCCTGGGCGCGGTCGTACCCGAGCGAGCCGACGACGGCCTTGACCTCCTCGCCCATCGCCTGGAAGAAGCGGGCGCAGCTCTCGGCTGCATCCGCACCGGGCGGCGTGAACTTCTTCAGGCCGTGCTCCTGGGCCTGCTCCACGGTCTCGATCTGGGTGGCGATGCCGACGTGGCAGGTGTCGAGCTGGCAGCCGCGGCAGATGGTGCAGCCGAGCGAGACCATCGCCAGGGTCCCGAAGGCGACCCGGTTGGCCCCCATGCAATGCAGCTTGACGATGTCGGTTGCGTGGCGATATCCGCCGTCGGCCCAGATCTCGACCCGGTTGCGGATGCCGGCCTCCATCAGCGCGCGGTGCACCGCGCGGGTGCCGATGTCCGAGGGCAGCCCGACGTGACGGAGCGCGTGCTGCCGCGCTGCGCCGGTGCCGCCCTCGAAGCCCGACAGGGTGATGATGTCGGCGCCCGCCTTGGCGATGCCGAGCCCGATCGTGCCGATGTTGGGAACGACCGGGACCTTGACCGAGACGCGCAGGTCGGGGTTGACGGTCTTCAGCTCGTCGATCAGCTCCGCGAGGTCCTCGATCGAGTAGAGGTCGTGGTTGTTCGAGGGCGAGATCAGGTCGGTGCCGGGAGTGGCATTGCGGGCCGATGCGACCTTCTCGGAGACCTTCTTGCCGGGCAGGTGCCCGCCCTCGCCGGGCTTCGCGCCCTGGCCGATCTTGATCTCGGCGACGTAGGAGGAATTGAGCATCTCGGCCGAGACCCCGAAGCGGCCCGAGGCGACCTGCTGCCCGCGCCACTTGCGGAACTTGCCGTACATGTCCTGGATCTCCCCACCCTCCCCGTTGATGCAGAGGATGTTGATCGCCTTGGCGGCCTCGGCGTAGGCGCGGAAGGCCGGTTCGGACTGGGAGCCGAAGCTCATCGAGCTGATCACGACCGGGTAGTCGTGGTGGCCGACCGAGGCGTCCACCTGCGAGGGGTCGACCGGATCGCGGTCCGATTCCCTCTTCAAGCCCATGATGTGGCGCATGGAGATCGGGCTCTGCGCCTCCAGCTCTCGCACCTTCTGTGAGTACTCGTCGAAGGTCGCGGAGCCGTTCGCCGCGGCGATCGCCGCCTTGTAGACCTTGGGATAGAAGTGGAGGGTCTTCGCCGGCTTCGACTCCTCGTCCCCGGCGAGGATCTTCTGCCGGGCGTCGGTGTCGGCGTCCATCTGCGCGAAGCCGGTGCCGCCCTTCTGCGAGGCGGCGAAGGCCTCGGTGTGGAAGATCTCGGCGAGCTCGGGCTTGATCCCGATCGAGGAGAACTGGCGGGCGTAGCCGCGAACCTCGTGGATGCCGATCGTGGAGATCACCTTCTCGATCCCCTTGCGCAGGGCCGAGCAGAGATTGGCGACGTCGTTCTCGTAGTCGTCGACGCAGATCACCTCGAGCATCACGTAGGGACAGACGCCGTCCGCGCCGAGGCCGAGGGCGATCATCACGTCGTGGACGTTGCGGATCGCCGCCGAGCGCAGCACGATCGAGCAGCGGCGACGCAGGTTCTCGCCGTCGGCGACCTCGTACTGCTTGAGCGCCTGGTCGATCGCGGAGGTCGCCAGGTGGGGGTCGATGTAGCGCCTCTCGGCGTCATAGACGGTGCGGTCGGTGAGGACGAGCAGCTCGCAGCCCTCGCCGACGGCCTTGACCGCCTCCTGCCGGAGCCGCTCGATCGCGCCCTGGGTCGTCTCGGACTCGAGCAGGGCGATGTCGATCGCCTTGGCCCGGCTCCCGAAGGCGTCCCAGAGGTCCTCGAGCAGATAGGTCCCCTGCTCGCTCGCGATCCGGCGGTAGGCGCTGTGCGGGAGCGGCGCCAGGTCGTGATGACCGCCCAGGATCACGGGGAAGTCCGTCTCGATCGTCTCGCTGTCGGAGGAGGGGTCGCTCAGCGGCGGGCGACGGCCGAAGACGGCGCGCGTCGAGAAGTGCTCGATCTCGCGCTCACGGTCGATCGCGGGGTTGGTGACGACCGCCACCGTCTCCTTGAAGTAGTCGGCCAGGTTCTGGCGCTCCGGTGAGAGGGCGGCGAGCGGGCCGTCGTAGCCCAGTGAGCCGATCGGCTCGGCGCCGTTGTCCGCCATCTGCTGGACGAGCTTGACGTCGTCGCGCTGCCAGCCGAAGCCGGCGAGGACGCGGTCCTCGACCTTGACCGGCTCCTCCGGCCCGGCGTCCGTGTAGCCCGGGATCTCGGGGCCCTCGAGCGGGCCGCCGGTCCGGAGCGCGCGCTCGTAGGACGCGACCTGATCGGTTCCGGTCCGCGCCAGCCAGCGCTTGCGGACCTCGGCCAGCATCTCGGCGTGCGGGTGGATCGTCGCCCGTTTGCGGTCGCGGTCGATCATGACCATGTACTTCTGGCCCGGGGCCATCGGCTGCGGCTCGGAGACCATGTCCGACACCGAGACGACGCCGGGCTCGGAGCTGAAGACGAAGTCCTGCTTGGTCTCGAGCTTCCAGAGCGGGCGCAGACCCATCGCGTCAGCCGAGAAGACGCACTCGTCGCTGTGCCGCGCGATCAGTGCCACCGGCCCCTGCGCGTACGGGCCCATCGTCTGGCGCAGGTACATGTAGAAGGCGTGGAGCTCCTCGGGGAGCCCGGCGATCTCGTCGACGATCGGCGGCACCACCATCTCCATCGCCTCGGCGAGGGAGAGGCCGTGGCGGCGAACGAGCGTCTCGATGGTGCGGTTCAGGTCCTGGGAGTCCGAGTTGCCGTCGCCGATCGGCACGTCGAGCATCCGCGCCTCCTGGCGCAGCTGCTCGATCGTGTTGATCTCGCCGTTGTGCCCGAGGACGCCGAAGGGCTGGACGCGGGTGAAGGACGGCCAGGTGTTGGTCGAGTAGCGGTTGTGGCCGAAGGCGCCGATCGTCTCCATCCGCTCGTCGGAGAGGTCGGCGTAGTAAGAGCCGAGCACCTTCGGGTTCCCCATCACCTTGTAGACGGCTGTCGTGCCCGAGAAGGAGGCGACGTGGACGCCCAGCCTCTCCTCGAGCGCGATCTTCAGGTTGAAGACGGTCCGATCGGCCTCGGATGCCTCCGGCACCAGGCCGGCGAACTGCCAGAACTGCGGTTCCTCCTCGCGCGCCGTCGCGCCGAGGGCGGCCGAGTCGACCGCCCCGACCCGCTCGGCGAGGATCCGGAAGCCGGCGGCTCCGAGCAACTCACGCGCGTCGTGGCGGATTTTCTCCAGGTCCTGCGACCGCTCGACGAAGACGTGGGCGACCGCGAAGGCGTCATCGAGCGCGAGCGCGGGATTGTGCCCGCCCTGGCGAACCTCCTCGGCCCAGATCGTGGTCGGGATGTCGACCAGGAGGCCGCAGCCGTCGCCCTCGCCGTCGACGTTTCCCGCTCGGTGGAGCATCTTCTGCAGCGACTCCAGGGCGAGCGTGATCGGCTCGTGGCTCGCGGTGGCGTCACGGCGAACGGACGCGTAGAGGGCGCAGGCGTCCTTGTCCTCCACGCTCGGCGGCGAGACGAGGGGCCTGTAGGCGCGCTCAGGGGAGTAGCGCTGACGCTCTGAGGACGAGTTCTTCAATTGAGCCTCCGGTTCCGCACCTTCTTCGAGAGGGCGCGCGACGGGGGTGGACCGACGGGCCGCGGATTATAGGTGGAGGTCCACTCGGCACCGTTCACCGTGCGGGCGAGGTGCCGGAGACTCTGTTCGCAATTTGCGAAACGGGCTCAAGCCGGTATCCGACCCCCTGCAGCGCTACTTTCAGCCCGGGGAGTGGTTCTTCCTAGTGTCTTAGCGAACGCTTACAGAGTGCTACAACTTCACCAAGGGGAGCAACAGGTTGGGGATTCATGGAGAAGGCATTGATGGAACGAACTGAGGAAGAGACGGGGGAGCGGAAGGTCGCGGAAAGTTCCGCGGCGGGCTCGGAGACCGAGCGCTTCCGGGCGGTCGTCGACGTCAAGCACAACGAGGCGGTGACCGGCGAGTCCGGCGTCCCCGCCAAGCAGCGGGACCACGAGCTGCGCTGCCAGAAGCGCTCGCTCGACGAGTTCTCCTGAGCAGTTCCGACACCGCGGATAGGGTTCCGCGCCGATGAGCCTTGCCGTAGTCGGTAGCGACGCATACAAGTGGTGGCTCGCGTTCCACATCCTCCTCGCGGTGGTGTGGGTCGGGAGTGATGTCGCGATCCAGATCTTCGTCATCCGTGCGAGGCGCGCCGGCCCCGATCGCCTCGCATACCTCGCCAGCGAGATCGAGTGGTACGGCACCCGCGTCCTGCTACCCACCTCGCTCGCACTGGTGATCATCGGCTTCATCTTGCTCCACGTCTCGGCAGGCGCCTACGACCTCGGTCAGGGGTGGGTGACCTTCGGATTCATCGTCTGGCTGTTCTCCGCCGGTGCCGGATCCTTCTACCTTGGGCCCGAGTCAGGCCGGCTCAGCAAGATGGTCGAGGAGCGAGGCCCCGAGGACCCCGAGTACCTGCGCCGACTCGGCCGGATCTTCCTGGTCTCCCGAATCGAGCTGTTCCTGCTGATCCTGGTCGTGCTCGATATGGCGGTCAAGCCGGGACTCAGCTGAACGCTTCGCGGGCCGCCTGCAGCCGCAGGTCCGCGACACGGTCCCGCTGGCTCTCCGCACGCTGGATCAGCCGGTCGGCGTCGATGCCGTCGATCCGTTCACCGGTCGCCTTCAGCGACTGCCAGAGCTCGAGCTTGCCAGTGACCCCGATCGTCAGCCCCTCGAGCTCGACCACTCTGCTGAGAGGCGAATAGCCGATCAGGCGGCCGTTCGGCTTCAGCCGGCCGGCCATCTCGGTGACGGCAGCGATCGCGAGCCGGGCCTTCTTCTGGCGCACGCCGAGCCGATCCATCAGCTCCTCCAGCGTGGCCTTGTCCTCCTGGATCTCCTCGGACAGGCGAGCCGCCTCCGAGCCGTAGTGGTTGTTCTCGTTGTGGTGCGCGATCCGATGGGCGAGGCGGGTCCCGACCACGGACCCCGCCAGGTGGTCATTCAGGTAGATGCCGAACAGCTTCCGATCCATTCTCGGAGGCTTCCCTGCCAGAGGCCCGGCAAACGAGCTCAGCTCGGCCGATCGTGCCCGTGCTCGTGATCTTCCTCGAGGCCCTTCTCGTGCACGTGAGGGTGCGAATGCACGTGGTCACCGTGGCTGTGCTCGTGTTCGTGCTCGGTGTGCTCGTGTTCGTGGCCGGTGTGAGCGTGGGCATGCTCCTCGTCACCGTGGCTGTGGCGATGCGAGTGCGGCTCCTCGTGACTGTGCTCGTGCTCGTGGTCCATCTCCAAAGCTCCTTTCGTCTCGGTCACGGAGTCTGGCGCCTCCGCACAACTGCTGCAGAGCCCGAGGATAGGAAAGTGGCTGAAGCGCGCCTCGTACCCGAACTTCCGGCGGATCGTCCGCCTCACCGGGTCGAGCTTGGCGGGCTCGACCGAGGTGACCCGGCCGCAGCGCTCGCAGGCGATGTATTCGCGCTCCGCCGCGCCGACGAGTGCATAGAGGCCCGGGCCATGGCCGATGTGGACGTGCCGAACCAGCCCGAGCTCCTCGAGTTGCGCGAGATTGCGGTGGACGGAGGCGGTGTCCAGCGGCGTGCTCTTCCCGCCCACGGTCCGGGCAAGGTGATCCGCCGAGACTGGTCCGTCGGCCGCAAACAGCCCCTCCAGAACGATCCGCCTCGCTGCGGTGACCCGATGACCGCTCTCGCGAAGCGCGCGCAGGGCCCCCTCCAGGTCCTCGACCTGGACCGATTGCTTGAACGGAGAGCGGCCCACGACCGAACCCCCTATCCGGCGGTCGAGCGCAGGTTGGCGGACCACTTCCGTTCGATGTCGCCGAAGCGCCAGATGGCGAGCGCGACGGCCCAGGTGAGCACGAAGAGGCCGACGATCGCATAGCCGACGAGGTTGAGGTCCAGGCTGGAGACGAAGTCCCACGGCTCGCCGGTGAGGCCGAGCTTCTCGGCCAGGACCGACAAGAGCTCGATCGTCCCGACCAGCAGCGCGACCGCGACCGAGAGACCCGTGATCGTGAGGTTGTAATAGATCTTCCGGATCGGCTGGGAGAAGGCCCAGCCGTAGGCGAAGTTCATGAAGGCGCCGTCGATCGTGTCGAAGAGGGTCATGCCGGCCGCGAACAGGATCGGCAGGCAGATGATCGCGTAGAAGGGGAGCCCGCTCGCGGCGGCACCCCCCGCGATGAAGAGCAGGGCCACCTCCGTCGCCGTGTCGAAGCCGAGTCCGAAGAGGCAGCCGAGCGGGTACATCTGCCAGGGCTTGGTGATCGCCCTCGTGGCGCGGCCGTAGAAGCGGTTCATGAATCCGCGCGAGTCGAGCTGCTGCTCCAGCTCTCGCTCATCGAAGAAGCCATCGCGCATCCGCCGAAAGACCCCGAAGATGCTGACCAGGACGATCAGATTGAGGATGCCGATGGCGAGCAGGAAGGAGCCGGAGACCGCCGGACCGATCAGCCCGGTCGCCTGGTGAAGCGAGGAGCCGTCGGCCTCGACCGCGCCGCTCAACCCGCGAACCCCAAGCGTCACCAGCACCCCGAGCGCGAAGACGATTGTCGAGTGCCCCAGCGCGAAGAAGAAGCCCACGCTGAGCGGCCGCTGGCCATCGCTCATCAGCTTCCTGGTGGTGTTGTCGATCGCACCGATGTGGTCGGCGTCGAAGGCATGGCGCAGCCCGAGCGTGTAGGCCGTGACGCCGATGCCCAGGCCGAAGATCCCACTCGAGCCGAGGCTGTACTCGTGCGGAACCACGAGGGCGATGAGGATGAAGAAGCCCGCCACCGTCAGCCCGACGATCACTGCGGCCATCAGCGCGACCGTGCGCCATTCGCGTGGACTGAGGGTCTCCCTGATCCGGGCCCACCGCATGCCCGGACCCTATTACCGGCAGCCTGCAATTGCAATGGGATTGCGATTAGGCCCGTTGACACCGGGAGTAACTTGGGTTGGTGCCCACTCGGCTTGTCTTTCGATGCGAGCACTGCGGTGTGCGGGCCGAGGGCGCTACCGAGCGGGCTTTGGAGGCCCAGCTCCAGGAGTTCCTCTTCGGCGAGTACCTCGACGTCGAGCCGGGGCACTGGCTGCACTGGACCGGCAACGGGATCTACGGCCGGGCGCTGTACGCGTGCGGCGAGCATCGCGGGGAGTTGAAGGCCGCCCTCAGAGAGAGCTACGGAACCCTCGGATGGCATCCCTGGGCGATGGGTCCGCATCCGGTCAACTACCGGCGCGGCCGGGTCGCTGCGCGACGTGCCCTTGGGCCGGGGCGACCCTCACGCTGGAGCCCGCTGGCCTGAGCGGCTGACGCGCTATGCAGCCGCGGCCGCCACCGCGGCCTGGCCGAAGGCCACTCCGCCGTCATTCGGCGGGAGGAGCCTGGGCACGAGGACGCGCAGGCCGGTCCCCTCGAGCGCCTCGGTGGTCCGCTCCAGGAGCAGGCGGTTCTGAAAGACCCCTCCGGAGAGCACGGCCAGCTCAATCCCCTCGGCGCGGGCGTGCTCGGCGCAGGCCCGGGCGACGCCCTCGGCCACCGCGTTGTGGAACTTCGCGGCGACGTCCGCGACCGGGACGCCCGCGCCGAGGTCGGCCAGGATCGCCAGCATCGTCTCCCGCGCGTCGAGCAGCTCGGTCCCCGGGAGCGGATAGGGCTCACGGACGGCTGGGTCCGCTGCTGCCTCCAGCTCCACCGCCGCCTGCCCCTCGTAGTTGACCTCCGCTCGGATCCCGCAGAGCGCCGCCACCGCGTCGAACAACCGCCCGGCGCTGCTGGTGACCGGCGAGGCGAGCCCGGTGCCCGCGAGCTCGGCGACCTTGGACCAGTCCTCTTCGGAGACCTGCTCGGCGAGCAGCGGTGGCAGGGGGGGCTCGCTGCCGAGCGTCTCCAGCAGCCAGGAGCAGGCCATCCTCCAGGGCTGCCTGATCGCCCGCTCCCCTCCAGGCATGCGGACCGGGTGCAGATGTCCGGCGCGCTCGAAGCCGCCCGGGTCCCCCACCAGGATCTCCCCTCCCCACACCGTCCCGTCCGTGCCGTACCCGGTGCCGTCGAAGATCGCCCCGACCGCCCGGCCGGGCTCGCCGTGCTCCGCCAGACAGGCGGCGAGGTGAGCGTGGTGGTGCTGCACGCCCACGGTCTCAACGCCCTCACGCTCGAGGGCGTACTTGGTGGAGAGGTACTCCGGGTGGAGATCGTGAGCGACCAGCTCCGGCTCCACCGCAAACAGCTCCTCGAAGTGCTCGATCCCCTCCGTGAAGGAGCGGAGGGTCTCGTAGTTCTTCAGGTCGCCGATGTGGTGGCCGATCCAGGCCCGCTCGCCCTTGGCGAGGCAGAAGGTGCTCTTGAGCTCGGCGCCGCAGGCGAGGATCGGCCTGCCGGCGGAGAGGGGTAGAGCGCGCGGAACGTAGCCGCGGGAGCGGCGCAGGAACAATGGACGGTCCGCGACGACCCGCACGACCGAGTCGTCCGTCCGCGTCTCGATCGGCCGGTCGTGGACCAGGAACACATCCGCGATTCCGGCGAGCCGGCCCAGAGCGTCCTCGTCCCGGTAGGCGATCGGCTCGTCCGAGACGTTCGCGCTGGTCATCACCAGGACCGCGTCCGAGTCCGCGAGCAGGAGATGGTGGAGCGGCGAGTAGGGCAGCATCACGCCGAGCTCGCGGGAGGCCGGTGCGACGGAGCCGGCGACCGGGGCATCGGGGCGGCGCTGTGCCAGGACGATCGGGCGCTCCCGGGATGTGAGCAGCGCGCCCGCGGCGTCATCGAGCTCGACCAGCGTCGAGCGCGGAATCGATGGAGGGCGCCATCAGCGCAAACGGCTTGTCCTCGCGGTGCTTGCGCGCGCGGAGCTCGGCCACCACACCCTCGTCGTCGGCCCGGCAGGCGAGGTGGTAGCCACCGAGCCCCTTCACCGCGACGATCCTGCCCTCGGCCAGCGCCAGGGTGGCCGCCTCGAGCGACGGTTCGTTTCCCTCGGCGAGCGACCGGCCGGCCCGATCGGCGAGACGCAGCGATGGCCCGCAGACGGGGCACGCGTTCGGCTGTGCGTGGAAGCGCCGATCGAGCGGATCCTCGTACTCCGCGCGGCAGAGCTCGCACATCTCGAAGGACGCCATCGTCGTCAGGGGGCGGTCGTAGGGGACCCCGCGGACGATCGTGAACCGTGGGCCGCAGTTGGTGCAGTTGGTGAACGGGTAGCGGTGGCGGCGGTCGCCGGGGTCCAGCAACTCCGCCAAGCACTCCTCGCAGGTCGCGACGTCAGGTGAGACGGCGGCCTCCGGCTCACCACCCTCCTCGCTCTCCGTGATCCGGAACCCGACCTCCCCGGTGGCCGCCATCGTCTCCTCGTTGACCCTGTCGACGACCGCCAGCGGCGGGGCATCCGTGCGCAGCCGCTCGAGCAGCTCCTCGAGCGCCCGCCTCTCCCCCTCGGCCTCGATCAACACCCCGCGTGAGTCGTTCAGGACCCAGCCGCCCAGGCCCAACTCGGTCGCCACCCGGTAGACGAACGGCCGGAACCCGACACCCTGCACGGTCCCCTCCACCCGCACGCGCAGCCGCTGCCGGGCGCCGACGGTCATCCCAGTTCGATCAGCTCACGCAGCGCGTGGTACGCGCTCGCCTGGGCCTCCTGGATCCGCGGGATGTGCTGCGAGGGCGTGACGACCACGTGGTCGGCGAGGCCCTCGTCCGCCACCCGGCCACCGTCGTACCCGACGAACGCGAGGGTGACGAGCTTGCGCCGTCTCGCCTCTGCCAGCGCCTCGATCAGGTTGACGGAGTTCCCACTGGTGGAGATCGCGATCGCCGCGTCGCCCTCATGGCCGTAGGCGATCACCTGCCGCAGGAAGATCGCCTCCACGCCGATGTCGTTCGCGATCGCGGTGAGGATGGAGGGATCCTCGGTCAGGTCGATGGCCGCCCGCCCGGGCCACCCCTGGGGTGCGCCCCGAAGATCCGCCACGAGGTCCATCGAGTCCGTTGCGGAGCCCCCGTTGCCGAAGACCAGCGCGGTGCCGCCCCGATCGAAGATCGAGCGCAGCTCCGCGGCCGCCTCCAGCAGCACCGCGCGGGAACCCTCGATCGTGCGCTCGCGGAGCTCGCCGACCTCCTCCGCCTTCATCACCACGTTGGAGCGGACGTCCTCGATCACCTCGTCCAGACCGGTCTCACCCTCCGAGAGGAACGGGTAGAGGAAGCTGGAGGCGCCGGTGTCGTGGACGGGCCCGGCCTCGCGCCCCTCGAGCAGGCCGCGGTGCTCGAAGAAGACATGGACCAGCTCCCAGAGCACGTGGTAGAGCGTCTCGGCGAGCTCCTGGCGGATGAAGGGGTCATCGCTGGGCGGCTCGAACTCCCACTCGGCGCCGCAGGGAGAGAACGCGATCGTCTGGCAGCCACGCTCTCTGGCCACTGAAAGCGCCTCGGTCGTCTCCGCGGCGTCCGGCTCGTCGGTGCCGAATGCGATCGCGATGTCCTCGGGCTTGGCGATCAGCTCGACCTGAGTCGTCAGCGGCCCGCCCTCGCGCGACAGCCCGATCGCCGGCAGCGCGCGCTTCCCGACGATCACGGGATGCACGAACTCGACAGCGACGTGGCGCACATCCGAGCGTGCCGCCGCGGAGAACCCCAGCGAGATCAGCCGCCCGCCGCGCGCGAAGCGCTCCGCCATCCGGTGGCAGCAGCGCGCGACGTCCTCGGATCTCGCCTCGAAGAAGGCCCGGTTGGACTCCGTCCTCTCCGCGAGCAGGGAGTCCAGCCGCCCTGCCGCCGCGACGGTCAAACCGCGGCGGCCTCCCTCGCCGCCACTCGCGACAGCCAGGCCGCGAAGGCCTCGGTTCCCTCACCGGTCCTCGCGCTGCACTCGATCACCTCGGCATCGGGGTTCACCGACTCGAGGTTGTGCCGCAGCTTCTCGACGTCGTAGTCCAGATGAGGAAGCAGGTCGATCTTGTTGACGACCACCAGCTCGCAGGCTCGGAACATCAACGGGTACTTGAGCGGCTTGTCCTCGCCCTCGGCGACCGAGCAGATCATCGCCCGGGCGTCCTCGCCGACCCGGAACTCCGCGGGGCAGACGAGGTTGCCGACGTTCTCGATGACGAGCACGTCGATCTCGTCGAGCTCGAAGCCCGGCAGCGCGGAACGAACCATGTTCGCGTCGAGATGGCACTCGCCGCCGAAGCCGGCGCCGGTGTTGAGCTGGACGACCGGCACGTGCAGGTGCGCGATCCTGTCCGCGTCGAGCGACCCCTGGACGTCCCCCTCGAGTACGCCTACACGGGCGTCGACTTCCGGAATCGCCGCCTCGAGCAGGGTCGTCTTTCCGGCTCCCGGAGCCGACATCAGGTTGACCACCCGCACGCCGGCGTGATCGAAGTCGTGCCGGTTCGCCTCAGCGATCGTCGTGTTGGCGTCCAGGGCGTCCTCGGCGACCTTCACCTTGGTGCGATGCATCCCGCCTCCTCTTGATCGTTTGAAATCTCCTCGGTGACCTCGATCGAGTCCACCTCGAACTCGGTGCCGGCGATGACCTCGACATCGGTTCCCGCGCATGTCCGGCAGCGGAAGTCGGGCTCGGAGAGCTCCCATTCCTTGTTGCATGAGCGGCAGCTGAGCCGCGCATGGATGATCTCCTGATCCAGCGTCTGCCCCCTCGCAGACGGTGTCCCGCGAGCAGATCCCGAAATAGAACTCGAGTGATTCCGGGACCACCTGGCGGAGCGTGCCGATGCGCATCTCGACCGAGGTGACCCGCCGCCCGTCGGCGTGCTTCACCACGGTCTCGACTATGCCGGTTGCCAGCGAGAGCTCGTGCATGGTCAGCTCGGCCCGTAGGCAGCGTCCGACTGAAGCTTGTTGAGCTGATCGAGGACGACCGCTGCCGCGCGGTCGACGGCGGCACTGACCGGCTCCGAGAGCTCCATCGCGACGCTCTCGACGTCGGCCGGCTCGCAGCCGACGACGACCACCTTGCCCGGCCATCCGTGGACCGTCTTGACGAAGCGCAGCACCGTCTGCGGGTCCATGCCGTGAGGGCTGATGGCCTCTCCATCCTCGATCGGTGAGATCTCCTTGGGGTCGGGCTCGATCACGTAGACGTCACCCGGCTCGCCCCCCTGCTGGCTCACGTCGACCAGGACCATCGCGTGGTAGCCGCGCATCACCTCGTAGGCGAGGTCGAGCCCGCCTGAGCCGAAATCCTGGACGTGCACGCCGGGAGGCACGCCCATCTCGAGCAGGCGGTTGACCACGTGGCCGCCAAAGCCGTCGTCCCCGAGCCACGCGTTGCCGACCCCCGCCACCAGGATCTGCTTCTCCATGTCGGGCGGCTCCGGTTCCGCGAGGTTCGTCACGTCCGGCATCTGGAACTCGCGTTCGCGCTGATCGCTCATCTCGACACCGGCTCCACCTCGTCGGCGAAGAAGAACAGAAAGCGCCCGGTCTCGCGCAGCAGGTCCTGCCCCGGGTCGTCGTCGACAGTCACGCCGAGATAGACCCGCTCGTCGTAGCCGCGGTAGATGCGCTCCACGGTCGCGGTCCGCCCGTGCAGGATCTTGTCGTAGACATCCCCCTCGGTTCCCGGCCGCAGCACGATCTTGTCGCCGAGCCTCACGGTGGTCCCCGCCGCCGCGACCTCGCGCTCTCCCTGGATCTCGTCGAGCCCCGGAGGCGGCTTCGGAGGACTGCCGTTGGTCGCGGGTCGCTCGTCGGCATCCGGCTCCTTGTAGGTGAGCCGGCCGTGCAGGCCGAGGATGTCCTCGCCGGTGGTCGACTCGGCCCGCTCGATCATCTCGCGGACCGCCGGGTCCTGAGAGGAGATCTGATTGCGCTCGTCCTCCGACAGGGCGTGCACGTGCAGCAGCAGAGCCTCCTCGATCTCGGTGTTGTCGAAGAGGTTGCCGAGACTCTCCGGGGCGAGCTCGGGATGGTCGGGGAGCACGATCGCGGCCCCGAGCAGGGCCCTGTCCTCATCGCCGAGCAGCACCGGGAAGGTGTTGACCGGCTCGCTGGCGAGCGCCGCCTCGCCCTCGGGCCCATGCCGCTCGAGCGGCGAGACGAAGTGACCGCCCTCCACCTCGAGCAGAGGGTGGGTGGAGATCAAACTGTGGCGAAGCGCGTCTCCCCGCGAGGTCTGGGCCGGATCGCCGGGCATCTCGGTCTCGTTGTGGACGCAGAGTCGAACCCTCGCGAGCGTGGGCGAGAGCAGCTCGGCGCGCATCGCGACCCGGCCGCGCAGCTCACGCGACCCATCCATCGGAAAGGCGAAGGTCTCGCGCACCGGACCGCGCGCCAGCTGAGCAAGGGTCACCGGACCCAGCTCCAGGGACCGCTCGCCCGCCTCGTGTCCGCTCGCCGGTGGCCTGCAGGAAGAGGACCCTGCCGGAGATCCGTGCGTCGGGACCACCCTGGAGCACGGCCTCGAGCCTGAGCATCGAGAACGCCGCGGGCTGGGTCTCGGAATAGGCGGGCGGGTAGACGATCCCGAACGGCGTCGGCGTCGCGTTCTTCACGCCGGGCGTGTAGGGGTAGAGGGCATATCCCTCGTACAGCAGCGAGCGGACCAGCTCCTCCATCGCGCTATTCATCGAATCTCTCCCTCGCCAGTAGCTCAGACACCGCGGCGTCGAGGGTCGGCGCGCCGAGCCTCGCCTTGAGCCGCTGCAGCGCGTCGAGCGTGTCGCGGTGGACCGGAATCCAGCCGCGGAAGGGGTAGTAGGAGTCGATCATCTCCTTCCAGACGGAGATCGGCATGGCGAAGTCCAACGACGTATCCCAGGGGACCTGCACCACCTGAAGCCGGTCGTCGTCGCCGGAGTAGTAGATGCTGCCGTTGAAGTGGAAGGCGAGCGGCACCTCGCCTTCGGTGACGGAATGGAAGTACTTCGCCGCGGCCAGCTCGACGTCGTAGTTGCAGAGGACCTCGATCTCGGCCTCGGTGCTGCCGCGGAAGGAGGGGACCAGCAGGCTCTCGCTCGTCCAGTGCATCCGCTGCGCCGAGACCGACCAGCGGTGCGGGTCACCGAAGAGCTCCGTCAGCTTCGCCTTCGACTCCTCGTCGTACCGGCGCTTTGCCGGCTCGATCTGTATCTGCACCCGCAGACCGGCCATGAAGACCTCCCGGCCTGAGTCGTCCTCGAGCCGCAGGCCGAAGCTGAGGGTCGGCGCGGCGGCGTGCTCGATCGCCCTGACGCCGGTCACCTCGATGGCGAACCCCGGCTCGCCGGGCCTCGTAGAGGTCTCGGGTTCGCCGCGCTCCGCCGTATCGGCCTCGACCTCGGGGGGACGCGGATGTGGGGCGCCGGCGCCGTCGATCGCCCTCGCCGTCTCGCTCATCGCTCCTCCCCGGAGCGCCGGCGCAGCCGCTCGAAGAAGGTCGGCACGGCGCGCTCGACCGCGTCGCCGCCTGAGATCCCCTCCCAGCTCACCTTGACCGCGCCGACGAGCGCGTAGCACTCGTCGATCGGCGCGATCACGTAGCTCGGCTGATCGGAGATCCGGTCGACGACCAGGGCCTCGGCGTCGGGCTCGAGGGATTCGAGCTCGGGATTGAGGGCCCGCAGGTCCTCCCAGGCCGTCAGCTCCAGCTCCGACTCCGTTGCGCCGGCGGGGCTCGGATACATCGCGACCATCGCCTCGAGCGAGCTGCTGTACATGAAGAACGACAGCCCGATCGGCACCTCCAGGCGCGCCCAGAGGTCGTCGGGGAGGGAGAAGCCCTCCAGCCAGACGACGCGGTTGCCCGTCGGCCGCAGGTTCGGGTCGCCGGAGCGCTGCGCCCAGCAGGTTGCGCAGGCGCAGAGAATCCGCCTGTCGTTCAACTCGAGCAGGTGCTCGTGCTTCGGCGGGATTCCGACGCCGCAGAGATCGCAGCGCTCCCCATCCCCCGCCGCTCCGTCCCCGCCTGCGTCCGGACCACTGTCGGATGCCGGGCCGCGTCTGATCCCGCGGAGCCCGGTCACCATGTTCGCCCGCCGCCGGGCGGCCACCGCATCGTCGATGGCCCGCCCGTTGCCGCTCATCGTGCCAGCGCCACCCGCACCCCCTCGCTGTCCGAGGCGAGCAGCGGGACGGGTCCGAGGTGGAGCTTCTCGTCGTCGAGAGAGCGCCCCGCCCTCGGCAGGAAGTAGCGGCGATCGCAGCTCGGGCAGGTCAGCATCCCCTCGTCGAGCTCGGCACCCGCGATCGATGCCTCGCAGCTCGGGCAGACATCCAGGTAGGCGAGAAGCGAGCCCTCGACCCTGGCCACGACGATGGGCGTGCCGCGCACCTCGATCCTGGTGAGCTGGTCCTCACCGAGGCCGTCCACCTCTCCGTTCAACTCGTGCCATCCGGATGTCCCGGTCGGGGCCGGTGTCGTGGCCGAGGGGGTGCCGTTCTGCTCCGCCATCGGCAGCGGGGTCCCGGTGACGACGACCGGATTCAGCAGGTCCTGCTCGATGCCCTCCACCTCGATGCCCAGCAGATCGGGTGCCGTCTCCTCGAGTGCGGTCTTGATCGCCAACTCCAGCGTGGACGACGAGGCGGGGCAGCCATCGCAGCTTCCCTCGAGGCGAATCCGGGCCACACCCTCTTCCAGGGAGACCAGCTCGACGTTGCCGCCGTGAGACTCCATATAGGGGCGCACGTTGTCGAGCGCCTCGGCGACCCGCTCCTCGACGGGGACCGGGTAGAGGTCGTGGATGAGCATGAGGCTGGCGACGATGCCGTCGTCGGCGATCTGCTGCTTGATCTCGCCGGCGCTCTCATCCTCATCGAGGACCTCGACGATCCGCTCCAACCCCTGCCCGTACATGTCGATCACCGCCGACACCAGATCCTCCGCCGTCCGGCGGGCGACGGGGTCCGGCAGCTGCTCAACCTGCGCGGTCAGCTCCTCGACCCTCTGGATCAGGGCCTCGGGGCTGACCGCTTTGGATCTCTCGGCGGGCATTCCTCGCGCTCCGGCCGGGCTCAGGACATCCCGGTCGGGGTGTGGGTCACCTTCCGGACCTGGCCACCGCGCTGGTTGTACATGTGGACGCCGCACGGCAGGCACGGATCGAAGCTCCGCACCGCCCGCATGATGTCCACGCCCTTGAAATTCTCCGGGCCGTTCTCCTCGAAGATCGGCGTGTTCTGCACCGCATCCTCGTAGGGGCCGGGAGTCCCATAGGTGTCGCGCGGGTTGCTGTTCCAGGGCGTCGGCGGGTAGGGCTGGTAGTTCGCCACCCTGCCGTCCTGGATGACCATGTGATGCGAGAGCACCCCCCGAGCCGCTTCGGCGAACCCGACCGAGATCGTCTCCTGGGGCACCTTGAAGTCGTTCCACGACTTCGTCCGGCCCGCCCGGACCTCGGTCAGCGCTCGCTCCAGGTTGTGGAGCCCGATCAACGCCGAGAACGCCTCGTGGTAGGTTCGCGCGCGGTCGCGCTCGATCGCGTTCGACTTCTCCGGGATCTTCCACTCGAGCTCCATCTCCGGCTTCGAGGCGGTCCTCGGCAGGACCATCTTGATGCTCTCACCCGTGGCCTTCGCATAACCGAAGTCCACCAGCCCGGCCTTGGCCGTCACCCAGGAGCGGGCGAACGGGCCGCCGCCCGTGTCGCAGGCGACGTAGGTGTCGTTGCGCTCGTCGTAGATCCGCGGCGAGGCGACCCAGCTGTACTTGTCCTGCCAATCCCGCTTCTGCGGCTTCGGCAGGGTCACCTTGTTCCACGGATGTCGCTTGTCGACCGGATTCCCGAGCGGGTCCTGCGTGACGAACGTCTCCTCGTCCGTCCAGTCGTCGAAATACGAGCTGCCGAGCAGGATCCGGATCATCAGGTTGATCTCGACCAGGTCGGTCGTGATCAGCTCGCCCTTCAGCACGACGCCGGGGGTGATGTAGCGCTTCCGCCCCCACTCGGTCATGTTCCGGTAGTCGTAGTCGACGTAGTCGGGGTCGTCGAAATAGCCCCAGCAGACGAGATCGGTGTCGCGATAGCCGACCATGTCGTACCCCGGCAACTCCTGAAGGAAGAAGTCGTAGAGGTCGTCGTGCATCGGCACGGCCCGCTTGACGTAGTCGATGTAGCGCATCAGCCGCACGTAGTAGTCCGTGCAGGTCTGGTGCGTGATGTCGACCGAGACTCCGCCCGGCATGATCGTCGACGGGTGGGTGTGGCGCCCGCCGAACAGGCAGTACATCTCCCGGGTGTACCGGGCGACCTGCAGCGTCTCCAGGTAGAAGTCGCCCGTGAACGGGTTGAGGGATCGCATGATGTCCGCGATCGTCTTGTAGCCGTGGACGTCCGATCCGGGCGCAGCGGTCGACTCGGCCTTCTGCAGCAGCGACGGATTGGTCTCCTTGACCATCTGCTCGCAGAAGTCCACGTTCGCCATGCAGTCGTTGAAGATCGCGTGGTCGAACATGTAGTCCGCGGTCTCGGCCAGGTTGTAGCCCAGGTCACCCAGCGCCGGCGGCTTGACGCCGTAGGCCATGTTCTGGTTCAGGCAGGACGTCGTGCAGTGGTTGTCGCCGCAGATGCCGCAGATGCGGCTGGTGATGAAGTGCGTGTCCCGCGGGTCGATCCCCTTCATGAAGATGTCGAACCCGCGAAAGATCATCGAGGTCGACCACGCCTTCTCCACCTTCTTGGCGTCGAAGTCGATCTCCGTGTGAATGCCCAGCGAGCCCACGATTCGAGTGATCGGGTCCCAGGACATCTCCTTGACGGCGACCTTCTTCGATGTCGTCGGAGTCTCGGTGCTTGCCATCGTGTCTCTCTCCTTGCGTTTCGAAGTTGATCGCCTAGGACCCTGGGGGCGCGTAGCCCGCGGATCGCGACTTGTACCCGGTGGTCAGCTGGTTTCCCGGCCTGCGCCACTCGGGCTCGACGTCGAACTTGTTCTTGATGTTGCGCCTGCGGAAGCCGCGGACCAGCGGGCCGATCGTGAATCGCTCCACGTTCGAGGCCAGACCGCCCCAGCGGTCCTCATCCATGAAGGGCATGTACTTGTCGGGGAAGCCCGGCATCGTGCATGCCATGCAGATGCCGCCGACGTTCGGGCAGCCGCCCACGCCGCTCTGCCAGCCTCGGACCGGTACGTTGCACTTGACCACGGGGCCCTTGCAGCCGAGCTTCACCAGGCAGCGATGATCGGCTCCGTACTCGGTGGCGAACTCGCCCTGCTCCGAGAAGCCGCCGCGGTTACAGGACTCACGCACCGTGCGCCCGAACAGCCACGTCGGACGGTGGGCATCGTCGAGATCGGGGACAGGGGCCCGGCCCGCGAGATGGAGGGCGAGGTACAGCAGGGACTCGGTCGTGTTGTCCGGCTGGGTGGGACAACCGGGAAGGTTGACCACCGGCAGGCCGGCTGAGGACTTCCAGTCCCAGCCGAGATAGTCCGCGACGCCCATCGCGCCGGTCGGGTTGTTCTTCATCGCCGGGATGCCGCCATAGGTCGCGCAGGTCCCGAGGGCCACGACGGCCGCCGCCTTCGGAGCCAGGCGGTCCACCCACTCGTTCGTGGTGATCGGCTGGCCGGTGTCGTGATCGGTGCCCATCGCCGCCCAGTACCCCTCTCCGGAGAGCTCTTCGTTCGGAATCGAGCCCTCGACGATCAGCACGAACGGGTCGAGCTTGCCGGCCTCGGCGTCGTACCAGGCCTGCATGAACTCGTCGCCGTTCTCGAAGGCGAGCACGGGGTTGTGGACGATCACCTTCGGCATTCCGGGGATCGCCTGGGTGACGATGTCCTCGAGGCTGGGATCGACTGCCGAGGTCATCGCGACCGAGTCCCCGTCGCAACCCAGTCCGGTCGTCATCCAGATGACGTGCGCTTCCACCGCCTCCGTCTTGGCCTGATCCGGTACGAACTCGACTCCGTTGGGCATCTCTCCTCCTCGGGTTTCCAGATTCAGCAGATCCTGGGAAGTGGGTCTCCGACCAGTTGGTCCATGACCCGCCGTCCTCCGAACGCGGTTTCCACCAGGACCATGCCCGGCGGCTCTGTCTTGACCTCGCCGATCTCCGCCGCGGCCTCGCAGCCGGGAACGGAGCGCAGCACCTCCAGCGCCTTCTCCGCCCCTTCCGGGGCGACGAAGGCGACAAGCTTTCCCTCATTGGCGACGTACATGGGGTCGATGCCGAGCATCTCGGCGGCACCGGCCACGGCCGGGTTGACCGGCACATCGCCCTCGCGCACGCTGATCGCCACACCCGAGGCACGGGCGAGCTCGTTGAGCACCGAGGCGACGCCGCCGCGGGTTGCATCCCGCATGCAGTGCAGGTCGGCGCCGGCGGCGTCGAGTAGGGCGTCGACGGCCGGCCAGAGCGGGCGCGTGTCCGACTCGATCTCGGCGTCGAGCGAGAACTCGTCGCGGGCGAGCATGATCGCGGAGCCGTGGTCGCCGACCGTCCCCGAGATGATGATCCGGTCACCCGGCCGTATCCCACGCGGGGAGAGCTTTGCCCTCGGGTCGATCTTGCCGAAGCCCGCGGTGCAGATGTACATGCCGTCCGCGTGGCCCCGCTCGACGACCTTGGTGTCCCCGGTGACGATCTGCACGTCGGCCGCCTCCGCGGCCTCGGCGATCGCCTCCACCTGCGCCCGAAGCTCGTCGGCCGGCAGGCCCTCCTCGAGGATCAGGGCCAGGCTGAGCGCGACCGGCCTGGCGCCCGCCACGGCGACGTCGTTCGCGGTCCCGTTCACGGCGAGCTCTCCGATCGACCCGCCGGGAAATCGAATCGGCCGCACCACGTAGCTGTCGGTCGAGAGCGCGATTCCGAGGTCGTCCATGCGGACCACGCCGGCGTCACCCATGTCCTCCAGGGTCTCGCCCTCCTTCGCCAGCGCCGGCACCAGCAGGCCCTCGATCAGCGTCTGGGTGGCCTTGCCGCCGGCGCCGTGGGCCATGGTCACGGTCTCGTCCTTGAACCGGGGGCGCTTCGCCCGCGCGGTCTCGATGATCCGCAGAACCTTTTGCTCGCGCTCGGAGACCGCCGCGTCGCTCATCAGACGAGCTCCTTCTCCCGGGCGAACCGCCCGTAGTTGTAGTAGGCGGCGCAGGCTCCCTCCGGCGAGACCATGCAGGTCCCGATCGCGTGCTCCGGCGTGCAGGCCGTGCCGAAGACCTTGCACTCGTACGGCTTGATGACGCCCTTCAGGACCTCACCGCATTGGCAGGCCTTCGGGTCGGCGACTCTGATTCCCGGCACGCCGAAGCGCTTCTCGGCATCGAGGTCCGCGTAGGCGTCGCTCAGCTTGAGCGCGCTCTGCGAGATGAAGCCGAGGCCGCGCCACTCGAAGTGGGGACGCAGCTCGAAGACCTCCGACATCACCTTGAGCGCCGCCGGATTGCCGTCGTAGGGGACGACCCGGCTGTACTGGTTCTCGACCTCGCAGCGATCCTCGGAGAGCTGCGCGAGGATCATCCGGATGGCGTGGAGGATGTCGAGCGGCTCGAAGCCGGCGACCACGACGGGCTTGCCGTAGTCCTTGGGGATGAACTCGAACGGCCGGGCGCCGACGACGGTCGAGACGTGTCCCGGCCCGATGAAGCCGTCGAGGCGCAGGTCCGGCGAATCGAGCAGCGCCCGCAGTGGCGGCACGATCGTGACGTGGTTGCACATGCAGGAGAAGTTCGTGACGCCCTCGGCCCGGGCGCGCTTCATGGTCAGAGCGGTGGACGGCGCGGTCGTCTCGAACCCGATCGCGAAGAAGACCACCTGACGATCCGGGTTCTGCTTCGCCAGCCGCAGCGCGTCGAGGGGCGAGTAGACCATGCGGATGTCCGCCCCGTCCGCCTTCGCCTCGGTGAGCGTCTTCTCCGAGCCGGGGACCCGCATCATGTCGCCGAAGCAGGCGAAGATGATGTCGTTCTCGGTCGCCATCGCGATGCCGTCGTCGACTCGTCCCATCGGGATCACGCAGACCGGGCAGCCCGGCCCGTGGACCAGCTCGACGTTCTCGGGGAGCAGGTCGTCGATCCCGTACTTGTAGATCGAGTGGGTGTGCCCCCCGCAGACCTCCATCACCTTGTAGTGGCGGCCGGGCTCGACGGCGGAGAGGATCTTCCCGGCGAGCGCCCGCCCGAGCTCCGCGTCGCGGAACTCGTCCATGTAGCGCATCGTCATGCCGCCACCTCGCTCCCGGCATGAGCGATCGCCGTGCCGGCATGGACCAGCAGCGTGTCCCCCTCGGAGACCGGCTGCACGAGCGCGATCTCCACGGTGCTGCGCTCGCCGCCCTCCTCGACCTCGCAGAGCGCCAACTCCCTCTCCGCGTCGATCCGGATGACCCGCATCCGGATTGCCTCATCCCCACAGGTGATGCAACCCTCGGTGTGGTCGCAGCTCGGGATGAGGCTCTCGGTCATTCTCCGGGGCTCCTCCCGTTGCTGCCGGGACGGAAGCGTCGCCGGGACCATTGGCAGTAGCGGCTGGTCACTCGATCACGCTCGCCTTCAGCTCCTCGAGCTCCTGCTCGTAGTCCTTGCCCATTCCCTCGAGCAGGCTGAGCGTCGCCTGTGCCTCCTCCTCGTCGACCTTCGAGATCGCGAAGCCGACGTGGATCAGCACCCAGTCGCCCGGGATCGCCCCCTCGCCATCCTCATCGAGCAGCCCGACATTGACGTTCCGCTGGACTCCGGCCACATCCACCTTGGCAAGGCGGTTGGCCTCGTCGACCACTTCAACCACTTGGCCCGGAATCGCCAGG
Source organism: uncultured Solirubrobacterales bacterium (assembly GCA_963777575.1). GTDB lineage: Bacteria > Actinomycetota > Thermoleophilia > Solirubrobacterales > 70-9 > DASUPK01. The sequence goes on along the minus strand of CAVZRH010000014.1, from coordinate 146,560 downwards.
CACATGTGCCACTCCTTCCGGAAGAAGCTCGACTACGAGGCAGCAATTCCTTCCGGCAGCCGCAACCTACTCCTCGGTATTTGGGGTGTCAAGCGCTCCGCCCTGACTCGGACGGTCCGACGCTGGACCATACATGCGCGTGTATGCATGTAATCATGTGGGGGTGAGCAACGGCCAAAGTGGCAACTTGGGGGTCACGCCAGAACAGGCCGAACGCATCGCCCGAGTGATGGCCGGCCTCTCGACCCCGAGCCGGATTCGGCTTCTGAGCCGGTTGAGGCAGGGCCCCAGCACGGTCACGGCCCTCGCCGAGTCGGTGGGGATGACTCAGCCGGCCGTCTCCCATCAGCTGCGCATCCTGCGTGACCTTGGACTGGTCAGCGGTCGACGCGACATTCGCCACATCGTCTACTCGCTGCACAACACCAACGTCGCTGCCCTGATCGACGACACGTTGCGTCACGGACAGCACCTGGGCGGCCCTTGAATGCTCCACGGAAGCGAGATACTGAGCTGGTGGCCGACACCGAAAACGACGGGCCGCTCGACACACAGGTCTACGTGGAGGACCGCTACGTGGCGTTCGGAGAGCTGACGTCGGACGATGCACGCCGACTGGCCGAAAAGTTCAGCGGCCTATCCGGCGGGGGCCTGGAGCAGAAGGTGGCGCCCGTCGGCACGGCGTGGCGCGAGCTCGCAAACCTGATGGAGGAGAGCGGCGCCGAACGTGTGGCGGATCTCGGTGCGGAGAGGGCCGCCGAGCTGGCCGAGGGCCTGAGGGTCGTTCCTCCGGGCGGAGGCTGGCTCTCCAGCTAGCCCCAGGGCATTCCCTGGTAGCCGCTGTCCCTGGGGACGCCGATCAGCAGCGCGCGCACGTTCGCGTCTGAGTTGTTCTTGATCGTTCGCTTCACCTCGGGCGCGTAGCGGCAGAAGGTGCCCGCGGGCGCGTCGTGCTCCTCTTCGTCGGCGACGATCGTGCCCTGACCGTCGAGGATGATGAAGACCTCCTCCTGGTTGTCTCCGGAGTGGTCGTGCTCGGGGATCTGGCCCCCAGGCTCGATGTCGACGACGTTGAAGCCGAAGGACTCGGCACCGAGGGTCTTGCGCGCCAACCGCCAGGTGGCCCCTCCACTTCCCTCCATCTCCTCGAACTCGTCGACGTTCTTGATCGTGTAGCCGGCCATCTCTGTCCTCCTCGCGTTCCCCTTGTGTCGCCGGGTGCGTCGAACATATCCTCTCCACCGTGGGAGAGGATTCGGCGCAGAGTCTCGAAGAGGCGATCGGCCGTTACAACGCGGCGTGGAACGATCACGACCTCGACGCGATCATGTCCATGCACGCCACCGACATGGTCTTCGAGAACCACACTGCGGGCGAGTCGGCGCAGGGCGAGGAGGCGCGCGAGCACATCGGCGCGATCTTCGAGACCTGGCCCGACATCCACTTCGAGACGCGGCGCCTCTACGTTCGCGACGGCGTCGTCACGCAGGAGTGGACCGCCACGGCCACCCACTCGAACACCATGCGCCGGGGAGACCTGGTCGCCGAGCCGACCGGCAAGAGGGTCGAATGGCGCGGGATCGACGTGATCCCCTACGAGGACGGACTGGTGAAGCGCAAGGACGTCTACTCGGACTCGGTCTCGATCCTCCGGCAGGTCGGCCTGCTCGACTGACTCACCGGCGATAAATCGCCCAGCCGGCGATTGCCGCCGCGCAGGCCACGAGGATCCCCGCCGAAAGCAGCGCCGCTTCCGATCGCTGGGGATACCCCATGATCGAGTCTCGCGCCCGCGCGGAGAGGACCGATCCCGCCGAGGCCCACGACATGACCGAGCCCGCGGATGCGGCGGAGGCGACCGAGAAAGCCGAACCGGCCGAGCCGATCGACCCGATCGACGCGAACGAGCCGACCGATCCGATCGAGAGTGCCGAGCCCTTGGAGCCGATCGAGAGGAACGAGTCCTCCGACCAGAGCGAGAGCGAATTTCCGTCCGTATTCATAGCTCCGGCACGTCGGCGCCGGTGGGCGAGAACGGGACCCGGCGCACCTCTGCCCAGTCGCCCACCCTGTCGGTGAGCTTCTTCATCACGGCGCCGGTGCTCTGCCAGAAGGTCCAGACGAGGACGGTCGGGCCCGCGCCCGAGATCGTCGCCCCGATCGCGCCCATCCGCGGCGCCTCGGCGACGATTTCCATCGAGCGCGGATAGAGGTGCGCCCGGTGCGGCTGGTGAAGGCGGTCCGCCAGTCCGCGCCCGATCAGCGTGAGGTCGGAGCGCTGAATCCCCAGCACCAGCTCGGAGGCGGCCGAGATGTTCGCCACCGCATCGACGAGCGGGACGTGATCGGGGATCGCCTTGCGCGCCTCCTCGGTGGGCACCTGCTCGTGAGGGACCACGACCAGGGCTTCCACACCCTGCGGCGGATCGAGCCGCGTGGCCGTCACCCCGCCACCGTTCTGAGCGCAGACGACGAAGCCGCCGTAGAGCGCAGCCGCGGCGTTGTCGGGGTGCCCCTCGAGCTCGGCGGCCTTGACCAGGACATCCTGTGGCTCGTGGGCCAGCTCATAGAGATGGTCGGCGGCCAGCAGGCCGGCGACGATTGCGGCGGCGCTCGAGCCGAGGCCGGCGGCCAGGGGGATCTCGCTCTTGATCCGGAACGCGATCCCGTCGGCGGGCCGCAGCACCTCGAAGGCGCGCACGCAGAGATTGGAGCGGTCGAGGGGAACATCCAGCCCTTCCGCCTTGACCGAGAACGAGCCGACCTCCTCGACCTCGAGCTCGAGGTGCATGGCGAGCGCGGCCGCCAGCACGTCATATCCCGGCCCGAGATTGGCCGATGAGGCCGGCACCTTGACCAGCCGTCGTCGCGCAGTCACGGGCCGGAGGCTATATGCGAGGGTGCGCGCCAGCGCAACCCGTTTGCTGGCGAAGCGAGCCTACGAACCGAGGATCTTCGCCTTCTCCTGCTCGAACTCGGCGTCCGTCAGAGCGCCCGAGTCACGGAGCTTCGCGAGCCGCTCGAGCTGGGCGATGTGATCACTGCCACCACCGCCTGAGGGGGGAGGGGGCGGCGGGGCAAATCCCCCGGATCCGGCGACGGGCCTGACCGCGCCCTCGGCGGGCCCCTGGGGCGCGGCGTCCCAGTCGATGGCGATCTTGGACGCGTCGTTCTGGTCGACCTTGACCGGCAGGGTCACTCCCTGGCCGAGCGAAGCCGTGGCCGGGACCATGTAGGTGTTCGCGACCCGGTAGGCCTGGCGGCCGGGGACGCTCACCTCCAGATCGAGGTCGAGGTTGAACCACTGCGCGCCCCGGGCCGGCGTTCCCATGCCGACGATGGTGGCGGTGCCGCCGATTCCCTCGGCGAGGATCTTGCCGCGCTCGCCTTGGCTGCCCGTCAGGTCGGCGAGTTGCTCGTTGGCCTGGCTGATCATGTCCCCCATCTGCTCCATCTGGCCGCCGAAACCCGGCTTGTAGCCGGCCTCCTGCTGCTGCTGGCGCTGCAGCTGCTTGGCCTGCTTGGTCAGGCCGGACAGGTCCTTCATCGACTTGAACAGACCCACTCTCCCTCTCCTTCTTCGTCCCCTGGACTTGGAACTGGCGCGGAGATTACTGGGCTTCTGTTAGTCGAAGACCGCCTTCTCGACCGCCCCAAGGTCGGCCTTGCAGCCAGTGACGGCCGGGGCCTTGCCGATCGCGCTGTCGGGGTCCTTGAGGCCGTGGCCGGTGAGGACGCAGACCACGCTCTCGGGCTGCTCCATACCGTCGGCGACCGGCATGCCGTGGGCGAGCAGCCCCGCAACGGATGCGGCCGAGGCGGGCTCGCAGAAGACGCCCTCGCTCGATGCCACCCAGTGGTAGGCCTCGAGGATCTGCTCGTCGGTCACCGCGGCCACCCGACCCCGCGAGGCCGTGAAGGCGTTCATCGCCTCCTCCCAGCGCGCCGGGTTGCCGATCCGGATCGCCGAGGCGACGGTTTCGGGCTTGGAGATGGGATGGCCTTCGACGAGGGGAGCCGCCCCGGCGGCCTGGAAGCCGTAGAGGATGGGCGAAGTCCCGTACTCCTGGAAGCCCGCCCACCAGGAGGTGACGTTGCCGGCGTTGCCGACGGGGATGGCGAGCGCGGCCGGTGCCTCGCCGAGCTCGTCGCAGGTCTCGAAGGCGGCCGTCTTCTGGCCCTCGATCCGGTAGGGGTTGACCGAGTTGACCAACTCGACCGGATGCCTCTCGGCGATCTCCCGGACGATCTCGAGCGCCTGATCGAAGTTCCCCTCCAGGGCGATCACCCTGGCCCCGTGCATCAGTGCCTGGGCGAGCTTGCCGATCGCGATCTTCCCCTCCGGGACGATCACGGCCCCGCGCATGCCGGCGCGCGCGGCATAGGCGGCGCAGCTCGCGGCGGTGTTGCCGGTCGAGGCGCAGATGATCGCCTCGGCCCCGGCGCCCTTGGCCCTTGAGACCGCGACCGTCATCCCCCGGTCCTTGAAGCTGCCGGTGGGGTTCGAGCCCTCGAACTTCAGGTAGACCTCCGCGCCCACTCGCTCGGAGAGCCTTGGCGATTGGATCAGCGGCGTCGAGCCCTCGTTGAGCGTCACGATTGGGTCCCCCTCCTCGATCGGAAGCCGGTCGCGGTAGCGCTCGATCAGAGGTGTCGGCATCAGCCGAACTCTTCCTCGATCACCCTGATCGAGCGAGGCGGGGAACGGAGGAAGTCAAGCTTGGCGATCCTCTCCAGCGCGGTTCCGAAGCGCTTTTCCGAGACGGGGTGCATGACCATGATCAGCTGAGCCTCACCGCCCAGGCCCCGCTGGACGACGCTGCGCACTGAGACCTCGTTGTCGCCCAGAACCTCGGCGACCTGAGCTAGGACGCCCGGACGGTCGTCGACCTCGAGGTGGAGGTAGAACGCCATCTCGAGGTCCTCCGCAATCTCGAGCTGGGTGTTCTCCTCGAAGAGTGGCGAGCCGCCGGCGATCACGGAGACGACGTCGCCGAGCACCGCCGAGGCGGTCTCGGGGCCACCGGCCCCGGGCCCGGACATCGTGATCTCCGTGATCGCCGGGGACTCGACCATCACCGCGTTGAACGGGCCCTCGATCGGCGAGAGCGGGTGTCCCGGATAGAGGAAGCAGGGGAAGACCCGCACGCTGATCGCACCGTCGCCGACCCGCTCGGCGACACCCAGCAGCTTCAGCGAGAGCCCCAGCTCCTTCGCGTAGGCGATGTCGTCGGGCTTGACCTGCTCGATCCCCTGGTACGGGACATCCTCCAGCTCCACCGGGGCGCCGAACGCGAGCCGGGCGAGGATCGCCATCTTGGCCGCGGCGTCGGCGCCCCCCACGTCCTCGGTCGGGTCGGCCTCCGCATAGCCGAGATCCTGCGCCTGCTTCAGCGCCTCCTCGTAGGAGAGGCCGTTCCGCGTCATCTCGGTGAGGATGTAGTTGGTCGTCCCGTTGACGATCCCGAACACCTTCTCGATCGGGATCGCGCCGAGGCTCTCCTGGACCACGCGGATCACCGGGATCGCGCCCGCGACCGCGGCCTCGAAGCGCAGCTGGGCGCCTCCCTCCCGCGCCGCGGCGACCAGCTGCTCCCCGTGCTGCGCGATCAGCTGCTTGTTGGCCGTGACCACGTGCTTGCCCTCCCGCAGCGCCCGGGTCACGTAGTCGAACGCCGGATCGATGCCCCCGATCAGCTCCACGACGATCTCGCTGTCGGCCAGGATCTCGTCGAAGTTCCCGTCCTGCGAGCTCAGGACCCCCGCCACCTCTGGCCGGCGCCCGGAGACCTCCTCAACCATGTCGGCACGCTCCCCCAGGAGCTTGCGAAACGCTCCGCCGACGGTCCCCCTTCCGAGGATTCCGACCTTCACCGTCTCGGCCATCACTCGTCCCTGCTCAGCAGGTCGTCCCAGGTCTCGCGTCGGACGACGATCCTCGCCTGGCCGTCCCGGCAGAAGACCACCGGCGGCCTCGGCACGCCGTTGTAGTTGTTCGCCATCGCGTATCCGTACGCGCCCGTCGCCGGAGTGACGAGCACATCCCCGACGCGAGGGGCCGCCAGCTCCGTGTCGCGCACCAGCACATCCCCCGACTCGCAGTGCATCCCGGCGATCGTGGCCAGGGTGTCCGGCGTCTCCCCGGCGCGGTCGGCGATCACCGCCTCGTAGTGGGCGCCGTAGAGCATCGGGCGCAGGTTGTCCGACATGCCTCCGTCGACGGCGACGTAGGTCCGCACCCCCGGAATCTCCTTGACGGTCCCGACCCGATACGCCGTGACCCCGGCGTTGCCGACCAGCGAACGCCCCGGCTCGACCAGGATCCTGGGGACCGGGTCGAAGACGTGCCGTACCCCGCGGACCTTGACGTCGACATAGTCCTCGATGGAGGGCGGCTCGTCGGTGTCGAGGTATGCGATGCCGAGGCCGCCACCGACATTGAGCAGCTCCGGCTCGAGGCTCACGGCCTGGCAGAAGTCGGCGATCACCTCGATCGCCTTCACGTAGGGCTCGAGCTCGAAGATCTGGGAGCCGATGTGCGCGTGGAGCCCGACCAGCTCCAGATGATCCGAGGCGCGCACCCGCTCGACGGCCCGCTCCGCGAGCCGGTCGGCCAGCCCGAAGCCGAACTTCGAGTCGAGCTGCCCGGTCTGGACGTAGTCGTGGGTGGACGGCTTGATGCCCGGGGTCACCCGGATCAGCACCCTCTGGGGGCGGTCGAGCAGGCGATCGGCCAGCTCGATCTCGTCGAACGAGTCGAGGATCAGGTGGCCCACCCCGGCGTCGAAGGCATGGCGGAGCTCGGCCTCGGTCTTGTTGTTGCCGTGCAGGTGGATCCGCTCGGGATCGAAGCCTGCGGCCAGTGCCACGTGGAGCTCGCCGCCCGACGCGACGTCCACCGAGAGCCCCTCCTCGCGCATCACCCGGTAGGCGGCGGTGGCGGGGAAAGCCTTGCTCGCGTAGATCACTTCGAACGCGTCGGTGCGCTGCTCGAATGCGCGCTGGTAGTCCTGCGCCCGGCGGCGCATGTCGTTCTCGGAGTAGATGTAGGCGGGGGTGCCGAACTGATCGGCCAGCTCAACGACGTCACAGCCCGCGACCTCCAGGTGGCCGCGCTCGTTGACGCGCGAGCCCGCCGGATAGACCGGCGAGCCGGCGATCGGATCGGCGGTCGCCACCGACCCCGGGTTGTCCGCGGGTGAGCTCATGGAGGGCAATTCTGACGGGAACAGCCAGAATGCCCGCAATGGAGCGCTCTCCCCTACGGCGTCCCGCCCGGGAGGACCAGGAGGACGGCCTCGCCTACGCGCTCTGGCTTCCCGACGATCCGCCGACGGATGAACTCTGGCCGGGCGTGGTGATCGTGCACGGCGCGGGCTCGTGCAAGGAGAACCACGCCGACTTCGCGCGCCTCGCCACGGCCGGCGGCTGGGCGGCCCTGGCCTTCGACCTGCCGGGCCACGGCGACTCCGAGCGACCGATGTCCGGTGCAGCGGTCGAGGACGTGATCGGGATGGCCCGCCTGCTCGCTTCGCAGGAAGGCGTCGACCCGGGTCGCGTCGCGGTCAGGGGATCCAGCCTTGGGGGCTTCCTCGCCGTTCACGCGACCACGGCCTCCGCGGAGATCGCCGGGGCCATCGCGATCTGCCCGGCGGGCCAGGACCATCTCGCCAGCGGACTGCGTCGCGGGAGCCTCGAGATGCGAATTGGGGACCCGGTCGCGATGGAGGCGTGGCTGCTCGCCCGGGGCATCGGCGACGCCGTCGAGCTGATCGCCCCGCGTCCCCTCATCCTCATGCACGCCGAGGGGGACACCCAGATTCCGAGCGACCATTCCGAGGCGCTCTACGAGCGGGCAGGGGAGCCGCGCAAGCTGATCATCGTTCCCGGCGGCGCGCACACCACGGTGCAGCACGATCCCGAGCTTCAGGCCACAGCGCTCAGCTGGCTGGAGCGGGAGCTAGCCGCCCGCGGGTCGAGCGAGTAGCGGCTGGCTAGTGCCGGCCGCGGGAGCCGCAGCCCCGGCAGCGTCCGGAAGAGTGGCTGGACCCGCGGGCGGAGAAGGTGGACGAGGAGGAAGTGGTGGTGGTGGTGGTGGTGGTGGTGGTGGTGGTGGACGACGATGAGCCATCGCTGTGATCGCGACCGTGCGAGTGGCTTCGCCCCGGGCAATTTCCCTGGTCGCCGGAGCCGGAGGCATCGTCCGACCCGCCGGAGGGAGCCGTCGGGACAACGGGCGAATCACCCTGACTTCCGTGGTGCCCGTGTCCATCGCCGCCGTCACCCCTGCCCTGATTTCCCTGATTGCCGTTTCCGACCGGAAAATGGTGGCCGGAGGAGCCCTTGTGGGAACGGTCGTCGTCGCGGCCGCTTGGGGCCTTCGGATTGCCGTCGTCCCCGCCCGGGATCGGCTCACCGGTCGCGGGTGGGGGCCCTCCGGTTGATCCGCCGCTACCGCCGGAGCTCGGAGGGCTGGAGGGCGCGTTGCCCGAGGGTGGCGTGGCGCCACCGGCGCCGAGATGGCCGCCGGCGTGGCCGCCTGGTGCGCTGTTGCCGCCGCCACCAGCCGAACCGCCGCCGCCGCCGCCGCCACCACCACTGGCGCCACCGCCGGTGCTGACTGTCGCCGAGGCGAGCTGGCCGGAAGCCGCGCTCACCGGAGCGCCCCCGGCTCCACCGCCGGACGAGGCGGGGGTCGCCATTCCCAGCTCGACGTTGCCGCCACTGGAGGAGATCCCGGAGGCCGAAGGCCAGACGTTGAACGACACCACCCCGACGAGGGTGACGAAGACGATGGCGGCACCCGCGAGGATGCCACCGGAAGCTCCGATGCCGACGATGAAGCTCTCTGATGTACGGCTCGCCGCGTGAGCCTCCCCCTCTCGCGCAGCGCGCCAATCACGCGCACTCACAGTGCCTGAATCGTGCCGCATCGGTCGGACCATAAAAACCCCAATAGCGAGGTAAACGACTGTTCTATGACCGCACGTTGCGGATTACTTACTAACGGGGCAGCGGGCTACCAACTATAGATAGCCAAGCGGATCGACCGCCTGTCCGTTCACCCTGACCTCGAAGTGGACATGGGGCCCGAGACAGTGGCCGGTGCAGTCCGAGATGCCGATCACCTGGGCCTGCGCCACCTGCTGACCCGAGGAGACAAGGATGCGCTCCTGGTGGGCGTAGCAGGTGGAGAGCCCACCGCCATGGTCGATACACGTGTAGTTCCCGTAGCCGCCCTCCACACCGGCGATCGAGACGGTCCCCGAAGCGGCGGCGCGAATCTGCGTGCCGGTCGGCACCGCGATGTCGATCCCCTCATGCATCCGGCCCCAGCGCATCCCGAAGCCGGAGACGACCGGGCCGTTCACCGGCCAGATCAAACCGTGGCCACCCGGCCTGATCGGCCCGGCCGGCAGAACGCCGGTCTGCTGGGCCAGCTGCTCGGCGATCTTCTGAGAGATATCGGAGAGGTTCCCCTCGAGGTCCTTCTGCTGCTTTCGGACCTGCGTCAGCGTGGCGTGCTGCTTGCGACGGGCGGTTGCGAGCTCCTCCGTCCGATTCCGCAGCGCCAGCCTGGTCGCCTCGAGCTGCTGCTTCCGCGTCGCGATTTCGTCACGGGCCGCGCGCACGGTGTTGACGGTGAGCTGCATCTCGCTGCGGAGTCCCCGCACCCTGGCGACGATGTCGTTGTCCTGGTTCTGAAGGGTCCGCATGTACTGGGTTCGGGCGACCAGGTCGTCGAAGCCGTGGGACTGGAGGAGCACGGTGATCAGGTCGGGCTCGTTCGACTCATAGATCGCGACCAGCCGCTGCTCGAGGATCTGGACCGCCTCACCGAGGCGTTGCTTCAGATGATCGAGCCGCGCCTGCGCCTGTTCGAGCTCTGCCTGCTTTTGAGCGAGCTGCGCCGCGACCGTCGCCTCCTGCTTCCGGAGATCGGCGACCTCGGCCGTCAGGCGATCGAGCTGAGCCGACTCGTGGCTGATCCTCGTCGTCAGCACACCGGCGTGCGCCTTCACGTGAGAAAGCTTGCCCTGGGTCGCGTCGAGCCTCTCCTGGAGGCCCTTGCCCGATGCGCCAACCGCCATCGCGCACGCGCACACCAGCAGCGCGCCGCAGAGCGCCAATATCACCCGCTTCGATTGAGTCATCTCCGCCTGGAAGGTTGATGGCCCGAGCGGGCCCGAACTGAAACCGGGGTTGCAGCGGTTACGCGACGGCTACGGGCTGCGCCGAGCCTTCCCCAGACCCGTTCATCGCCTGCTTTGCGATCTCGGCGGCCTCCGCGAAGCGCTCCTGATAGACGCGCGCCTGCATCCTGGAGATCACCAGCCGTTGTACCTGGGCCGTGCCCTCGAACAGCTGGTAGATCTTGGCGTCCCGGAACCACTTCTCCAGCGGGCAGTCGATGGTCTGCGCGTAGGGGCCGACGAGATCCATCAGGGTGGTGGTCGCCCACATGGTCACGTCGCCGGCCTTGAGCTTCGACATCGAGCCCTGGCCGCCGGTCATCGGAATGCCGTTGCGTCCCATCCACGCCGCGCGCTGAACCAGCAGCCTGGCGGCGTCGATCTCGGTGGCGACGTCGGCGAGCACCTGCTGGATGCGCTGCTCCTCGAGCGCCGGCCTGCCGCCGTCGACGGACTGGTCGGAGAGATAGGAGAGCGTCCACTCGTACGCGGCCTGCGCGATTCCAAGAGCAGAGGCGCCGACGATCGGCCTGGTCATCTCGAACGTCGCCAGCGCGTTCGACGAGCCACCCCTCTGGCCCGACCGCGCCCGCTCGAGCTTGCGGTTCAGTTTGTCCATCCCGCCGAGCAGGTTGTCGACGGGGATCCGGCAGTCCTCGAGGATCACCTCCGCGGTGTGGGAAGCGCGGATGCCGATCTTCGACTCCTTCTTGCCCTGGCGCAGCCCTGGCGTTTCCGGGCCGACGACGAAGGACGCCTGTCCGCGGTGGCCAAGTTCCGGGTCGACGGTGGCGACGACCACGTGGACATCGGCGATCCCGCCGTTCGTGATGAAGACCTTGGTGCCGTCCAGGACCCACTCGTCGCCGTCGAGCTTCGCCGTCGTCCGGAGGCTCTTCACGTCGGAGCCGGCCTGCGGCTCGGTCACGGCGTAGGCGCCGAGTGCGATTTGATCGTCCGTTCCGAAGCATTGCGGGACCCACTCGGCGATCTGCTCGGGTGTCCCGGACGCGGCGATCCCGGCGGCGGCCAGACCGGAGCCCTGGATGGCGAGCGCGGTGCCGGCGCATCCCCAGTGGAGCTCCTCGGCGGTGATCACGCCGAACAGGCCGCCGGGGTCAGAGCCCATTCGCTGCATGTGCTCGAGCCCCTGAAGGCCCCAGCTACGCGCCTCCCGGATCACCTCCCACGGCGTGCTCTCTTCCTCGTCGTGTTTGCGCGCGGCGGGGCGGATGACCTCGCGGGCGAACCTGCGGACGTAGTCCCGATGCTCGCGCTGCTCGTCGGAGAGGGCGAAGTCCATTTCCCGGCCTGCCTTTCGTAGTGCGAGGGTGCTCCGCAGCGAAGCGAGGAGCAATCCGTTTATCTGGACCGATTGACTGGTCAGTCAGCCAGTCTACCGGACCCGGAAGTGGGACCTGCCACATACCGCCGTGCCCGCGAGCGTTCGGGGTAGCGTTCGCCGCCGTGCGCCTACCTCGCCCGCTCCAGAACGGCAGCGACCGGCTCCGCTCCAAGCTCTCGAGCGGCCGCGGCACCACCGGCCTGATCGCCGCCGGCGTGGCGCTGATCGCAGCGCTGGTGGTGCTGGCCGTGACCAACCCCTTCGGCGGGAGCGACAACGGCGAGACCCGCGTGGTCACCATCGCGGTCGCGACCGACAACGCTCAGCAGGCCCCGGTCGGGACGCTCGGGTTCCCTCTGGTCGCGACTCGGAACACGACCAGGATCAGTGGGCCCGATCCGACGGCCGACGCCGCCGCCGCAGCCCTGGCGACCCATCCCCCGGCCCCCGGAGCGAAGCCGCTGCAGGCGGCAATCCTCGTCCCGGACGACGACTGGCAGGCCGGCGTCGCAGCATCGGTGCTCTCCGGGCCGCCCACCCGGATACCGGTGCTGGTCAGCGGCCGGGACTCGGTTCCCGACGCGACCACGCAGGCGCTGGCGCAGCTCCATCCGCAGGGCGGCGGGCCCTCCGGCGATACCCAGGTCTATTCCGCCAGCGGCGCCGCGGTCCCTTCGGGACTGAACTCCGATCAGCTGCATGGCGACTCCCCGGCCGAGATTGCGAATTCGATCGACCAGCTCCGCCAGCGGCTGCTGAAGGCCGAGCCCGAGCACATCGTCGTCGTCAGCTCCGACGAGCCCGGTTACGCGATGCCGGCCGCCGCCTGGGCGGCCCGCTCGGGCGACGCGGTTCTCTTCAGCGGCCGCAACCAGGTGCCGGCCGCCACGCTGGCGGCGCTGCGGCGCCACGCGGCCTCGGCCGTCTACGTCCTCGGGCCGGAGTCCGTGATCTCGAAGGCGGCCGTCACGCGGCTCGGCAGGGTGGCCGCGAGTGTGCAGCGGATCGGCGCCACCGGCGTCGTCCAGAATGCCCTCTTCTTCGCCCGGTTCACCGACGGGTCATTCGGGTGGAACCTCAACGATCCCGGGCACGGAATGGAGCTCGCAAACTCCGACCGCCCGCTCGACGCTGCTGCGGCGGCGTCACTGGCATCGAGTGGGAAATGGGGACCTCTGCTCGTCACGGACACGGCCGATGCCCTGCCGCCCGAGCTGCGTGCCTTTCTGCTCGACATCAAGCCGGGGTACGCGACGGATCCGACCCGGGCGGTGTACAACCACGTCTGGCTGATGGGTGACGCGACCGCGATCGGCGGACAGGTGCAGGCGGAGGTGGACCAGCTCGCGGAGCTGGCGCCGATCGGCAACGCCTCCGGCCGGGGAGCTGCCACCGGCGGGGTCGCTCAGCCCGGCGGCGTCGAGAGCGAGCCGAACCCCACGCCGCAGAAGGGGAAGAAGTGAGCGAGGCCGAGCGACCCGACCGTCTGACGAGGCCCGTCACAGTCGACGACATCCGAGCGCTGGCCGGACCTTCCACTCCGCATTTCGCGCTCCAGATCCGCAACCGCATCGAGCGCCTGATCGAGCGGCTGCCCGAGGACGATCCGGTGAGGCGGGAGGGCGAGGTCCAGATCGCACGCCTCAACGATCTCGCGGAGCACAGCGGGGACCCGCGCGGCGGAACGGGAGTCGCGCACTGATGAAGGAGCTCGCCGACGACGTCTGGCATATCAAGTGCCTGCCGGGCCTGCCGTGGGCGGTCAACGCCTACCTCGCCGGAGACGCCCTGATCGATGCCGGCTGCCGGCAGTCGACGGGTCGCATCCTGAAGCAGCTCGACGGGCATGAGGTCACCACCCACGCCCTCACCCATGCCCACCCCGACCACCAGGGCGCGAGCCGCGACGTCTGCGAGAAGCTCGGCATTCCCTACCTCTGCCCGGAGCTCGATGTACCTGCGGCCGAGGACCCCAAGCTGATCGACGAGCGCCAGCCGGACATGTTCATGGCCCACTTCTTCTGGCGGATCTTCCACGGCCCGGGCCACAAGGTGGACAGGGTGATCGAAGAGGGCGACGAGGTCGGCGGCTTCAGGGTGATCGACGCGCCCGGGCACAGCGCCGGACATGTGGTCTTCTGGCGGGAGTCCGACCGGGTCCTCATCATCGGGGACGTCCTGGCCAACATGGATCAGTACACGGGGATACCGGGGCTCCACGAGCCGAAGCCCGCCCTGACGCCGGACCCGGCGCGAAACCGGGAGTCGGCCAGGAAGCTCGCGGCCCTCGAGCCCGAGCTCGTCTGCTTCGGCCACGGCGCCCCACTCCGGGACCCGCGCAAGCTGAAGGAGTTCGTGGACGGGCTCTGAGGCGAGGGCGCCTCAGCGCGACCCGATTCAGGCCGGTCCGAACGCCTCGATCAGCTTCGCCTGGTACTCGCCGATCTGCTCCGGCGGGATGAAGTAGGTCGGCGGGGTCAGCCAGACGCCATCGCCGCGCTGGGCCGCCTCCTCGACACGAGCGCGGACCTTGTCCAGCGGCCCGGCGGCAGTGTACGCGTCAACCATCTCGTCGGGGATCGCCTGCGGAACGGCGGCGAGGTCGCCCTTGCGGAACGCGTCACCCGCCGCCGCCGCCGCGTCCGCGAAGCCGTGCATCTCCCAGACTGGCTTGTAGGTGCGGACGGTCGAGTAGAAGGCGATCGTCCGACGGGCCGCGTCGAGCGCGCGGGATTCATCGTCGTCTATTGCGCAGCAAACGGTGGGGATGAAGTCGATCTCCGATCGCTCTCGACCGGACCGCGACAGACCCGTCTCCAGATTGGGGAGCATCACCTCGTCGACCCACCGCGCCGGGCACATCGGGTGGCCGATCAGCCCGTCCGCAACGTCGCCGGCCATGCGGCACATCCCCTCCTGCATCGCCGCGGTGTAGATCGGGACGCGCGGGCGGACCGGCTTGTGGGGTCGGATCCAGCCCCTGATGTCGATGTCCTGGTATTCGCCCTCGTAGCGGATCGGCTCGCCGGTCGAGGCCTTCTCCATGATCAGCCGGGTCGCCTCGATGGTCTCCCGCAGATGCGGAGCCGGCTTGCCGTAGTCGACCGAGTGCCAGGTCTCGTTGAGCCGGCGCACTCCGGCGCCGAGGCCGAGCCGGAAGCGGCCGCCGGACATCTCATCGATGTCGAGGGCAGTGACGGCGAGGATGAAGGCGCTGCGGGTGAAGGCCCAGGCGATTCCGGTCCCCACGCCGATCCTCTCGGTCTTCGCCGCCAGCCAGGTCGCCTGCGTCACCGAGCTGCGAAATAGCTCCGGCGTCCAGATGCAGTCGATCCCAGCGGCCTCGGCGACGCTCGCCTGCTCGGCGAGGTCCGATGCCGTGTCTCCGATCGCGGCGATCGAGATGCGTTCGAGTGCCGCCATGCTCAATCCTGGCCGCAGACCTTGAGGCCGTACTGCTTCGCCAGCGCGTTGCCGTCGGCGAACGTGCTGTCCTCGACGTCTCCGGCGGACTTCGCCTTGTCGATGTCCGCCTGGACGGTGTCGAGGATCTTGTTCACCTCGTCCTCGTCGCCGGATGGCGCGCCGAGCGCCCTGATCTTGTCGACCTGGGTCTGTGTGTTGGGGAGCGCCGTCCCGGTGCCGAACTGCTGAACCTCAGCCGCGGTCGGCTTCTGGTTCCCGAACTGCTGCTTGGCGGCCTGCTCGATCTCCTGATTGCCCTGCTGGCAGACAGCGTCGGCCTGGGCGATCCATTCGGCTTTGGTCAGGCTCGTGGTGGTGGAGTCGCTGTTGTCGTCTCCGCCGCCACAGCCGGCCGCGATCAGCGCGAGCGCCATGACGGATCCGACCAGCCAGAGTGGAAGCGCTTCATTTCTCCCTTTCGTCGATTGAGTCGAGGTCCATCCCGCCGACACCCCCTCGGTCGGCGAGGAGCGAAAGCTATCCACTAGGCCGGAGTGTTGTCCAGGGATCGCCATAGATAGAGACCGGCGAGCGTGCGGTGCGGTCGCCAGGGCTCTGCGATCCGGTCGATGTCCTCGGGTCCGGGCAGGTTCGTCCATCTCATAAGCCCTCTGGATCGCCCGCCTGATACCGAGGTCACCAGCCGAGACCACGTCATGGCGGCCGAGATGGAAGATCAGGAACATCTCGGCGCTCCACCGGCCGATCCCCTTGACCTCGACGAGCTCGGCGCACACGTCCTCGTCGGAGAGGTCCTTGAGACGACCCAGATCGAGCCGGCCGTCCTTGACGCGGGCGGCGAGGTCGCGCAGGTACTCGACCTTTGCGTTGGAGAGCCCCGCCTTCAGCAGCGTCGTGCGTCTCCGTCGCAGGAACTCCTCCGGGGTGGGCATGCTGCCGCCGAAGATGGCGAGCAGCTTGTTCCAGATCGAGGCGGCGGCACGGGTCGAGAGCTGCTGGCCGACGATCGCCCGCGCCAGGGCCTCCCAGGGATCGGGTCGGCTTCCGCGACGGTCGATCTCGGGATGGATCGGACCCTGCTCCTCCATCAGGCGGCGCAGCACCTTGTCCGCCCGCATCAACGCGCGGTCGTCGGCGGTCCACTTCGCCGCCGGCTTTCGGGCGTGGGCACCTGCGCGCCTGGTGGCCATCCCTAGATCAACGTCGGCGGGCTATGAGCCGTGAGTTCAGACTCTCTGAATAAGCGTGCCGGTGCCGAGCCCGCCGCCACAGCACATGGTCACCAGGCCGGTCTCCTTGTCGGAGCGCTCCAGCTCGTGGAGCAGCGTGGTGATCAGGCGAGCGCCGGTGGAGCCGAGCGGATGGCCGATGGCGATCGCGCCGCCGTTCACGTTGACGCGATCCATATCGGGCTCCAGCTCACGCCGCCAGGCCGCGACGACCGAGGCGAAGGCCTCGTTGATCTCGACCAGGTCGATGTCGTCCATCTTCATCCCGTTGCGCTTCAGGATCAGCTGCGTCGCGGGGATGGGGCCCGTCAGCATCATCACGGGATCGACCCCGACGGTCGTCTGGTCGACGACCTTCGCGCGCGGCGTGACACCGAGCTCGTTGGCCTTCTCGGTGGTCATCAGCAGCACCGCGGCGGCGCCGTCTGAGACCTGCGAGGAGTTGCCGGCTGTGATCTTGCCGTCCTCCTTGAAGGCGGGCTTCAGCGAGGCCAGCTTCTCGGCGCTGTCCTCCGTCGGCGGGCGGATGCCCTGGTCGGTGACGTAGGTGTCGCCGTTGTTCTGCCACGGGATCATCTCGCGCTCGAAGCGTCCCTCCTCGGTGGCCTGATGGGCCAGCTGATGGGAACGGAGGCCGATCTCGTCGAGCTCGGAGCGGGGAATCTCCCACTTGTCGGCGATCATCTCGGCCGAGATGCCCTGGGGCACGAGGTTGTAGCGCTCGAGCAGCTGGGGCGAGAAGGCGAAGCCGTGCTCCTTCATCACCTCCGCCGAATCGGCGAAGGAGATGTGGCCCATGTGCTCCACGCCGCCGCCGATGGCGACGTCATGAACGCCGGAGGCGACCAGCGCGGCTGCGAAGTTGACTGCCTGCTGCGCCGACCCGCACTGGCGGTCGACAGTGGTCGCCGGCGTCTCCATCGGCAGCCCGGCCTCGAGCCAGGCGTTGCGGGCGATGTTGATGCCCTGCTCGCCGAACTGCTGCACGCAACCGGCGACAACGTCCTCAACCTCGGAGGATTCGATGCCGGCCCGCTCGATCACGGCGCCGTAGCTCTTGGCCAGCAGATTCGAGGCGTGGGCGTCCTTGTAGTAGCCCTTCTCCTCGTGGCCGCGCCCAACCGGCAGGCGAGCGGCCTCCACGATCACTACCTCGCGTCCACCGAACTTTCCGTTCTCAGCCACCTCTTGCCTCCTCAGTCGGTTTCTTCAAGCAACCAAGTCTCTTAGACCTGAGCATACACCCATTGACTGGCGAGTCAGCCAGTACCGGCGCGTGCCGCTTCCCGAGCCTGCCGATGATCGAAGTAGGCGGACATCCTCCCGGGCCGCTGAGCGTCGTCATCGTCATAGAAGAGCACCAGCGTGAAGTCCTGGAGGGGCACCTCCCCGCCACTCTGGCGGGTGGCCAGGTGCCAGCGGCCTCGCATCATCAGCGCATCGCCGACCTGCTCGACGCCGAGCAGCTCGAAGCGGTTCTCCCGCCAGGTTGAGATCCAGTCGCGCATCCAGCGCCGCAGGTCCTCGCCCCGGTAGGTGCCCGCGTCCGGGAAGCTGGGATCGGGGGTGAACTCGAAGTCCGCTCCCATCTCGTCGAGCCATCTCTCGTAATCGCCGGAGTTCCAGAGCACCACCAGACCCTCGGCCCATTCGATCCGGTCGGTCGCCACGAAGCGACTCTATGCCCCCGATGCGCGCGTGCGCCGGAGGCGCCGCGCGTTTCTGGGCGCCCGTGATAGACACCCAACGTGGCGGGCGGCCCTACATATGAGCGGCCGGGGATCGCGGGGAGCGGCACCATCGCGACCGGCCTCGCCGCCTGCGCGAGCATGGCCTCGCGGGTCCTCCTGCTCGCCCGGTCGGACGCCTCCGCCTGGCGGGCCGAGGAGCAGGCCCAGAAGCTCGCCTCGAAGGTGGACGGCGCGGACGGCGGACGGATCAAGGTGACGACCGACCCCGCCCACCTCGCGGACTGCGACCTGATCGTTGAGGCGGTCGTCGAAGAGCTGGGGCCGAAGGTGGACCTGCTCAGCGCCGTCGGCGAGGCGGCGGGCGACGCCGACCTTGCCAGCACCACCTCCTCGCTCTCACTCGATGAGCTCGGCTCGCAGAGCGGCCACGCCGATCGGGTCTTCGGCCTGCACCCCTTCAACCCCGTGGCGAGGATGGAGCTGATCGAGCTCTGCCTTCCCGACCCGGCCCGAGAGGAGATCCGCCCCCGAGCCCGGGTCTGGTGCGAGGCGATCGGCAAGACCGTCGTCGAGGTGCCGAACGAGCCCGGGTTCGTCGTCAACCGGCTGCTCTTCCCCTACCTCTTCGACGCCGTGCGCCTGATGGAGCAGACCGGCATGGGGGCTGAGGACGTCGACAGCTGCATGACCCTCGGGGCGAACTATCCGATGGGGCCGCTCGCCCTGCTCGATCTGATCGGAGTCGATGTCGCCGTCGCGATCGGCGAGGCGCTCCACGCCGACAGCGGCGAGGACCACCACCGCCCGCCCGGACGGCTGATCGCCCTGGTGGACGCAGGCAAGCTCGGGCGCAAGTCCGGCGCCGGTTTCTACGAGTACGACTAGCCGCCGGCGTTGAGGTTGATGACGAGCTGAGTGACAGTCTCCCCGACCTCGTCCAGGACCGCCGGATCGAGCTTGTCGACGGTGTCCTCCACGGTGTCCGCGTACGGGTAGGAGAAGTCGATCAGGTCGATCGCCGGAATCCCCTGCGCGAGGAAGGGAACGTGGTCGTCGATCACCCCGCCCTGGACGCCCGCTGGGAAGACATCCTCCGCGCCGACCTCGGACGCTGCGTCGCGCAGCTGCGCCCAGAGCGCCTGGTTCGAATTCACCTCGCGGGCGATCCGCGCGTCCCGGTTCGCGATGTAGTCGAGCAGGATCATGTCCCCGATCTCGCCCGGGTGGGCGGCGGCGTACGCCCTCGAACCGCGCAGCGCGCAGAACTGGAAGTCGCGGTCGGTGCAGCCCGGCGGGTCCTCCTCGCCGTCGAACAGGACGAAGCGGATCTCGCGGTGGTTCCGGGGGAGCGCGGCGGAGAGCGTGCGGGCGAGCTCGATCAGCGCAGCGGTTCCGGCGGCGCTGTCGTTGGCGCCGACGAACCCCTTCGGATGCCACTCGGTGTCGTAGTGGGCGCCGATCAGGATCGCCGGGGCCCGCCCGGGCAGCACACCGACGATGTTCCGAAGACCCTGCTGCGGTCCGGTGCTGGGGAACGGCTCGAACCGGCCGCCGGGCAGCATCGGCCGAAGCTCCGTGGCGAGGTGACGAAGCTGCGTCGAACCCGCGGGTCGCTGCCCGACCGCGACCTGGCGCTGTAGGAGGGACCACGCAGCGGCGCCGTCGAAGCGGTTCGCCGACGAGGAGGAATCGCTGGCGCCGCATCCTGCGATGGCCACGAGCGCGAGCCCGAAGGCCCCCGCCAGAAGCGCGCTGGACCTACGCCGCCTGCTTGCCCTTGCGCTTGACGCGCGACTTCGCTGCGATCGGCGGCACCGCGGGCTCGTCATGGCGACCGGAACGATCCCAGATCACATCGGCCTCCGAGACACCCTGCTTCGTGGCCTCGGCCTCAACCTCGGACCAGGGGAGCTGCGCCTCGGGGAGCTCATCCCATCGAGCGAGGTCGAGTGCCTCGAGCGCGCCCTCCAGAGCCGGTCCCCGATGCTCCTCCGAGCGGAGCACTGCCCTGACTACCTCAAGCTGCTTATCGCTGAACCGGACAACCCACATGTGGCCCTCCTCAAGACCCACCATTGGGCGGGTTGCACCTCGGCTCTGCCTGCGGTGCACCCTTGGGTCTCCGGGAACGTAGAGCCCTAAACGGACGGAAGGGAAAGTCCCTGCAACCGCGCTACGACGGGGACTGGGCGTGGATTCGAACAGCCTCGATCCGGTTCTCCCGCACCGACTCCACGCGGATCTCGTAGCCGTCCGCATTGATCAGATCGCCCCGCTTCGGCAGGCGTCCCAACTCTCCGAAGACGTAGCCGCCGATCGAGTTGTAGGCGTCGGTGTCCACCGGGAGCTCGATGCCGCGATCCGCGAGGTCGCCGAGCGAGACGTGCCCCCGGACGTACCAGTCCCCATTCCCAAGCTGTCGCAGCGAGCCGGCCAGCGGGTCCGTCTCGTCCTCGATCTCCCCCACGACCTCCTCGAGGATGTCCTCGACCGTGACGATCCCGACCGTCCTGCCGTACTCGTCGATCACGACACCCATCGATGAGCGCTGGCGCTGAAGCTCAGTGAGCAGATCGTCCAGGGGTTTTGTCTCGGGGACTATCAGGGCGTCGCGGATGGCCGACTCGATCTTGGCCTCGGGGCCCTCGGCCAGCATCAAGCGCACCAGCCTGAGCGCGTGGACGACGCCTCGCACGCGGTCCGCGTTGCCGTCCTCCACCACGACCAGCCGGTTGTGCCCCGAGGAGATGCAGAAGTTGAGCGCCTCCGAGACGGTCGCCGACTGATCCACGGTGACGACCGCCGGGATCGGCGTCATCACCTCGCGGGCCTCCTGTTCGTGGAGGTGGAAGACACCGCGCAGCATCACGGCCTCGCCCGGGTCGAGCTTGCCCCTCGTCGCCGACTGCGAGATCAGGACCTGCAGGTCTTCGGAGGTCGGCTGCTCCTCGTCGAGCTCCTCTGGGCGCACGCCGACGAGACGGACGATGCCGTTCGCTATCCAGGTCAGCCCCACCGTGAAGGGAGCGCTGATCCGCCGGAACCAGTGGAGCGGGGACGCCAGGCGCCGCGCGGTTCCCTCGGGCCGCGCGATGGCGAACAGCTTGGGCGCCTGCTCGCCGACCGCGACGTGCAGTGAGGTGACCAGCGCATAGGCGATCGCCACGGAGATCGCGACGGCGACTCCGTGCGAGAGGCTGCCGAAGACGGGCTCGATCAGCTTGGCGACCGCCGGCTCGCCCAGGAAGCCGATCCCGATCGAGGCCATCGTGATCCCGAGCTGGCAGGCCGAGAGGTACTCGTCGATCTGATCGAGCTCCTCGAGCACCGCGTTGGCACCGCGGCTGCCATCCGAGGCCATCTGCTCGAGCCGCGAGCGGCGGGCGCGCACCAGAGCGAACTCGGCCGCGACGAAGACGCCGTTGACCGCGATCAGCACGAACAGCAGGACGAGGAGGACAGCCGTCATCGCCCCGGCCCTGGGTCAGGCGGCCATGATGCGAGAGCGCGCGCAAGCGCGACCCGTTTCATGGACTTGAGTACGCCCCGCAGGGCGCGCGTACTTCGAGGGGGATCGTCGTCGGTCACTGGCGACGAGCCAAGGCTACCGAACGCCATGTACGCCAACGGGTCGCCGCCACCGTCTCCTCGGGCGGCCAGGCGCCGGGGCTGGTCCTCGGGTGCCGGGTCAGGCAGGAGGTCCGGGCAGCTGCAGGAGCAGCACGAAGGAGATCACCAGCAGCGCCGCCCCCAGACCGACGAGCGCGTAGCGCCCGCCCCGGAGCGGGAAGCGGGTGCTGATGCCGACCAGGAAGAGCACGCTCGCCAGGAAGACCGTGGTCCGGATGTACTTGTCTGACCTCGTGCCGGCGTCCTCGCCCGAGGCGAAGGCCTCATCGGCCTGCTTATCCAGGACAGCAGACTCTCGCAGCCCAGGTTGGCGGTACTCCGGCATGTAGGTGGGACCCCGCGGCGCGTTCGGATTGGTCTCCGGCTTCGTCGCGCGCCAGGCGTCAAACGCGACCCGGAAACCGGGGCGAAAGCGCCGCTCGGCGACCACCATCGCCTGCCGGTTGCCGACCGTATAGGCCGTGAACCAGGCGTTGAACGTCGAGGCGTCGAAGTTGCGGACCGCGTTTGCCTTCAGGTCCGCGCGGCTGGCCTTGGACCTCACGCTGGTGGAATGGGCCAGGTCCACCCGCGATTCGGTGCTCCATTTCGCCGCCGCGTAGCCGGACCACGCCGCCATCAGGGCGACGACCGACAGCAGGATGGCCTCGGTGATCGAAACGATGCGGTCGCGTCGATCGTGCGCGCCGTCCTCGCCCTCAGCGGCGTGACCTGCAATCTCCTTGCCGACCTCGTCGGCCGACAGCCCCTCTGGCATTCAGTCCTTCCGTGAGTCGAAACAGCTGCAGAGCCTCTAAGCGAGCCCCTCCACCTTCTTCGCCAGCTCGAAGTCGTTGTCGGTGAGGCCGCCCTCCGCGTGGGTCGAGATCGCAACCTCGACCTGGCTCCAGGAGATGGCGATGTCGGGGTGATGATTCATCTCCTCGGCAGGCTCCACGAGCGAGTCGACGAACTTGACCGAGCCGACGAAGTCGCTGCGGTCGAAGCTCTTGACGATGTACTCGCCACGCTGGCGCCAGCCGTCCAGCCCCTTGAGCCTCTCCTTGATCTCTTCGTCGCTCAGAAGTGCCATATTCGTCGGGTGCGAATCGCGAGCCTGGTTCCGTCCGCGACAGAGATGCTATTCGCCCTCGGTCTGGGCGATCAAGTCGTGGCCGTCACCCACGAGTGCGACTACCCGCCGGAGGCTGCCGGAAAGCCCCACCTGACCAGAAGCCTGGTGCCAGAGGCACTCTCAGCAGGAGAGATCGACGCCGAGGTCCGGCGGCTGACGGGAGAGGGCCGCCATCTCTATGAGCTCGACGAGCGGACCCTGCGCGAGCTCGACGTCGATCTGATCGTCACCCAGGCGGTCTGTGAGGTCTGCGCGGTCTCCTACGACGACGTCGTGACGGTGGCGGCTGGGCTGCCCTCCCACCCGCGGGTCATCTCGCTCGATCCCGCAAACCTCGCCGAGGTGCTCGCCGACCTTCCGCGCCTGGGCGAGGCGGCGGGGGTCGCCGATCGCGCGGCACGCCTGCGCGACGATCTCGACCGGCGGCTGGAAGACGTTCGCGCCGCCGTCGAGGGTGCCTCCCGTCCCCGCGTGCTCGCACTCGAGTGGCTCGAGCCGCCCTTCATCGGCGGGCACTGGGTGCCGGAGATGATCGAGCTCGCAGGCGGCGAGGACGTGCTTGGGGTGGCTGGCGCCAAATCGCGGACCGCGGAATGGGCCGAGCTGGTCGGGTCGCGGACCGACGTCGTGGTGGCGATGCCCTGTGGCTGGAATGCCGTGCAGGCTCGCGGGGAGGTCGAGGGCCGCGCCGCACAGGTGGCGGCGATCGGCGCGGAGCGCATCTGGGCCGTCGACGCCGCGGCGTCGTTCTCCCGGCCAGGGCCCCGCCTGGTGGAGGGGACAGAGCTCCTCGCCCACCTGTTTCACCCGGATAGGGTTGGCGCCCCGCAAGGGGTGGACTTTGAAATGGTGCCCCTCGCGGCGCCGGCCGGGCGCTCCTAGGGCCGAGAGGAGAGAGATGGGACTCAACTGGGCCGAGCACACAGTCGAGATCGCGGCTCCGATCAAGACCTGCTTCGACGCGATCACCGACTACGAGACCTTCCCCGAGTGGCAGAGCGCCGTGGTGGACACCGAGGTGCTCGACTGGGACGAGCAGGGACGCGGCAAGCGGGTCCGGCTGGTCGTGGACGCCAAGGTTCGCAAGGTCGACTACACGCTCGACTACCGCTACGACGAGCCCACCCGAATCGAGTGGGACTTCGTCGAGGGCAACGGCATCAACGACGCCGACGGCCACTACCTATTCGAGGACCTGGGTGATGGCCGCACGCGGGCCACCTACAAGCTCGGTCTCGAGGTCGGCATCCCGCTCCCCGGCCCAGTCGCCCGTCGCGCACACAAGTCGACCCTGAAGGGCTCGGTCGAGGACCTGAAGCGAGAGGCGGAACGGCGCGCCGCGTCGGCCGCCCCCGCGCGAGCCGAAGAGCCGCCCCCGCAGGCGGCCGGAGGGGAGGCCGAGCGAGAGGCGAGGCTCGCGGAGCAGGTGGGCATCAAGCGGCCCGAGCGCCCCCCGCCGCCCACCCCCGCCCAGGAGCCGGCCGACGACGACTGGGGCTCTGATGGAGCTCACTCCGTCGCCGAATTGCCCGGCATGGTGGTCGGAGAGGCCGCATCGATTGGTCGTCGAGTCGCCGGTGGCGGCGCCCGCACCGCGCGGGATCTTTCCGAGGTGGCTGCGAGCGCCGGCCTTGGCGCGGCCCGCCGCGCGGTGGGCGCCGGGCGTGAGGTGGCGGGCGCGGTCCGAGGCCGGGCGAGCCGGTTCCTGGGGCGCAGCGGGGACAACCACCGCCCGCTCTGACGGGCGCCCCGCCCGATCCGCAATCATCAGGGCGTGGACGAGGTGAGCTTCGAGTTCGCGCCAGCCGGCGAGGATTTTCCCGACGGCCTGCGCCAGATCAAGATCGAGGTCAACGGCGTCGAGCTGCCGGACCTCGTACGCGAGGCCGAGCTGCCTTCCGCCCGGTCGGACGAGGAGGAGGAGATGGCCGGGAACTACATCGGCCTCGTCGCCGGGTACATGAGGATCGACCTCGCCGGGCAGTTCCTCGGCGGCCAGGGGACGCCGATGTTCGAAGGCGACGGAGAGCGGACGGCGCTGCTCGGCTGCGGATGCGGCGAGGTCGGCTGCTCACCGCTGATGGCGCGGATCACCGTCACCGATCAGACCGTCACCTGGGACGACTTCGAGCAGCCGACGCGTCCCGACTGGGACTACGAGGGCTTCGGCCCGTTCAGCTTCGACCGCGCCCAGTACGAGCGGGCGCTGATGGCGATCGCCGACTAGCCGGCGACCGCTAAGGCGCCGGCGAAGGTCGCGACGATCATCAGCACGATCCCGGCCAGCTCGAGCCCGAAGCCGGCGCGGCCGCTCATTCGACGCTCGACCAAAAGGACCAGCCCCGCGGCGACCGTCCCCCCGATCAGGCCGCCGATGTGCCCGCCCACCGAGATCCCCGAGATCGAGAAGGTGAGCACCAGATTGAGCACGATGAAGAGCCCGAACTGAGAGGCGAGCTGCTCAACGCCCCGGCCCCGCGCGATCACGACGACCGCGGCCATCAACCCGAAGATCGCGCCAGACGCGCCGACCGTCAGCGAGTTGGGATCGGCGATCAGGGCGCCGAGCGAGCCGGCGATCAGCGAGACGAAGTAGATGCCGAGGAAGCGGGGCGTGCCGATCCCAGGCTCGAGGATGCTGCCCGCGATGTAGAGGACGTACATGTTGAGCAGGAGGTGGAGGAACCCCGCGTGGAGGAATCCTCCGCTGATCACCCGCCACCAGTCGCCGTTGGCGACATCGGGCCCGCGCAGGCCGGCGTCGTGGATCACGGTGCCGCCGCCGCTCAGCGAGCCGGTCCCGCCGCCCACGAGCTCGATGACGAAGACGATCACGTTGATCGCGATCAGCGCGATCGTGGCCGGCATCTTCCCCGCGGTGGGGCTGAAAGCCCCCGCGCCGACTCGCACCTTCGTCGTTTGACGGGCGCACTCGGGGCAGCGCATCCCCACGGAGGTCGAGGTCATGCAATCCGGGCAGATCGGGCGGCCGCAATTCGAGCAGGAGACACCCGTCTCCCGATCCGGGTGCCGGTAACAGGTTTGGCGCGTCTGGGTGCCCGCCGCCTCCATGTTCGCCAGCGTAGACGAGCAGGCCCGCGGGCTGCCCGGGTCAGCCGACGGTCGCGCTCAGCAGGATCGGCGGCGTCGGAGTCGTGTGTCCGGGGGCAGATTCCTTGGTGATCATCACCCTCGCCCCGTCGCCGAGATGGCCATC
The DNA here is from genome assembly GCA_963777575.1 of uncultured Solirubrobacterales bacterium. Lineage (GTDB taxonomy): Bacteria > Actinomycetota > Thermoleophilia > Solirubrobacterales > 70-9 > DASUPK01. Next base: position 120,715 of record CAVZRH010000014.1, on the reverse strand, counting down.
GACGCCGGTCGTCGCGCGTCCCGAGTCATCCGGGATGAAGTTGGAGGATGGCCGCACGCTGTTGTCCTGCATCACCCACACTTGGTAGACCTCGTTGCCTGTCAGCTTCGGCATCCCGCGCAGCTCGAGCAACGAGGAGTTCTCCCCCACCTTCAGCGATCCGCCGATCCCGGGCGTGGCCGGCATGACCGCGACCGTGGTCTCGCCCCCACCTCCGCCGGTGTCACGGACCAGGTAGCCGGCGATGCCCGCCGCGATCACCGCGACGGTCGCGAGTGCGACCGCGGGGCGAAGCAGGAATCCGCGCAGGCCACGTCGCTCCCGCCGGACGGGCCGCGCATCCTGCTCGCGCTCGCCGGCCGCCTCGCTCCGAACGACAGCGAGCACCCGCTCGCGCAGCTCAGGGGGTGGCTCGAGTTGCTCGACGGATTCACCGAGGACGGCAACGGCCGGGACCAGCGCCTCGAGCTCGCGCGTGCAGCGAGCGCAGCTCGGCACGTGGGCCTCGACGGCCCGCTCGTCGCCCTGTTCGAGCGCGCCGAGCGCGAAGGCGACGAGGTCGTCCCTATCGGGGTGCTCGCCGGTCACCAGCCCTCCGCGACGGTCGCCCTGATCTTGTCCATGCCGAGGCGCATCCGCCCCTTGATGGTCCCGAGGGGCTCGTTGAGCATCTCCGCGATCTCGGAATGGCTGAAGCCGCCGTAGTAGGCGAGCTGAATCACCCGCGACTGGTCGTCGGGCAGTTCCTTGATCGCACCACGGACCTCGTGCGCCGTCTCCCTCCGCACCGCCTCGACGTCGGTGAGCTCCTCCGCAGCGCGCCTCTCCAGGATCTCGTCGCCGCCGGCGGCGAGTTTCGGCGAGCGGCCCGACTCCTTGCGCAGCAGGTCGATCGCCCGGTTGCGCACGATCCCGAGGGTCCAGGAACGCACGCTGCCGCGGGCGCGGTCGTAGCGGGCGCCGCTGCGCCAGATCGAGAGCAGCGCCTCCTGGGTCACGTCCTCAGCAGCCGTGCGGCTGCCGACGATGCGGTAGGCGAGCGAGTAGGACGCTCCGGCGTGGCGGTCGTAGAAGACCTCGAACGCGAGCGGGTCCTCGCGCGCGATCAGCGGCATCAGGTCCTCGTCGGCGAGGCGCTGGACCTCCCCACGGGTCACCTGCACGGCCCCCCCGGGTGATCTACTTGAAGATCTCCCACGAATGTGGCTACGAGCAGGTCGCCGATTCGGATCATTCAGGCCCAAGGAGGACGCATGGAGGAAGCAAGCCCCGCAAGGCTCTACTGCCTGCTCGTGGGCGCCGTACTCGTGATCGCCGGCATCATCGGATTCTTCTACGAGGCGAGCTTCGCGACGGGGGACTCGATCAGGGCGGACGACGTGTTCGGGGTCCTCTCGGTGAACGGCTGGCACAACGTGCTCCACATCGCGATCGGAGCGCTGCTACTCATCGCCGCCGGCTCGGCCGCGCGAGGGGCATCCCTCTTCGTCGGCATCCTCTACATCGTCCTCTGTGTCCTGGGCTTCATCGCGACCAGCAACAACGGGATCGGCTTCATCGCCGAGAACGACACGCTGTTCAGGCTCGTGCCCGTGAACAACGAGGACAACATCCTGCACCTGATCCTGGGGCTCACCGGCGTGATCGCCTTCTACGCCTCGCGTCCGGCGAGGCGCACGGCAGCCGCCACCTAGTCGCGGCGGTTCCGGACCTGGTCTCGGACCTGATCGGCGATGTCGGTGACCTGGTCCGCGAGCCCGCCAAGTCGGTTGGGCCTCTTCGTGCCGCGCCGGCGGAGCTCCACCAGGACCAGACCGCCGGCCGCGATCCCACCCGCCGCGATCGCTGCCGCGGGGCGCACCCAGTTGCGAGGGTCGCGAAGGGAGCGCAGCTCGGACTCAGACAGCTCCTCCGCCCAGGCGGAGAGCTCCTCGGCGGCAGCCTCGGTCACCGCGCTCAGCGTCTCCTCGACCCGGCCGGCCAGATTCTCGGGCGGCTCGATCGGCCGCAGCGCGGAGCGCAGCAGGGTCTCGACGTCGGGACTGGGCTCAGCTGCCATCGACGCTCATCTCCTCCTCGAGCTGCTTGATCGCGCGGTGGATCAGCACCTTGGTGGCCCCGTCCGAGCGTCCCAGCGCCCTGGCGATCTCGCGGTTGTCCATGCCGAGCGCGAAGCGCATGATCAGGGCATCGCGGCGGTCGTCGGGCAGGTGCTGGAGATTCTCCATGACGCTCTTCAGCTCCTCCCGGCCCTCGACGATCCGCTCGGTGCCGTGCGTAGCGGCGATCGGTTCGGTCTCCTCCAGAACGCGCTGGGGGCGGCGTGCACGGTCGCGGTGGTAATTCGAGGCAAGATTGTGGGCGATGCGGATGAGCCACGGTCGCAGCGGCCGCCCGTTCGACTCTCGCCGCGCCCGCTCGAAGTGCCGGTACGCCTGTAGGAAGGCCTGCTCGGTGACGTCCTCGGCGTCGTGGTGGTTGCCGACTCGGTAGTACGAGTACGAGTAGACGTCGCGCAGGTGATCTCGATACAGGCTCTCGAAGGCGCGGTCGAGCTCGGCCTTCGACTCCTCAGCCGGAGCCGAGACCTTCTCCGAATCGGACACACAGCAAGCGTACCCCTGGTCATGCTGCCTGGCCCCCTGCGGCCGGTTCGCGCCTCGCCCGCTCGGCCTGCCTGACCCGCGCCATCCATTCGCCGGGCGAGAGCTCCCCGGCGATCAGGCCAGAGAGGCCATCGAGCGCCGAGTTTCCCGTACCCGCCTTGCGCACGGCCTCTGCGATCAGGGGCACAGAGTCGAGTGCCTCCGAGGCCTGGCCGATGATCCCCGGGATCTGCTCGGCGGGGGTTCCCTGCCCGAGCAGCTCACCGGCGCGACGGTTGCGGCTGCCCTCGGCCAGGATCGTGGCAGTCAGGTCCCCGACTCCCGCGATGCCGGCGAACGTCTCGTGCTCGGCGCCCCGAGAGCGGGCGTAGGCCACGCACTCCCGCCACACCTGGGCGGTGGCGATCCCGGCCGCGTTCATCCCCTGGGCCTGGGCCGCGGCGCCGGCGAGGGCGGCCGCGTTCTTGGCGGCTCCCGCAACCTCGACGCCGATCATGTCCTCCGAGCGCTCGCAGACCAGGCCGGCCTCGTCGAAGACGCTGCCGAGTTGGTCGCGGAGGTCGGGGTCGCGGCTGCCGAGCACCAGCGCGGCCGTCCCCGACACCGCCTCCTTGGCGTGCGCCGGCCCGCCGAGCGAGGCGATCGCACGGGCACGGATGCGCTCGGAGACGTATTCGGAGGGCAGGGCCGCCATCGGGGCGACCATGCCCTTGCTGAGCAGGAGCACGGATGCTCGCTGGCCGACGCGGTCACCGATCGAGCCGACCGCCTGCGGCAGCGCCGCCGATGGGATCGCCAGGCAGACCAGGTCGATCCCCGCCAGCTCGATGTCGGCGGCCCGCTTGACCGTGAGCGAATCCGGAAGCCTGATTCCCGGCAGGTACTCCTCGTTGGTGCGGGTCTCGTTCATCTCCTCGGCGCGCTCGTCGGTGCGCGTGCCGAGCTGCACGTCGAGCCCGCCCCGGGCGAGCAGTACAGCGACGGCGGTTCCCCAGCTACCCGCGCCGATCACCGCCGCCTTGCGCAGCGGCGGCAGCCCGCCGAGCCACTCCCACTGGAGCTCGATCACCGGCCAGACCCGTGCGCCGACCGAATTGGCCAGTGCCGGCGAGGGGTCCTCCGTTCGAGGGAAGGTGAGGGCGCGCCCCATCCGGACCCTGACCTTCTTCGGCCGGATCTTCCAGCCGCGCCGCACCTGCTCCGTGCCGTGGACGGCGACCGGCAGAACGGCCGCGCCGGTCTCCAGCGCGAGGCGGCCGAAGCCGCGCTTCGGCCTGGCCAGCGAGCCGGTCCGGTGCCGGGTCCCCTCCGGGAAGATGCAGATCGCGCCACCACGTTCGAGCACCTCGCGAGAGGTGACCAGCGTCTGGTCGTCGGACTGGCCGCGGCGCACCGGATAGGCCCCGAGTCGGTTCAGGATCCAGCCCTGCCAGCGCTTCTGGAAGAGCTCGACCTTGGCCACGTAGTGAAGCGGGCGGCGCCAGGGAAGGGAGGCGCCGATCACGAACGGGTCGAGGAAGCTGCGGTGGTTAGCCACGACGATCAGAGGGCCCTTGACCTTGCCGTGCTCCCGGCCGATCCGCGCGAGCCGGAAGTAGATGAGGAAGGTGGGAACGAGAATCAGGCGTGCCAGCCAGTAGAGCGGGCGGTTGACGCCGTGCTCGCGCGTGAAGCGGTGATAGGTGAGCAGTCTCTCCTCGTCCATGACTGGCGCCCCGGTACCGGACGCAGTAGATCGAAACCCCGCACCGCTGGCCAGTTACAGCGGTGCACCCTGTCCCTATCGGCTACCAGGCGGCCTCGAGAATCCCTGCCAGGTCCGAGCGCTCGACCTCGCCCGGCGTCATGCGCGCGAGCTCGGGCCGCGCCATCGCCACCTCGACGACCTCGCCGATCCGGCCGGGGTCGGCTCCGAGCTCGCCGATTCGGCGCTGCCCGGCCAAGAAGTCGATTCGCTCCTCGAGCCCGTCGGGATCCGTGGCCAGCGCTTCCGCAAGCGCCTCGATCTGCTCGGGCGCCCGGGGGCGCATCGCCTCCATCGTTCGTGGCAAGAGCGCGGCGTAGGTCTCGGCATGCGGGACACCGAGGACACGAACCGTGGTCTGGCCGAGAACGTGATGGAGAGCGAAGCCGGCTCGGTCGACCGCGATCGCACAGAGCAGGGCACCGAGGGCAAGGGCCGAGCGGTCGCGCTCCTCGGGCAGCTGATCGAGCGCACCCGCGATCAGTTCCGCCCCACGGAGGGCGGTCTCGCGAGAGAGCGGATCGGCGAGCGGTGTGAAGAGCGAGTCGGCTCCGTGAGCGAGCGCGTTCATCGCAGTGGCCCGGAGCTGGAGCTCCGGGGCGCTCGTCATCGCATCGGCATAGGCGAGCACCAGGGCGGGCCGGTTGAAACCCGAGACCTCAGATTCGCGGCCCGCGGGCAGACGGTGGAAGCCGGTGATCGGCGCGCCGGAGAGCGTCGTCGGGATGGCCGCCACCTCAGCGCCGGTGACCGACGCGACCGCCTTCGCCGAATCGATCACGCGGCCACCGCCGAGGGCGATCAGACGGTCGGCTGGGGCCTCGTCGACTAGCGAGGCGGATGCCTCGTCGACCTGCAGCTCGGGCACCAGGTGGACGCGTTCGGCCGCCTCGGCCAGCTCGGCGGCGTCGTCGAGCGCCCGTTCGGTGGTGAGCAGCTCGAAGTCCTCCCAGCCAAGCCGGTTCAGCGCCTCGACGGGTTCCGTGATCGGCCCGCCGTAGATCAGCAGGGTTCTGAGGTCATCGGAGTACTCCACCCACTCCCCGGTGTTCGGCGGTTTCAGCTCGCTCAGGGTCAAGAGCCCGGAGTGGGACTCGAACCCACAGCCTCCGCTTTACAAGAGCGGTGCTCCACCAGTTGAGCTATCCGGGCGGCCCCGACAGGGTAGGCCGCGAGTCAGCCGGCGGTCCGGTCAGAAGTCGTCGTCGGACCCGTCGTCGCCGGAGCCGTCAGGCGCGAGGAGGTCGTCCAGGGTCAGGTCCATGCACTCGCTCATCGCGTCCTCGACGGTGTCCTCGTCCCAGGCGTAGTCGAGGATGAACCGGGCCGCACCGCTCTGGGCAAGCTCCTGCTGGCAGTTCTCGGTCGCCGAGATGACGGCCGCCGCGACCTTCGGCCGTGTCCGCCTGATGCAGTTGCGCATCGTGTGCTTCTCGCCGTAGCGCTTGTGGAACACCTTCCTGCCTGGCGGCCATTCCGGCGATATCGGCACCGCCACGCCGATCAGCAACCCGTAATTCTGTGCCTGGACGGCTGTCGCGAGTCCCGCCGCCTAGACTGGCCGCGTGTCGAACGGAAGCAAATTCGGTGATGTGCTCAAGGACCCCTCCGCCGCCGCGGCGCGAGGCAAGTGGCTCGCGCGCGGCGCCTGGCTGCTCGCCGCAGCCGAGGTTGTGGTCGCGGTGCGCAACCACGTTGCCGACCGCCTCACCACGAAGGAACGCAAGCGGATGCTCGAGATCGTCCGGTCCTCAAAGGGGCGCCCGTCGAACCTCTCCGACCGCGAGCGCAAGGAGCTCCGAGCGCTGCTGGGCAAGGTCGAGCCGGCGGGTCTCGCCAAGAAGGTCGCGACCAGCCCGTTCGCGGGCCGCGTCAGGCGCCCCAGGTAACACGGGTTGCGCCTCGCCTTCGGCTGCGGCGCACCCTCGCACAGACGGACGGCCGCCCCTCGCGGAGCGGCCGTCCTGGCTGCCGTGCCGTCTCTACCTGGAAGCGCTAGATCTTCACCGCACGTGAGTCGAGGTGGATGCCCACCTTGCGTTTGACGCGCTGCAGCGCGTTGTCGACCGTCTTGGTGTCGCAGTCGAGCCGCTCCCCGATCACCTCGTAGGAGTGCCCATCGAGGTACAGGGCGAGCACGTGGCTCTCGAGCTCGGAGAGAACGCTGGTGAGGCAGGCGACGAGGCTCTCCAGCTCCTCGCTGGAGATCACCTGGTTCGCGGGATCGCGCACCGACGGCCCCGGTAGGACCTCCTCGAGGGTTGTCTCCGAGTCCGGCCCGGCCGCGGCGGGGGTCTGGCTGAATGAGACGTACTGGTTGAGCGGGGTGTGCTTGTTGCGGGTCGCGGTCTTCACGGCGGTGATGATCTGTCGCGTGATGCAGAGCTCGGCGAAGCCGCGAAAGCTCGACTCGCGCTCGGGCCGGTAGTCGCGGATTGCCTTGAACAGGCCCAGCATCCCCTCCTGCATCAGGTCATCGGCGTCGCCGCCGAGCAGGAAGTAGGACGAGGACTTGACGCGCACGAAGCGCCGGTAGCGGCGCACCAGCTGGTCGTAGGCGTCGGTCCGGCCGTTCTTGGCGAGGGCGACGAGAAACTCGTCGTCCGGGCCCGGACCGGTGTGACGGGCGCCCTCGGGAACCGCACGACCCGGGACGACGGCATGCTCTTCGGTGCTTGGGGTGGGAACAGCCACAGCAACCTCCTCTGACGAGTAGTCCTGTGGCGCCCAGTTCCTCCCCTGAGGCGCCGGATACGGGTGATCCATCAGGTTCGACCTGAGGTTCACCCTTTTCTGCCGGAGCAGCCTAACGCCCGGCCCGCGGATGTCAACCACCGTTCGGAGCCGATGCAATCGGCGTTGCATGGCGCCGGGCAGGAGCGCCGCGCTCCCCCGCGAACCCGAGAGCGTCTCGTTTCACCAAAGGAGGAGTCGACGATGGAAGCGAGCGGAACCCGCATCGAGCCCAGCCGAGTGATCGGTGAGGCGTTCGAGACCTACCGGAACCACGCCGGAGCCCTGCTGGGCGGCGCCGTGATCGTCATCGGCATCGCCGGCCTGATCGAGGGACTGCTGCTGATCACGGGCAGCCTGATCCTCACAACGCTCGGAATCCTGATCGGGCTCGCGGCGAGCTTCCTCTACACGGGCTATGTGGTGAAACTCGTCCAGGACGTCCGCGACGGTCGCAGGGACTTCACCGTCGGCGAGCTCTTCTCACACGCGGCCCCGTACGTGGGCACGCTCATCCTGAACGGCATCCTCGCCGGCATCGCGATCGCGATCGGGTTCGTCCTGATCATCGTCCCCGGCCTGATCCTCCTGACGATCTGGTCTGTCATCGCCCCGTCCATCGTCGTCGAGGACAAGGGCGTGTTCGAGGCCTTCGGCAGGAGCCGCGAGCTCGTGCGCGGCCACGGCTGGCAGGTCTTCGGTGCGATAGTCCTCGCCTTCCTGATCGTGTTCGCCGTCGGGCTCGTCGCCTCGATCATCGGCGCAGCGATCGGAGACGCCGGTCGGGTGATCCTGCAGCCGATTGCGAACGTGCTGACGGCACCGGTGGCCGCGCTCGTCTCGAGCATTCTCTTCTTCGATCTCGGAGGCGGCCAGGGTGCGCCGTCCGCGCGAATGGTGGCGCCTGAGCCGACCGAGGCACCGCCGCCCACCGAGGCTCCGCCGCCCCCCGAGGCACCCGCCGCCTAGCTTCGGGCTACTCCTCCGGGGTGCAGGACTCTCCTCGGCTGCTGCCGATGCGGCCGAGGAGCTCGGTGAGGGTGCGCATCTCGTCCTCGTCGAGGACGTCCGCCAGATGGCGCTCGATGTCCTCGATGTGGCCCGGGGCCGCGTCCTTGAGCTTGGTCAGCCCGTCGCCCGTGAGGATGGCGTAACTGACCCGGGCGTCCTCCTTGCAGGCGCCCTTCCCGACCAGCCCCTGATCCTCGAGGCGATCGAGAAGGCGCGTGATCCCTGACGGCGAGAGCCGTAGCTCGTTCGCGAGGTCTATTCGGCGCATGCCCTCCTCGCCCGCTCGCGACAGCAGCAGCAGGCAGCCGTAGTCGTTGATCGTCAGCCCGTGCTGGGCGACCAGCGAGGCGCTGAGCTCACGGGTGAGGGTCGAGTACGCGGCCGCGAGGTTCGCAAACGCGTCCGTCGACGGAAGTGTTTTAGTTGTCAACTGTTGTGTACTCAAGTTCCGCTGCTAAACTGTTTGACAGGTCAAGTAACAGCATAGCCCCCACGAAGGAGACATTCAAATGGCCACAGCACAAGCAGAGTCAACCATCCCGACCGGCATCTGGCAATCCGACCCGATCCATTCGACCGTCGGCTTCGCCGTCAAGCACGTCGTCGGGACCTTCCGCGGCAGCTTCGACGAGTTCGCGGCCACCCTGACGGACACCGACGGGTCGCCGAAGATCTCCGGCCGCGCGAAGGTGGAGAGCGTGCAGGTGAAGGATCAGAACCTCCGCGCGCACCTGCTCTCCCCGGAGTTCTTCGACGCCGAGCAGAACCCGGAGATCGTCTTCGAGTCGAAGAGGATCGAGCGTGACGGCGACCGCGTGGTCGTCGACGGCGAACTGACGGTGAAGGGCGTCACCAAGGAGGTCGTCGCCCGCGGCGAGGTCATCGGCCCCGCGCCGGGCCCCGATGCCGACAGGCTCGGGATCGATCTCGAGACCATCGTCGACCGGCATGAATTCGGCCTCGACTGGCAGATGGACCTGCCGGGCGGAGGCAAGACCCTGGGCGACGACGTGACCCTGACCGTTCACGTCGAGCTCGTCAAGCAGGAGGCGTAAGGAACATGAAGGTGCTCGCGATTTCAGGAAGCCTGCGTCGCGACTCCCATAACACCGCGCTCGCGCGGGCGGCGGCGGAGTTGCTGCCGCCGTCCGCGGAGCTCGAGATCTTCGACGGGCTGAAGGCCGTCGAGCCCTATGACGAAGACGACGACGTGGGTACCGGCCCGCGGGGTGCGGCCCGCCTGCGCGAGGCGATCGAGTCGGCCGACGCCGTTCTGATCGCCACCCCCGAATACAACTCCTCGATTCCGGGCCAGCTCAAGAACGCGATCGACTGGGCCTCGCGCCCGCTGGGCGAAAACGCCCTCTGGGGCAAGCCCGCGGCCGTGGTCGGCGCCAGCACCGGAATGTTCGGCGCCGTCTGGGCGCAGGCCGAGGTCCGGAAGACGCTCAGCGCCAGCGGCGCCCGGGTGATCGAGACGGACCTTCCCGTCGGCCACGCCGACCAGGCCTTCACGGACGACGGCCGGCTGGCAGATGTGGAGCTGCGCGAGCGGTACATCGAGATCCTCGACGAGCTGATCTCCCTCGCGGAGCAGACTGAAGAGACCGAGAAGCTCGCGGCCTAGGCCCGGTGCCGCGCCGCTCGTTGGCGCCGGGCCTCGAACATGATCACGGCGGCCGCCACCGATGCGTTGAGCGAATCAATCCGGCCGGCCGCCGGGATCGAAATCAGCTCGTCGCAGCTGTTCGCGACGCGCGGGCGCAGCCCCGAGCCCTCGGACCCGAGGACCAGGACGGCCCGCCCCGACCAGTCGACGTCCGTGTAGGGGAGTTCGGCCTCCGCGGCCGCCCCGTACACCCAGGCCTCGGACTGCTTCGCCTCGCCGAGCCAGTCGGCGATGTTCCTCACCCTGGCCACCGGCAGATGCTCGACCGCCCCGGCCGAGGCTTTGCAGACCGCCGCTGTCACCGAGGCGGCGCGGCGCTCGGGAATCACCACCCCGGAGACGCCGGCGACCTCGGCTGCCCGGCAGACCGCGCCGAGGTTGTGCGGGTCCTGCACCTGATCCAGGACGACGACCAGTGCATCCCCCTTCTCGAGCAGGCCGCCCGGGTCGGCGTAGGGGTAGGGGTCCACCTCCGCCACGACTCCCTGATGGTCAGGCGAGCCGCAGAGCCGCTCGAGCTCCTCCGGGGACGTGTCCGGAGCGCGCCAGACGCGATGTACGCGGCGCCTGCCTCGCTCGGCCTCGGCGACGGGTCGGCGTCCGTAGATCCGCTCGCGCTCGGCCACTAGGCGCGCTTGACCAGTCGAGCCCCGCCCGCCTCGTCGCGGGCCTCCCAGCCCATCCCGGCGAGCTGGTCGCGGAGCTCGTCCGCACGGTCGTAGTCCTTCGCCGCGCGAGCCTTCTCCCGCTGCTCGAGCAGTTCCAGCGCCTCGGCCGGAGCCTTCTCGTCTTCATCGATCAATGAATCGAGGCCGAGCAGGGGAAGTAGCTCGGTCAGGACCTCGCGGGCGCCGCTCAGCTCGCGCCTGTTCCCCTCGGCGACGATCTCGAAGAGGACCGCGAAGGCCTGAGGGGTGCTGAAGTCGTCGGCCAGCGCATCGAGGAACGCCTGGCGCCTGTCGCGCAGGAACTCGTCGGGCTCGCCCGAGGGCGCGTCGCGGAAGTAGTTGCGGATCCGCTCCACTCGAGCTGCGGCCTCTTGAAGCTGCTCGTCGGAGAATGCGAGCGGCTGGCGGTAGTGCCCGGAGATCAGATAGGCGACCACGGTCTGCCCGCCGTAGCGCTCCAGGGCATCCGAGAGCTGGAAGATGTTGCCGACGGACTTCGACATCTTCTCTTCGTCGAGCTGCACCAGGCCGTTGTGCATCCAGATCTCGGCGAGCGGAACCCCCCGGCCGGCCTCGGTCTGCGCGATCTCGTTCTCATGGTGGGGAAAGACGAGGTCGATGCCGCCGCCGTGGATCGCGAAGTCGGTCCCGAGCTCCTTCTCCGACATCGCCGAGCACTCGATGTGCCAGCCGGGCCGGCCCTGACCCCAGGGCGAGTCCCAGGAGGTGTCCTCGCCCTCCTTGTGGCCCTTCCAGAGCGCGAAGTCGAGCGGATCCTCCTTCAGCGAAGCGGTGCCCGCCTCCTCGCCCTGATCCATCTCGTCAGGATCGCGATTGGAGAGCTTTCCGTAGTCGTCGAAGCTGCGGACACGGAAGTAGACGTCGCCGTTCGCCTGGTAGGCGTGCCCCGAGTCGATCAGCGCCTGGATCAGGGAGATGATCTCCTCGATCGTGCCCGAGGCGAGCGGCTCGGCATCGGGGCGGGGCAGTCCGAGTGCGTCCGTGTCGGCCACATACGCATCGGTCATCTCGGCCGCGTACTTGGCGGAGGGCTCGCCCGCCTCCTTCGCCGCGTCGTAGATCTTGTCGTTGATGTCGGTGACGTTGATCACCAGCCTCGCGTCGAGGCCCTCGTGCTCGAGGAAGCGCTTGAGCAGCGTGAAGACCACGTACGGGCGGGCGTTTCCGATGTGGATGCGGCCGTAGACGGTCGGTCCGCAGGCGTAGATGCCGACCTCACCGCGCCCGTCGACGTGGAGGTCGCGGATCTCCCCACTGAGGGTGTCCCGGATGCGGATCGCGCTCACCGCCGGGGATGCTATTCGGGCGCCGAAACTCGCATATTCCGTGGTGAAACGGTTAAGAGCGGGGCCATGGGCGGGAACAACCGTTCGGGGCGGTACCCTCACCGGGCCTTGACTCAGGTCTCGTCCGAGGGGCAGCTACTGCAGGAGGTGGAGGCGGCTTTCGCCACCCTCCCCGAGCGCTACCTGGGCGCAGACTCCGGCTTCCGGGCGAGCTACCGGATCGAGCTGGACGACCTGGGGCTGAGCTGGGCCGTCGAGCTCGATGAGGCGGGCTGCGTGGTCACCGTCTCGCCCGAGCGCGACCCCGACGTCGTCATCGGAACGGACGCCGGGACCTGGCTCGAGCTCCGTGAGGGTCAGCTCTCCGGCCTGGACGCCTTCCGCTCGCGGCGGCTCTGGGCGAGGGGCAACCTGGACCTGGCCGTCGCCTTCGAGGGCTTCTTCCAGCGCCCGCAGGGCCGCCCGCCCCTGCTTCGCATCCACGAGGTGCGAGCGGGCAAGGCCAGGATCTCCACGCTGACGGCGGGCGACGGGATCGAGACCGTGATCCTCATCCATGGCCTCGGCAGCAACAAGACCAGCTTCTTCGAGACCGTCTCGGCCCTCACCCCGCGGCATACGGTGCACGCGATCGACCTGCCCGGGTTCGGGTCCTCGTCCAAGCCGCTCCGGGCGCCGTACGACGCCGCCTGGTTCGCTCGCTCGGTCACCCGGTTCATGGACGCCATGGGCGTCGAGCGCGCGCACCTGGTCGGCAACTCCCTCGGCGGGCGGGTCGCGATCGAGGTCGGTCTGCGCGAGCCCGGACGGGTGCAGAGCCTCAGCCTGCTCTGCCCCTCGATGGCGTGGCGCCGCCGCCGGCAGTTCGTCCCGATCGTGAGGCTTCTACGGCCGGAGCTGGCGGCCATCCCCCACACCTTCGGCGGCGCCGTCGTCCGCCAGCAGTTCTGGACCATGTTCTCGCGGCCCGAGCGGATCCATCCCGCGGCCGCGGACGTCGCGGTCGAGGAGTTCCTGCGGACCTACCGCTCGGTGAACGCGCGGGTCGCGTTCAGCGCCGCGGCCCGCCACATCTACCTCGAAGAGCCGGATGGCCCGCGCGGCTTCTACACCCGGCTGCGGGAGCTCGAGCCGCCTGCGATGTTCGTCTGGGGCGACGAGGACCCGGTGGTCCCGCTCGCCTTCTCGCGCTACGTACACGACGCCCTGCCCGACGCGCGGCAGGTCGTCCTCGAGCAATGCGGGCACGTCCCTCAGGTCGAGCATCCGGTCGACGCCAACGCGCTCGTCCACGACCTCATCGGGCATGCCCAGGCGTCGGCCCGGGAGCGCGCCGCCAAACGGCTGGGCCGGGCCGCCCGCCGCCTGCAGGACCGGATCAACGCGAACGGCCGCCCGAACGGCGCCCTGCGCAACGACAGCCCCGCCGAGATCGCCGCCGACGCAGCGGACGCTGCCGCATAGCCGTTCACACGACCTAGAATCCGCGACATGGCGGAGAGCGGCGCAGGCACCGCCGCCCAAGAGCAGGAGAGGAAGAGCCCGAATGGTGGAGATCCGGGGCAGTCGCCCGAGGGCGGGACCGGGCAGCCATCGCTGCTGCGCCGCTTCATGAACGAGGTTCAGAGCCGGCTGACCGCCGACCTCGACGACCGCGACCCCGATTTCATCAGGGAGAACCTTTCCCTCAGCTGGCTGATCGCGAGCATCTGGTTCCGCGGCGAGGTGCGCGACATGGAGCGGATCCCCGAGGAGGGCCCGGTGCTGCTGGTCGGAAACCACTCCGGCGGGAACATCACGCCCGACACGATCGTCTTCACCCTCGCCTTCAACACCTACTTCGGCGTCGAGCGGCCCTTCTACCAACTCGCCCACAACCTCGTGCTGACCTCCCCGGTCGGCCCGTACCTGCGGAAGTTCGGGACCGTCGCCGCGTCGCATGAGAACGCGCGCAAGGCGCTCGACTGCGATGCGGCGGTGCTCGTCTACCCCGGCGGCGACTGGGAGGTGAACAGGCCGACCTGGGAGGCGAACAGGATCGACTTCGCCGGGCGCAAGGGCTTCATCAAGCTCGCGATCGACGCCGGCGTCCCGATCGTCCCGATCGTCTCCGTGGGCGGCCAGGAGACCGCGATCTTTCTGTCGCACGGGGACCGGCTCGCCAAGCTGCTCCGGCTGGACAAGCTCCTGCGGCTGAAAACGCTGCCGGTGAACCTCTCCCTGCCCTGGATCCTCAACGTCGGCGACTTCCTCGGCCATCTCCCCCTGCCGGCGAAGATCACGGTGCAGGTGATGGAGCCGATCGACCTGCGCGAGCGCTACGGGCCGTCGCCGGACATCGATCGGATCTACGAGGACGTCACCAGGTCGATGCAGGATGAGCTGGACGAGCTCGCCGCCGAGCGCCGTCTGCCCGTCGTGGGGTAGGGATCCGGCGTGAGGATCGAGCAGAAGGTCACGGTCGACGCTCCCCGGCACCTGATCTGGGAGTACGTCACCGAGCCGGCCAACTACCCGGTGTTCATCGACGGTCTCACCCGCTGGGACGTCGCCGGGGACCGGCACAAGGGGCTCGGAGCGCGGTACCGGATGCTGATCAGGGTCGGCGCGGCGGACGTCGGCGGGCTGATCGAGATCGTCGAGTGGCAGCCGGAGGGCGACATGGCCTGGAGCTCGGTGACCGGGGTCGACCAGCGGGGCCGCTGGAGGCTGCGCGACCTTGGGGACGACCGCACCAGGGTCACCTTCAGGTTCCAGTACGGCGTGGCGGGTGGAGGGATTCCGGCGATGATCGCCGAGCGGGTCGCGTCGATCTCGCTCAACCGCCGCTTTCGCCTCTCGCTGCTCAACCTGAAGCGCGCGGTCGAGGAACGCGCGCTCGAGCTACAGCGAGGTAGCCCGGCGCCTCAGTAGGTCCGCAGCCGGCGGCCGCCTGCGTAGCGCGTCCCGGCCGCCTCGCTCCGCCCGGCCTGCTCGGCAAGCCGCCGCTGAGCGAGCTCGTCGACGTTCGCGGCCTGCGCCCGCTGCTCGGCCTCGCGCTGAAGCCTCGTCGCCTCCTGGCTCAGTGCCGCCGCCGCCTCCGCGCGGGCGCGCGCCTCGGCCTCCTTCGCGGCCCGATCGGCGAGCCGTCGCAGTCGCTCCTCGGACTCCCTGTCAGCGTGCTCGCCGGCCTCGCGCACCCGCTCCTCCATCTCGACGCGCAGACGCTCGAGCTCCGACTCCAGCTCGCCCACTCGTTGCTCGGCCCGCCCGGCGCGTCCCTCCGCCACCTCGGCGCCGACCCTCAGCCTCCTCGGCCCGCTTGCGCGCCCGCACGACGGCCTCGCGAGCCTTCGCGATCAGGTCCGACTCGACCCGCCTGGCCCTCTCGATCGCCTCGCTGGCCGCGACATGCATCGTCGCGGCCGCCGCCTCGGAGGCCGCCGCCTCCTCGCGCGCTCTCGTCTCGCGGGCGCGGAGCTCCTGGATCAGCTCCGTCGCCTTGGAGCGGAAGCGCTCGGTCGCGGCACGAGCCTGGTCGATCTCGGCTCGGATGGGGCCTCCTGTCGGGTGGGTCAGCTCAGTCGGCGTGCTGGCGCTCGGCGAGCTCGCGCTTCAGGACCTTACCCGTCGCATTACGCGGAATTTCTTCAAGGAAGACGATCTCGCGCGGAACCTTGTATCGCGCCAGGTTCTGCTTGACGTATCCCTTCAGGTCGTCCTCGCTCGCCTCCTTGCCCTCGGCCTTGACGACGTAGGCGATCAGGCGTTGCCCGAACTCCTCGTCGTCGACCCCGATCGCGGCCGCCTCATGCACCGCCTCGTGGTCGGCGAGCAGGTCCTCGACCTCTCTGGGGAAGACGTTCTCGCCCCCGGAGACGATCATCTCGTCGTCCCGCCCGTCGATGAAGAGGCGACCGTCCTCGTCGAAGTGGCCGACGTCGCCCGAGGAGAGCAGGTCCCCCAGGTGCTCCTTGTCCCCGCCGCCGGTGTAGCCCTCGAAGGCGAGCTGGTTGCCGATGAAGATCCGCCCGGTCTCGCCCGGGTCGACATCGTTGCCGTCCTCGTCGACGATCCGAATCACCGTGCCCCTCGGCGGCCTGCCGGCGGTTCCAGGGGCGGCGCGCATGTCCTCCGGGGTCGCGATCGTCGCCCAGGCGACCTCCGTGGAGCCGTAGAGGTTGTAGAGGTTGTCCCCGAACTCGTCCATCCACTTGGTCGCGAGCTCGCCCGGCAGGGAGGAGCCGCTCGCCGCCGTCACCTCGAGCGACGAGAGGTCGTAGCGGCGTTTGACCTCGTCGGGGAGGGCGAGGATCCGCTGCATCATCACCGGCACGACGGCGAGGACCCTGGCCCGGTGCTCGGCGACCGCGCGGAGCGTGTCCTCCGGATCGAAGCGGGGGCGTAGAACCATCGTCGCGACGGTCGGCAGGCTGAGCATGAAGTGCAGGAAGCCCCAGGAGTGGAAGAGGGGGGCCGCGATCATCGCCGTCTCCCCATAACGGCGCGGGATCTTCGAGAACAGCGCGGCGAGGGCGCTCAGCCCCTCGGGCTGGCTCCGCTGCGCCCCCTTCGGAGTGCCGGTGGTGCCGGAGGTGAGGATGATGTAGCGGCCCTGTTCGGACGGCGCCTCGAGGTCGTCGCCGTGGGCACCCGAGATCAGCTCCTCCACCGTCGTCTCGTCGACCTCGTCGACCTCGTCCTCCCAGGCGACGTAGCGCCTCAGCCCGCCCTTGATGTCGGAAAGCAGATCGCTGAACTCCTGGTCGTAGATCAGCGTCTTGGGCTCCTCGCGCTCCATCACGTCCGCGAGCTGCGGCCCGGCGAAGGCGGTGTTGAGGTAGAGGGCGAGGGCGCCGAGCTTCGAGCAGGCCATCGTCGCCTCGATGAAGTAGCGGTGGTTCCGGCACATGATCGCGACCCCGTCGCCCAGCCCGATCCCCTCGTCGCGGAGGGCGCGGGCGAGCGCGTTCGAGCGCCGGTGGGTCTCCATCCAGGTGAGGGCCCCGGCCTCGTCGATGATCGCCGTACCGTCCGGGTGGGTGATCGCGTTGGCCGCGGACCCCAGCGCCGGTGCTGCTCCCCAGCGGATGTAGCGCTCGGCGACCCTGGCGAGCTTGTCCGGCCGCATCGGCCGGAGCAGACCCACGTCGGAGAAGACCTTGAGCTCGAAGGCGGCGTCACCGAGCGCCGTCGGCAACCGGGTGGCGAGGCCGGCGAAGCCCTCTCTGAGCCCGTCCTGTGCCATCCGAGAGAAGCTTATGCCCCGGTGTCGACCAGGGCGACCGCGACACAGGCGATTCCCTCGCCCCTTCCGATCGCGCCCATCCCCTCGTTGGTCGATGCCTTCACGCTGACGGGAGCCGAGAGGACGCCGCTCAGCAGCGAGGCCATCTCGGCCTTGTGCGGCGCGAGCGTGGGCTCCTCGCAGATCACCGTGGCGTCGACGTTGACGACCGCGCCCGGGAGCCGGCCGACGACCACTCGCAGCAGGTCGATCGAGTCGGCGTCGCGCCACTCCTCCTCGTCGGGTGGGAACAGCTCACCCAGGTCTCCGAGGGCGCAGGCGCCGAGCAGCGCGTCGATCACCGCGTGGGTGAGCACATCGGCGTCCGAGTGCCCGATCAGGCCTCGGTCGTGCTCGATCTCGACCCCGCCGATCACCAGCCGCTCGCCCTCGACCAGTCGATGGCTGTCGTAGCCCGTGCCGACCCGCAGCGCCATCAGCCCTCCGCCTCGCCGGAGTTCGTCACCTGGTCCGCGCCGTCACCTGAGCGGCCGACCGGCTCGAGGCGGCGCTCCCGGCCCTCGAAGACGCAGATTTGCTCGACGCCGAGCGAGGAGAGCAGCTCGAGCGCCCGGTCGTAGCCGAAGCCGACCTGATCCGGAGCGTGGGCATCGGAGGAGAGCGCGAAGTCCGCGCCCGCCTCGACGCACATCTCGGCCAGCGCGCGGGCCGGGTAGATCTCCCCGACCGGCTTGCGCAGCCCTGCGGTCGAGACCTCCACCGCGATACCGGTGTCGGAGATCGCCTCGACCAGCGGCTCGTAGTGAAAGCGCGGGTCGCGCTGCGGCCGGGGGCGGTCGTCGCCCCAGATCTTCACCAGGTCCGGGTGAGAGACGATGTCGAAGAGACCCGAGCGCACCAGCTCCGCCTGCCAGCGGAAGTAGGTCGACCAGAGCTCATCGGGGTCGCCGATCTGCTCCCAGACGTCATAGCGGCGGTCGTCCACGGCACCCCGCGGACCGAGGAAGTGGACCGAGCCGACCACGTAGTCGAAGTCGCGCTCGAGCAGGTTCGCGATCCGGTCCTCGCCACCGGGCACGAAGTCGCACTCGATGCCGAGCCGGAGCGGCGTCCCTCGGACGAACTCCACGTAGCCGTCGAGGTCGTCGCTGGCCTGCCCCTCCCAGTAGGGGTGGTCCCAGATCTCGAGCGCCTGGGTGAAGCGGTAGACGTGCTCGGAGACGCCGAGCTCGTCGATTCCGTGCTCCTCGGCCGCCGCCAGGTAGCGGTCGACGTTCTCGTCGCTGAAGTAGTCGCCGGCCTCGCCCGTGTCGTCCGGGCGAAGATGGA
The DNA here is from genome assembly GCA_963777575.1 of uncultured Solirubrobacterales bacterium. Taxonomy (GTDB): domain Bacteria; phylum Actinomycetota; class Thermoleophilia; order Solirubrobacterales; family 70-9; genus DASUPK01. Next base: position 102,421 of record CAVZRH010000014.1, on the reverse strand, counting down.
GGTGGTAGTCGGTCAGCACGTGCCCAAGCTACCGGGCATGAGCGCCATCTAGAGTCCCGCTCCGTGCTCGCCAAGCTGGCCATCGTGCTCGGCGCCTTCGCGGTCGGGGTCGGCCTCGCCGAGCTGTTCGGCGCCAAGAACCTGGGCACCTCGTTCGGGGTCGGGCAGCTCACCTTTGCGGCGGCGCTGGTCTACGTGCTCGTGCGGCGCTAGCTCAGAACTCGATCTCGGAGCCGAGCGTGATCGTCCGCTCGCGCGGCAGGTGGAAGTAGTCGGACGGCTCGGCGCTGATCAGCGCCGTGACCAGGAAGAGCCGCTTGCGCCAGCGGCTCATCCCGGGCCGGTCGCTCGGCCTGAGCTCGACCCGGGAGAGAAAGAACGACGCCTCTCGCGCATCGACCGGGCACTCGACCCCCGCCTTCGAGATCTGCCTGACGAGCTTCGGCACGTCGTACTCCTCCGCGTAGCCGTGCTTGGCCCGGACGAAGGTGAGGCGGTCGTCCTGATAGCCGAGGTCGTCGATCTCGAGCCGGTCCTTGGGCCTGATCCGGGGACCGGGAGCGTCTCCAGCGAGAGGATGATCGCGTTCTCGGGCAGCGAGTGGAGGTGATCGACGCACGCCCGCATCGAGAGCGGCGCCGTCTCCTTGCCGCGATTCAAGAAGACCCCTGTTCCGGGCACCCGGTCCACCGGGGGATCCGTGCGCCCGGATCTCGTTGACGAACTCCCGGAGCGGCCCCTCGACCCGGAATCGCTCGGCGGTGACGAGCTCGCGCCCGCGGTACCAGGTGACCATCACGAAGAAGAGAACGAAGCCGATCGTGAGGGGCAGCCAGGCGCCGTGGGCGATCTTGGTCAGGTTCGACGCGAAGAACCCGAGCTCGATCGAAAGGAAGAACGCCGCCCCGGCCAGAGTCAGCCAGAGGGGACGGTGCCAGCGGTGCCGGACGATGAAGAAGAAGAGGACGCTCGTCACCAGGATCGTCCCTGTCACCGCGGTCCCGTAGGCGAAGGCCAGCTTGGCCGACGACTGGAAGGCGAGGACCAGCGTCGAGCACCGCGACGAGCAGCAACCGGTTGATCACCGGCACGTAGACCTGGCCGTACGCGCTCTTTGACGTGTGGACCACGCGCAGGCGCGGCAGGTAGCCGAGCTGGGCCGCCTGATGGGCGATCGAAAAGGCTCCGGAGATCACCGCCTGTGAGGCGATCACCGTCGCGACGGTCGCCAGGATGACCAGCGGGATCAGGCCGCCGTGCGGCATCAGCCTGAAGAACGGAGCGCTGATCGCACTCGGATCGTCGAGGATCAGCCCGCCCTGGCCGAGGTAGCTGAGAATGCACGCCGGGAAAACGAGCAGCAGCCAGGCCCGGGTGATCGCCGGGCGGCCGAAGTGGCCCATGTCCGCGTAGAGCGCCTCGACCCCGGTGAAGGCGAGCACCACGGAGGTCAGCACGAAGAAGCCGGTCGAGCCGCTCTGGAAGAGAAGCTCGAAGGCGTAGCTCGGGGAGAGCGCCTTGAGGACCTCCGGGTGCATCGTGATCCCGCGGATCCCGAGGACTGCGATCGTCGCGAACCAGATGAGCATCACCGGTCCGAACACCCGTCCGACCGCCCCGCTGCCCAGCCGCTGCAGGAGGAAGAGCAGGACGATGATCGTCACGGTGATCGGAACTACGTACGAGTCCATCGACGATTCGATCGTCTTCGTCCCCTCCACCGCGGAGAGCACCGAGATCGCCGGCGTGATCATGCTGTCGCCGAAGAAGAGGGCCGCGCCGAACACCCCGAGCCCGCCGAGGAGGAACTTCGTGCGTCCCGTGACCCCGTCCCCGAGCTTGCGGATCTGGGAGATCAGGGCCATGATGCCGCCCTCCCCGTCGTTGTCGGCGCTCATCACCAGGCCGACGTACTTGACGGTGACGATGAGCGTCACCGCCCAGAAGATCAGCGAGGCCACCCCGTAGACGTGCGTCGGTGGTCGCGTCGATCGGATGCGGGTCGCTCGGGTTGAAGGCCGTCTGGATCGTGTAGATCGGGCTGGTCCCGATGTCGCCGAAGACGACGCCGAGCGCCGCCACGGTCAGGGCCGCCCCGCCGAGCGCGCGCTTTGGGTCGGCCTCCACGGTCGGCGAGCCTACGCCCGCTCGCGCAGCAGCAGCTCGGCGACGCGCAGGTCGATCGGCCTGGTCACCTTGAGGTTGTCCGGCCGGCGCCGGCGTGGATCAGGACGCGGCCGCCGCGGCGCTCCACGAGCATCGCGTCGTCGGTGGCCTCCGGCAGCGAGTCGGGATCGGAGAGTGCCTCGCGCAGGGCGTCGGCGCGGAAGGCCTGGGGCGTCTGGACCGCCCAGAGGCCGGCGCGGTCGAGCGTCTCGCTCCACCCGATCGTCATCGGCCGCCCGCTTGATCGTGTCGGTGACCGGCGCCGCCGCGATCACGCCGGCGGCCTCCTCATCGGAGGCGAGCCGCTCGACGACCGCGTCGATCAGCGCCGGGGTGACCAGCGGCCGCGCGGCGTCGTGGACCACGACGATCTCCTCGCCGCAGAGCTCGACGGCGTTCGCCACCGACTCCGAGCGGTGCTGCGCCGCCCGCCACGGCGACGACTCCGCGCTCGGCCACAGAGGCCTCCTGCCCCGGCGGGACGGCGACGACGATCTCGGCGATGCTCGCCGCGGCGCGGAATGCGTCGAGCGACCAGTCGAGCAGCGGCCGCCCGGCCGAGCTCGACGAAGGCCTTCGGGCCGCCGGCTCCGAGTCGCTCCCCGGAGCCGGCGGCCGCGATCACGGCCGATGCGGAGGTGCTAGGCGGTCGCCTTGGCGGCGCCGAAGCTCTCCTCCAGCAGCTCGTCCAGGTAGGCCTCTGCGCCCGTCCTCGTCCTTGTCGAGCGCGTACATGAACTCCGACGCGAGGATCTTCTTCGCCCGCGTGTACATCTGCTTCTCGCCCGTCGAGAGCCCCTTCTCCCACTCCCGGATCGCGAGGTTGCGAACGACCTCGGCGAGCTCGTAGACGTCGCCCGTCTTGATCTTCTCGCGGTTGTGCTTGAACCGGCGGTTCCAGTTCTTCGGCATCTCGGAGACCTCGTCGGTGAGGACCCCGATCACCTTCTTGACCTGCTCCTCGTCGATCACGCGCCGCAGGCCTGCTCGGTGGGCGTTCTCGCAGGGGACCATCACGGTCATGTTGTTGTGGAGGATGTTGATGGTCAGGTAGTCCCGCTTCTCGCCCATCAGGTCCTTGCTCTCCCTCTTCAGGACCACTCCCGCCCCATGGTGCGGATAGACGACGTTGTCGCCGACCTCGAAGTTGCAGACGGGCGCCTCGAGCTCGAGGTCGGCAACCGGCGCCTCGTCCTCCATAACCTCCTCTGCTTACCTCGGGAATTGGTCTCTCCTTTCGTCGAGACGGCCTGACGGGGCCGTCAACTCTGCAAGTAGCGGTCGACCGGGTCGACCTCCTGAAGTCTGCGTAGACCCTCGCGGATGTCCTTGGCGCGCCCGGCGCCGACGCCCTCGACGGCCTCGAGGTCGTCGTCGCTCGCCGCCAGCACCTCCTCCAGCCCGCCGAACTCCTGGATGATCCGCTGCACCACCAGCTTCGGCAGGCGCGGGATCCGCCCCAGCACGCGGTAGCCGCGCGGCGAGACCGGGAAGTCGAGGGTCGAGACCTTGCGGTCGTAGCCGAGCAGCTCGGCGAGGCGTCCGAAGTCGAGCAGGTCCTGGTGGGGCATCCGCGCGATCGCCGCGAGCGTGGTGGCGAGGTTCTCCTCGGTGTCCTCGACCGAGTAGTCGCGGATCAGCGCGGACTTGTCGGCGGCGACGCCGACCATCGTCTCCTCGAGCTGCATCTCGATCAGCCGGCCCTCGGTGCCGAGCTCGACGATGTAGCGCTCGACCTCGACCGCCATCCGGGTCACCAGCTCGGCGCGCTGGAGCACCGAGAGCACCTCGTAGAGGACGGCCGCGCCCTCGAACTCGAGCCGGGTCAGCCGAGTCGAGACGGAGTCGAGGCGGGCGCGGTACTTGTCGAGGGTGGCGAGGCCCTGGTTGGCCTTCGCGAGGACCGCGGGGATGTCCTGGAGGATGTACTTCATCCCGCCCAGGTAGAGCGAGACGACGTCGCGCCGCTCCGAGATCGCCACGACCAGCGCGTCGGTCTGCTTCGAGACGCGCTCCGCGGTGCGGTGCCGGGTGCCGGTCTCCGACGAGAGGATCGTCGGGTCCGGCATCAGCTGGACGTTGGCGCAGACGATCTTGGTCGCCTGCTCGTTGAGGACGATCGCGCCGTCCATCTTCGCCACCTGGTAGAGCAGCGCCGGGGTGTAGTCGATGTCGAGGCTGATGCCCCCTGAAAAGAGAAAGGAGACCTCCTCCGGGTCTCCGATGACGATCAGCCCGCCCGTCCGCGAGTGGACGATGTTGTCGATCCCCTCGCGGAGCGCAGTGCCGGGAGCGACGATGTCGAGAGCCCGCAGAAGTCGCGGATCCTGTCGCGCCTCCAACTCCTGTAGATCGTCACCGGGAAGTGAAGACGCCATCGCGGATGATGGAAGCAGATAGCGAAGAAGCGTGCTTTGCGGGGAAATCCGTGTGGAGAGGTCGGAAAAGGACTTGTCAAGTGCCGTGCCGGACGGCGGATCTCCCTGTGATTGACCGGGCGCTCGGCGCGCGGGTCCTGTCGCCATAGGAACCTCCCATCGACGCTCAGTAATCGCGTCGATGGGCCCCTCCTATCGCGCCACCCGCGCGAGGAGCGGCTACGCAGCTCGTCGGAGCTTCGCGCGCCGCGGCCGCCCGACAGGGCGGCCTTGATCGTCGCCACCGGATTGAGCCCCTTGACCGGCTCGTCGCCGGCGGGCGGGCCCAACACCCTTCCCAGGCCGAACTTGCGGGCCTCGGCGACGCGGCGGTCGGCGTGGGCGACGTAGCGGACCTCGCCGGTGAGGCCGAGCTCGCCGAAGCAGGCGAGCGGCTTGCCGTCGGCCTCCAGGGCGCGGCCGGAGTGGGCCGAGGCCACCGCCAGCGCGATGGCGAGGTCAGCCCCCGGCTCGTCCACCCGGATGCCGCCGGCCACGTTGACGAAGACGTCGGCCGCCGAGAGGGAGATCCCCGCGTGACGGGTGAGGACGGCGAGGACCAGCGCCAGCCGGTTGCGATCGACGCCGGTCGCGGTGCGGCGGGGCGGCACCATCTCGGTCGGCGCGACCAGCGCCTGCACCTCGACCAGCAGCGGCCGGGTCCCCTCCATCGCGCAGAGCACCACCGACCCCGGCGCCGACTGCGCCTCGCCGACGAAGCGCGCCGAGGGGTCGGCGACCTCGACGAGCCCGCCCTGGCGCATCTCGAAGACGCCCACCTCGCTGGTCGCGCCGAAGCGGTTCTTGAGGGCGCGCAGCGTCCGGAACGTCCGCTCCCGCTCGCCCTCGAAGTGAAGGACGCAGTCGACCAGGTGCTCGAGGGCGCGGGGCCCGGCCAGTGAGCCTTCCTTGGTCACGTGCCCGATCAGAATCAGGGTGACGTCGAGTCGCTTGGCGGTCTCGAGCAGCGCCGAGGTGGCCTCGCGCACGGCGCCGACGCTGCCGGGCGCAGTGTCCGGGACCGCGAGCGTCTGGACCGAGTCGATCACGCACGCGGCCGGCCGCTCGGCCTCGAGCGCCGCCAGCACGCTCTCGAGCGACGGCTCGGCGAGCATCGGCACGGACAGCGCGGCCTCGCCGAGACGCTCGGCCCGCCGCCGCACCTGGGCGGCCGACTCCTCACCGGAGACGTAGAGCGTGTCCTCGCCAGAGCCGGCGAGGTTGGCGAGCGCCATTCCCGCCAGCGTGCTCTTCCCGATCCCGGGCGCGCCGCCCAGCAGGACGAGGGAACCCGGCACGAGGCCCCCGCCGAGGACCCGATCGAGCTCGGCGATCCCGGTGCTGAGCCGTTCGGAGCGCTCGGCCTTGACGTCGCGCAGAGCCACCGGCTTCGGCGCTCTCCCGCGCCCGGCCCCTCCGCCACCGCGCCGTCCGGGCGAGGGTGAGCTCGCCTGCTCGAGCGTGTTCCAGGCCCCGCAACCCGGGCACTGCCCGGTCCAGGCGAGGGCAGCGTGACCGCACTCGCTGCATCGATAGGGCGCCGCTTTCGAAGCCACCTGCCCAGGCTAGGGACGAGGGCCGACGCTTCTTCAGCAACCATCCCCGCGGAACTGGCGCTAGTTCGTGTCGGTCTCCACCGGTCGCGGGCTCTATCTGAGCTTCAGACGGCCTCCGAAGCGAGCCGCAGCCGATGGATGCTGATCACGTCGTGCACGCTGGTCTCGACTGACCAGCGCCGCCGCCCACCTGCTCGAAGAAGGCCTCCGCCGCGGGCCGGCTTGGATCGGCGATCCAGGCCTCGGGCGCGAGCTGCGGCAGCAGCTCGAGCAGCTGGGCGACGCCCGGCCGCTCGTAGAGGACGTCGGCGGCGAGAACCAGGTCGAAGGGCGCTCGCCCGATCAGCTCATCGGGAGCAGACCAATCGACTGGCAGGGTTTCGACCTCCAGCCCGTTCTTTCGGGCGTTGCGCTCGACCAGGTCGAGCGCCTCCGCATCGGAGTCGGTGGCCAGCGCGCTGGCACCCGCCGCGGGCGGCGGCGAGGCTCGGGATGCCGAGCCCACAGCCGAGCTCGACCACGCGCATGCCATCGAGGGAAACGCCCGAGAGCTCGCGCGCCAGGGCCACGCCGCTGCGCCAGATGATGGACCAGTACGGCGCGAGCGGCGCCCACTCGACCGGCCCGTCGTCGGGGATCTCGGCGCCGTCGATGGGCTGGGACAGCTGGAGCGGGCCCCCGGGCAGCTCAACCGTTGCCGGGACGAGCTCCCAGCCGAAGGGGGCGGGCTCAGCCAGAGCTGCTCGGGAACGGCGCGCCGGCGAAGAAGGCGAACCAGACGAGGAAGGCGATCAGGGAGACGATCGCGGTGGCGACGAACAGCCGCTCCACCGGGTCGCTCTGGTGATCGCCCGGCTTGTACGGCGTGTCACGCATGCTGCGATTCCAGGGGTCACGCCCGCTCAGGCGCTGTGGCCGGCCGGTCTGGCGGCGCAGGAGGCGCGCGCGCACCCACGAGGCGATCAGCAACAGCCCGTAGTACGAGACGAGGATGCCCGTCCCGATGAAAGCCGCGACCGGCCCGTTCACCGCCCCCGTCTTCCCGTAGAACTGGGACCCGAGGAAGATCCAGAGAAGCGGCACGCCGAAGCCGATCAGCAGGGCCCCGACGACCGTGAAGGCGGTCGAGCCCGTGCCGACCAGCACTCTCCTGATCGCTGCAAGCACTGCGGTCATGACCGTCCCCGGCCGTGCCGGGGACGAGGTCGAGGTTAGCGGGCCGCAGCCGCCGCGCCGCGGAGGTCCCGGTCGGGATCGATCTCCCAGCGACCCGCCACCTCGGCCAGCTCGTCGCTGACCGGCCAGCGGTCCGGGCGCTCCTCGCCGGAGTGGTCAGGGGAGGCGCCCTTCAGGGCCATGCAGCCGGTGTTGTCACCGATCGCGCGGATCTCCTCGATCTCGCCGGCGGCGAGGCGCTGCTCTGGGGGCAGGCTCGCGAGCTCGGCGCGCTTCTCCTCGATCGGTCTCGCCCCCTCCCCCTCCTCCTGGATCAGGGTCGGGACCACGCACTCGACCGCGGGGTGCGCGAGGTTCCACTGACAGGCGAGCTGCATCGGCGTGAGGCCGGCGCGCTCGGCTATCGGCCGGAGGCGATCGAGCTTCGCGCGACCCTCCGCGATCCAACCCTCCGGCCTGAAGGAGCGGTGGTCGCCTGCCGGCAGCTCGGTCTCCGGCGTCACGTCGTCCCAGAACAGCCCGCCGTAGTCGACCACCCGCGTGATCACGCGAACGCCCTGGCGCGCGGCGGCGTCGAGGCAGAGCTCCCCGGGCCAGGGCTCGAGCGGGTTGAGGATGATCATCGCCCAGTCGATGCGGTCACCGAAGCGCTCGAAGCAGCGGACGAGATCGAGGGTGAAGCCGTTCGCGGGGCCGGGCGCGACGCCGATGGCGTCGGCGATGCCCGAGTCCCGGAGAGCGGCCATCCCGTCCCAGACCGCCTCGCTCTCGTAGCCGGTCCGGTCCGGGTTGTGAAGGAGGAGGAGATCGAAGCGTTCCTGGCCGAGCCGCTCCAGGCTGCGCTCGGCCGCCATTCGCAGGTAGCCGGCATAGGCATCCGGGCCGCGCAGGGCGGGATCGGTGAATCGCGGGAAGCCGCGTGGCCCGTTCCGCTCGCCCTCGTAGAAATCGTGGCCGATGGCACCGACCAGGCTGAAGGCGTCGCGGCCGGCGCCGGCCAGCGAACGGCCGACCAGCGAATCGGCCTCACCCTGCCCGTAGGCGTCGGCCGTCATCACCGTGTCGATTCCGTCGCCGGGCCGCAGCAGCGTCTCCAGGCGCTCCGGCTCGATCGGGTCGCCGAAGCGCAGGTAGCGCCCGCCGCTCCAGCTTCCGACCGCCTTGTTCCCCGGCGCGCCCACGCGCCAACCGTAGCGACCGAGTCCTCTCGGCGACCCGCCTCACGCACTAGCCGATGCCGACGTACCAGGCACCGAAGAACAGCCCGAACAGCCCGAAGGCGGGGATCAGCACGGTCCGATAGAGCGGATCGATCAGGGGGCGCGTGAGTAGCCAGGCGAACGCCGCGGTGCAGAGCGTCATCGAGACCGCCGACATCGGGGCGAACACGGCGAGGGCGGCCGCGGCCTCGACCTTCCCCGGCAGCGCCGCGATCAGCAGCAAGGCAACGGCGCCGGTTCCCGCCAGGCCGTGCAGCAGGCCGATGCTGAGCGCCTGCCGCGGAGTCCGCACGTTCCGGTGGCGATGTTCGGGCCGGTCACCATGGTGGAGGTGGCGGTGAGTCTCGGAACCGCTGAGTCGCTGGTGCGGGTGTCTCCCGCCGCGAAAGTCGCCGCGGGCCCACTTGACGACGATCCGCAACGCGAGCAGGAGGATCACCACACCCACGGCGGTTTCGGCCCACTGCTCGATCCAGCTCGGCACCTCAGACTTGAAGAGGATCAGCGGGATTCCGATAACGAGCAGCGCGCCTGAGTGTCCCGCTCCCCACCAGGCCCCGAGCCGCGCCGCGCCTCGAACGTCGCCACCGTCGACGGCCACCAGCGAGGTGACAGCCACGAGATGGTCCGGATCGGAGGCGTGGCGCAGGCCCAGGGCCAGGGCAATCAGCAGGGCGACGACCAGCGGTGCCCCCGCGAAGAGGCCCTCGAGCCAGGCATCCATCTGCTCGACCGGCTGGAAGAGGAACTCGAAGCTCACGAGCCCGCTCCTCCATCGTGGGTTGTGCAGCGTGGGCAGAGGCCCACCATCGGGAAGTGGGCGAAGCCGACCGCGAAGCCGAATCGCTCCTGAACTTCCTCGCGGAGCGAGTCGAGATCTGACCGATCGACCTCCTCGATCGCGCCGCAGCGATCGCAGGCGAGGTACTCGCGCTCGTCGCCGCCGATGAGGACGTAGCGGCCTGGGCCATGTCCGGCATGGAAGTGACGGACCACGCCCTGCTCCTGCAGCGTCTCGAGGTTGCGGTACACGGACGCCAGGTCGAGCGGTGTCCGATCGAGCCCAGCGGCGATCTGCTGAGCAGAGGCCGGTGCCTCCGCCTCGAAGAGGAAGTTGACGATCATGCGGCGGGCCGTCGAGATCCGCAGGCCGCGCTCCCGCAGCGTTCGAAGGACGGCGTCCGCGCTCTTGAAGTGGAGGGTTGGGCCTGTGGACTGGAACGTCAAACTGGGACGAGATCGCTTACCCGGGTCTGCGAGCAAGTCGGGCACCCGGATCAATCCCGGCCGAAAGTCAGCGAATTCTTGGTAGGTCGCGCTCATCGTCAGCCGATCTGCGGAAGCGCTCGGAGAGCGATGAGGGCGCCGGCGACCACGATCAAGGTCGCGGAGAGCGCCGGGAGCACTCCGGCGATCCGGCCGCCGAAGAGACGTCCTTCTGGCCGCAGGCGCTGGATCAGCCTGCCTCCGTGGAGCACTGTGAGCCCGACCGCAGTCAGGGTGGCGGCGAGCCCGATGCTGAAGGCGAGGATCAGCACCAGCCCGAGACCGAGACGGTGCTGCGAGATCGCTGCAACCAGGACGACCAGCGCCGAAGGGCAGGGAACGATTCCGCCGGAGACGCCGAGCGCGATCAGGGAACGCGTCGTGATCGGCGCTCCGGGCAGCTGGGTGGGTGTGGGTGTGCTCACCGTGACCGTGTCCGTGTCGATGGCCGTGTTCATGCTCGGCCCTGAGTGCCCGCCAGCGCCGCAGCCGGGTCCAGATCGCCCAGAGCCCGATCGCGATCACCATCGCCCCCGACGCGACGCCCAGCCAGGGATAGAGATCCTCAGGCAGCACGTAGGCCGAGGCGGCCAAGGTGATCAGTCCCAGGGCGAAGACCGCCGAGGTATGGGTGATCGTCACCGTCAGCCCGAGCAGGGCCGCGTCCCTGGGCCGTCCGCGGCTCCCCACGAGATATCCCGCGACCATCGTCTTGCCATGGCCGGGGGAAAGCGCGTGGAGAGCGCCCCAGATGAATGCCGAGCCGAGCAGCAGCAGGATCAGGAGGCCGTGGTCATTGCCACTCGTCAGCGCGCCCGCGAAGCCGTCCTGGGCGCGATCGGTGGTCACCGGCCCGACGTCCTCGCCGTCGGGGGCGCTAACCCGGCCGGACCCCGAGCTCACGCCAAAGCTCGCATCGTGCTGATCCGGAGGGCTCTGGAGCAGATCGACCGGATAGGCGCGCAGGCCACCGGTCGGATCGCTGGCGGGAACACTCGAGCGGACGTCCGTCCCCTCACCGGGCAGGACCTCGATCGCCTTCCAACCGACGCGGTCGCCGTAGGTGTCGTCGTGGACCTCGACCCGGTGCCTCCCCGGCTGACTCGAGGCCGCGAAGCTCGCCTCGACCCGGGTGAGTGAGAGACCGCCCTGGCCGGGTGGGAAGCTGAGGGTGGGGGCAATCGGAGAGCCGAGGGGGACGTCGCGTCCGTCGACGGTGACCCGGAGGTCCGGACTGATCTCGCTCAGCTTCCGCTGGAGCAACGGCCCCCGCTCCGCGCCCGAGATGGCTCCATCCCCATTCCGGTCGAAGCGCTGGATCTCCTGAAAGGTCGGGATCTCCGCCTGGTCGAGGATGTAGTGGATCTCCACCGATCCCTGCGAGATGCGCACCTGGCTCAGGTGGTTGACGGTGAAATTGCCCAGCGGATGCGCCGCGGCCGCGCCGGGAAGCAGCATGGCGATCACTGCGGCAGAGACCGCGGCGGCGAGCACGCCACTGAGGCGGCGGCCCGGGCTCATCGCAGGCCCTCCAGGGCCCGTTGCGCCCGCGGGCCGTAGAGGGGGTTGAAGTTCGGACTCTGTGCGACGAGCCGCGAGAGGAATCCGTTCGCCCGCTTCGCGTCCCCGGCGCGCAGGGCCACCATCCCGGCGTGATAGAGGAAGGAGGGATCGCGCGAGCCGAGCCGCATGGCGCGCTCTGACATCCGCAGTGCTTCGCCGTCCCGGCCCGCGGCGCTCAGTGCCCACGAGTACGAATCGGCCGAGCGGACGCTCGGCGCCGCCGCCCAGGCGCGCGCCGCGAGGTCGACCGCCTGAGTCGGATCGCCGTGGTCGGCCTCGAATACAGCCAGCTCGGCATCGGTGTTGACCCCGTTCGCCTGCAGCAGCCGGGTCTCGGCGCCGACCAGCCTGTAGTCGCGCCCCGCGGCGACCGTGGATCCGGCGGCCTGCTCGGTCTCGCCGAGGGCGATCACGTACTCCGGCAGCGGCAGCCTCAGTACCAGTCCACGGAGGCGCCGGATCGCCGGCTCATACTCCCCGCGCGCAGCCTCGACCCGCGCCAGGCCCGCCGTCGCGGCAGGAAACCCCGGGTCCGTCTCGAGCGCCGTGCGGTAGGCGGCCTCCGCCCCGGCATAGTCGCCGCTGTCGAAGTGGAGTTTCCCGACCAGCGCCTGCACGTAGCTGACGTTCTCGGCGGTGCCGCCGCCGGCGGTGACCGCGAGGCGCATCGCCCCGAGCGCCCCGGGCAGATCTCCGTGCAGCTCACGGAAGTAGGAGACCCGGGCGTAAGAGGAGAGCTCCGGTTTGACGTCTACGTAGTGCTGGAGTGTGCGCGCCGCCGCCCCGTAGCGCCCGAGCTCGACCTGGGCGTCGGCGATGACGCCGTAGTTGCGGGCCACGTCCGGGTTGATCCGGGCGGCCTGCTCGCCGAGTGCGAGTCCCCCGCGGAAGTCGTGGCGGGCCAGGGCGAGGGACCCGAGGCCGCTGGTGGCGGTGAAGTTCTCTGGATCGAGCCGCAGGGCCTGCTCGAATGTGCCCTGAGCCCTCGGATAGAAGGTCGGATCGCCCGTCTCGCGCACCTGCTGGAGATAGGCGAGCCCGAGCTGGGCGTAGGCGTCCGGATCGGACGGGGCCTCGCGCACCTGGGCTTGCAGGCCCTTCGATCCGCTGAGCGGTGGTGGCGCCGGGGAGCTCACCCTCCCGGACCGCCACCTCCGGCTGCCCGGTCAGGCTCGCGGAGCCCCCGTCGAGAGCGCGGACCCCGAGGAAGACCGCGACGAACGCGAGGAGCGCCGCCGCCAATTTCATCATCAGGCTGTCTCGTCTGATCGCCATCGCCGGTGCCTCGACGCGCGTCCCGCCCCGGAGGGGGCCGCCGCGAGGCGGCCCCCTCCCAGGACGTTCGGCTCAGGTCGTGGCGACCCCCTTGCCCTTGCCGCCACGGGCGACGCGGCGACCGAGTCCGGCCATGGCGAGCACGCCGGCCCCGATCAGGACCCAGACGATCGCGTCCGGTCCTCCGCCGCCACCACCGCCGCCGCCGCTACCTCCGGTGGCGGAGAACGATGGAGGCGTCGAGGTCCCGTTCCCGTTGTCGATGGCCTTGAGCTGCGAGCCAAACCCGGCGTCCGGGTTGGCACCGGGCTTCGGAGGCGCGACGTACGGGAACTGGCTCAGGAACTGGACGTCGTTCTGGTTGACGCCGTCTCCGAGCGGAACCATGTTCCCCTGCAGGGCTCCCGCGACGACCTGGAGGTCGATGTCGACCACGTCGTCGGTGAGCCGTCGCCCATTCGGGTAACCGGCGGTGTCACCGGCGAGCACGCCGAGCCGCTTCGGTGCGGCGCTCGGCGGAGTACCCAGGTTGATCTTGAGCGTGTCCGTCGCGTTCTTTCCGGCCGCGCCGGGGAACGCATTCAGACCCGGCACGCCCTGCAGCACCGCCTGGACGATGTCGGTGCGGTTCTTCTCGGGAGCGTTCACCAGTCCCGGGAAGAGCTTGTTCAGCACCGCGGCCAACTCCGGCGTGAGCACGTACTTGCCGTAGTTTTTCGCGTCGTCCTTGGGCTGCGTCCGGTTGAACCGGTCCTTCTGGCCCAGCGGGATGATCACCTCGTTGACCAGCGGGTTGCCGAGTCGCGAGATCTGCCTGAACGAGCCATGCCCATGGCCCTTCACCGAGATCGACTGCCGCTCGGTCGACGCCCAGACACCGACCACCGCATTGGCGGCCTTGTCGCTCGAGACGGACTTGCCGTCACGGGTGACGTCGGACTCCGGAACCTGGAGCACGATCGACTGGACCGCGTAGCCGGCGAGATCGTCGACCCCGCCGCCCTGGTTGCCCAGGCCGGCGCCGGTCAGGTTGACCGTGTCGAAGATCCGGCCCAGTGATGCGTAGAACGGGTCCTCTCGCTGGCCGGCGAACACCTTGCCGCCGCCGGGCAGGCCCTTGATCGCGCCTGCCTGCACCTGGTCGTAGTTCGGAATGGTCTTCGGCCCCACGTTGCTGGGGGGCGTCGGAACCTTCTTGGCGATGACCTTGGAGTGACCCTTGGTGATCCGGGTCACCGAGTAGGACTGCACTACGTTCCGGTTCGGGCTGTTGACCGAGTCGACCGGCTGCCCGTTCGTGTACAGGAACGAGTTCGGGTTCCTGGTCTTCGTCTTGAAGTCGAACAGGTACCGGACGTCGGCCATGCCGTCACCGGTGTTGTCGATGTTCAGGTAGTAGTGCGCGTTGTCGTCGAACTTGTAGAAGTTCGGACCGCCGGCGGGATCCTCGAACGGCACCCAGTTCCCGACGATCGTCAATGCGCCAGGAGCGTCCTGCGCCGTGAAGGCGTAGGTGTCGGTGTCATCTCCCGTCGGATCGATCGAGGTCAGGGGCGCCTCTCGATGCGAGGAGCCAAAGCCCAGCGGCACCGCGATCGCCAGCGCAACCAGCGCGGCGAACAGTGCGAGCTTCCTCATTTCGTCCTCCTTGACGGCGGGTTAAGTAACGACCTACCGCGAGCCGCCGCCGATCCGACCCTCGGTCAGTGGAGGGCTCTACGCCGGACCGTCTGGGCCGGATCAGAAAGTCCCTGCAAATCAGGGACTACTAAGGATGGGTCGCAGTTGCGACCGGTTCGCGGCTAGGACTTGTCGTCGTCGCCGGAGGCTTCCGGCTCGCCGCCGTTGCCGGAGTCCTCGTCGTCGCCGTCGCTCTTCTTGCCGGCGCCGACGCCGACCTTCTCGGGCTCGGTCTTCTTCTTCGCCGGGCGCTTGCGCGGCTTGATGATCGTCAGCTTCAGCGGGTGATCCTCTTCGTCGCCCTTCTGATCCCGCTCCACCTGGACCGTCGAGCCCGGGGTCATCTGGCCGGCCCTCAGGACCTCGTCGGCGAGCGGGTCCTCGACGTAGCGCTGGATCGCGCGGCGCAGCGGTCGGGCGCCCATCGCCGGGTCCCAGCCCTTGTCGACCAGCAGCTCCTTGGCCTCCTTGGAGAGATCGAGCTGCAGCTCGTGCTCGGCCACCTGCGTCCGGACGCGCTCGACCATCAGGTCGACGATCTCCATGATCTCGTCCTTGGTCAGCTTGTGGAAGACGATGACCTCGTCGATCCGGTTCAGGAACTCGGGCCGGAAGACCTTCTTCAGGTCGCCCATGATCCGGGACTTCATGTCCTCGTAGGTGACGCCGGTCTCGTCGGAGATCGCGAAGCCGAGGGGCGTGTTGCGGGCGATGTCCTGCGCCCCGATGTTCGAGGTCATGATCACGATCGAGTTGCGGAAGTCCACCGTGCGCCCCTGGGCGTCGGTGAGCCTGCCGTCCTCGAGGATCTGCAGGAGGATGTTGAAGACGTCGGGGTGGGCCTTCTCGATCTCGTCGAGCAGCAGCACCGAGTAGGGCTTGCGCCGCACGGCCTCGGTGAGCTGACCGCCCTCGTC
Organism: uncultured Solirubrobacterales bacterium; assembly: GCA_963777575.1. Lineage (GTDB taxonomy): Bacteria > Actinomycetota > Thermoleophilia > Solirubrobacterales > 70-9 > DASUPK01. Next base: position 87,185 of record CAVZRH010000014.1, on the reverse strand, counting down.
GTAGCCGATGTAGCCGGGGGGCGAGCCGACCAGGCGCGAGACCGCGTGCTTCTCCATGTACTCGGACATGTCGATGCGGACCATCGCCTCCTCGTCGCCGAACAGGAACTCGGCGAGCGTGCGGGCGAGCTCGGTCTTGCCGACGCCCGAGGGGCCCAGGAAGATGAATGAGCCGGCCGGCCGCTTCGGGTCCTTGATCCCGGCGCGCGAGCGGCGGATCGCCTTGGAGACGGCGGTGATCGCCGGCTCCTGGCCGATGACGCGCTTGTGCAGCTCGTCCTCCATGCGGACGAGCTTCTTGGACTCGGCCTCGGTGAGCTTGAAGACGGGGATGCCGGTCCACATCGCGACGATGTCGGCGATCTCCTCCTCGCCGACCTCCGGGCGCTCTCCACCCTCGCCCGAGGTCCACTCGTGCTCGAGCTCCTTCTTCTTGTTGGTGAGGCGGCGCTCCTGGTCGCGCAGGTTGGCGGCCTTCTCGAACTCCTGGGCGTCGATCGAGGCTTCCTTCTCGCGCCGAGTCGTCTCGATCTCCTCCTCGAGATCGCGGTAGACGGGCGGCTGCGTCATCGACTTGATGCGCATGCGGGAGGCGGCCTCGTCGACCAGGTCGATGGCCTTGTCCGGCAGGAAGCGGTCGGAGATGTAGCGGTCGGCGAGCTCCGCGGCGGCCTCGAGGGCCTCGTCGGTGATCTTCACCCGGTGGTGCTGCTCGTAGCGCTCGCGCAGGCCCTCGAGGATCTTCACGGTCTCCTCGGTGGAGGGCTGCTCGACCTTGATCTGCTGGAAGCGGCGCTCGAGGGCGGAGTCCCGCTCGAGGTACTTGCGGTACTCGTCGAGCGTGGTGGCGCCGATCGTCTGCAGCTCGCCGCGGGCGAGGGCCGGCTTCAGGATCGAAGCGGCGTCGATCGCGCCCTCGGCGGCGCCGGCGCCGACGAGGTTGTGGAGCTCGTCGATGAAAAGGATGATGTCGCCGCGCTGGGTGATCTCCTTCATCACCTTCTTGAGGCGCTCCTCGAACTCGCCGCGGTACTTGGAGCCCGCGACCAGGGCGGCCAGGTCGAGCGTGTAGATCTGCTTGTTCTTGAGCAGCTCGGGGACCTCGCCGTTGGTGATGCGGGCGGCCAGGCCCTCGACCACGGCGGTCTTGCCGACGCCCGGCTCGCCCAGCAGCACCGGGTTGTTCTTGGTGCGGCGGGAGAGGATCTGCATGATCCGCTCGATCTCGATCTCGCGGCCGATCACCGGGTCGAGCTTGCCCTCGGCGGCGAGCTTGGTCAGGTTGCGGCCGAACTGGTCGAGCAGCTTCGAGGACTTCTTGCCCTCGCCCGTGCCTCCGCCCGCGCCCTGGCGCCGGCCGCCGGGACCGGAGAGCATGCGGATGACCTCGTTGCGGATCTTCTCGGAGTCCGCGTCGAAGTCGAGCAGGATGCGCGCGGCGACGCCCTCGTTCTCGCGGACCAGGCCGAGCAGGATGTGCTCGGTGCCGATGTAGTTGTGGCCCAGGCTCAGCGCCTCGCGTAGGGCGAGCTCGAGCACCTTCTTGGCGCGCGGCGTGAACGGGATCTGGCCGGCGGTGACCTCCTCACCGGAGCCGACGATCCGCACGACCTGCGAGCGGACGCGCTCGACGGTGATGTCGAGGGACTCGAGGACGCGGGCGGCGAGGCCCTCCTCCTCGCGAAGCAGGCCGAGCAGGATGTGCTCGGTGCCGATGTAGTTGTGCTTGAGAGTCCGCGCCTCCTCCTGGGCGAGGACGACTACCTGGCGGGCTCTCTCTGTGAATCTCTCGAACATTCAGTCAGTCTTTCGGTGGTCTATCAAGCAGTTCGGTTGGTCTTACGTTGCGGTCGCTGAATTGGCTCTCGATTAAGTCGTATGGGTCAGGGTCAGGGGACGCAGACTGCCCGGGGGCCCAATCCGCTATCGGCTCCTGGCTGCCGATCTGTGATCTGACCTCCGGTTCTGTCGGGGGACGGCGAAGCCAAAGTATAGCCACGGGGGTTCGGCGGCCAGGCACGTTCCGTGCGTGGCAAGAGAACTCCCTGCAAGGTGCGGAAACGACGTCCGACCTCCGCCCTCGCCGGTGGCGCGACGACTCGCCGAGTCGTGACGATCTGTCCTGCACCATGCGAGCCAAGCTTGCTGGCTGCGGGGGCCGGCCGACCACCGCTCAAGGCCGCAGAATCGGACCGTGGAATCCCACTCGCCGAGACTGGGTAGCGGCGAGCCTAGGGAGCCGCTTCGACCGGTACCGTCCCGCGCGTGGGAGCAGCGGATCGGCTACGGAGCTGGTGGCGCGGGGCTCTGCGCAACCCCTGGCTGATCGCCGGGATCGTCATCGGTGTCCTGCTGGTCTGCGCCTGGATCGCCTGGGCGATCCACGTCTCGAGCGAGCACGGCGCCCGCGAGGCCCTCGGCGTGCTGATCGTCTGGCCCGCGATCGTCGCCGTCCTGGCGCTGATCTCGATCCCGTTCGTCTGGGCCTTCCGCGTGATCCGCGCCGGCGCCCGCTCGGACGAAGGCGAGTCCGGACGCGGAGCCGGATTCGGTCGACGCCGGCGAGGAGAAGGGAGCCGAGTCGGAGGCCGCCGCCGGCTAGGGCCGCAGCCTCCCCAGGCGGCGCCTCGGTTTCCGCAGCACGCCCCTCACCAGGCCCCGGTATCGCTCGAGGAAGCCTCGCACCTCCTCCGGGTCGTAGATGCGGGCGTCGAACTTGGCCACCCACCGCTCGCGCTCCCGGTAGGGATCGATGAGGAAGATGAATCCCCAGGGCATCCCCCTGGTGGTGTACCTGGGCGGGCCGAAATCGATCCCGTCTGACTCGAGCCGGGGCCATCGCCCGCCGATCTGGAACATCGCGCTCATCTCGGGAGGCGGCGTGCCGCTGCGATGGAGCTCCTCGCACAGCCGGTCATAGGGGATCTCGCTGTGCGCCTTCGTCTCGATGACCACCTCCCGCACGCGCGCCAGCCAGCGCCGGAAGGACAGCTTCGGGTCGAAGCGCATTGCCAGCACCATCGGGTTGGAGAAGAACCCGAACATCGACTGGGTTTCGGCGAGCGGGCGATTCATGGCGTACGTCCCGAGCGCGATCTGCTCCTGGCCGGTCTCCAGCCCCAGTTGGGCGGTGAAGGCGGCGAGACGGACCACGAATGAGGTTGTGCCCGCGCGGCGTGCCAGCTCGTCGAGCGCTGCCGCCTCCCCCGGCTCGATGATCCACTCGATGGCGCCATCGGTCTCCGGCGCGTCCGGGACCGGCTCCGCCCTCGAGAACGGCAGCCTGAGCGCGGGCCATTCGGGCCCGAAGGCCCGCCGCCACCACTCGAGCTGATCGCGGTAGCGCGGGCCATCGGGACGCAGCCTCTCCCGCTCCCACGCCGCGAAGTCGGCGTACTGTGGCCCGCTGTTTATCTCCGGCAGTCGCTCGCCTCGGCGATGGGCCTCGTAGGCCCGAGCGACATCCGTGAAAAAGATTCGCCACGACAACCAGTCGGTGACGATGTGGTGACTCAGACGCAGCAGCCGGTGATCGTCATCGCCGACCCGGGCGAGCCACATCCGCAGCAGTGGTCCGCTCTCGAGATCGAACGGCTCCAGGGCGTGGTTGCGCAGAATCACGTCGATCGCCGCATCGGGATCTTGCGAGCCGTCGAGCTCCATCGCTGGAATCTCGATCTCCGGCGGCGCTCCGACGACCTGAAGCGGGCGCCCGTCGCGCTCGACGAAGGTCGTGTGCAGGATCTCCTGCCCTGCGACGGCGTGCTGGATCGCTGCCCGGATTGCCTGCGTGTCCAGATCACCGCGGATGCGCATCTGACTCGCCATCGTGTAGCCGGCCGACCCCTCGGCCGTGCGGCTGGATCGCCAGATCCTCTCCTGCGCGAAGGAGCAGGCGAGCGGCCCCGTCCGCGGGACCCGAACGAGTCTCGTCGTATTCGCTAGGTCCGCATCGCGGGAAATAGCAGGACCTCCCGCAGGCTCTTCGCTCCGGTCAGGATCATCACCAGCCGGTCGATACCGAGGCCCACGCCGCCGGTCGGGGGCATGCCCTGTTCCAGGGACTCGACGAAGACCTCGTCGTATGGCTGGGTCTCCTCATCGCCCCGGGCCTGCTCCTCCGCCTGCTCCTCGAAGCGGCGGCGCTGCTCGTCGGGATCGTTGAGCTCCGTGAAGGCGTTTGAGATCTCGATCCCCCCGACGAACGCCTCCCAGCGCTCGACCAGGCCCTCCTCGCTTCGATGGCGCTTTGCGAACGGCGAGAGCTCGACGGGATAGTCGACGATGAACGTGGGCTGGATCAGGGTCGGCTCGACCTCCTTGGAGAGCAGGCCGTCGACGAGCTTGCCCCAGCCCTCCTGCGGGTCCGCCTCGGTCCCCATCGCCTCCGCGAGCTGCTCGCGCGAGGGGTGCTCCAGAACGTCGATTCCGGTTCGCTCCCGGATCGCGTCCCGCAGGGTCTCCCGCCGCCAGGGCGGTGCGAGATCGATCGTCTCGCCCTCCCGCTCGATCTTGGTCGTGCCGAGGACCTCCTGGGCGACGTCGGAGACGAGCTGCTCGAGCTCCTCCGCGACGTCGTTGTAGTCGGCGTAGGCCTCGTACCACTCGAGCATCGTGAACTCGGGATTGTGCTTGTGCGAGATCCCCTCGTTCCGGAAATCCTTGCCCAGTTCGTAGACCTTGTCGATGCCCCCGACCACCAGGCGCTTCAGGTAGAGCTCGGTCGCGATCCTCAGATAGAGGTCGCGGTCGAGGGCGTTGTGGTGGGTGGTGAACGGCCGGGCCAGCGCGCCTCCGTAGAGCGGCTGTAGCACCGGCGTCTCCACCTCCACGAATCCGCGCGATTCGAGCCAGCGGCGGACCGCGGAGATCGTCCGCGTCCGGGTCAGGAACAGCTCCCGGGTCTCCTCGTTCGCGATCAGGTCGAGCTCCCGGCGGCGGTAGCGGGTCTCGACATCCTCGAGGCCGTGAAACTTCTCCGGCGGCGGGCGGAGCGACTTCGAGAGCAGCTCCCAGCCGTCCGCGCGGATCGTCAGCTCGCCGCGCCTCGAGGCGAAGACCGTGCCCTCGATCCCGACGATGTCGCCGACGTCCAGCCCAAGCAGGCCCTCGTAGGCGTCACCGAGCTCGTCGACGCGAGCCTGGACCTGGATCTGGCCGGTCCCGTCCTTGAGGTCGAGGAAGGCGGACTTGCCGTGCCCGCGCTTCGCGGTCAGGCGGCCCGCGACGCGGTAGCGGTCGCTGGTCTCCTCGCCCGGCTCGATCCCTTCGTGGGATTCCCTCACCGCCGCGATCTCTGTGCGGTCCGGGAATGCGTGCGGGTAGGGCTCGATGCCCTCCTCTCGGAGTCGCTCGAGCTTTGCCCGCCTCTCTGCGAGCAGGTCCGACTGCTGGCGCTCCGGCTCCTCGTTCACCGGGGGGAGCCTACGAGAGCCTAGGAAGTTTCGATCTTGGTGATCTTGAGCTTCCTCTTGGGACCGCGAGGCGTCTCGACGGTCACGACCTCGTTCTTCTTGCTGCCGATCAGCGCCTTGCCGACGGGCGACTCGTTCGAGAGCTTCTGCTCGGTCGGGTCGGCCTCGGCGGATCCGACGATCTGGAACTTCTGGGACTTGCCGGACTTCTGGTCCTTGACGTGGACGATGGCGCCGACGCCGACGGTCTCGGTGTCGATGTGCTTGTTGTCGATCACCGCGGCACGCCGCAGCCGGTCCTGGAGGGACGCGATCCGCTGCTCGAGCATCGCCTGCTCGTTCTTCGCGTCGTCGTACTCGGAGTTCTCCGCGATGTCCCCGAACTCCCGCGCCTGCTTGATGCGGTCAGCCACCTCGCGGCGCTTGTCGTTCTCCAGGTACTCGAGTTCTTCCTTGAGCTTCTCGAGCCCCTCGGGGGTGATCAATGTCTCGCGTGCCAACTCTCCTCGATTCTGATCTGTCTGGGGTTTCCTTTGCGCCGAAGAATCCCTGCTCTACGGCGAAAAATGAGCCCGTACCGACGCCATCAAATGCACGGCCGGTCCGGGCGGGGCGCGCCAGTATAGCGCCGCCAAAAGAGGTGGTCGAGGGGCTCGCTCAGGCGGGAATCGACGCCCGGAGGACGCCCGCGACCCGCTCCGGGTCCTCGATCTGGGGGTAGTGGCCGAGGTCGTCGAATCGGGTGACCGCAGCCGCCGGGCGCAGCTCCAGCACGGCGTTCAGGACGTTCTCTGTCGCGACGGGATCGACCATCCCCCAGGCGAGCGACAGAGGCTTCGCCCAATTCGTCAACGCTCCGTGCCAGCGCTCGGCGTGACGAAAGCGCTCCTCCATGTAGCGGATCGTCTTGTGGTTGAGCGTCCGGCCGGCGCCTGCGCAGACCAGCGCCCACTGGTCCTCGGCCTCCTCGTCCGTGAGCGGGTGTCCCGGGGAGAAGATGGAGCCGAACTGCTGGCGGAAGAACCGCTCGCTGGAGAGCCGGGAGAAGAGCGGTCCCACGGCGCTGCGGAGAAGGCGCTGGCCGAGGGTGGGACTGGCGGCGTCCTGGATCATCGAACCGTTCAGCAGCAGGACACCGACCACCTCCATGTCGAGAGCGCCCTCGAGGTCCCGGGCCAACAGCTCGGTCGCGACCGAGGTCCCCATGTCATGGGCGACGATGAAGACGGGCTTGGACTCGCCGTGGCGGTGGACGAGTTCCTCGACCAGATCGGCCTGCCAGTGCAGTGTGTAGTCGTGATCTCTCGGCTTCTCCGAGAGTCCGAAGCCGAGGAAGTCCGGGGCCAGGGCGGCGTGGTCGGTCTCGCGTTCCAGCAGCAGGCGCCAGTCGTAGGAGCTCGATGGGAACCCGTGCAGGAAGAGCAGGAGCGGACCGTGGCCGCCGCGATCGAAGACGTGAATGCGGCGGCCGCGGAACTCCTCGTCCCTGCCGCGTTCACGCCAGGCCTGAACGCGAGCGGTCAGATCCACCGCTACCGCCTCTTCTTCCTCTTCTTCTTCACCTTGTAGCTGTAGGTGAAGTTCAGGGAGACGGCGTTGATCTGCCCGACGTCCTGCGCCTGGACGTCCTGCACGATCAGCGTCCAGAACCCCCTGGCCGGTCCCCCCACGAAGCTGGTGAGTGACTGCTCGGGTCTGAAGGAGCCTCTGATCGGCGCGTTGAGGGAGGTGTTGCCGGGCCTTGCGATCGAGGTCGGGAAGGCATCGCCGAACTGCACCAGCGATCCGGAGCAGCTGGCCGCGCCCGACCCGTAGCCATTGCCGCTGGGGCTCGGGTCGCCCGTCTCAGGGTCTTTGTTGGTGCTCTGGTCGCGATAGGTGGCGAGCGCCACCGCCGTGCCCCCGGGCGAGACCAGGAAGAGCGCCAGGTCCCCATCGTCTGTGTGGGAGATGCGGACGCCCGCGGAATGGAACGCAGTGACCACGCCGTTCTGCGGCCGGTCCTTGAACTTCGGGACCTTGGCGAAGACCGGGAAGGACGCGACCGGGTTCAGAGCCATGGTGCCCGGCGCCGGCCCGTCCGGAATCGCCACGGCCGTGCTCACGCATTCAACGAAGTCCGCCTGCTTCGTCTTGGCGGCAGCGGACGACGGCAGCGCGACGAGTCCGCACGCAGCACAACTCAGGCACGCGATCAGGAGCCAGACGGCTGCAGCGGTTCTTGATCATCGGAGTTCCCTTCCCCTTCCCCTGGCTCTTCCGTTGAGCCGGGCCAGCATATCCGGGCGTCATTCGGCTGGGCTAACGCGTCGACGGCTACGCGGGGACCGCTGCCGGGGGCAGCGCGAGACCCGAAACGAGGTCACGTGCCCCGTCCAGAGTCTCGCTCTGCTGGAGGGCGTCAGCGATCTCCTTGTCAGCGCCCAGCCGCTCCAGGTACCAGGGGTAGAACTTGCGCAGGTAGCGGGCGGCGCGCTCGGGCCCCAGGTGCTCCTCGGCTCTGTCGATCACCCAGAGCAGCTCGGCAATCACCTCGTCGCGCTTCGGGTCGGCGGACCGGTCGGCCCGTGAGCTGCTCGAAGATCCACGGGTTCCCGAGCGAGCCGCGGGCGATCATCACCGCGTCGGCGCCGGACGCCTCATAGGCGTGTAATGCCGTCCTCCGCCGTGTCGAGCCCGCCGGAGATGATCATCGGAACGTCGAGCTGGCCGGCCAGCTCCCGCGCAAGCGCGTAGTCCGGCCGCCCCTTGTGCTGAGTGGCAGCCGACCGGGGATGGAAACCGATCGCGGAGACACCCGCCTCTTCGACGAGCCGCACAGCCAGCTCGACGCCCTCGCGGCCACCGGGCTTCAGGCCCGAGCGGAGTTTGACCGTGACCGGGATCCCGCCGCCCTCGCGCGCCGCCGACGCAATCCGCACGGCCAGGTCGTGGTCCGAGAGCATTGCCGCGCCGGCCCCGGTCTTGCAGACCTTGCGCACCGGGCAGCCCATGTTGATGTCGATCAGGTCGGCGCCGGCCTCGGCGACGATCGCGGCGGCCGAGCGCATCACGTCGGGGTCCTGTCCGAAGAGCTGGACCGAGACCGGGTGCTCGTCGGGATGCAGGCGGAGCAGCTCCTGCAGGGTGCGCTCGTTGCGGTAGTGGAGCGCGAAGCTCGAGACCATCTCCGAGACGGCCAGGCCCGCCCCGTGCCGCCGCGCCTGCAGCCGCACGAACCAGTTCCCGATCCCCGCCAGGGGAGCGAGCAGGATGCGGTTGGCGATCTCGACGTCGCCGATGCGGAAGGGAGAAGTGAGCGGCGCCTGCACGCCCCGAAGGTTAGGTCCCGCGGTTGCGGTCATAGATCAGCCGCAGACCGCGGAGCGTCAGCAGCTCATCGACCTCGTCGATCGTCTCGCAGAGCGGCGCGATCGTGTGCGCCAGCCCGCCGGTGGCGATGAAGGTGGGCTGTTCGTCGAGCTCGTCCGCGAGGCGGCGGTCGATCCCGTCGACCAGTCCGGCGAAGCCGTACGCGAAGCCCGACTGGATGGCCGCGGTGGTGTGCTTCCCGATCGGGCCCTCGGGTGAGGAGAGATCGATGCGCGGCAGCTTGGCCGCCCGCGCCGTGAGGGCCTCGAGCGAGACCTCGACACCGGGACCGATGACACCGCCGAGGTATTCGCCCGCACCGGAGACGACGTCGAAGTTGGTCGAGGTGCCGAAGTCGACCGTGACGCAGGCCCCTCCCACCTTCGCGTGCGCGGCCACCGCGTTCACCAGCCGGTCCGCACCGAGCTCGAGCGGATTGTCGACCAGGATCGGCATTCCCGTCTTCAGGGTGGGGCCGACGAGCAGGCAGCGCTTGCCGGTATGGCGCTCGGTGAGGTGCTCGTACTCGGGACCGAGCTGGGGGACCACGGTCGAGACGATCGCCCCGTCCAGCGACCCGAAGCTCAGGCCCTCGAGCGAGAGCAGGTCGGAGATCGTCGCCGCCAGCTCGTCCGCGGTCGCGCTGGGGACCGTGGTGAGCCGCCAGTCGCAGGCGAGGTCCTCGCCCTCGAAGGCGCCGAGGTGGGTCTGGGTGTTGCCGACGTCGACCGCGAGCAGCATCCGCGTGATTATCCAGGCACCCATAGGATGACCCGCAATGCCCGACGCAAAGCTCTACGTGATCCCCGGCTCACACCCGTCCCGGACGGCGATGCTGATGCTGGAGCGCAAGGGCATTCCCTACAAGCGCGTCGATCTGATGCCCGTGATCTCGAAGGGGATCCTCAAGGCCCAGCGCTTTCCCGGGATCACGGTCCCGGCGCTCAAGCTCGACGGCAGTCGGGTGCAGGGCTCGATGGAGATCGGGCGCGAGCTCGACCGGATCCAGCCCGAGCCCGCTCTCTATCCCGCCGACCCCGACCTCCGCGCCAAGGTCGAGGAGGCGGAGGCGTGGGGCGACGAGTTCCAGCAGAAGCCGCGTCGCCTCAGCTGGTGGGCGTTCAAGCAGAACCGGCCGCCGATGGCGAGCTACTCGGAGGGGGCGCGCCTCGGTGTGCCCGTCGGGTTCGCCGTCAAGACGGGCGGACCGCTCGTAGCGGTCGCGGCGCGCCTGAACGATTCGACCGAGGCGAGCGTGAGCGCCGATCTGTCCTCGCTGCGCGCGGACCTCGACCGGATCGACGCCTGGATCGCGGACGGGGTGCTCGGCGGACCGCAGCCCAACGCGGCCGACTACCAGATCGCCCCTAGCCTCCGGCTGCTGATGACCTTTGACGACCTGCGGCCCTTCATCGAGGGCCGGCCCTGCGGCGAGATGGCAAACCGGGTCGTGCCCGAGTTCCCCGGTCGGATGCCGCCGGTCTTCCCGGCGGACTGGCTCGCCGGGCTCGCTCGTTAGCCGGGCGGCGAAGCGACCCGCTCGACGCGCTGGCCCGGGCCGAGATTCTCGAGCGCGGCTCTGAGCTCGGTTCCGTCGGGCAGTCGCAGCTCCGGGTCGAGCTCGAGCAGGGGCTCCAGAACGAAGCGCCTCGAGGTGACCTCGGGGTGAGGAAGGGTGAGGCGGTCCGTCCTCATCTCGATCTCGCCGAGCAGCAGCAGGTCGATGTCGATCGGGCGGGGCCCGTGGCGGGGACCGCCGGAGGCTCGCCCGTGCTCGGCCTCGATCGCCTTTGCAGAGTTCGAGCAGCTGCTCCGGCTCGAGCGAGGTCCGGATCCGAATGGCGGCGTTGAGGAAGTCCGGCTGGTCAGGAATCTCGCCGACCGGCTCGGTCTCGTACAGCGAGGAGACCGCCTCGACCTCCACCCCGTGCACACGAAGGGCGTCGATCGCCCCGCGCAGCTGCGACGCGCGGTCGCCGACGTTCGAGCCGAGGCCGAGGTAGCCGACCCTCACCAAACGGGTCGCGCTGGCGCGCGCCCTCGCGCTAGACGCCGTCCTCGTCATCGGGCTCCCGGTCCAGCGACCGCTCGAGGGTGACCTCGACACCGGCCTCCTGTACCCGGTAGGGCACGGGCGGCTCGGGCTTCGCGGCCCGGACCTGGACCGACTCGCAGTCGAAGCGCTCCATCAGCCGCTCCGCGACCACGTGGCAGAGGCGCTCGAGGGTGCGGTAGCTCTTCTCCGTCGCGGCGAGCGCGACGATGTCGCACACCTCCGAGTAGTCGACCGTGTCCTCGACGCGGTCGGTGAGCAGCGCGTCGCAGTCGGGCACGTCGAAGGTCAGGTCGAACTCGAGCCGCTGGCCGACCTCCTGCTCGGCGTCGGTGACGCCGTGGTGCGTATATATGGAGAGACTGCGGATCTCCACCTCGACGGAGGGATGTGCGGATTCGTCCATTGCCGCCAAAGTAGCGGGTCGTGTAAGGCTGTCGCGCTCGTGGAAGCTGACCTCCAACATCACTACGCCGATCTCGACGAGTGCCGGATGCACTACGTCAGCCGCGGAGAGGGAAAGCCGCTCCTCTTCCTGCACGGCTTTCCTCAGTTCTGGTTCCTGTGGCGGGAGCAACTCGCCGATCTCGGCGATGACCATGCGGTCTACGCCCCCGACATGCGCGGCTACAACCTCTCCTGCAAGCCGGCGGAGCCCGAGGCCTATCGGATGCGCCACCTGCTCGGCGACATCGTCGGCCTGATCCGTGAGCTCGACCTGGCCCCGCTGACCGTGGTCGGCCACGACTGGGGCGGAATCGTCTCCTGGGCCGTTCGCGCTCAAGTACCCGGAGCTGCTCGAGCGCCTCGTGATCATCGACGCCCCGCCACCCTTCACCTGGAACCGAGACCTGCGAGAGAGCCCGAAGCAGCGCGACGCGGTCAACTACATGATCGAGCTGTCGAAGCCCTCGCCCGAGCCGGAGGAACTGCTCGAGGCCAACGACTTCGCACTGATGGACAACATCATGCAGCGCATCGGTGGCCGCGGCGCTGAGCTCAAGGGCGACGTCCGGGATGCCTACCACGAGGCCTGGGCGCAGCCCGGTGCGCTGCGGGGCGGCCTCAACTACTACCGGGCGGCGCGCATGGGAGAGCAGGTGGCGGGGGGAGGAATACCCGAGGAGTACGCCGCCAAGATCACCTCGCAGACGGTCGAGGTCCCCACGCTTGTGATCTGGGGAGAGAACGACACGGCGCTGCTCCCCTCACTGACCCGCGGCCTCAGCGAGTGGGTCCCGCGCCTGCGGGTGGAGATCGTGCCCGGGGCCGGCCACTGGGTCCCGTACGAGCGACCGGACCGGGTCAACTCGCTGATTCGCGAGTTCATGGAGCAATGATCGCGTCCGCCACGGTGACCGCCTGTCGCATCGGTGCGACGTCGTGGACGCGCAGCATGCCGGCGCCGTTCGCGTAGGCGATCACGTTGGAGGCGATGCTTCCGCCGAGGCGCTGATCCACCTCGGCGCCGGTCAGCTTGCCGATGAAGCTCTTGCGGGACGAGCCGAAGGAGATCGGCCGGCCAAGCCCCGAGAGCTCGCCGAGCCGCCGATGCAGCTCGAGGTTGTGCTCCGTCGTCTTGCCGAAGCCGATCCCGGGATCGATCCAGATCCGCTCCTCCTCGATCCCCTCCGAGACGGCGAACTCGATCCGCTCCGCGAGGAACGCCTTGATGTCGTCGACGACGTCCTCGTAGACCGGGTTCTCCTGCATGGTCCGCGGGTCGCCGAGCATGTGCATGAGGACCACCTCGCAGCGGCGCTCAGCGCACAGCGCAGCCAGGTCTGGTTCCGCCCGCAGGGCGGTGACGTCGTTGACCATTGCGGCGCCGAGGCCGAGGGACGCTTCCGCCACCGCGACCTTGGAGGTGTCGATCGAGACCGGCGGACCGTCATCGCTGGTGAGCGCCTCCACGACGGGCGCGACCCGCACGAGCTCCTCCTCCGCCGTCACGCCTTCCGCTCCGGGCCGTGTGGACTCGCCGCCGATGTCGAGCAAATCCGCTCCCTCGGCCGCAAGCTCGCGGCCATGTGCGATGGCGCGCGTGGGATCGAGGAACTCGCCCCCGTCGGAGAACGAGTCGGGGGTCACGTTGACGATCCCCATGATCCGGGCGGGCATCCCCTACTCCGCGCGGATCAACTGTCCGTCGAGGTTGAGCTCGACGAAGTGGTGCGCCTGGCCGGAGCGGAAGCGCTGGCACTGATTGGCGGACTCGTCGTCGACAGGCTGGCGCGGGTCATGGGCGATGTCCGCCACCCAATCCGGCAGCCCCGGAAGGCTCTCGGCGATGCACGGCCCGGTGCTCAGGTCCCGACCGGTCGCCTGGACCTGACTGAACGCCGTCTGGGCCTCGTCGACCGCCTTGTCGCGGTCGCTCTGGCTGACCTGCTTGCCGCCGCTGCCGCAGGCGGCGAGGGCGAGGGTGGTCGCGGCGAGAACACCGGCAATGAAGAAAGCCGGCAGAAGCGCGGATCTCATATTCGGAGTATCCCCGCCGGTACTCGCGCGGGTGGCGCGGAATCTCATTCCGCGGTGAGATGCCTCGATCCGCGGTGAGATTCCGCGACAGGACCCGCGCGCCTACCGGCCTGGGTTCGGCTACGAGTCGTTCGCGCGCATCTCGGCGCCACCGCCGGCCAGGCCGGGACGCGGATGCGGGCGGGGGCGGGCGCCCTCGCGGGCGGTGCCCTTCTCCTCGACGGGCGGGGCCTCGGGCGGCTGGGCCTCCTCCTCGTCGGTGAAGACCTCGTCCTCGGGCTTGCCCTCGAGCAGCGCGACGAACTCCTCCGCCTCGATCGTCTCGCGCGCGAGCAGGATCCGGGAGATCGTGTCCAGCTGCTCGCGACGCTCGGAGAGGATGTCCTTGGAGGTCTGATGGGCGTCCTCGACCATCCGGCGGACCTCGTCGTCGATCTCGCGGGCGACCTCGTCGGAGTAGTCGGGCTCGGCGGAGAACTCGCGGCCGAGGAAGGGCTGCGAGCGATCGTGGCCGAAGACACGGGGGCCGAGCCGCTCGGACATGCCGAAGCGCATCACCATCTGCTTGGCGGTCTCGGTCACCTTCTCGAGGTCGTTCGAGGCGCCGGTGGTGATCTCGCCGAAGACGATCTCCTCCGCCGCGCGCCCGCCGAGGGTCATCGCCATGGTGTCGTTGAGCTCCGCGCGGGTGGTCAGGAACTTGTCCTCGGTCGGCAGGGAGATCGTGTAGCCGAGCGCCTGGCCGCGGCTGATGATCGACACCTTGTGGACCGGATCGGAGTTCGGAAGCAGGTGCCCGACGATCGCGTGGCCGAGCTCGTGGTAGGCGGTGATCAGCCGCTCCTTCTCGGACATCACCCGGCTCTTCTTCTCGGGGCCGGCGATCACGCGCATGATCCCCTCCTCGAGCTCGAGCATCGTGATCTCGCGCTTGTTGCCGCGCGCAGTGAGCAGGGCGGCCTCGTTGATCAGGTTGGCGAGGTCGGCCCCGGTGAAGCCGGGCGTCTGGCCCGCGAGCGCGTCGAGATCGATCTCCTGGGCGAGCGGCTTGCCGCGGGTGTGGACCTCGAGGATCTGCTTGCGGCCCTTGCGATCCGGGCGATCGACGACGATCTGCCGGTCGAAGCGGCCCGGCCTCAGAAGGGCGGGGTCGAGGATGTCGGGCCGGTTGGTTGCGGCGATCAGGATGATGTTGTCCTTCATCTCGAAGCCGTCCATCTCGACGAGCAGCTGGTTGAGCGTCTGCTCGCGCTCGTCGTGGCCGCCGCCCATGCCGGCACCGCGGTGGCGGCCGACGGCGTCGATCTCGTCCATGAAGATGATGCAGGGAGAGTTCTGCTTGGCCTGCTCGAAGAGGTCGCGCACGCGGGAGGCCCCGACGCCGACGAACATCTCGACGAAGTCGGACCCGGAAATCGAGAAGAACGGCACGCCGGCCTCGCCCGCGACCGCGCGCGCGAGCAGCGTCTTACCGGTGCCCGGCGGGCCGTAGAGCAGCACGCCCTTCGGGATGCGGGCGCCCAGCGACTGGAACTTCTTCGGATTCTCGAGGAACTCCTTGATCTCGTGGAGCTCCTGCACCGCCTCATCGGCGCCGGCCACGTCGCGGAAGGTGATCTTCGGCGCGTCGACCGACATCCGCTTGGCGCGCGACTTGCCGAAGCTCATCACGCGCGAGCCGCCGCCCTGCATCTGGTTCATCAGGAAGATCCAGAAGGCGAAGAAGAGGAGGAAGGGCAGGATGTACGTGAGCAGCGAGAGCAGGCTGGAGCCGCCCTTGCCCTTGATCTCTGTCTTGACGTTGTGCTGCTGGAGGTTGTTGAGCAGCTCAGCCTGAGCGGAATCGGAGTCCGGAAAGGACTCGTCGTAGCTGGTCCCGTCGACCTGCTTGACGTTCAGGGAGTTGTCCTTCGTGTTCCAGGTGACCGACTCGATCTGCCCCTGGTCGACCCGCTGGACGAAGGTGTTGTAGTCGGGCGTCTCGGTGCCCGAGCCCGGGCTGATCAGGCGCTGGGCGAAAAACGCCAGCACGACGACGATCAGAATCGGAAAGGCAGCGCTTCGGAAAAAACGTCTCACGGTGTCGGGTCCCATTGCCCGGCAGTGCGCCGAATGGCGCCTCCGGATCTATCGCGAGGGTACCAGCGTTGATCTACCTGCTTTGCGGGTTTTCCCGCAGCGCGGCGACATACGAGAGGTTGCGATAGCGCTCGAGGTGATCGAGGCCGTAGCCGATCGCGAAGCGGTTCGGGATCTCGAATCCGACGTAGCGAACGGGCAGGTCCACCCGCCGCCGCTCGGGCTTCGTGAGCAGCGCACACACCTCGACCGACTTCGGGCCGCGCGCCTGCAGGTTGCGCAGCAGGTAGTGGAGAGTGAGACCCGAGTCGATGATGTCCTCGACGATCAGCACATCGCGATCCGCGATCGCCGCGTCCAGGTCCTTGAGGATCCGCACGACGCCCGAGGAGTCGGTCGAAGAGCCGTAGCTCGAGACGGCCATGAAGTCGAGCTCGCAGTCGATCGTCATGTGGCGCATCAGGTCGGCCAGGAAGGGAACGGCCCCCTTCAGGATCGCCACCAGCAGCGGTGCGCGCCCCTCGTAGTCGCGGCTCACCTCCGCCCCCAGCTCGGCGACCCGTCGCTGGAGGTCCTCCTCCGAGACGAGCACCTCCCCGATCGCGTCCTCGCTCACGCGCGCAGTGTATTTCGGGCCTATCGGGAATGGACCTGCGCCGCGCTCAGAACGGCGGACTCCGAGGCGCCGGCCCGCGCGGCGAACTCCTCGGAGACCGCGACGCCCGCGATCCAGACGATGCGCCCATCGGAGATGACCACCGGAAGCGCGTGCCGCAGCGACCTCGGAACCTTGCGGTCGGTGAAGAGGTCCTGGAGGGACTTGCTGCCGTCGAGCCCGAGCGGCCGCATCCGGTCGCCATCGCGCCAGGACCGCACGACCAGGCTGCCGCCGAGCGCACCCGGGTCGAGCACCGCGAGGTCGGGACCATCCGCGGCCGGCACGCTCGGGGCGAGCTCCGCGCGCACCTCCCAGCTGCCGAAGCGGCAGCTGCCGGGCACCGGCAGAGTCGCCGCCGCCGGCTCGGCAGCCGAACCGGTCGTGAAGCGGACGTGTCCGCCCTCGATCTGCGCCTCCACCCCGCCGCCGAGCTCGACGACTCCCCCTTCCGGCTCGTTGACCAGACGCCAGATCTGATCCGCGCGCCTCCGCCCGAGCGGCACCGCGCCTGCGGCCGCTCGCTCGGCGAGGCGACGGAGCGCAAGGCGGCGGATCGCGGGGTCGAGCGACGCGAGGGCATCGCGCCCGATCGCGCCGGCGGCGTCCGCGCCTGACTCGGCGAGGGCATCCGCCGCAACGCGCTCGAGGGCCTCGCCCTCCTCCGCGAGCTCGGCCTGGGTCTCGGCGATCGTCGCCTCGGCCTCGGGCCCGATCTCGCCCAGCACGGGCAGGACCTCGTTGCGGATCCGGTTCCGGGCATAGCGCCGGCTCGGCGTTGGTCGGGTCGTCGCGGAACGGGAGGCCCGCCTCCGATACGAGCCGCCGCACCTGATCCCGGCCGAGTCCCAGCAGCGGCCGGACGATCACACCGCGCCGGGGCTGAAGACCGAGCAGCGCTCGGCGGCCGGGGGAGGTGGCAAGCCGGTAGAGGACCGTCTCGGCGAGGTCGGTCCGGGTGTGTCCGGTCGCGATCCAGTCGCTCCCGCGGGCCTGGCGGAGCCGCTCGGCGGCCAGGTAGCGCGCCTCACGAGCCTCGGCCTGCACGTTGCCCTCACCGAGGGCGGGGTGCTCCACCTCGAGCTCGATCCCGAGACGGGCGCTGAGCTCCCGGACGGTCTCCTCGTCCCTGTCCGAATCGGGCCGGAGGCGGTAGTTCAGGTGAAGCGCGGTGACGGCATCGGGGCCGAGCACCTCGACGATCGCCGCCGCGGTCGCGGCGGAGTCGGCGCCGCCCGATACGAGGACGACGCCCCTGGTGCCTCGGGGAATGAGGCCGCTCTCCCGCGCTTCGCGGGCGAGGGCCGAGAGAGCATCAGCGGCGGCCATGGGCCGATTCTAGGAACGGAACCACCGACTCTTCAGATCGTCGAAAGGGCCAACCCACGGGTGCGGCGGTAAAGGACGTGCGGCTGAGTATGCGGGGGCGCTGTTGAGCGCGGCCGTGCGCGCTCGATGCGGAAGGTGTGCCTCGGTCAGGGAAGACCCTCGGAGCGATCGCCATGGTCGCCGCATGGATGCTCGTCACCGGTTCGCCTGCCGCGGCGTCCTCATGCCCGAGCACAGGGGTCCAGGTGACGGGGCTGAGCGCTGGGGCAATGGAGGGCTCAATCGCCTGCCTGATCAATGAGGAGCGGGCGTCCCACGGGGTCCAGCCGGTCCAGCCGAACTCCGACCTTCACCAGGCCGCGCTCAGCCACTCGACCGAGATGGTCAGCCAGGGCTACTTCGAGCACACCTCCCCTGCCGGCGTCACCTTCATCGACCGGATCGCGGCCACCGGGTACACCCAGGGCGCGCGCAGCTGGGAGATCGGCGAGAACCTCGTCTGGGGAACCGGGCCGCTGAGCACGCCCCTGTCACTGGTCACCTCGTGGATGAACAGCCCGCCGCATCGGGAGAACCTGCTGCGCGCCCGCTTCCGCGAGATCGGGATCGCGGCTGTGGTCGGGACCCCTGTGACGAGTCGGGACACGACCGGGGTAACGGTGTCGAGCGAGTACGGCTACCGCTCGTTCGCGAAGGCCAAGCAGAAGAAGCGGGGCAAGCGCAGGGCGCACAGGAACCGGCGCCGGCACGCGAACTAGTCCAGCGCCGGGCGCGCGATGTAGAGAGAGATCGGGTCGGGGAAGCCCTTGAGGACGACCTCGCCGATCGCGTCGAAGCGGAGGAAGTCGGGCTCGTCGGTCGCATCGACCAGCGCCTGGGTGACCAGCACCTCCCCGCCGAGCGCGCGCGACACCACCCGATGGGCCAGGTTGACGTCGCCCCCGAAGTAGTCGCCGTCCCGGAAGACGGCCGCGCCGTGGTGGATGCCCACCCGCGGCTGCGGTCTCTCCTGGAAGAGGGCGAGGAAGCCGACGGCCCACTCGGTCAGGCTTGCCGGCTCCGGTGAGACGACCATCACCTCGTCGCCGATCGTCTTCACGATCGTCGCCTCCGAGGGCAGGGTCGCCTCAACGGTGTCGATGAAGCGCTCGATCAGGTCGAGGGCCTCCTCGTCCCCCTCCTCCTCCGTGTACCTGGTGAAGCCCGTCAGGTCGACGAAGCAGAAGGTCGTCGAGACCCGGGCCAGCCCGCGGCCGGCCCCGCCGATGTCGGCCTCCATGTGCCCGACCACGTCCTGCTCGATGTAGAAGCGCAGGTAGCGGTTGTGCATGTACTCCATCAGCGGGCCGCTCACCGGCAGGAGGTCGGCCGCGAGCGACCCCATCTCCTCCGCGATCTCCAGGGGCGGGACCTCCTCCCGCATGAGCGGCTCGTGGACGTACAGGTGGAAGAGCCGAACCTCCGCGTCGGCGACGCGACGGATCGACTGCGCGTAGACCCGGACCAGCTGGAGGAACGCGACCAGCGGGAATCCGGATGAGAGGACGTTGGCGCAGTGGCGCATGGCCCTCAGGTCCTCCTCGTTCAGCATCGCGTCGGCGCTCATCGGCGTGCCGAGCAGGGTCATCAGCCGCTCGATCAGCTCGGGCTCGAGTCCGGTGAGCTCCGCGGCCTCCTCCCGCGTGTAGCTGCCTTCGGGGACCTGGAAGAGATCCTCGGCGCGCCCGAACGCGAGGCGGCCGCCCGCCGCCGCCTCCCTGATGGCATCCACCGTGTAGCCGCGCTCGCGCATCCGCGCGATCACGCGCGCCTGGGCCGCAGCCGCCGCGGTCCACTTTCCGTCGGCAACCGGGAGGAGGCCATCGTCCGCCCACCGCCTCAGAGTCGAGGTCGAGACGCCGGCGAGCCTGCTCGCGGCCGCCAGCGAGATGCCGTCGCCCTGGTGGCCGTGATCGTCGGGGGTCATCCCACCGCTCCGGGGCGCGACTCCCCAACTGTGTCCTGACGAGGCGACGGGGCCCCAGGACCCCGTCGCCTGCGGGCTGTCGGCCCGCCTCGTCGGCCAGCGGCGCCTAGACGCCTCGCGGAGCCCTGTCGCCGATCCCAGTCGCCGGGGGAGCGGCGGACGGCGGGCCCGCTTCCGGCCCAAGAGCTTTTCGAGTGAGCCGAGCCTACGCCCCTCGCTGGTGCCAAGTCAATCCCGCGCTCAGTCAATTGCGAGGTGGGGATACTTCTCCGCGACCAGCTCTCGATAGCGGGAGAAGAGTGGCTTGGCGGCCGGAAAGAAGCGGAGCGCCGCCCCGGCGTCCTCGACCCTGGTGCGCATCCGGCCTCGAGCGATCGCGATCGCCGGGTTCTCCCTTCCCTGGAAGACGCGATTGGCAACCGCGGAGTCCATGGTCAGACGCAGTTTCGCTTTCGCCTGAGAGCGATTCGAGAAGTTCCAGTCGAGGCAGTGGCGGCCGCGATCGGCGCGTGAGACGTTCAGCACGAGATGCAGGTCCGGGAACTCGATTCGGAGCGGAGCCGCCGCCGCGCTCAGCCGTGGCCCGTCCTCGGGGTCCTGGTCGATCTCCCGGAGCACCGCATCGAGGATCTTCTTGAGCTCCTTCTTCGTCAGCGGCCCCTCCGGGTCTGACCCTCGACCTGAGGTCAACCGTGTCGCAGCCGCTTTTGCCTTGGACCCCACGTGAGACCAGCCTCGGCTAAGCCTACCCCCGGAGTCCCGGCCCGAGACTCAGCGGTAGCGTGCCCGCCCCATGCCCCACCACCTCCGTCCCAGCACGGCGTACGCGCAGGACGTCCTGCTTCCCGGGGACCCGGGCCGCGCACTCGCTCTCGCCCAGCAACTGCTCAGCGAGCCGAGGATGAGCAATCACGCACGTGGCCTCTGGGGATATACGGGAGAGACGCCGGGCGGGCGCCCGCTCAGCATCCAATCCACCGGCATGGGAGGACCGAGCGCCGCGATCGTCCTCCAGGAGCTGGCCGAGCTCGGCGTGCGGCGGGCGATCCGGGTGGGCACCTGCGGCGCGCTCACTGGGGACCTCGGACACGGCGAGCTGATCGCCGCCGGCAAGGCGCTGGCCGAGGACGGCACGAGCCGCGCACTGGGGGCCGGCGAGATCGCCGAGGCCGATCCGGACCTCACCCGTCGCCTGGTCGTTGCGCTCGCGGGCGATTCCACTCCCCTGGTGGTCGTGAGCACCGATCTCTTCTACGAAAGCGAGGACGGCACCGAGAACGACGCCGGCCCACCGCGTCCCCGTGCCGAGGCCTGGCGCAGCCGCGGGGCGGTCGCCGTGGAGATGGAGGCCGCCACGCTGTTCACGCTGGGGCGGCGGCTGGGGGTGGCGACCGCCTGCGTCCTCGCGGTGTCGGACACCTTCACGGACGGCGGAGCGCAGGCGAATCGGCGACGAGGATCTGGCCGAAGCCGCCGCCCGCATGGGATCGGCCGCAGCCGCCGCGCTCGACGCCTAGACGTCAACCTTGACTCGAAGCTTGGGGGCGCGAGGACTCGACGCTGACGCGCGCAGTTCGGCGACCTCCCTCGTGAGCCGGTCGACCGCGTCCTCGACCTCCTCGAGGCGCTCCGAGAGTGAGCGGAGGCGACGGGCGAGCCGGTCGACGTCGTTGCCGGTCGGCAGGTTCAGGTTGCGGATGACCGCCGTTCCCGCCTCGGATGCCCGCTCACGCACGCCGAAGGCGACGTGGAGCGCCTGATTCATCCACGGGTTCTCGACCAGGAGCTGGGCGAGGTCGCCGAGGGAGCTTTCCCCCCGGCCCTGGGCCTGATCCCGCCTGTCTTCGCCGCCGCCCTCGTCCATATCCTTCCCGGGCACGGTACTCGCCGGGCGAGGACTCATGCGTAATCCATGCCTAACATGCTTCCGCGTTGCAAAGGGGGTAGCGATTCAGTAGCGTCCGCCGTGCCCGAGCTGCAGGGAGGCTGCGCCTGGCAGACCCTGGAAGACCCAGAGCTTGCGGGCAGGACTGGCTAGCCACAAATGAGAAAAAAGCTTCTCGTCATCATCGCTCTCGGCGGAGCCCTGGCGATAATTGCCGCGGGCAGCGCAAGCTCGCTCGCGGTCGGGACCGACGACCTGACCGTCACGGTGCCGGGGACAGGGACGGGCGGCGGCAACGTCCTCCCGCAGTGCGCCGACCTCTCCGACAACGACGGCGACGGCCTCATCGACCTCAGGGACCCGGGCTGCAGCAGCTCGGCCGATAACGACGAGTACAACGCTCCCACCGGCGGTTCGGGAGGCAGCGGCACGACCACCGGTTCCGGGTCGACCAGCACCAGCGGCCCAACGACCTCCTCCACCACGACCACCGGCGGCAAGAGCGCGATCAAGAACAAGACCGGCAAGGCCGGCACCAAGGTCACCCCCAAGGGCCTCTTCGGCAAGCAGAACAAGCAGGGCAAGGGCGCCAAGGCGATCGCCAAGGGCGAGCGCCAGAAGATCACCGAGCCCGCCCTGCGCAACCCCGACGGCTCCCCGACCGCCAGCAACCCGAGCCTCACCGTCGCCCAGTTCGGACCCGCCCCGATCGGCGTCCCCAACTTCCTGATCGACTCCTTCGAGATCCCGCCCTTCCTGCTGCCGATCTACCAGTCCTGCGGCACCGAGTACGGGATCCCCTGGCAGGTGCTCGCCGGGATCAACAAGATCGAGACCGCCTTCGGCACCAACCTGAACGTCTCCTCCGCCGGCGCCGAGGGCTGGATGCAGTTCATCCCCTCGACCTGGGCCGTCTACGGCGTCGACGCCAACGACGACGGCAGGAAAGACCCTTACAACCCAGTTGATGCGATTTGCGCCGCGGCGCGCTACCTGCGGGCGGCCGGCGGCGACCACGACCTGCGCCAGTCGATCTTCGCCTACAACCACGCCGACTGGTACGTCGACGAGGTCCTGCTCTACGCCAACCAGTACGGCAAGCTGCCCGACGCCCTGGTCGGCTCGCTCACCGGCCTCACCGAGGGCGCGCACTTCCCGGTCGCGGCCGACGCCCAGTACGCGGACGACATCAACGACGCCACGGCGCTCGCCCGCTCCACCACCCAGCGCCGGGCCTCCGGCAACGCCGCCGACGTGGTCGAGTCGAACGCCCAGCGCCGAAGCATCAACATCTACTCGAGCCTTAACGCTCCGGTGGTCGCCGTCAACGACGGGGTCATCAAGAAGATGGGCGACTCCAAGGATCTCGGCAAGTTCATCGTCCTCCAGGACGCCTACGGCAACCGCTACACCTACTCGCACCTCGGAGCGATCTCGAAGGTGCACGCCGTCCCGCGCCAGAGCAAGCTCTCCGCCAAGGACTTCCAGCTGACCAACCCCAAGCAGGACGCCGCGCCGAGCGCGCCGGCATCCGCCGGCGACAACGCGGGGGCCCCCCATGGGTCGAGCGCGGCCGCGCCGAAGGCGAAGGCCAAGAGCTCCGCCAGGGCCCCCGAGAACACCGAGGGCCTCCGCAACCGCCTCTTCGCCCTGCCCCAGCGCTCTGGCAACGCCGCCAACCCCGGCGTCGCCGGCCAGCTCGACCAGCTCCTCGGCCGCGCCATCCCGGGCTATGAGAGCTTCAAGTCGGCCCTCGGCCCGAGCTTCCGCTTCGACGCGAAGACGATGGAGCTCCGGCCCCTGAAGGTCGGCTCCAAGATCACCGGCGGCACCGTGATCGGCCGCGTCGGCCAGCCCGACCAGGCCCCGCCCCACCTCAACTTCGCGATCCGCCCCGCCGGCCGCGGCGCCCCGACGATCGACCCGAAGCCGATCCTCGACGGCTGGAAGCTGCTCGAGACGACCGCGATCTACCGCGCCGCCGACAAGAACCCCTTCTCCGACAACCCGACCGTCGGCCAGGTCCTGCTGATGTCGAAGGGGGCGCTCCAGCAGCGGGTGCTCGACGACCCGGCGCTCCAGATCTATGCCTGCGGTCGCAACGACATCGCCACCGGCCAGATCGACCGCCGGGTGCTGGCGGTGATGGAGTACCTGGTCGCCAAGGGCTACCGGCTGACGATCACCTCGCTCAAGTGCGGGCACTCCTACCTGACCGCCTCGGGCAACGTCTCGGCCCACTCCTACGGCTCGGCGGTCGACATCGCCGCGGTCAACGGGATCCCGATCGACGGGCCACCAGGGCCCGGGGACGATCACCGAGGCGGTGATCAAGGACCTGCTCGCACTCCAGGGGACGATGCGCCCGGCGCAGATCATCTCCCTGATGGACCTCGGGCCGCCGACCTTCATCCTGCCCGACCACTACAACCACATCCACGTCGGCTACACCTTCACCACCGCCGGCAGCTCGATCAAGCAGCTCGGCCAGATCCTCAAGCCCGAGCAGTGGCAGCGGCTGATCGGGCGCCTCGGCCAGATCCAGAACCCGAAGGTGCCGGCGAAGCCGTCGGCCGCCGCGCTGCCCGCCAAGGGCGGCAGCACCGGCGACTAGCCACCATGAATCGGGTTGCGCTGACGCGCACCCTCTCATTACGCCCAGGAACTCGATAACCCGGGCCAGCTTCGTCCAGCTTGAGCTGGCCGGCAGGATCGGTTTGCCGGAGGGGCGCTATCTCGTCCGCGAGGACGACGCCGAGCGGGTCCTGGTGGTGCAGGAGCTCGACGCCGCGCGGCCGCAGCGGCGCGGCCGCCGCCGACCGCGGCCTGTCGCACCGGGCGAGGCCGAGCAGGTTCCAGTGACTCGGGTCACCGTCACCGGACCGGCGCTCGGCGATGCCGCGGAGGGCTCCGCCTGGCTCAAGCAAACGATCGGCGATCGGGAGCGCGGTGCCCAGGAGCTTCGGGACGCGACCCGGATCGTCAACCGGGCGCTGAACGCACTGCGCGCCGAGGCTCGCGACCCGCTGGTCCAGGAGATCGGCGTTACCAAGGCGCTGGCCATCCGCATCGGGCACGGCACCGGCGACGAGCTCGCCGAGGGCCGCTGGACCGAGGCGAGCCAGCTGCCGCAACCCCACCGCGGCCGGCTCGACGACGTCGAGTCCGCAGTCACGCGTCGCCGCGGTCCTCGCCGGGCGGGACGAGGTGCATCCCGCGGAGACGCTGATGCAGCGGGCGCGCCTGGACGCGCAGCAGGGCCGCAGCGCCGAGGCCCGTCACGGCCTCAAGGCCGCCAGAGCCGCCATCGAGGAGGACCCCGGCCCTCGCCGCGGCCAGCTCCTGAAGGAGCTGGCCGCGATCGAGGAGAGACTGGACTAGGCGGCCTCCCAGTAGGCGGGCTCGCCCTCGAGCTCCGGCTCGAGCTCGTCGAGGCGCTCCGCCTCGGCGAGTGCCGGCTGCGTGCGGATCGCCATGGTCGTGATGGCGACCGCTGCGGTGACCAATCCGGCGCCGATCCAGAACGCCAGGTGGAAACCGCTGGTCAGGGCGGCGTCGGGGGAGGTCCCGCTCGCCAGCAGGGTGTCCGTCCGCGTCGCAGAGAGGGTCGCCAGAACAGCGAGCCCGAGAGCACCACCGACCTGGAGCGATGTGTTGACCAGACCGGAGGCGAGTCCTGCATCCTGCTCGCTCGCGCTCGACATGGCGAGCCCCATCAGCGAGGGGAACGAGAGTCCCGCACCCACGCCGAGCAAGAGCATCGGCGCCAGCAGGTCGCTGACGTAGCTCGAGTGGACGGGTGAGAGCGCGAACAGGACCAGGCCCGCCACGATCAGCACCTGTCCCACCAACAGGACGGGCTTCGCGCCGAAGCGCATCACCAGCCGCTCCGAGAAGCCCACGGACAGGATCCCGATTGCGAGCGCCACCGGGAGGAAGGCGAGCCCGATCTCCAGCGGGTCATAGCCCAGCACCCGCTCGAGGTAGAGGCTGCCCAGGAAGAACATGCCGAACAATCCGGCGACGAACAGCGCCTGGACCGCGTTGGCCCCGGAAACGTTCCGGTTGCGGAAGATGCGGAGCGGCACCAGCGGGGTGCGGGCGGTCGCCTCACGGGCGATGAAGCCCGCCAGCAGCGCGATCGAGGCCGCTCCGAGTCCCAGTGTCAGCGGGGCACCCCAACCGTCATCGGCCGCGGGCTTGACGATCGTGTAGACGCCGAGCATCAAGGCGGCGGTGATCAGGACGGCCCCAAGGGCATCCGCGCCGTTCTTCAGGCCGATTCCCTCGTCCCGCTCGACCACGCGGACGGCGGCAAATGCCGTCACGGCGCCGATCGGCAGGTTGACGAAGAAGATCCAGTGCCAGCTCAGGGCCTGCGTGAGCACGCCGCCCAGCAACAGGCCGAGCGAGGCCCCCGCCGCGGCGACGAAGCTGTAGATGCCGATCGCCTTGGCCTGGTCCCGAGGCTCCGGGAACATCGTGACGATCATTCCGAGGATCACGGCGGAGGTGGTGGCGCCGCCGACGCCCTGGAGGAACCTGGCGCCGATGAGCATCTCCTGGCTCTGCGCGAGACCGCAGAGCGCGGAGGCGGCCGTGAACAGCGCGAGCCCGCTCATGAAGATGGTCTTCCGCCCGATCAGGTCCCCGAGCCGGCCCGCGAGCAACAGCAGGCCGCCGAAGGTGATCAGGTAGGCGTTCACGACCCAGGCCAGCGTGGACTGTGAGAAGCCCAGGTCATCCTTGATGGATGGGAGGGCGACGTTCACGATCGTCTGGTCGAGGACGATCATCAGCATCCCGACGCAGAGGACAACCAACGCAATCCAACGCGAACGGTCGCTCTGCGCCTCTCTGGTCTTCGTTCCTTCGACTGCTGCGATCTCGCTCATGGCTGGCCCCCCGGGGTCGGCTGGAAATGTTGTAGGGAGACCGTAGCAAATAGTCTTGTACAAGATCATCTTGTACAGACCTTATGTGCGGCTCGTCACACACCCGGACGGGCGCGGACCACAGGTGAGGCGATACGGGTCGGCTAGACCCGGGGCTCGCGGCGGCGCAGCGGCGGCGCGTCGGGAGCCGGCTGCGCGAGGCGATCCTTGACCAGCGAGCCGAGGGCCTCGAGGAACACCTTGCGCTCCTTCGCGGGGAGGCTCTCGAGGACATCGTTCTGGAGCCGGTCGATGATCTTCTGGCCCTGAGCGACCGTGCGCTCGCCGGCCTTGGTCACCGCAATCACGCGGGCCCTGCGATCGGTGCTGGAGGGCCGGCGCTCGGCGAGCCCCTTCTCCTCCAGCTCGTCGACCGTGACCACCATCGTGGTCTTGTCGAGGCCGATCCGCTCGGCGAGCTCCTTCTGCGTGAACTCGCCGGTCCGCGCCGTTGCGAGGACGTGATAGCCGCGGTTCGACACCCCGAGGGGCTCGAGAGCGGCGCCGACCTCGCCGACCAGGTTGAAATGAGCCTGGGTGAGCAGCCAACCGAGGTTGCCGGCGAGGCACTCCGGACACTCGTCGGCGACCTTCAGCTGCTCGACCTTCTCCTGGGTTGCTACAGAGGCCATTGAGATAACCGTAGCACCGTAGGTAGCGAAGAAAACTATCTGCTACGGAACTACTTCGCTACAGCGCCTCGAGCACTGCGTCGAGATCGGCGACCACGTCGCCGTCCATCCGGACCGTGGCATCCCCGTCGAACGGGGTGGGGCCCTTCGTGATGACGGCGATGCGCCCGCCGCCGCCGAGCGTGACCGAGGGCAGCCCGGCGACCGGGTGGACCTCGAGCGAGGAGCCGACGCAGAGCATCAGATCCGCCCCGGCGGCGAGCGACTCGGCCTCGGCCATCGCCTCGGCCGGAAGCAGCTCGCCGAAGAGCACCACGTCGGGCTTCACCGGCCCAGAGCAATCCGAGCAGCGGGCGGCGCCCTCGTCGTCGAAGAGGCGGTCGACCTCCTCCAGGGGGAACCGCGCACCGCACCACTGGCAGCTCGAGGTGCGGATCGAGCCGTGGACCTCGATCACTCGCTCCGAGCCGGCCTTGTGGTGGAGCTGGTCGATGTTCTGGGTGATCACCGCGTCGAGCAGGTCGCGCCGCTCGAGCTCGGCGAGGACCCGGTGGGCGTCGTTCGGCTCCTTGTCGCCGAGCGTCGCAAAGCGCGGCCGGTAGAAGCTCCAGAACTTGGCCGGGTCGCGGCGGAACGCGTCGATGTGCGCGACCTCCATCGGGTCGACCTTCTCCCACAGCCCCTCGCCCGGACTCCGAAAGTCCGGGATCCCGCTGGGCACGGAGATCCCGGCTCCGGTGAGAGCGACCGTGGACGAGCTCTCGCGAATCAGCTCCGCGAGGCGGTCCGCCTGATCCGTCGCTACTTGCCCTGCCACTTCGGGCTGCGCTTGCCGAGGAAGGCGGAGATGCCCTCCTTGGCGTCTTCCGAGAAGAACGCGGTCGCGAAGCCCTGCTTCTCGGCCTCGATTCCCTCGTCGAGATCGCCCTTGTAGGAGACCTGCTTGATCTGCTCCACCGCGACCGGTGCCTGCCCCGCCAGCTTGCGGGCCCAGGCGATCGCGGTCTCCAGAAGCTCCTCGTCCGGGACCAGATCGTCCGCCAACCCGTAGAACCTGGCCTCGGGCGCGAGCACGGCGTCGCCGGTCAGGTTCATCTCGAGCGCCTTGGACTGACCGACCAGCCTCGGCAAGCGCTGGGTCCCGCCGAAGCCGGGGATGATGCCGAGGTTGATCTCCGGCTGGCCGAAGACAGCCGACTGCGCGACGACCCGGAAGTCACACGCCATCGCCAGCTCGCAGCCCCCGCCGAAAGCGATCGCATTGACGGCTGCGACCGTTGACTTGCGGTTCTGGCTGAGCTCGCGCAGTAGCGAGTGGCCGTTGTTGATCAGCTCGGCGCCGGCGGCTTCGTCCATCGAGGTGAAGGCCTTGATGTCCGCGCCGGCAGAGAAGACGACCGGCAGCGAGGAGTAGACGACCATCGCCGTCACCTCGTCGTCCGACTTGACCTCTTCCCAGACCTTGCCGAGGTCCTGAATCACCTGCGGGGAGATCGCGTTCATCGGCGGGTTGGCGAGCCAGGCGATTGCGACCTCTCCCCTCTTCTCCAGCTTCACGGTGCCCTCACCCTCGATCTGGGGATAGGCGTAGAACCCCTGCCCCGACTTGAGGCCGAGCCGCCCCTGGGCCGCCAGCCGCTTCAGGATCGTCGGGGGCGCGAAGCGCTCGCCGTGGCTCTCCTCGTAGCGCTCGAGCTTCTCGAGGATCGTGTCGAGGCCCTCGAGGTCCGCCTTCCAGAACGGCGGGAAGAGCCCGCGGCGCGGATCCAATCCGGCGCCCGCCATCATCCCGAGGTCGATCTCGCGCACCGTGCAGACTCCCTCCTCGAGCACCTTGCACGCCTCGACGAAGGACTTGAGCATGAGCAGGTCGGCCAGCTCCTCTGCGTTCGGCTCGGCCTCGCCTTCGATCTTGCGGCTCCCCGTCTTTGTAGAAGCCGTCGCCTCCGGATTTGGCGCCGAGCTTCCCGTCTGCGACCAGCTTCTGCATCCCCTTGGGGACGTAGAAGCGGTCGCCGTACGACTCGTTCAGGTACTCGGCGACGTGCAGCACCGTGTCGAGGCCGAGCATGTCGATCAGGAAGAACGGCCCCATCGGGGCGACGTTCGCCCCGGCGATCGCCTCGTCGATCTTCTTGATCGAGAGGCCCTTCTCCTCCTGCTCGCGGAAGATCTCGCCGACGCCGGAGTTGAGGATCCGGTTGACCACGAATCCCGGCACCTCCCGGCAGGTGATGGGCTGCTTGCGGATCTTCTGCGCGAAGTTGAATGCGGAGGTGAGCGTCTCGCGAGAGGTGTCCTCGCCGCTGATGATCTCCACCAGCGGCATCACGGAGGCCGGGAAGAAGAAGTGGAAGCCGACCACCTTGCCGGGCCGCAGGGTCTCGCGGCCCATCTCGGTGATCGAGAGCGAGGAGGTGTTGGAGGCGAGGATCGCGTGGCCCGGGCGTGGCCTCGTCGAGCTCCCGATAGACCGCCTTCTTGATCTCCATCCGCTCGGGGACCGCCTCGATCACGAAATCGACGTCGCCGAACCCGTCGTAGGTGGTCGTCCCGCTGATCAGACCCATGACCTCGTCGAGGCGGGCGTCGGCCTGCTCCTGGGTCATCTTCTCCTTCGAGACGAGCCTGTCGAGCTGCGACTTGGTCACCTCACGCGACTTCTCCAGCGCGTGGTCGACGAACTTCTGGTCGACGTCCTTGACGACAACTGGAATGTCGGCGTTGGCGATTACCTGGGCGATCTCGCCGCCCATAGTGCCGCCGCCCAGCACGGCGGCCTTGAAGACGAACATGTGAGAGGTTCCTCCGGAGGTCGGTTGGACGGAGCAGGGTATTAGCGCTCGGCGCGAGATGCCGCCCCGCCGCAACGTCCGACAGCTCAGCTCGGAGCCGCCTCGGCCGATCGCGCCGTCGCCGACGCCCGGCGACGCCCCCGCAGGTCGCCCGGCTCTTGCACGATTTCCAGGTGGAATACGACGAGCCCAGCCCCGGCATCGAGATGCTGGAGGAGCGCTACGGCGAGCTGATTCGCAGCAAGGAGATGATCGTGCTGCTGGTCGGAGACGGTCCGGATGGCTTCGCGCAGCTTCGCTTCCGGCCGTGGGTCTACTCGGCCGGCCTGCACTCCTACCTCGAGGAGCTCTACGTCGTGCCGGACCTGCGGGGCAACGGCCTCGGCAGAGCCCTGCTCGAGGCGGCGATGGACACCGCCCGCGGCGAGGGCGCGGAGCAGATGGAGCTCGGCACGAGCGAGGACGACGTGGCCGCCCGCAAGCTCTACGAGAGCGCCGGCTTCATCAACCGGGAGGGAGGGCCCGACGGGCCCGTGATGTTCTTCTATGAGCGGGAGCTCTGATCCGGAGCTCCTCCGCCGCCTCGTCGACTTCGAGCTGGACCTGGAGCGCGATTCCTCCGAGGACGTCGACGAGTTCGAGTGGGGGCGCCTGATCTACAACCCGCGGACCGCCGCCATCTGGTCGGACAACTTCCTCGAGGTCGACTCCGGCGACATTGACGCCGACCGGCTGGTGGCGCTCGCCGACCAGCTGCTGGGTGGGCGGGGGATGGAGCATCGCTACGTGGTCCCGCGCGATCCGCGGCATGGCGAGCGGCTCGAGCCGCGCTTCCGGGAGCTCGGCTGGGATGTCGATCGCAGCCTCTACATGGTGCTGCGCCGGCCGCCCGATCGGGAGGGGTCACCTGCCGCCGAGGTCACCCGCGACGGAGGTCGCGGCGGTTCGACGGGCGGTCGCCGAGGACGACCCGGACTTCACCCGCGACGCCGTCGAGCAGCGCTCCCTGCGCGACGCACGGTTCGACCCGGTCGGCAACGGCCGCTGGTTCGCGGCGCCCGCGGACGGGGAGCCGGGCGCCTCCTGCGTGCTCTACGAGCGCGATGGGATCGGCCAGGTGGAGACTGTGGGGACAAGGCCCGAGGATCGAGGGCGCGGCCTGGCCAGCGCCGTGGTGCTCGCGGCCTCCGACGCGTCGCGTCGGGCCGGGCACGAGCTCACCTTCATCGTCGCGGACGCGGACGACTGGCCCTGGAAGCTGTACGAGCGCCTCGGCTTCGACCCGATCGGAGAGAAATCCGACTTCCTCCGCAAGCCGCCTCAGCTCTCCGGCGAGTCTCCGTAGATCTCGGCCTTGATCAGGGAGACCGAGCGGATGACCGAGTCGAGAAAGGGTTCGACCTCGGCCCGCAGGCGCCTGTACTCGCGCCGGCCGCCCGGGGTGATCGAGTAGTAGCGGCGGGTCCGTCGGTCGGGGTGCTCCCAGCGAGCATCCACCAGGCCGCGCTCCTCCATCTGTCTGAGCAGCGGATACATCGTGTTCGGGTTGACGGACATCGCCCCCTCAGTGAGCTCTTCGATCGACTCGATCAGCCGGTTGCCGTAGGCGGGCTCCCGCCCGAGCAGATGCAGCACCAGCAGCGGAAAGACATCCCTCCGCCTGATGTCGCCTCCGAAGGCGTCGGATGGCCGGCCTCGCCCCACTGGCGGCGAGTCTATGTCTGTGCCCGGTGGTGACGCCTAGAAGAGCCCACCGATCAGGTCAACCACCTCGCGGCCGAGCAGGAAGACGATCAGAACGCCGGCCGCCCCGACCACGAAGCCGATCCCTCCGAGGATGGGATCCTCGAGCAGGACGCCGAGGCTGATCAGCACGACCCCGATCGACGGGATCGTGTCGAGGCCGGTGAAGGGCGGGGCGACGAACGCGGTGACGACGAGCACCAGGGTCACCGCCCCGTAGACGACGCCGGCGAGGCGATGGTCGAGCACGAACCCCAGATGCGCATGGGAGTGTCGCTCGATCCAGCGGATGCGCGGCAGCAGGGTGTTGGCGAAGCGCTCCCGCGTGGGCATCCCGATCTCCTTCGCCCTCCACCGCTCCGGGAGCCACACCCGCCGCCTTCCAACGATCAGCTCCAGGGCGAGGAGCATTGCGATCACCTCGAAGACGTGGGTGACGCCACCCGTTGGCAGCGGCAGCGCCGGCAAGGCCAGCAAGAGGACGAACAGGACCGCGAAGCTCTTCTCCTCGAAGACGTCGATCAGGCTGCCGATCGTCTTCGCGTGTTCGCTGCGAAGCCAGCCCTCGAGCTGGTCGCTGAGCCTCTCCCCTTCTGGCATCCGCTGATTCTCGCCGGAACGACGAACGCCCCGGTTTCCCGGGGCGCTCGTGCAGAGGTCCTACCGCTTCGCCATCAAACGGGTTGCGCTGACGCGCACCCTCGCACCTAGACGACCGCGGGCGCCTGCTCCTGCTGGCTCTCCGAGGACGCACGCTCGGCCTTCTCCCGCAGCGCCTTCGCCTCCGGGGTCTCCTCATCGGCCTGGCGGCCCATCAGGAGCTCCTTGGCGATCACCAGGCGCTGGATCTGCGAGGTGCCCTCGTACAGCTGCATGATCTTGGCGTCGCGCATCAGCTTCTCGACGGGGTACTCCTTGATGAAGCCGTAGCCGCCGTAGACCTGCACGGCGTCGGTGGTGACCTCCATCGCGGAGTCCGCGGAGAACCGCTTCGCGTGCGAGGCGGCCAGGGTGTTGCGCTTGCCCTGGTCGAGCAGGACGCCGGACTGCCAGGTGAGCAGCCGGCCGGCTTCGACCTTGGTCGCCATGTCGGCGATCATGAAGGCGACCGCCTGGTGCATGGCGATCGGAACGCCGAACTGGACACGCTCCTTCGAGTAGTCCGCGGCGAACTCGAGGGCCGCGCGGGCGATGCCCACGGCCATCGCGGCAACGCCCGGACGGGTGCGGTCCAGGGTCATCATCGCGAGCTTGAAACCGTGGTTCTCCTCGCCGAGCAGATTGCCCTCGGGGACCTCGGTGTCGCTGAACGAGATGGTCGCGGTGTTGGAGGCGCGCTGACCGAGCTTGTCCTCCTTCTTGTCGACGGTGACCGTGTCGTCCTTGGGGACGACGAATGCCGAGATGCCGCGATGGCCGGCGTCCTTGTCGGTCTTGGCGTAGACGGTGAACCAGTCGGCGTAGCCGCCGTTGGTGATGAAGCACTTGGAGCCGTTGAGGACCCACTTGTCTCCCTTTTTGACGGCCGTCGTCTTCATTCCCGAGACGTCGGAGCCGGCGTCAGGCTCGGTCAGGCAGAAGGAGGCGAGCTTGGGGGCCTCGGTGAGCATCCCGAGGTACTCCTTCTTGAGCTCCTCGGAGCCGCCGAGTGCGACCGGGGTCGCGGCGAGGCCATTGGCCATCAGCGAGGTGCCGATGCCGGAGCAGCCCCAGCCCATCTCCTCCTCGATCAGACAACCGGAGAGGAAGTCGAGCCCGGGACCGCCGTACTCCTCGGCGATGTGGGTGTTCATCAGCCCGATCTCCCAGGCCTTCTCGATGATGTCCTGCGGCCAGGTCCCTTCCTTGTCGTAGTCCCAAGCGACCTTGCGAATGTCCTTCTCGGCGAAGCTGTGCGCGAGCTCGCGCAAGTCCTTCTGCTCGTCGGTGAGGGTGAGGTCAACCACGGATGCCTGCTCCTTCGGTGGATTTAAGTCTTTAAGTTTCGACTGATTGACTGGTCAGTCAGCCAGTCCCCAAAGAGTACCCGATCGCCTGGCGGACGGGCGCAGGTCGGTCCGATTCACGCCTGGGCCACGCACGAACCCAGGACTTCTAAGGTGTGGGCATGCCCCTGCTCGCGTCGCTCCAGCTGGGCACGATTTTCATCATCGTGGTGCTGATCGCCCTGCCGGTCGGGGCCCTGGTCTTCGCGATGGGCGCCGGCAATGCGCTGCAGAAGATCGGCAAGGGGGACTTCGCGCTGGAGCAGGACTTTCCCCAGAGCTCCGGGGCGCCCGTCCATGCGGTCTCCACCGAGGTCCGCGAGGAGGAGATCAGGCAGATGGTCCAGGCCCGCTCAGACCGGGGGGTGGCGAAGGGCCGTGAGGCGCTGGACGTCGAGGCCGAGGTGGACAAGCTGCTCGCCACGGACGTCGGAGGCCCAAGCCTCGGCGACGATCGCGCCCTTCGCGAGGAGGTCCGCCAGCTCGTGGTCGCTCGGAACGAGCGGCGGGAGCGGCAGGGCAAGGAGCCCCTGGAAGTCGAGCGCGAGATCGACCGCCAGCTCCGGGACCTCGAGAACCTGGGTCAATAAGATCCCGGCTGTGGAGGCAAGCGACGCAAGCGATGCACGCGACCGGGTGATGGAGCTCGAGCAGCTCGCCGACGTGCCCGGCACCTACTTCAACCCGCAGACCGAGGTGGTCCTGATCGTGGACGACTCGACCTCGATCGACCAGGAGGTCTTCAACATGGAGGCCTTCGAGGGCGCGGACTGGGTCCGCATCTCGGATGCGGTCCCGGTTGACGAGGAGCAGCGCGACCGGCTGCTCGAGGAGTTCCAGACCCACTACCACCCCGGCGCGGGCGGCTCGGTCTCGGAGACGGCGCTGGAGCAGGGCGACGAGGAGCTCGACGAGGACGAGGACGGCCAGGACCCGGGCCGCGAGGACTAGGTTGATCGTCGAAGGGCAGGAGGCCCCGGACTTCACCCTCCCGGACCAGGACGGGAATCAGGTCAAGCTGAGCGAGCTCCGGGGGCAACCGGTGGTCCTCTACTTCTTCCCCAAGGCCGACACGCCGGGCTGCACCACACAGGCCTGCGGAGTCCGCGACCACCGCTCGGACTACGAGGGCACTGGAGCACGCGTGGTCGGGGTCTCCCCCGACACCGTGACGGCGCAGCGCAAGTTCGCCGACAAGTACGGGCTCGACTTCACGCTGCTCGCCGACGAGAATCACGAGGTCGCCGACCTCTACGGCGTCTGGGGCGAGAAGAAGATGTACGGCAAGACCTACATGGGCGTGTCCCGGGAGACCTTCCTGATCGATTCCGAAGGCAAGGTCGTCAAGATCTTCCCGAAGGTCTCGCCGAAGACGCACGACGAGGTCGTCCTCGAGGCACTCAGCGAGCTCAAGTCGGCGGCTTGACTTCAACCTGACTTGAGCGGGTAGGTTCGGGCCCATGCAGATCGAGGTCCCCTTCACGAACGACCGCTACGACGAGGAGCCCTATGGCGAGGCCGAGGGAGCCGAGGTGAGCCGCGTCCACATCTCGCGGACCTTCAGCGGGGACCTCGAGGGCTCGAGCACCGCGGAGCTCCTGATCGCGAAGTCGGACGGCGGCGGCGGATACGTCGGCCACGACGTGATCTCGGGAACGCTCGGCGGCAGGTCCGGCGGCTTCCTCTTCCAGCACACGGGCCTGATCGGCCCGGCTGGCGTCACCAATACCGGCGTCATCGTCCCGGGGACCGGCAGGGACGAGCTCGAGGGGATCACCGGCGAGGGCACGATGCTCGCTGACGACGAGGGCAACCACACCCTCTCGCTCACCTACGAGCTCCCGTAGGCGTGCGCTCCCCGCTAGGGCGTGCTGCCGCCCGAACCGCTGTCGCCGGTTGAGGTCGTCGGGTAGGTCGTCGTCGGGTAGGTCGACGTCGACGTGCCGTAGCTCGAGCTCGACGATCCGGAGGCCGTGTGCTTCCCGTGGAAGGAGGTCAGGTCGGGCATGGTCGTCGGGATCTCGAAGTCGGGGCACTCCCCACCCTGGGCGGCCTCCATGTAGGAGCGCCAGATCGGTCCGGAGGTGGGCCCGCCGAAGCCGGTGGAGGCGCGGGAGAGCGGGTGTCCGGTCCAAACCGCGGTCGAGTAGATCGGCGTGTAGCCGACGAACCAGGCGTCGGAGAGGTCCTCGCTGGTCCCGGTCTTGCCGGCCTCCGACTGGCAACCGATCGACGTGTAGCCGGCGCCGGTGCCGCTGGTGATCACGCCCTCGAGGACCTTGGTCACCTCGTAGGCCTCGCCTTCGGTCAGCACGCGCTTGCCCTCGCTCGCGCTCGGCTCGTCGACCTTTCCGCTGGGGAAGACGACCCTGTCGATCGCGGTGGCGTCGTGGTGGGTGCCGCCGTTGGCCAGGGTGGCGTAGGCATTGGCCTGCTCGAGCGGGGTGACTCCGACGCTGAGGCCGCCGATCGCGTCCGCCGGTGGGATGAAGCAGTGCGAGCCGACCTTGCAGGGGATGTCGCGTGAGCCCTTGACCCCGAGAGGTGACGTGATCCCCATCTGGTAGGCGGTCTTGGCGATGTTGGCGGGACCGACGTCGAGCCCGAGCTGGGCGAAGACGACGTTGACCGAGTCCCAGGTTGCCTGCGTGAGCGCCATGGTGCCGCCGCCCTGCTCGGCGTTGTTGACCGTCCAGCTCGAGCCGCCCGGGATCTCCAGCGTCTTCGGCGATGACCCGTCGTAGTAGGTGGAATCCGGGTCGATCCCCTGCTTGATCGCCGTCGTCAGGTCGTAGACCTTGAACGAGGAGCCGGGCTGGCGCTGGGCGTGGGCGGCGAAGTTGAACTGGCTGTCCTCCGAATAGCGCTGGGTGGAGGCCAGGGCGACGATCTCGCCGTTCGAGGGATCGACCGAGGCGAGTGCCGACGCCGGACCCCCGCCCGAGTAGCAGACCGAGCAGGAGTCGACCGCCTCCTGCGCCGCCTGCTGGAGGCGCGGCTGGATCGTCGTATAGACCTTCAGGCCGCCGTTCTGGACCGTGTTCAGCCCATAGCGGTCCTCGAGCTCCTGCTTGACGAGGTCGAAGATGTAGGGCTGGCGAATCCGGTTGTACTTCTGTCCCGGGTTGAGGCCCAGGCCCTGGCCGAGGGCGTCCTGGTAATCGCTCGAGCTGATCTTTCCCTGCTGCTCCATCGCGTGCAGCACCTCGTTTCGCCGGGCGAGTGCCGCACGGGGGTTGAGCAGCGGGTTGTACTGGGAGGGCGCCTGCGGCAGGCCGGCGATCATCGCCGCCTCCGGCAAGGTCAGATCGCGGGCGTGCTTGGAGTAATAGGTCTCGGCGGCCGCCTCGACGCCGATCGCGGTGGCGCCCTCGTTGGTGCCGTACGAGGCCGTGTTCAGATACTTGGTGAGGATCCAGTCCTTCGAGTGCTGGTTCTCCTCGTCATTTGCCAGATGCGCCTCGATGATCTTGCGCTTGAGGGTGTCCTGCGGGTCTGAGATGTAGAGGTTGCGGACGAGCTGCTGGGTGATGGTCGAGCCGCCCTCCCGGGGCTTGCCACCGGCGACCAGGTCCTCCCAGCCGGCCCGGACGATCGCCGAGGGATCGATGCCGCCGTGGCTGTAGAAGCGCCTGTCCTCGATCGCGACCGTCGCGTCCTTCAGATCCTGCGGCATCCTCGCGCTGGAGATCGGCTGCCGGATCTTGTCGGAGTGGATCACCCCGATCAGCGAGCCGTCGGCGGCGTAGACCTTCGACACCGCCCCCTTCGTGATCGGCTCCAGGTTCGCGAGCGATGGCGCGGAGTCGTAGACGCTGATCACCCATGCGGCGGCCGCGACGACGCCGATGCCGACCATCGTGAATGGAATGCCGAGGCCTAAGAGAAGCTTCTTCCTGCCCGAGTCCCGAAGGCGCCGGCGCCGTCTGCGCGCTCGCTGCGTCATTGCCCTCCGAAAAGGGTAGACGGACTCCTACACCGCGACGACGACGATGAACGCCGCGTAGAGGGAGATCCAGGCGAGGACCGCGGGCAGCTCGAAGCGGTCGCGAAGGCGGAGCGCCCAGTAGGCGATCACCCCGCCCGCCAGACCGAGGGCGACCGAGACCGCGGCGTTGCCGCTCAGGTCCCAGTCGGTGAACAGCAGCCCGATCCCCACCGGGATCGTCGACTGGAAGACCATCGCGCCGGTGATGTTGCCGAGGGCGAGCGAGTCCTTGCCCTCACGGACCCAGAAGAAGCTGTTCACCTTCTCCGGCAGCTCCGTCGCGAGCGGGGCGAGGATCAGCGCGAGCACGATCGCCTCCACGCCGACGTCCTCCGCGACCTCGAGCAGCTCCTCCACGAAGAGGTGGGCGCCTCCCACCATCGCGCCGAGCCCCACCAGGAACTGGAGCACGGCGATCCCGATGCTCGGATCGCGCTCCCGGCCCGGCCGCCGCTCCATGATCAACGGGTTGAGCGTCTCCTCGGCCTGAGCCGGGCCGCCGCGCACGAGGGTGCGCCAGACATAGACCGGATAAGCGAGGAAGAAGAGGATCCCGGCCGCGGTCCTGATCTCCTCGGACGCACCGAAGCCGAGTGCCAGCGCGAGCGCGAAGAAGACCAGGAAGAAGATGAGATCGCGGTCGAGGGTCGGAACGTGAGCCCGCAACTCGATGCCCTGGGGACGGCGACCTCGGTAGGTGTAGGCCACCAGCCCGACCAGGCCCATCGCGAGAGTCGCGAGCAGGAACGGGGCGCCCACGATCGC
The DNA here is from genome assembly GCA_963777575.1 of uncultured Solirubrobacterales bacterium. Taxonomy (GTDB): domain Bacteria; phylum Actinomycetota; class Thermoleophilia; order Solirubrobacterales; family 70-9; genus DASUPK01. The sequence continues at coordinate 49,130 of CAVZRH010000014.1, read as the reverse complement.
CCCGACCGCCACGTCCTCGCTCTTGGTCGCACCAATCAGTGCCACGATCGCGATCAGCGTCTCGGGCATCGCCGTGCCGACCGCGGCGAGCAGGCTGCCCACGGCGCCCTCCCCCAGCTCGAGCCGGTGGCCGATCCACTCGACCGCGTTCGTGAACAGGAGGGCCCCCGCCAGGATGACCGTGAAGCTCGCGACGAGATAGACGAAGTCCATCGAGATCCGGAGCTACGCGAAGCCGAAGGCGAGCGCGAGAACCGCGTAGACGAGGAGCAGCTGTAACCCCTCGTACCAGGTCGACTCACCCTCCTGGGTGACCTGGTTGGCGATGATCGCGGCGATCGCGAGGCCGGCCAGCTCCAGGCCGTTGAAGACGAGCGGCATCGGCGCAGGGCCGAGGACGAAGGAGATGAGCACGAGGACCGGCGCGACGAACAGGGCGACCTGTGCGCTCGAGCCGATCGCGATATTGACCGCCAGGCTCATCTTGTTCTTGTAGGCGACCAGCACCGCGACCCAATGCTCGGCGGCGTTGCCCACGATCGCGACCACGATCGCCCCGATGAAGAACTCCGACAGCCCGATCGCATGGGAGGTCTCCTCGATCGAGCCGACGAGGATCTCCGAGAGCACCCCCACCAGAACCCCGGAGAGGGCCAGGGCGATCACCGAGCGCCGCGTGCTCCACGAGCCACGGTCCTCGATCTGGGACTCGTCCTCGTGTGGGTTGAACAGGGCCGCGTGGGTCCGGAGCGAGAAGAGCAGACCGGCCGCGTAGGAGATGATCAGCACGCAGGCGACGGCGAATGAGAGGTGCTCCACGTCGCTGCCGTAGTTGATTCGCTCGTCCCCGGGGAGCGGCAGCGCCACTCCCTTCACCAGGGCGAAGACCCCGGGCATGATCAGGGCCGCGGTTGCGAGCAGGAGCATCGTCGACTGCACGCTGGCCGCGGTCTGCCCGAACTTCTGGACGCCGTGCTTTCGCTGTCCTCTGAGCCCGCCGACCAGCATCGCGGCACCCATGACCAGCAGGACGTTGCCGAGGATCGAGCCGATCAGCGACGCCTTGACCACCTCGTGCAGGCCCTTGCTGAGCGCGAACAGGGCGATGATCAGCTCGGGCGCATTGCCGAAGGTGACGTTGAGAAGGCCGCCGATCACGTTGCCGGAGCGCTCCGCCAGCTCCTCGGTCGCCCGGCCCATCATGGCCGCGGGCGGGATCAGCGCGAGCGCCGATAGGAAGAAGACGAGCGTCGCCGAGGCGTTGACCAGATCCGCGATCACGGCCGCGAGGATCAGCGGCGAGAGCAGGTAGGGCCAGCTGTCGGCCCCAAGCCGCCGGCGCTTCGGCGGCGTGGGTGTGGGCTCCGGCATGGAGGGCAGCTTAAGGACCGATCGGCGCGCCTACTGACCCAGCAGGGCGGCGCACCGCTGCAGCTCGGCCACCCCGGCCGCCTGGGAGAGGCACTGCTGGTACGCCTGAGTGGCCGACTGGCTCGGCGCCTGCGTCGAGCCGCCCGACTCGGGAAGCGCGCCGCCCGACCCGAGCCCGCCCCGCAGCGCCCCACCCAGTGCCGAGGGGTTGATCCCAAGCTGCTGCAGGACGCTCGCGTCGAGCGGCCGCGCGTTGGCCGGCGCCTGGATGGTCTGCGGCTTGTTGACGTCGGCCAGGTTGAGCTGGAGATGGAGCTCGAGGGAGTCCGGCGCGCCGGGCGTTCCGGCCGGCGGCTTCAGGTCGAAGCTCAGCCCGATCCTGCGAAGCAGCTTGTCGGTCTCCCCCGTGTTGACGTCGACGTCGCCCGACTCGATCGTGCCGTTCAGCTGGTCGAGCTGGCTGACGTCGACGTTGCCCACCGACCTGCCGGCGTCCTTGGCGATCGTCTTCAGGTCGCTGACGATCTGCGGCACGTTCGCCCTGCCGGAGATGTGGATCGTCTTCTGGCCCTCGACGTCCTCGGTGCCCTCGTTCTTCAGGTCGGTGAGCCAGTGGGCCAGGTCGATGTTCAGCCTCTGCAGCAGACCGGCCTGCGGGCTCGAGCCGTTCTGGCTCTGGAGCTGCGTGTAGGTCGAGGTGAACTGGTCGTAGACAGACTGCGGCACCGCGTACTCGGTCCCCTGGATGTTCAGGAACGCCCGATTGCCGGTGGCCGTCAGGCCGCCGCTGCCCGAAAAGGTCTGGGAGCCGCTCTCGGCCCGCAGCGAGACGTCGAAGTCGAACTGCGGGAACTGATTCGCCGCCTGGCTCTGGAACTGGCCGCCGAGCTTCACCTCGAGCGTGCCGGGGCTGTCGCCGCCGTTGGCCTCCACCTTGAAGTCGAGGTCGAAGTTCCCGCTCCTGATCGGAGTCGGGTTGCTGAACGTCTCGGTCAGGACCTGCTGAGGGTCCTCGTTGTTGTCGCCACCGCCGCCGCAGGCCGCGACCAGCAGCGCCGAGGTGAGGGCGAGGGCGAGCGCGGCTGAGACGCGGATCCGGGTCAAAAGGTGCTCTTTTCATCCCCCTCGAGCGGCGCAGCAGCGTAGCGCAAGGTCCTTAGCGCCCGCCGCAGTTCGGGGGTCCTATCCTCAGCTCGATGGAGGGGAGAGCATGTCCGAGCTGCGCGGCCGAGAATCCGGAGAAGGCGCGCTTCTGCATGTCGTGCGGCGCCGAGCTGACGCCGCTCTGCCCGAGCTGCGGTGCCGAGAACCCCGGGGGCGCGAAGTTCTGCATGGAGTGCGGGGCCGGGCTCACCGACGCTGCCCCCGCTCCCGCCGCCACGGCGGCACCCTCGGCCGAGGCGCCCCCGGAGGAGCGCCGGCAGGCGACGGTCCTGTTCGCCGACCTCTCCGGCTACACGGCGGCCGCGGAGCAGATGGACCCGGAGGCGGTCAAGGCGCTGGTCGACCGAACGCTGCGCCGCCTCGGCGAGGAGATCGAGCGCTTCGGCGGCTCGATCGACAAGTTCATCGGCGACAACGTGATGGGCGTCTTCGGCGCCCCGGTCGCCCACGAGGACGATCCCGAGCGGGCCGTCCGCGCCGGACTCGCGATGCAGGACGCGATGGAGGGGGCGAACCGCATCAGCCAGGAGAAATACGGGGTCGAGTTCTCGCTCCGCGTGGGCATCAACTCCGGCGAGGTGATGGCGGGCGCCGTCGGCGACCGCTACACGGTGATGGGCGACGCGGTGAACGTCGCCGCGCGGCTCCAGGCCGCCGGAAGGCCGGACAGCGTGACCGTCGGCGAGCCGACCTATAGGTCCACCGGCGAGGCGATCTCCTACGAGCGGCTCGAGCCGCTCACGCTCAAGGGCAAGGAGGAGCCGGTTCCGGCCTGGGAGGCCACGGGCGTGCTCTCCGAGCCGCGGCGGGGCGGCGGCCGCGCCCAGACGCCGCTGATCGGCCGCGAGGAGGAGGCCGGCCTGCTCACCTCGCTCGTCGAGCGCGTCGAGCGCGAGAGCCGTCCCTACCTCGTCACCGTGATCGGCCAGGCCGGCGTGGGCAAGTCCCGCCTGCTCCGCGAGCTGATGACCAACCTGGAGTCCGCGGACGACCCGCCGACCATCCGGCGCGGGCAGTGTCCGCCCTACGGCACCGGGATCGCCTACTGGGCGCTGGCGGAGGTCCTGAACGACGAGTTCGAGATCCGCGACACGGACACGCCCGACGCCGCCTGGGAGAAGCTCCGCTCGGGCGTCACCCGCCTGATGAGCGAGCTCGGGGACGAGTCGGCCGGCGAACGCAACGCCGCCCTGCTCGCGATCCCGCTCGGCCTCGAGCCCCCCGAGGAGCTCCGCCCCTCCGAGGAGGACCCGCAGCGGATGCGCGAGGCGCTCTTCTCGGCGGCCCGCGCCGTCGTCGAGGGGATCGCCCGGCGCAAGCCGCTGGTCCTGGCGATCGACGACATCCACTGGGCGGACGAGGGGATGCTCGACCTGATCGACCACCTCACGCGCTGGGTGCGCGCGCCGCTGCTGCTCGTCTGCCTGACCCGCGACGAGCTGCTCGAGCGGCGGCCCGACTGGGGCGGCGGCCGCCGCAATGCGACGACGATCTCGCTGGAGCCCCTGACCGCGGACGAGACGCGAGAGCTGGTCGAGGCGCTGCTCCCGAGCAGCGGCAACGGCTCCGCGAAGGTCGTCCCGCAGGTCGCGGAACGCTCCGGCGGCAACCCGCTGTTCGCGGAGGAGATGGTCAATCGCCTGCTCGAGGAGGAGACCGCCGAGGCCGACGCCCTGCCGAGCACCGTCCAGTCGCTGCTCGCCGCCCGGCTCGATTCCCTCGAACGCCTGGAGCGAAGGCTGCTGCAGTCCGCCTCGGTGATCGGCCAGACCTTCTGGGAGGGCGCCCTCGCGACGACGGCCACCGAGGAGAGCCTCGACCTCGGCAGGACCCTCTCCGCGCTCGAGGAGAAGGACCTGCTCGTGCCGAGCCAGGGAAGCCGGCTCGCCGGCGAGCGCGAGTACGCCTTCAAGCACGTCCTGATCCGCGACGTCGCCTACTCGATGCTCCCCAAGTCGGTCCGCTGCCGCAAGCACGTCGAGGTGGCGGAGTTCTTCCGGGAGCGCGCCGGCGAGCGCTCCGACGGCGTCATCGGCCTGATCGCCGAGCACTTCGCCCGCGCCTCGGCGCTCGGCTCCGAGGCGGGGCTCGAGCCGGAAGAGCTCGTCGAGCTTCAGGGGCAGGCCCTCGAATCGCTGGAGGCGGCCGGCGACGCGGCCGCGGCGCTCTACTCGAACGCGGAGGCGTTCGATCGCTACACGGCCGCCCTCGAGCTCTCCGAGTCGCTCGACCCGGACGTCGTCGCCCGCATCGGCGAGAAGCAGGGGGACGTGGCGCTGCGGATGGGCCGTGTCGACGCGGCCGTCGCCGTCTGGGAGCGCTGCCTGGCCTACCACCGGGCACAGGAGGACCTCGCCCGGGTGGCCGACCTGCACCGGAAGATCGGTGCCGCGCTCTGGCACAAGGGCGAGCGGCGCGCCTCGATCGACAACTACCAGCGCGGCATCGACCTGCTCAAGGACGGACCGCCGTGCATCGAGCTGGTGCGCCTCTACGAGGAGGCGGCCTCTCTCTATATGCACACCGGCGACAACATGCTCGCGATCTATGCATCGGAGAAGGCCCTTCGCCTCGCCGAGCGACTTGACGAGGCCCGGGCGGCGAGCCGCGCCCACGGCATCTTCGGCCGCGTCTTCGGCCGGATCGGCGACTCCGAGAAGGCCCGGGAGAACCTGGAGCGCTCCGTGGCGCTCGCTCGGGAGTCGGACCGCTCGGAGGCCGTCCGGGCGCTGCTCACCCTCGGCTACCACCTGGAGGTGTCCGAGGCCGACTACGACGGCGCCGCCGAGGCCTACCGCGAGGCCCTCGAGATCGCCCAGGAGGTCGGCGACCTCCCCTCGCAGGTGGAGCTGCACGCCTCACTCGCCCAGCTGGCGGTGCACGCCGCGGACTGGGAGGAGGTCGAGCGGGCCACCGAGGCGAGCACCAAGCTGGCGGAGCGCGAGGGCCTGCACGGCAAGCTCTGCTTCCCCGACCTGATGCGCGGAATCCTCAGCTGGCGGGCGGCCCGCTGGGACGACGCGATCCGCTACTACACGCGCGCCCACGAGCAGGGCGAGCAGGTGGGGCGCTCGGAGGTTGCCTTCTCGGCTCTCTTCTGGCTCGCAGCCGCCCTGCGCGACAGCGGCAACCTGGCGGGCGCCGAGACCGAGCTCGCCCGGGCACTCGACATCTGCGAGCGGGCCGGCCTGATCGCTCAGTCCGTCGAGGCGATCTCCGCGCGCGCCGTGGCGCTGGCGCTGGCCGGCCGCGACGAGCAGGCTCGTGCCGCGGCCGAGGAGGCCGAGCGGCTCGCGGGGCGCCTTCACTATCCGGTCGGCCAGGCCGCCAAGGCCGAGGCCGCCGGCGCCACCGCCGAGGACGCCGCGGGCTGCGCGGCCGCGATCGAGGAGGCGCGAGCACGCTGGTTCGAGCTGGGGCGCCCCCTCGACGCCGCGCGCTGCCTGATGCTGCGCGGCAGGCTGCTGGCGGAGTCCGACCCCGACGAGGCGAGCGAGCTGCTCGATGCGGCGGCCTCGGAGTACGAGGAGCTCGGCGCACCCGCCCTCGCCGCCCGGGCGCGCGAGGCAGTCCCGTCCTGATTGTCCTTCGGCCGCTCTCCGGCTCCATAGAATCGCCGCGTGAGCGGCGACGAGCACACGACCTGGATCCTCACCGGGTCGCTCGAGAACTTCCGCATCAACGTCGAGCGAGGCTTCGACGTGATCGGCTTCAAGGAGCGCCGGCGGCGAATGGCCGAGGAGTTCGAGCCGGGCGACGAGATCTTCTTCTACGTCACCGGCGTCCAGGCCTTCGGCGGAATCGCCCGAGTGAGATCGGAGATGTTCGAGGACCGCACGCCGATCTGGCCCCCGAAGAAGGGAAAGCCGGAGGAGTATCCGTGGCGGGTCGAGGCCGAGCCGGTCCTGATCCTGCCCGAGGACGAGTTCGTTCCGGCGGAGGAGCTCGTCCCGGAGCTCGAGCACGTCCGCAAGTGGCCGCTCGACCACTGGCACCTCGCCTTCCAGGGTCAGCTGCGAACCATCGGCGAGGCCGATGCCGACCTGCTCCGGGAGCGCATGGCAGCTCGAACGGCCTCCGTCGCGCACGTGACCGACGAGGGCACCGAGCTCGTCCACGAGCGCCACTTCACCAGGGAGGAGGCGAACGCGCTGCTGCCGCAGCTGACTGCGCTGCTCGGCCAGCTGCGCGAGGCGAAGGACGAGCTCACGGAGCCCGAGGCCCACGAGGCGCTCTCCGATGCCGCTCCGACCAACGGCGGCGGCGAAGAGGGACGGCAGGTCGGAGTGGCCTTTCTCGAGGTGAGGCGGCTGCTCGACACCCTGGCGCAATCGGGAATCGTGCTGCGGGACATCGACCGGGGTTTGGTCGACTTTCCCGCACTGTCCGATGAACGGGAGATCTACCTCTGCTGGGAGCTCGGCGAGGACGAGGTCGCCTTCTGGCACGACCTCGAGGGCGGTTACGGTGGCCGCGAGCCCCTCGACTGACGTTTCGATCTGGAGCAAGCTGCTCAGCGATCTTCGCGGTCTGGGGCCGAACGAGCGGATTGCGGTGGCCGGCGCCGCGGTGATGGTCGTCAGCCTTCTGCTGCCCTGGTACGAGTCGCCGATCTCCAACGACCTGGTGCTGACCGGGATCGGCGCCTTCGGCTGGGCCGAGGGGGCGCTCGTCCTGATCGCAGTGGCCACGGTCTTCCTCGCGCTCAAGGGAGGCGGCGGCTACGTGCCGCCGCGACCGCTGCGCGAATGGGCGCTGTTCGTGGCAGCCGGCGCCTGGGCCGCGCTGATCGTTCTCTACCGAATCGCGGACCGCCCACGGTTCACCCTCGCCGGCCACGACGAGCCGTACGACCTTCACTACGCGATCTTCGTCGCCCTCGCGGGCGCTGTGCTGATCGTCGTCGCCGGCCTGCGAATGCGGCCACGCGAGCGTGCGAAGCGCCCGCAGCCACCCGACTGAACCGAGGCTCAGAGCGGATCCGATTCCGCGAGGGGCGGTCCGACGACCTCCATTCCGTGCTCGGCCGCGGCGGCGCGGAAGGTGTCGAGGTCGAACTCCGTCATCGAGGCGAGGCGGTCGAAGAACCCCTCCATCCCTGCAGGGAAGAAGGTCACCAGCATCCTCCCGTTCCCCTCGCCGATGACCTGCCAGGTGTGCGGTACGCCGCGCGGAATGAAGGCGAAGGAGCCGGGACCGCTGACGCTGAGCTCGTCACCCACCTTCCAGCGGAACTCACCCTCGAGCACGTAGACGGTCTCGTCCTCGCGGGTGTGGATGTGAAGCGGAGGCCCCTCGCCAGGCCCATTGATCGCCTCCAGCGCCGCCAGCGCGCCGTCCGACTGCTCGCCCCGGACGATGTGGGTGATGTCTCCTCCAAGCGGGCTGCGGATGCGCTCACCCTCCGTCGCGGCGACGGTGATTCCCATCGGTGTCTCATCGGGCATCTGGGGACCTCCTCTTTCAGTGTCCATCGATCGGGTCCGGCGGCTCCATCCCGTGTCTCCGCATGCCCTCCTCGATCTCGGAGATCACCGTCTCGATCACCGCGACCCGGGCGTACCGCTTCGAGTCCGCCGGGATCAGGTGCCAGGGCGCGTGCGGCTCGATGCTGGTCCGGGCGACCATCTGCTCGACAGCCTCCTCGTAGGCGGGGCGCTTCTCGCGGTTCCGCCAGTCCTCGTCGGTCAGCTTCCAGCTCTTCAGCGGGTCCTTCTCGCGCTTCTCGAAGCGCTTCAGCTGCTCCTCCGAGGAGATGTGCAGCCAGAACTTGACCAGGATCGTCCCCTCGTCGGCGAGGCCGCGTTCGAAGTCGTTGATCTCGTCATAGGCGCGCGTCCACTCGTCCTCCGAGGCGAACCCCTCCACGCGCTCGACCAGGACACGGCCGTACCAGGTGCGGTCGAAGACGGCCATGCCGCCCCAGCCGGGCAGCGACGGCCAGAAGCGCCAGAGGAAGTGGTGGCGCTTCTCGTCCGGGGTCGGGGCCGCGAACTGGACGACGCGGACATGACGCGGATCCAGCGGGGAGACCAGGCGCTTGATCGCTCCTCCCTTGCCCGAGGCGTCCCAGCCCTCGAAGGCGACGCAGACCGGCGGGCCGAGCTCGCCGCCGCCGATCAGGCCGCCGAGCGTCAACCGCAGTTGGGTGAGGCGAGTCCAGGCGGCGTCAAGCGCCTCGGCCTCCTCCTTCTTCGAGAGCTTCTTCGAGAGATCGAGCTCGTCCAGGGCTCCCATGCTCAGAACCCCGTCGGTGCCCTGCCGTTGTGCGTGGCGATCGCGAGCTGAAGCAGCCCGATCGAGGCGAGGATCAGCACGATCCCGAAGGCGATGATCCAGTTGCTTCGCGCGCCGTGCCCGTACCAGCCGACCACGAATCCGATCGCGAGCAGGACCGCGTACGGGCCGAGCGAGTCGGGCAGGGCGAGGGCGACCATGAGGCGGTATCTATCATCCCCCAGATGCCGGAGCCCGAGCCCCAATCGGTCGCCCAGGTCCGCGAGGGCCTCGGCAAGGTGGGCTATCTGGCCGACGAGGCCGCCGCGCTGGTCTCATTCCTCGCCCAGCGGCTGGGCAAGCCGGTGCTCGTCGAGGGACCCGCCGGCGTCGGCAAGACCGAGCTGGCGAAGGCCCTCTCCCGCGCCACGGACCGCCGGCTGGTGCGGCTCCAGTGCTACGAGGGCCTCGATGAGGCCAAGGCCCTGTACGAGTGGAACTACCGCAAGCAGCTGCTCCGCATCCAGGCCGAGTCGAGCGATGAGGGCGAGGGCTCCTGGGAGGCCACACGGGGCGACATCTTCGGCGAGGAGTTCCTGCTCGCCCGCCCCCTGCTCGAGGCGATCAGCGCCGAGGACGCGGTTGTCCTGCTGATCGACGAGATCGACAAGACCGACCAGGAGTTCGAGGCGATGCTGCTCGAGGTCCTCTCCGACTTCCAGATCTCGATCCCTGAGCTGGGTGTCATCGAGGCGCGGACACAGCCGATCGTCGTGCTGACCTCGAACAACTCGCGCGAGTTGACCGAGGCCCTGAAGCGGCGCTGCCTCTACCTCTGGCTCGACTACCCGTCGGTGGACCGCGAGCTCGAGATCGTCCGCCTGCACGCCCCGGAGCTGGACGAGGGCCTGGCTCGGCGGCTGGTCGAGATCGTCCACATGGTCCGCGGGCTCGACCTGAAGAAGCCACCCTCGATCGCGGAGTCGATCGACTGGGCGCGCACGCTGCTGCTGATCGGCGCCGACGACATCGACCGCGAGACCTTCGAGAGCTCGATGAGCATCCTCGTCAAGCACCGATCGGACATCGACGTGGTGGCCGAGCGGGTCGCGGTGAAACTCGAGGGCGACGGCATTCCGGGCGGGATCACACCGCCCGGCTCGACCGCGAGCTGAGCGTGAGCACCACCGCGGGCAGCCTGCTCGCCTTCTTCGAGGAGCTCCGCTCGGAGGGTGTCGCCGTCGGCACCTCGGAGATCCTCGACGCGTTCGCCGCCCTCGACGAGGTGAGCTGGACCGACCAGCGCGACTTCCGCGAGTCGCTGGCGGCGACGATCGCCAAGTCGCAGGAGGACCGGCGCATCTTCGAGCTGCTCTTCGACCGCCACTTCTTCCGCGCCGCCGAGACCGAGGCGCTCGAACGCGGGATCGAGGACGAGCGCTTCGAGGGGGAGGGCGGCCGGATCGACCTCGACGAGCTTCGCGAGGCGATCCGCCGCGCAATCACCGAGGGGAATGACGGCGCGATGCGGGACCTCGCCCGTCTCGCGATGACCGCCTTCGGGCGCCAGGGCGAGCGCTCGGGCGTGATCGGCGTCGACGTGCAGCGGATCCGCCGCGCCCTCGGCCTGCAGGCGAGCGGCCGCCGCGATGACGGCTCGCAGCAGGCGCTCGACCCCGAGAACGTCAAGCAGTTCGAGCGCTACCTGCGCCGCGAGCTGGAGCGCGCGACGATCGAGCGCACCGGGAAGCTGCCGCCCTCACGGCCGCTCGCCGAGCTCGACCGCACGCTGCCGACCAGTCCGGCGCAGGACCTGGCCGCCGTGCATCGGGCGGTCGCCCAGCTGAAGCGCCGCATCGCCACCCTCGGGCACGAGGCGCGGGGCCGCAGCCGCGGCCGGCACGTCGACGTCCGCCGGACGATGCGGGCCTCCCTCGAGACCGGCGGCGTCCCCCTCCGCCTGCGCTACCGGCCGAAGCGGCCGCGGCGACCCGAGATCTACGTCCTCTGCGACGTCTCCACCTCGGTCAGCTCGGCGAGCGTCTTCTTCCTCTCCGTGCTGCACGCGCTCCATGACTCATTCCGAAAGCTGCGCAGCTTCGTCTTCATCGAGCGGATCAGCGAGGTCACCGACATCTTCGAGCACGAGCGCGACTTCCGGAAGATCTCCGAGCGGGTCTCATCCGAGGGCGGGGTTGCCGACGTGTCCGGCTACACGGACTACGGCCGTGTCTGGCTCGAATTCGGCGAGGAGATCGCCGAGGAGCTCGGACCCCGCTCGACCGTGATCGTGCTGGGCGACGCCCGCACGAATGGCCGCGAGCCCCATGCCGCGACCTTCGGCGAGATCGCCGAGCACGCCGGCCGCACCTTCTGGCTGAACCCGGAGCCGAAGCTCTACTGGAACTACGGCGACTCGGTGATGGCCGCCTACGAGCCCTACTGCGACGGCGCCTTCGAGTGCTGGACCACCAAGCACCTCGAGAACTTCGTCAACGTGATCGCGGGCGCGGCGCGCTCGGCTGACTGATCCGGGCGAGCAGCTCGTTCGTGTCCGCCACGGGACCGAGATGCCCGAGCTTCTCGGGATTGACGATCGAGCGGATCGTCTGGATCTGGCCGTCGGCGATGTCCACCGCCATGACGTTGATCAGCTTCCCATTGGGATCGAGGAACTCGGCTCCCGGCTGCCCGTTCACCGTCACGCGGCGGACCTGAAGGCCGCCGATCCGCTCCGCGAGCCGGCCCCAGTTGCGCATCATCTGGGCGGCCTTGGCGCGGCCGTAGATCGGGTGCCTGATCGCCGGAGCGATTCCGCCTCCGTCGCCGTGCAGCTCGACGTCCTCGGCGAGCAGCGACTCGAGGGCATCGAAGTCGCCGTTTTCGACGGCGGCAAAGAAGCTCGCGGAAAGCTTCTCGCGCTGCTTCGAGGAAGCGTCGAAGCGGGCGCGGCCGTCCTGCACGTGACGCCGGGCGCGTGAGGCGAGCTGCCTCGCGTTCTCCTCGCTGGTGCCGACGATCTCCGCGACCCTCGCGTAGTCGTAGTCGAAGACGTCGTGCAGCAGGAACGCAGCCCGCTGCTCGGGGCTGAGCGATTCGAGCAGGACCAGAAACGCGAGCGAGAGCGAGTCGGCGACCTCGGCCTGTCGCGCCGGATCGTCCTCGGGCCGCTCGGTGATCGGTTCGGGCAGCCATTCGCCGACGTAGGTCTCCCGTCGCGCGCGGGCCGAGCGCAGCTCGTCGATCGCCAGGCGGGTCGCGACCGTGGCGGCGTAGGCGCGCGGCGAGGTGATCTCGTCGCCGGCCTCGATCGCGTTGTGAACACGCAGCAGGGTCTCCTGGACCACGTCCTCCGCCTCGCTGACGCTGCCCAGCATCCGATAGACGATCGCGAAGGTCCTCGGCCGCAGGTCCTCGAGAAGCTCCGCCTCGGAGGCACTCATACGAGCCCGTCCTTGAAGCCCAGCCGCCAGCTCGGGTACTGGAGCTGCCAGCCGAATTCGCGCTTCGCCTTTGCGTTCGAGCCTCCGCGGATATCGGTCATCATGACCACCGCCGCCTCCCCGCCAGCCAGCCGCCCGAGCCAGCGCGGCACATGGCGCGGGGGCTTCGCGCCGATGTCCTTGGCCAGCTCGGGGAGGAAGACTGCGACCGGCGCGGGGTCATCGTCGACCACGTTGTACACCCCCGGCGCGCCCTGATCGATCGCGGCGAACGTCGCCGCCGCGGCATCCCGGATATGGACGAGCGACCAGACGCCGGCGCCGTTGCCGACGATCGGAAAGCGGCGCTTTCGAACCATCTGCGTCTGCTCACCGGGCGGGTCCAGAGCGAGCGAGGTACCGGGACCGTAGAAGCCGCCGTAGCGCAGGGCGATGCCCTCGATTCCCTCGGCCCCCGTGACCGCGCCCTCGAGGTGGCGGATCGCGCCCAGGGTCTCGCGAACGGGCTTCGGCGGGTTGTCGTCGAGCGGGTCCTCCTCGCTCTTGACCGGGCCGCCGACCCGCTTGTAGGGCCAGCCGGCGAAGCTCTGAGCGATGAACCGACGCGCGCCGGTGGCCTTGGCCGCGGCGAGCAGGTGATCGATTCCCTCCGTCCGCAGGCGGTTCGTCTCGGCGAACTGCTTGTCGATGCTGCGCGAGAAGGACGAAAGATCGATGGCGGTGAGCTCGTGGATCACGACCTCCGGCTCGGACTCGGCCACCGCCTGCGCGACCGCCTCCGGATCGAGGGCGTCCGCGACCGCCGGCCGGGCCCCGAGCGAGCTGATCAGGTCCGTCTTGGCGGCGGTGCGGGTCATGCCCGTCACCTCGTGCCCGCCCTCGATGAGCATCGGCACCAGCTGCTTTCCGATGGCGCCCGTGGCGCCCGCTACGAAGACCTTCATGTCTGCCTCCTTTCCATTCCGGAATAAGAGACGGGGTCGCCCCGAGGGCTGTGACAGCTAAGCGACCGGCTCGCGCTCCCGCCAGCCCTCCCAGCGCTTCTCGATGCGCTTCGTGAAGCGCTTGGGCTTGTCGTCGTAGATGCGCTCGGCGAGTGAGATCGCGGCGAACTGGAGCTCGCCGCGGCGCTGGTCGATCTGCTCGAGCAGGTGGCGCTTGTGAGCGGGATCGGCGAAGGCCGCTCGGCGTCGCTGCACGGTCTCGCGGAGCAGCGCGAGGTCGTGATCGTCACCGAGGTGATCGGAGAGGTCGTGCGCATGGTCCGCCAGTGGCCCCAGCAGGTGCTTGTCGGCGTCACCGATCAGGCGCACCTGGTACCAGAGATCCTTGACCCGCTTGCGCAGCTCGTGCAGGTTGGTGACGCTCGCGTCCTCCTCCACGGTGCGGAGCCGCTTTCGGCCACGCCGATAGGTCCGGTGGAGCCCCGGCCCGATCAGCTCCCATCCGTCCCCGTCCAGCGCCAGCTCATCGATCCTGCCTCGTCCGGCCGTCAGGCCGGCGGCGCACTCGGCCATCGCGCGCTCGATCGAGCCGTCGTCGTGGGCCGCGCGGTTCTCCTTCTCCAGCTGCTCTCGCAACGCGTCGAAGCGACCCTCGGCCGCTTCCCCGAACCGCTCCGTGACGCCGTCGAGCGCCTCGACCAGGATCTCGGCGTCCCGGAAGCCGCTCAGGCCCCGGGCCACCTCCCGGTAGTGCTCGTTCTCCCGGCGCCAGACGTCGTCTCCGATCTCGTGCCGGACCAGACGCAGTGCCGAGCGGATCTTCTTGACGTCCTTGCGCGCTTCGTGGATGGCCTCGGCCGCCTCGGTGCCCGCCTCGCCTCGCAGCTGGGAGATCGCGTCGTCGACCTGGGCGCCCAGCACCCTCTTCACCCCGGCACCGACCGGCTCTCCCGGCAGCAGGCGGTAGGCCGAGGAGTCGAAGCTGGCCCCATCGGCGCGACTGCGAAAGCGCTTCAGGCCGATGCCCGCAGCCGCAGCGGTTCCCGCCGCCGCCAGACCGGCCGCCTTGCGAGGGTCCTTCACCTCGGAGAGGGCCCGGCGGGCCGCCTTCTCGAGCTCCTGGCGCGATGGATTCATCGGCTGTTTTCTCCCACGTATTCAGCCGCAACTAACCAGGCGAGATGTAAAAACGCCGTCATGACGGGCGTCCCTTGGTGGCCAGCGTCTCATTCAGGTAGCGCTCGTCGCCGGTGACCTCCTGACCGATCCAGCCGGGGGGTTCGAACTCGCGCGCCGCCTCTTCGGAGGGGAACTCGATCTCGGCGACGACGAGTCCTTCGAGATCCCCCTCGTAGACGTCAACCTCGAACTCCAGGTCGCCGTGGGGAAGGACGTGCCTGCGCTTGTGGAGCCGGCGCCCCTCGGTCAACGGCCAGAGCTCCTCGAAGGCATCACGCTCGAGCTCGACCTCGGCCTCGTCGCGCGCGAGGCCCGAGCCGCGCTTCGCGGTCAGGACGAGCTGCTCGCCCCTGCGGCGCAGCCGCACCTCGCCGTCGGCGCCGATCGCCAGGTAGCCCTGCTCGATCTCGTCCGAATCGGCTCCATCGAGGTCGGGCGGCTCAGCCACGAGGAACTTGCGCTCGACCTCCATTCTCGACACCGTAGACTGCGATCGAACCCGACAGGGGGGCTCGCGGGCAAGCGGGCTGAGATAGCGGACTACCCGACCTTCCGCTGACCCTTTGAACCTGTGCGGTAATGCGCGCGGAGGGAGCATGCTGACGAGACTTCGCGAAGGCACTCCGGACGGGGCCCGTGAAGGCCGCGCGGATGCGGGCACCGCAGATTCGGCGGGCGCGCCGATCCGGATCGACGGGGCTCGGTCACTCCTTCGGCCAGCTGCGCGCGATCGAGCGGATCGACCTCGAGGCGGAGCCCGGCGAGGTCGTCGGGATCGTCGGCCCCTCGGGGTGTGGCAAGACGACCCTGCTCGAGCTCGTCGCCGGCCTGCGGCGGGCGGACTCGGGGACGCTGTCCGTCGGGGGCGAGACCGAAGCCGCCAAGCGCCTCGACCGCTGTGCGTACATGCCGCAGCGCGACCTCCTCCTCCCGTGGCTCTCCGCGCTCGACAACGCCGGGCTGGCGCTGCGGATCGCCGGTGTCACGCGCCAGGAGGCTCGGGCACGCGCCAGGCGAGCACTTCGAGCGGCTGGGGCTGTCCGGCTTCGAGCGGACCCGACCGGATGAGCTCTCCGGCGGCATGCGCCAGCGCGTCGCCTTCCTGCGCACGCTGATGGCGGGGCGGCCCGCCCTGCTACTCGATGAGCCCTTCGCATCGCTCGACGCGATCACGCGGGCGGAGATGCAGTCTTGGCTGGCGGGAGTCCTGGGCCCGGACAAGCACACGGTCCTGCTCGTCACCCACGATGTCGAGGAGGCTCTCTATCTCTCCGACCGCGTCCTGGTGCTCAGCTCGCGCCCGGCGAGCGTGGCGGACCGGATCGAGATTCCGCACCCTCGGCTGGCCGACCGGGCCGCCGCTGTGACCTCGGCGGAGTTCGCGGAGCTGAAGGGCCGCGCGCTGCGCAGCCTCGGGCAGGCGGCGCGATGAGCGGGGCGCGCAGGTATCTGGCCCCGGTGGCCGTGATCGTCGTGCTGCTCGGCGCCTGGGAGCTGGCGGCGCGCTGGGACTGGATCTCGAACGCGCTCAACATCGAGGACTTCCTGGTCCCGGCGCCGAGCGACATCGCCAAGTCGCTCTGGGAGGATCGCTCGCTGCTGCTCTCGAACGGGTGGGTCACCCTGAAGGAGGTCCTGCTGGGCTTTGCGATCGCGGCCGTCGCCGGCATCGCCTTCGCGATCCTCATTCACCTGTCCGAGCTGGCAAGACGCGCGGTCTATCCGCTGCTGATCGGATCGCAGACGATCCCGATCGTCATCCTGGCGCCGATCCTGGTCGTCTGGTTCGGCTTCGGACTGACGCCGAAGCTGGTGATCGTGGCGCTGATCTGCTTCTTCCCGATCACGGTCAACACCCTGGACGGCCTGCGCTCGGTGGATCCCGATCTGACCAAGATGATGCGGGCCCTCGGCGCGGGACGCGTCCAGCGGCTCTGGCGGGTGGAGATCCCGACGGCACTGCCATACGCCTTCAGCGGTGCGAGGGTGGCGATCACCGTCTCCGTGATCGGCGCCGTTTTCGCCGAGTACGTGGGTTCGAGCGAGGGCCTCGGCCACCTGATCAACCAGGCGCAGGCCCAGCTGCTGACGGCTCGTTCCTTCGCCGCCGTCGTCGTGCTCTCCGCGATGGCCCTCGGTCTCTTCGCGCTCGTCACGCTGCTCGAGCGCAGGGTCATCACCTGGGACAGCCGCGGGGTGACGCGCGCGTGAGCAGGCCACAGCGCCTCGCGCGCCTGGCGGCGGTTTGCATCGCGACGGCCCTGAGCCTCGGCCTCGCTGCGTGCGGGGGCGGCGGAGAGCCGTCCACCGGGTCCCCCGACGACCCGCAGCCCTTCTCCCTCGATCTCGACTGGTACGTGAACCCGGACCACGCCGGGATCCTCACCGCCATCGAGCAGGGCTTCTTCCGGCAGGCCGGGCTCGACGTCAAGCCACAGGTGCCCTCCGACCCCTCGGCGCCGATCAAGGAGGTCGCCGCGGGCCGGGCCGATCTTGCGGTCTCCTACGAGCCCGAGGTCCTGCTCGCGGCGGACAAGGGTCTGGACGTCGAGGCCGTCGGGGCGGTCGTCGACTCCCCACTCACATCGCTGATCTCGCTGCCCGAAGCTGGAATCTCCTCCGCCGCTGACCTGAACGGCAAGACGGTCGGCACCGCCGGCATTCCCTACCAGAGCGACTATCTCGAGACGATCCTGGAGACGGGCGGCCTCTCGGCGTCGTCGGTGAACGAGGTCAACGTGGGGCTCAACCTGCTCCCCGCTCTGATCGGCGGGCGGGCGGACGCGATCCTCGGCGGGTTCCGGAACATCGAGGGCGTCGACCTCCAGCTGCGCGGCCTCGACCCGCGGATCGTGCCCGTGGACCGGCTCGGCGTCCCGACCTACGACGAGCTGGTGCTGGTCGCCCGGAGGTCGACCGTCGAGGACCATCCCGAGGCGATCCGCGCGTTCATCGAGGCGCTTGCACGGGGGACCGACTACGCCAGGGCCCATCCGCAGGAGGCGGCCAACGCGGTGCTGTCCGCCGGCAAGGGTCTCGATCCGATGCAGACTCGGGCCGAGGTCGGCGCGACGCTGCCGCTGCTCGCACCGCCCCAGGGACGGCCCTATGGCTACCTGGACCCGAGCGCGTGGCGGGCGTACGCGGCCTGGATGGCCGCCCACGACCTGATCACACAGGCACCCCCTACCGACCAGGTGCTGACGAACGAGCTGCTGCCCTGAGGCGCGGCTACGGGGGCCTCATCGTCGCTGCCGCCGCCGGTACTCGCGGGCCTTCGAGCGCGACCCGCAGACCGACATCGAGCACCATTGGCCGCTCTGATTGCGGCTGTGGTCGTAGAAGGCCCAGCCGCAATGAACCCCCTGGCAGGCCTTCAGGCGCGACCAGGTCCCATCGATCTGAGCAACCGCGACGATGCTCGCGAGCGAACCGAGGGCGCCATCCACCTCGTTGCCTCTCGAGACAAGCCCGGGCGTGCCGTCAGCGCCGAAGCGGACCGCCAGCGTGGTGCGGCCGAGCGCCCGATTGAGCCGCTCGACCGCCGCGTCGTCCCGGTCCGCGCCATTGTTGACGAAGAGCAGGGCGCGTAGTCCCTCCCGGACGTCCAGCGCGCGTCTCAGATCGGCCGTGGTCAGCTTCGTGCGAGGCCCGAGGAGACGGTGTTCGTCGAGCCAGGCGGCGAGATCCGACGGGTTCCCAAGCTGCTCCTCGAGGTCATGGTTCAGGTCCCAGCGTGTGTTCACGAACGACTGGACGAGAGCAAGCTCTCCCGGCGCCGGAGCCCTGTCTCCAGGCTGGCGTGCGAGGGAGCTCGGGGTCGAGGAGCGAGTGGTCCGGGTCACAGCGTGATCGGAAGTCTATCCGCTGCGTAACCATCAAACTGCAGACGCCGGTGACGCTGTGTTAGGGTGCCCGTCGCTTTGCAATCGAGCGGAAAACACGCCCGCGAACGGAGCCGGCCAGTCGAGCGCGAGTTGACCCGGTTGGTTGAGTGCCACCGAGACGAACTCCACTCTCATTCGTGTCGCATCCTCCGGTCGCCGGAGGACGCAGAGGACGCCCTCCAGGAGGCGCTGGTGAGGGCTTGGAGAGCGCTACCCGGCTTCGAGGGCAGAAGCTCGCTGCGAAGCTGGCTCTACCGGATCGTCACCAACACGTCGCTGGATGAGATCCACCGGCGCCCGAGGCGGGTCGTGCCGATCGACCTCGACGACGTGCCGTCGGCGACGCACTGGCACACCGAGGACCCTGAGCCGGCGACCGAGCGCCGCTACCTCAGTCGCGAGGATTTCGAGCGAGCTCTGGTCGTCGCCATGCGCCAGCTTCCCCCGAGTCAGCGGGCGGTGCTCATTCTCCGCGAGGCGCTCGACTTCTCAGCGCGGGAGACCGCCGCCACCTTGGGCACGAGTGTGGCGGCGGCGAACAGCCTGCTGCAACGGGCTCGCATGAGACTCGAGGGTTTGGACGACCACGTGATCGAGAACACAACGCGCTCGCTCGAGGACGGCAGGTTGCGGGAGCTCGTGGACCGCCACGCGGAGGCCTGGGAACGCAACGACGTCGAGCGCCTCGTCGGGATGCTGGCGGAGGAAGTTGCCGTTCGCGCGTAGACCTCGGTCGCTTTGCGGGTTAGGCTCGCCAAGCAGCCCGTCGTCACCGGGCGGGCAAGACGGTGGGGAGAAGGAGACCGAGATGAAGTGGCGAGCCAAGTGGAGCCACGTCGTGATCGTCCTTGGCCTGATAGCTGCCCTTGCGATCGCGTCGCCGGCATTCGGAATCAGCAAGAGCATCAAGAAGGCGATCAAGAGGGAGGTCGCGAAGCAGATCGGCAAGGCGACCGGCCCAGCCGGCGCCAACGGCACGAACGGCGCCAAACGGAGCGATCGGAACGGCCCGGGGCTACGCGCGCGTCCTGCCGCCGGCTGCCGTGCCTTGCAACCAGGACGGAGGATCGGGATGCCATTTCGACCACGACAAGGGGGTGGCGGCCGTCACCCACACGGGGAGCGGGGCCTATTGCGTGACCGCGCCCGGGATCAGCCCAGACGCCATTCCGGCTGCGGTCAGCGTTGACATCTCGACCACGCCGGCCTCGGGCAACGCCAGCGCGATTGTCGACACCGAATCGTTGTGCACGGGCGACGCCTTCCAGGTCAACACGCAGCGCCAGCCCAGCACCGCGGTTCGAAACGCCGCCGACAACGGCTCCATCAACGTCGCCGGCAACGCGGCGGCTGCGGACGACGTGGGGTTCACGATCGTGATTCCTTAGAGAGCATCCCAAGAAGGGCTACGCCGCCAACCTCGCCGGCGGGCCCGCCCCCATCGCCTTGTGCCAGCCGGCAAGGGCGAAGGCTCCGGCGAGGCCGCGGAATGGCGCGTACGGGGCGAAGTACTCCTCGACCTCCTCGACGGTGGCACGGCGGCCGAGGCCCTCGAGGTGGCCGACGAGCTTCACGTAGGCGAGGTCGCCGGCGGGCAGCGAGTCCGGA
The DNA here is from genome assembly GCA_963777575.1 of uncultured Solirubrobacterales bacterium. Taxonomy (GTDB): domain Bacteria; phylum Actinomycetota; class Thermoleophilia; order Solirubrobacterales; family 70-9; genus DASUPK01. Next base: position 29,318 of record CAVZRH010000014.1, on the reverse strand, counting down.
TCGCCGCGGCCATGGAGACCGAGGCACTGGATGGTCCATGGCCCGATCTCGCTGATCTGCGAGCAGGCGCCGGTCGGATTGCGGATCGTCGAGCCGCGCCCGGCCGCGGACGACCTCGCGGGCGCAGCGGACCATCGCGACCGACCGCCCGGCGCTCAGGTCCATTGAGGCGAGCTCGGCGGGCGCCCTACCGGCGATCACCGCGGCCGAGGGCACGTCTCGGAGCGGCCAGGAGCGCTCGCGGCGCCGCCGGGGCGCCGGCTGGTTCGGCAGGTAGCTCGGCGCCCACCGCCGGACGATCCGCCGCTGGATCTCGGCGGCGCGCGAGGCCTCGATCAGCTGGGAGGTGACCGCCCAGCAGAGCGCCTCCCACGGCCACGGCCTCCGCTTGGGGCGAACCCACGGCTTGTGATGGATGGCGGGACCCAGAAGCGGGTCCCGCTTGAATGTCTGGAAGAACTCCCCCATGTCGTCCTCCACGGCGAGCGAGAAGCGGACGCGTTCGATCGCGATGCCGAGTTCGGCCTCGCCGGCCGGATCGATCTCGGCTCGGCGCGGCGTGTCGTCGGGGACGACCGGGTGCAGAACCGAGGCGGGGTCGATCGGCTCGGCGCGAATGTGCACGTAGCCCTCGCGGGTGCGCCAGGCCCTCGCCCGGACCGGCGAGTGCCCGACGTGCAGCAGCCGCTCGACGACCTTGTCCCGCGAGCGCACCACACCGTCGCCCCCGCTGCTCCGCGGCAGCCGGTAGGGCCAGCGAGGCATCACCCGCTCCTCGATCACCGCCGACACGGGCGGGGTTAGCGCCCGAGGACGTGAACGTCGACCAGGAAGCTGCGGCTGGCGACGACCTTCTCCCGCCGCCGGAAGAGACCTCGCCTCGGGGGACGCCTCGCCGGGCGAGATGCCGCCCGTGCGATGGCAACGACCGCGACGCCCGCCGCCGCGCCGCCGGCCGCGGCCACTGCGAGCGGAACGTCGTGGCCCCAGAGTTCGATCGTGCGGCTCTCGGCGCGGACGGGCAGCGGCCGCACCGGCTCGGCCTCGATCAGCTCCTGCTCTTCGACTCTCTCCGAATCGGTCATCGGGTTCATCCTAAGGGCCCGTCAAGACCCATCCGTTTTCACCCCGCTCCGTGCGGGAAGATCAGTCTCCAGATGACCGACTTCGATCTGACCAGTCCCGCGTTCGACGAGGGCCAGCCGATTCCCGAGAGGTTCTCCTGCGACGGCGACAACGTCTCACCGCCTCTCGATTGGAGCTCGCTGCCCGAGGGCACTCGCTCCCTCGCGCTGATCCTCCATGACCCCGACGCTCCCTCCGGGGACTTCACGCACTGGGTCGGGTGGAACATCGACCCCGGCACGGCGGCCTCGAGGAGGGCGCCCACGCGACGGTCGAGGGCGCCAACGGCTTCGGCGAGAACGGCTACGGAGGTCCGTGCCCGCCTCCCGGCCACGGGGCCCACCGCTACCTCCACGAGCTCTTCGCACTCGACACCGAGCTCGACCTCGAAGAGGGTGCGAGCCGCGAGCAGCTCGAGGACGCGATCGAAGGGCATGTGCTCGGAGGTGCCGAGCTGATCGGCACCTACGAGCGAACCTAGGCCTGGAGCCCCTTCTCGTAGAGCCGGTAGCGCTTCACGATCTCGCCGCCCATCCCCTCCATGGCGCGGTTCATCGGCTCGTTGGTCTCCAGGATCCAGCCCTGGTCTCCGGCCTTCTGCGGCGTGACCTTGGCGGTCTCGACGTGCTCCACGTAGAACTTCGCGGCGATGCCGGTGTGCTGGTACTCGGGTTTGACCCCCAGCGCGAAGACGCGGACCAGATCGATCTTGCGCCTGCCGAGCAGGAAGCGCAGCCAGCCGATCGGGAGCAGCCGGCCGTTCATCTTCCTCGTCACCTGGTTGTAGTCGGGCAGGGTGAGGGCCGCGCCGACAGTCTCGCCGTCGCGCTCGGCGATGAAGGTCCAGCGCTCGTCGAGGATCTGCTTCAGGTTCTGGGCCTGGAAGCGGACCTCCTCCTCGGTGATCGGGACGAACCCCCAGTTCTTCTCCCAGGCCGCGTTGTAGACCTCCATGAAGCGGCCGATCTCCGCCTCGAGGTCGCGCCGGCGCATGTTGCGGACGGTGATCCCGTGCTCTGACTCGACCTTGTCCGCCACCGCGTGGATCGCGTCGTGGAAGCGGTCGCCCTGCTTGAGCTCCCCGAGGGAGAGCCACCACATCAGGAGATCCATGGTCTTGCCGTAGCCGAGCGTCTCGAGCCGCTCCCTGTAATAGGGCGGATGCCACGGCTCGAGGATCATCGGATCGCGCTCGTAGCCCTCGATCAGCAGGCCGCACTCGTCGTTGGTCGTGAAGTCCATCGGGCCGAGCAGGCGCTGGCGCCCGCGTTCGCGGACCCAGTCCTCCGCCGTCCCCAGGAGCGCCTCGAAGACCTCCGGGTCGTCCTCGGCCTCGATGAAGCCGAATTGCCCGTCGCTGCCGCCCTGGAACTCATCCCAGCGGCGGTCGACCTGGGCGGTGATCCGCCCGACGGGCTCGCCGTCGCGCCAGGCGAGGAAGTACTCGGCCTCGGCGTGCTTGAAGTAGGGATTCTTCTCCCGGTTGAGGAACAGGCGGCGCTCGTAGATCAGCGGCGGCACCCAGGGGGTTCCCCTGTGGAGCCGGAAGGGCAGCTTGATGAACCTGTTGAGCTCGCGGCGACCCTGCACGGGCCGTACCTCGACTGAGCCTGGCACGGCTGCGGAACCTACAAGGTGCGAGTATCTCGGGGCATGTCCGACTCCACACAAACGCCCCTGGACGTCTTCGAGAAGGCCCGCACCCACGATCGCGCGGAGCAGCTCGAAGCCGCCAAGCAGGCGGATCTCCTCCCCTACTTCCGGATCCTGGAGTCACAGGCCGGCCCGGTGGTGGAGATGGAGGGGCGAGAGACGATCATGCTCGGGTCGAACAACTACCTCGGGCTGACCACCGACGAGCGGGTCAAGCAGGCGGCGCGGGACGCCCTCGAGCAGTACGGGACCGGAGTCACCGGATCGAGGCTGTTGAACGGCACGACGCCCCTTCACGTCGAGCTTGGAGCGCGAGCTCGCCGACTGGATGGGCACGGAGGACGTGATCGTCTACACGACCGGCTACCAGTCGAATCTGGGCGCGATCAGCGCGATCCTCGAGCCGGGCGACACGGTCATCTGCGACTCCGGCGATCACGCCTCGATCCTCGACGGCTGCAAGCTCTCCGGTGCGCGCCTCAGACCCTTCCGCCACAACCGGATGGACAAGCTGGAGACGATGCTCGAGCGCGCCGTCGCCGATGAGAGCGGCACCCTCGTGGTGGTGGACGGCGTCTTCTCGATGGAGGGGGACGTCTGCGACCTGCCGCCGATCGTGGAGCTCTGCCGCCGCTACGGCGCGAGGCTGATGGTCGACGAGGCGCACGGGGTCGGGGTGCTGGGCAAGCGTGGCGCCGGCGCCAGCGAGCTGTTCGGGCTCGAGGACGAGGTCGACCTGCGAATGGGCACGTTCTCCAAGAGCCTCGCCTCCTGCGGAGGCTTCATCGCCGGCTCCGAGGAGGTGATCGAGTACCTGCGGATCGCGTCGCGGTCCTTCATCTTCAGCGCCTCCGCCGTCCCGGCGGCCGTCGGCGCCGCACTCGGGGCGCTGCGGATCATCCGATCCGAGGGGCCCGAGCTGATGTCTCGCCTGCTCGACAACGCGGCCTATCTGCGCCAGGGCTTACGCGATCTGGGCCTGAAGGTCGTGGAGCCCGGGACTCTGCCTGACGGCACGGAGGCCACCACCCCGGTGGTGCCGGTGATCGTCGGGGAGGACTGGCAGGCGGTGCTGCTCTGGAAGGCGCTCTTCGAGGCCGGGGTCTACACCAACGTCGCGCTCCATCCCGCGGTCCCTCCGGGCGGTGCGCTGCTGCGGACCAGCCTGATGGCGAACCACGAGCGTGATCAGCTCGACCGCGCACTGCGAGATCTTCGCCGACGTGATCAAGCGTTTCCCGGACCTGCCGACCGGGTAAGCGGAGAGGTTCGCCGGACTCGATCGCCGCTTGCACCGGCCGGTGGTTCGACGCTCTGGATGGACGGGCGATCCCGTCTTCGACAAAACATCTGCTCTTAGCGGACGGGATGATTTTTCGGGTGTTGATTCTCGGAGCGTCAGCCGTATAAGTTGCGACCTCGCCGCGCGCTTCCGGGGCAGGGAGTGGACGGGAATGAGAAGGAGAGGACCATCCACTTCCCCGGGCTCGAAAGAGCAACTGGGTGCACGCCGGCCCAACGTACCCGCCAACAATTCCTGACCTAGCAGGAGGGAGAACCTATGTCCGCTGCCACGACGATTGCCCCTGCCCGCCCACTGTCTCTACCGCATCGGCGGATCGAGCCGACGATCGTCGGAGGGGAAGCCGAGTCGAAGACCAAGAGGGGATCGTCTCAGTGCATGGAGGCGCTCGCCCGCGCCAATCAGGTCCGTCTCGCCCGCGCCGCTCTGAAGCGCGACATCTCCGCCGGCCGCCGCAACATCACGGAGGTGGTCATGGACTCCCCCTGGGAGGCCGAGAGCATGAGCCTCAGCGAGCTCCTCTGCGCCCAGCGCCGCTGGGGCCGGGCCCGCTCCCGGAAGCTTCTCTCATCGACGGCCCTCAGCGAGGGGAAGCGGGTCGGCAGCCTGACCGAGCGGCAGCGGCGGGTCCTCGTCGCCGCCCTCGAGGCGAAGCTCGCCAGCCGTGAGGACTGAACCCCTCAGCTTCTGAGGCGGAAGGGGGCTCCGCCGGAGCGCCGCCGGAAGGCCTGGGTGAAGAGCCAGGCGGAGCCCCCGAACGCCACGGCCCCGGCCGCGAGGCAGAGCGGGACCGGGACCTTCGTCGCGGCGAAGAGGACGCCGAAGACGGGGACGCCCACCGCGGCGGAGAGCAGCAGCGTGTGCGAGCGGTAGCCGGCGAAGTGCTCCCGGATGGTGAGCTCGAGTCCCGGCGAGGGAGCCGAGGACGAGCCCCACTGCGACCATCACGAAGCCCTGAGGCGGGGCGACGAAGAAGCCGGCGATCAGCAGGAGGACGCCGACGAACACTGCGATCTCCGAGAGCGGGAACGATCCCCAGGGGGGCGGGGGCGGGTCGTTCGGGGTCGGTCGCGGCCTCGGCGTCTGACGCCGGCCGGACCGGAGGTTGCCCTGGCGAACGCCGCCGCTGCTTGCGGCGCTTTCGCTTCGTCGCCATCAGGGGCTAGGGGGCCGTGGCCCCTCGGCTAACGGACAACCCGAGGAGATCTTGACGCGCCACCAGCCCATCAGGAGGCCGACGGGGCCCCACCTGGGCTTGACGTGCCAGTTCTTGCAGCCGGGCTCGCCGATGTCCTCGTTGTAGACGCGAACCCACTTGTAGGAGGCCGGATCCGCGGTCATTCGCTCGATCAGCTCGCGATTGTCCTGCTCGACCACCGCGTGGGCGTGCAGGTCGGACTTCACCTCCTGGATGCGGGCGGCGAGACCGTCCCGGACCTCGCTCGAGCTCATCCACCGAGAGCAGGCGCGGTCCACCCATTCCGGCGACGGCGAAGTCGATGCCCTTGCGCGGGAACGCGGAACCGAACAGCCTGCCGAGCGCCAGCTCCATCGCGGCGATCTGCTGGCGCAGGTCGGCGCGCGCGGAGCGCTCATCGAGCTCGTAGAGGGCGGTGTCGAGGCCCTCAGGAGGCTCCGGAGGAACCCAGGTCTCCTCGGGCGCCACGGGCGCCTCAATGCGTTCGAGCAACTCCTCCGGCATCAGATCTGAGCCTCCTCGACGAGTGCCTGGATTCTATGCCCGCAGAGCGCTCCCCGCCACCCATAATGCCTCCTCGAGCGCGATGTCGGGCACGCCACGCACGGCGATCGCGGCCAGCAGCACCCGGCTGGTACCCCTTCCGGGCTCAGATCCCTCGGCGGTGCGGTCGAAGAGGATTCCGAGCGGCCGCTGCTCGTCGGCGACGACGATCGTCCCGTCGGGCAACGGCGAGACGCGCCCCTGGAACGCCTCGCCCTCGGCCGAGAGGCGCAGGCCGACCCGGCCCTCCACCCGATCCGCGTCGAAGGCTCGCAGCGCCACGCCCACCTCGACCATCGCGATGGTCAGCGCGTCATCGACGCGATTCCGGCTCTTGAAGCTGCCGTCGTGGATCCGCTCGAAGATCAGCTGCTCGATCGGCGTCCGGGTCGTGTCCGGGTCGAGGCCGATGTGGCGAAAGAAGACCCGGTACGCCCAGGGGATCGGCTGCTGGCGAAGCTGGATCGCCTGGGGCCCGCCGATCCGGTCGCTGAGCAAGCGCAGCTGCTCCCTCAGCGGCTCGGGGCTCCTGCCGCCGCTCGCCTCGATCACGGTCGAGACGAGGGAGAGGCCCGGGAACTCCTCCGCGAGGGCGGGCTCGATCCAGCCCGGCTCCGGCGCCACCTCCCATTGGTCCGGCAGATCCGGCATCAGCGCAGCGTCGCGTCCCTCCGCTCGGTGGCGCTGAGCAGGGCGTCGACATTCGAGAAGAACCGCTGATCGTCGAGCCGGCCGATCGAGGTGTGCTGCAGGATGCCGCCGGGATACGCGTAGACGAAGGTGGGGCACCCACCGACCCGGTAGAGGTTGGAGAGGGCGCCGTCCCGGTCGAGGCCGATCGGGTGGGTCCAGTGGCGCTCCGCTATCAGCTTGCGAACCTCCGACTCGGAGTCTCGAACGTCAATCGCCAGGAAGTTGACCTTCGGCGAATAGCGCCGGTAGGCGCTCTCGAAGACGTCCTCCTGATCCTCGCAATCGCCGCCGCGGGTGAACCAGAACGAGAGGACCAGCGGCTTGTCGAACATGTCGCAGACGCGGATCGCACCGGGGACGTCCACCCGGCAGGCCGGGGTCCGGGTGTTCCCCGAGGGGCAGGGAATCCGGGCGGCGTCGCAGTCGTCCTGCGCGATGTTGGCGTCGCCACCGGCGCCCGTGCGCGCGTCCGGGACCGCAAACTGGGCGAGGGGCAGATCACCCTCGTTCCTGGCGCCGAGCACGCCCTTGTTCTTCGTCGAGATCAGGTTCACGCTCGCGACAGCGATCAGGGCGATGAAGGCCATACCGACGATCAGGGAGTAAACGCGTGGGCGGCTCACGGGACGGATTCGCCGGCTGCCAGCGGCGAGGGGCGTGCCCGCCATGGGAGCCGGAACCCCTCCTCGGACCAGACAACCGCGGCCGGCAGCACCAGCATCACGCCGGCCAGCGCGACGAGCAGGTCGACGACCGTCACCAGGCCGAAGTCGCGGAGGACCGGCGCGACCGAGATCAGTCCGATGTCATCGAGCAGCGGCAACCCGGCGATCGCCAGGACGGCGAAGCCCGCGATCGCGGTGACGCCCGAGGCAAGGACGGCGGCGCCGGTGCGGAGGTAGGTGCGCCTCAGGGCCTCCCCGACGGAGAGACCGGCGCGGCGCTCGTTCGCGTAGCGCGCCGAGAGGATCACGCTGAACTCGGTCGCGATTGCGATCACCAGCGCGCCGAGCGTGGCCGACATCGGGTTGAGCGCGACGCCGAGCGCGGCGACCACCAGCCCTGACCAGCCGGTGGCCATCAGGACGGGGATGAGGGGTACGAGCGCGCGTCGCGCGGATCGGTAGATCGCTGTAAGCACGATGCCCACCGCTGCGAGGCCCGCCAGCGGCAGCCACCAGCGGCTGTGGGAGAGGTCGGTGTTCGCCTGCGCCGCGAGCACCGGCAGGCCGGCCAGCCGCACCGTCGTGCCCTCCGGCGGCGCCGGTCCCCCAGGCGGGTTGATCTGCGTGCGGATGTCGTCGATCAGGTCCTGCTGGTCCGAGAGGGACTGGACCCTGATGCCGAAGGCGACGTCCGCGGTGTCCCCGATCGGCGTGCCGCCCGAGGGGCTGCACTCCCCCTGATGGCTGATCACGATCTGCGAGATGAAGCAGGGCAGGGCCTGAACGAGCGCGTGAACGTCCCCCACGCTCTGGGGCGGGCTGGCGGCCGTGGAGCTCGCGGATGACGCACCGCCGAAGAAGTCAGTGAGCGAGAGGGCCGGGCAGATCTGGGCGTTCGCGCAGCTCGGGGCCGAGCCGGAGAAGCCGTGGCGGGCCAGCACTCGCTGCTGGAATCCCTCGGCCCACGAGATCACGGCCGGATCGGTCGGGTCCTTCGCTTTGATCGTCACGTTCACGTCACCGGAGATGCCGGTCTCCTTCTCGAGCTCGTTCAGGTCGTCGAGCGCTTTCAGGTTCGGCGGCGCCAGATCGCGGATGTCGGTCTCGACGCCGGTGCCGGCGCTCGCCACCCAGCCGCAGACCGCCAGCAGCAGCCCGGCGGCCAGCACACGGCGCGGGCTGGCCAGCGCCAAGGCGATCGCCGCCACCCCGGTCTTCTGCAGGCGGTTGTTGACCCCGGCTGTGCGACGGGCGACCGGGGCTCCCGCCGCCGGAGCCGAGCCGCGCCAGGCCGAGAGGCCGAGCGCAGCCAAACCGCCGGTCAGCGCGACCAGGAACGCCATTGCGATGCCGATCACCAGGAGCAGGCCGAACGAGCGGACCAGCGGGCTGGGCGAGAGCGCGAAGACGGCGAAGCCGGCGACCGTCGCCAGGCACGCCGCGCCGATGACGGGGCCACCACCGGCGGCGGCCGTCGCCACGGCGCGTCCGGGCGCCATCCCCTCCGCCCTGGCCTCGTTGAAACGGGCCTGGAACTGAATCGCGTAGTCGACCGCCAGGCCGACGAGCACGGGGAGCATCGCGATGGCCCCCACCGTCAGCGATCCGCCGAACAGCGCCACCAGCCCGAGCGTGAGGGCACCGGCCGAGACCGCCACGCCGAGCGGCAGCAGGCGGAGCGGCCTCGGCAGGATGAGCAGCAGGGTCAGTGCCATCACCAGGCCGGCGACGCCGAGCAGCAGCAGCGTCTGGTTGCGGAGCTCCCGCGCACCGGCGTCCACCACGACTGGCGCGCCCGTGACGACGTAGCTGCCGTCGCTGAGCTTGAAGCGCGGGTCCTCGACCGCCTGCTTGAAGAGCCCGATGGCCTCGTGCCGCTCGGCGTCGGTCAGATCGGGACGGAGGCGCACGATGATCTGGGCGGCGTTCCGGTTCGGGAAGAGATAGCCGAAGCGCTCCTTCGGCGTTCCCGCGGCCTTCGATTCATCGAAGACCACGCGACTGACGAAGTTCGGGTCGTCGAGGCGCGGGATCGAGGTGAGCCCGTACTGGATCGCGACCTGTGCCAGGCCGGACTGGAACTGCCCCAGAACCTGCTGGGAGGCGGCGTTGGCGGCCTGTTCCTGCGCCGCGGGCGACGCCCCCCGCCTCGCGGCGGCCCGGCGAGCCTGATCTCCGGCGGCCCGCGCCTGCTGCGCCGAGGCGCCGATCTGCCCCTGCAGGGCCTGCTGGATCCCGGCGACGCTCAGGAAGAGGAAGGTCGCGGGTCCGAATACGGAGTGACTCGGGCGCAGCTGGGCGATCCGGTCGCAGACCGGCGGGAGCGGCTCCTTCGTCTTGTGGGGAAGCGCCTGAGCCAGCTGGGTGCCGCCGGCGAAGCACTCCTCGAGCTCGAAGAGCGGCTCGAGGTCCTTGGTGAGCACCAGCTTGCGCAGGTCCTCCTTCACCAGGACGATCACCGGCTCGTCGCCGAACTTCTGGTGGAAGTCCTGGGTCGCCTGGAACTCGGAGGAGCCCTTGCTCACCAGCGTGTCGGTGCCGGCGCTCGTATCCAGCCGCGTCGCGGCGAAGATCCCAGCGCCGGTGAGCGCGACGATCGGCACGATCACCAGCCAGGGCCAGCGCACGACGATGCCCGCGACCCGCTCGAAGAATCTCCCCGCGTTCACGAGGCGGAGGTTACGGAGCGAATATGAAGGTCGCGCTACCTGACGGGGCCGCTCTAGGCCGCCTGAGAGCGCAACAGCCGCCAGCCCTCGCTGGCGACGGCGACGTGCTCGCGGCCGTCGGGCCCTCGGCGCTGGATCACCAGGCCACGGTTGACGGAGCGATGCACCGCACGCCTGCGGTCGGCGTGCGAAAACCGGCCGGGGAAAAGCGGCAGGACATCGGCAACCAGGCAGTACCCGTCTCCGCAGAGCTCGACGATGGCGCCGAGCACATCCTCATCGGTGATCCGCCTCCGCGCCACGCGATCACCGTAGCGGCAGGCCAAGCGGGCCTCCGAGGCAACGCGGCACCCTAACTGCGGCAATGAAAGGGGGTCAGCCCGCAGCGCAGGGGAATCGCTGGCGCCATGTGGAGTCTTTTGGGGTCCATGGACACCCGAATCCTCCACAAGATCTCTCGGCCGGAGTTTGTCGGATTCCCCGGCCTATGAGCGGAAAAGTCGACAGAACGCTCGCGAACGCCGGTCCGCGACTGGGGCCGGAAGTCGACCGCGCTCTGAGCTGATGTCAGACCCAGCCCAGGATCTCGGCATTGACCTGGTCGGGCTTCTCCAGGTGGAGGAAGTGCCCGGCGCCCTCGACGATCGAGAGGCGTGAGCCGGGCGAGAGCTGCGCCTCGGCGTCCCGGACGAGATCGACGCCGATGCAGCCGTCGCGGGCTCCGTGCAGATACAGGGTCGGCTGCGGCGGCGTCTCGGCCAGCGCTCGCTGCTCCGCCTCGAAGTTCGCGCAGGACTCCGCCGGAGCACCGAGGGCGGCGCGGTAGTAGCCGATCGCGGCCGACAGGTTTGCGCGTTCGCGCAGGCTGTCCTTCACCAGAGCGAGGTCCTCTGCGGCGGCGTAGCCCGGCGACCAGTCCTCCCAGAGCCGATCGAGGAATGCCATCTCGTCGGCGGCCACCAGCTCCTCAGCCAACGGCTGAGTGAACAGGAACATGTAGAAGAAGCGCCGCAGCTGGTCGAAGTCGGTGAAGAGCCTCGCGTCCATCGTGAGCGGCGGAATCGCCAGCGTGACCAGCCGCCGCCAGCGCTCCGGCGCGAAGGCCGCCGCTCCGTAGGCCGCCTCCGCGCCCCAGTCAGCGCCGATCAGGACCGCCTGATCATCGGCCGCGAGAGCCTCGTGGAGCGCGTTGGCGTCAGCGACCAGGGCTCCGAGGCTGAAGCAGCCGTCATCCGGGACCGCGGTCGGCGCGTAGCCGCGCATAAAAGGCGCCACGGCATGAAAGCCCGCCTCGGCAAGCGCCGGCAGCAGGTGCCGCCAGCTGTGAGCGGAGTCCGGAAAGCCGTGCAGGCAGAGGGCGAGTGGCCCGGAGCCCGCCTCGAGGACCGTGAAATCGACGCCGTTCGCGCTGATCTCGCGCGCGGAGGGCTTGGGCGCGGCCACCGGCCGCGCCTAGTCCATCGCCAGCGGGCCCTTGACGTCTGCGTTGAGGAACTGGTTGACGAACTCGTTGCGCGAGTTGAAGAGCTCGTCCGAGGGGCCCGACTCGACGATCCGGCCCTTCCACAGCACCGCGATGAAGTCGGCGATGCGGCGGGCGGTGCCGAGGTCGTGGCTGATCACCAGGTAGCAGCCGCCGTTCTCCTCATGGATCTCGCGGATCAGCTCGCAGAGCAGCGCCGTGCGAACCGGGTCGAGCCCCGAGTCGGGCTCGTCGAACATGACGACGGCCGGATCGAGCACCAGCGCCCGGGCGAAGCCGGCGCGCTTGCGCATCCCGCCCGAGAGCTCGTTCGGCATCTTGTACATCGCCTCGGCCAACCCGACCTCGCGGAGACGGCGGGTGACGATCTCATCGATCTCGTCCTCCGACTTGTCCGTGTGCTGACGCAGCGGGAAGCAGGTGTTGTCGTAGACGTTCATCGAGCCGAACAGCGCGCCGTCCTGGAAGAGCAGGCCGAACTTCTTGCGCACCTCGAAGAGCTCGTCGTCGGTCATGTTCGGGATCGACTCGCCGTGGACCAGCACGTCACCGGAGTCCGGGTAGAGCAGCCCGACGATGTGCTTGATCAGCACCGACTTGCCGGTGCCCGACGGCCCGAGGACCATCGAGATCATGTTGTCCGGTATTCCGAGGTTGCAGCCGTTCAGGATCCTGGTGCGGCCGAACTGCTTGACGAGATCGATGATCTCGATCGCGTCCTCGCCGCCGTGGTCGCGCTTGCTCCCGGTGTGCCACTTGTACGGCTCCGGGTCGTCGGCGTCGACGCCGGGGATGATGTAGTCCCGCCCGGAGAAGTCCTCCTCGCCGTATCCCTGCGCGGCGAGCGGGTCGCCATCCTCGACGGCCTCGGCGTCGGCGGTCGCCTCGTCCTCGGTGACCTCGGCGTCGCCGTTCCCGCGGGTCTCGTCCTCGATCTGCTGGGCCCGGCTGCGGCGCGGGCCACTCTTCTGCTCAGCCAACTGTCTCCTCCTTACGCATGCTCAGACCGATTGTAGGCAGGGGCGATTGCAACTCGTCCCAGTCGCCCGGTCAGCCTCCGATGGGCGCCCTCGGGTTCGCGCCCCAGAAGACCAGTGTTCCCATCATCCCTATGAGGTGGACAAGGACGATGTTCAGCACCATCGACTTCGCGGTCGCCGTCCCCACTCCGACCGGGCCGCCCGAGGCGGTGTAGCCGTAGTAGCAGCCGACGAGCACGATGGCCGTCGCCATCACCATGCCCTTGATCAAGCTGAATAACAGGTCGGGCGGGTTCTGGAACATCCAGAAGATCAGGAAGTAGCCGCCGGAGGAGACGTCGCCGATCTGCTCGACCACCGCCAGCCAGCTGGCGAAGTAGCCGATCCCCACGGCGGCCAGGTACATGAAGGGGAAGGCGATCCAGGCGGCGAGCAGCCGGGTCGCCGCCAGGAAGGTCACCGGCGGCACACCCATGACCTCGAGCGCGTCGATCTCATCGGAGATCCGCATCGCGCCGAGCTCGGCGACGATTCCCGTGCCGACCTTGGCGGCCAGCATGTAGCCGAAGGCGTAGGGGATCACCTCGCGGAGGTCACACCAGGCGGCGAAGACGCCGGCGTAGGCAGGGGCGCCGACCGAGCGGTTGAAGTAGGCGCCCTCGATCCCGCACTGGAGCCCGAGGATGAAGACCAGGCCCCAGATGACGATCGTCGAGCCGAGGATCAGGATGCCGGTCTGGCGCAGGGCCTCGCCGAAGAACTGGAAGACGCGGCCGGTGTAGACCAGGCCGGCGACCCGCGCGCAGAAGCCGAAGATCTCCCCGATCGAGTTGAGCCAGCCCCGCGGGACCGCCAGCCAGCCTGCGCCCATTACTTGATCACCTGGAGCTCGGGATGCGTTGCGAGCAGGGTCTGCGTGAAGACGTAGTTGAACGCGAACACGCCCATGAAGGCGATCACCACCGCCTCGTTGACGGCGCGGCCCACCCCTTCAGCGCCTCCGGACGCAGTCATCCCCTTGTAGGAGCAGACGATCGCGATGATCGCCCCGAATAAGGTCGTCTTCAGGACCGACCCCCAGAGGTCCGTTACCGAGGCGTTGTTGAAGAGCGTCGCGAAGAACCCACCGAGCGGCTCGTTGTAGAGCAGCTCCGCGCCGATGCCGCCGACGATGCCGAAGATCAGCGCGTAGATGTCCATCAGGCCCGTGATCAGCATCAGGGCCAGGAAGCGCGGCACGACCAGGTTCTTGATCGGGTCCACCCCGAGCACCTGGAGCGCGTCGAGCTCCTCGCGGATCTTCCGGGCGCCGAGGTCCGCGGTGATCGCGGTGCCGGCCACGCCGGCGACGACGACGGCGGTCACGAACGGCGCGAATTCGCGGATCGACGCGAGGACGAAGAACCCGCCGAGGCGGTCGAGCGCCCCGAACAGGGAGAGGAAGTTCGCGGCCTGCAGGCCGGGCGCGCCGAAGCCGAAGGCGAGCGTCGAGATCATCATCGGGAACCAGCAGAGCTGGAGGGCGAAGAGGAACTGCCCGATGAACTCGCCGCCGTAGGGGTACGGAGGACGGATCGCCGAGACAATCGTCTTGGCGGTCAGGATCATCATGTCCCCGACCTGCTCGAATAGAGACTTGGCCGGGAGGAATGCCCTATCGGCTACGGATCTGACCATTTTCTCTCCTCCGGAGCCACCCCCATCCTGGGGCGCGGCCCCACGCGCCGCCGAGGCGGCGCAAACCGAAGATTATGTGATGGGAGGGCGGTTCGCCACCCACAACCATGCTGAAGCCGATCGCAGGTTCGCCGCCGCCCCCTCCCACAAGCCCCGGAAGTACCGATACGCAGCCCGAAAGGCGTGGGTAGGGTGCGTGCTATGTTGCCCGCGCCTTTGGAGGAGAGCGCCTCGACAGCCCCTGCGGTGAGGGCCCGTAAGCGTGTCGGGATGGGGTTGGCGGCGGTCCTGGTGGCGGCGGTGGTGGCCTCGTGCGGCGGCGAACGCCAGGACGCGAACGAGCCCGAGGGTGACTTTCCGGTCCAGATCGTGAGCGCCAACTTCCCCAGCAAGCAGAAGCTGGCGGAAAACACGAACCTCACCCTCTCGGTCGCGAACACCGGCGACAAGGAGATCCCGGACCTGGCGATCACGATCTTCACGAGCTCGGACGCCAGCACGAGCGAACCGAGCTCCTCGAGCACGGGAACGACGAGCACGGGCACCGGCAGCACCCAGGAGCTGCCAACGGCCCAGGGCTCCTTCTCGGTTCGCTCCGAGCAGCAGGGCCTCGCCATTCCGTTCCGGCCGGTCTGGATCCTCGAGGAGGGCTTCCCCAAGCTCGCCGGCCAGACCGCGTCGGCAGGAGCCGAGGCGGCGCAGACCGACACCTTCAGCTTCGGCTCGCTGCCGGCGCACGACACCCGGGCGATGGTCTGGAACGTGACCCCGGTCCAGGCCGGCACCTACACCGTCCACTACCGCGTCGCGGCGGGCCTGCAGGGAAAGGCCAAGGCCGTCTTGGGGGACGGCTCCGTGCCGGAGGGCGAGTTCGTGGTGCGGATCTCGAGCGCGCCCCCGCAGACGCGGGTGACCAACTCGGGTCAGGTCGTGCCGATCAAGCCCAGCGACGTCATCGGCCAGGCCGGCAGCCAGCAGCAGAAGTCAGAGCTCAAGGGGCAGTAGCGGGCCGGCCCGCGAGCGAGGCGATCGCTTCCGTCATCAGCTCGACGGCGGCCTCGTCGTCCAGCCCTTCACCGGTGAGGCGCTCCCAGGTCCAGAAGTCGAGGGCGACACGCACGAGCGAGCGCAGGCGCACCGCCTGATCGGACTCCAGCTCGAAGCCCGCGACCAGGGCGTCTGTGAGGCCGGCGAGGGCGGCGTCGCTGTTCGCCCGCATGAACTCGTCGAGTGCCGGGTCCAGGCGGCGGTCGCGGAGCAGATTCCCCATCATGCGCCGCCCCTTGCGGTACCAGCCGGCGTAGACAGTCCGCAGCAGTGACCGGACCCGCTCGACGGGGTCCTCGGGAGCCAGCGCCGCCGCAAAGTCCGGCAGCGGATGCTTGGAGAGGTGGTGCGCCGAGCAGGCCGGGTAGAGCGAGGCGTTGTCGGGAAAGTGCTTGTAGACCGTGAGCCTGCTGACCCCGGCCCGGCGCGCGATCTCGGCGACCGTCGTCCGCGCAGGGCCGACCTTCTCGTGCAGCTCGGCGGCCGCCTTCGCGATGCGCTGCCGAGTGCGCTCCTGACTCTCGGCACGCACCGTCTGTTCGTACTTCCGGCTTTTCATCTTTTGGGTTGACATGCCGTTAATCGGAATGATACAGTGCGCGCGCTTCGACTAACACATTGTTTACCGAAAAGGAGAAGGAGATGGAGACTGCGGCACAGGAAAAGAGGGTCCGCTTCGACGCGAGCCAGGGGCCGCGCATCCTCGGGCCGAATGAGGGCAAGGCGGTGGACCTGGGCTCCGTCGGTGTCCGCTTCATGGCCTGGGCAGAGGAGACCGGCGGCGGGTTCTCGCTGGTGGAGCATCCGATCCCGCCGAAGACACTGGTCGCGCCGGTGCACATCCACGAGCGCGAGGACGAGTACAGCTTCGTCCTCGAGGGCCGCATGGGCGCCAAGCTGGGCGACGACGTCGTCTACGCCGAGACAGGCGACCTGGCGTTCAAGCCGCGCAACCAGTGGCACACGTTCTGGAACCCCGACGAGACCCCGTGCCGGATCCTCGAGATCATCGCGCCGGGCGGCTTCGAGCACTTCTTCGATGAGATGGCGACTCTGATGGCCGGCGAGTTCGACCCGGAGAAGCTGGCAGAGCTCGGTGCCGGCTATGGGCATTACTTCAAGCCCGAGAGCGTCCCGGAGCTCTGCGCCGAGCACGGTCTCACGCACCCGATGCTGGCGATGCTCGACAGCTAGGACCCGAAGCCGCCATAGGAGCTCATCCTGCGGGCGGGGCGCACCGAGCGCCCCGCCCGCGTGTTTCATCTGCGGCATGAGCTCGCCTCGCCGCCTGTCGGTCCTGGTCGCTCCGCTCGCGCTGGCCGCCCTGATGGCGGGCTGCGGCGGCGGTTCCGACTCCGCCGACACCAGCAGCACAGCGGCGGCCGACACGGGCAGCACCGCCGCGCAGGGGCCGCCGGCGGGGAATGGGCAGGTGAGGCTGGAGAAGGTCGGCGACTTCGACCAGCCCGACTACATCACCGAGCCGCCCGGCAGCGCCGATCTGTACGTGGTGGAGCGGCAGGGAGCCGTGCGAATCGTGCGGGACGGTCAGGTGGTCTCGACTCCAGCGCTCGACATCACCGATCAGGTGGACTCCGACGGCGAGGAGCAGGGCCTGCTCTCCATCGCCTTCGCTCCGGACTTCCGAACCTCCCGGCTCGTCTACGCGTACTACACCGGGAAGGACCAGGACCAGCACGTGGTCGGCTACACGGTCGGTGACGACGGCTCATTCGACCGATCGAGCCAGCGCGAGCTTCTGCACATGGACGACTTCGCCTCCAACCACAACGGCGGCCTGCTCCTCTTCGGCCCGGACCGGCAGCTCTACATCGGCACGGGAGACGGCGGGCTCGCCGACGATCCGAAGCGAAACGGCCAGAACGTCGACTCGCTGCTCGGCAAGATCCTCCGGATCGACCCACGGCCGAGCGGCGGGCCGCCCCTACACCGTCCCCTCGCCGGGTCCGCTCGGAGCCGGAGCCCTTCCCGAGATCTGCGACTACGGCCTGCGGAACCCGTGGCGCTTCAGCTTCGATCGGAGCACGGGCTCCCTGCTGATCGGCGACGTCGGGCAGAACACCCAGGAGGAGATCGACTACGTCCCGGCGGAGCGCGTCTGCGGCAACAACTTCGGCTGGTCGGCCTTTGAGGGCACCAACCGCCTCAACCAGGACCAGACCGCGCCGAACGCCGTCTTTCCGATCCTCACCTACACCCACGACGAGGGCTGCTCGGTCACCGGCGGCTACGTCGTCCGCGACCGCTCGCTCCCGGCGCTGTTCGGCCGCTACGTCTACGGCGACTTCTGCGCCGGCGAGCTGCGGAGCTTCGAGCCGGCCACGCCGCAGGCGCGGGACGACCGCCCGCTCGGCCTGACGGTCCCGAGCCTCTCCTCGTTCGGCCAGGACAACGAGGGCCACATCTACGCCGTGTCGCTGGACGGCCCCGTCTACCGTCTGGCCCAATGAGACGCCTCACCATCGCACTCGCCGTCGCGGCGCTCGGAGCGCTCGTCCTCAGCGCCGCCGCCGCCGAAGCCAAGCCCAGGGTGAAGCTGAAGCGGATCGGCCGCTTCCAGAGCCCCACCTACGTGACCTCGGCGCCGGGCGTTCCCGGGGTGATCGTGGTCGAGCGCGGCGGGCGGATCCGGCTCGTCCAGGGCCGCAAGCGCCGCAACTTCACCAGCATCGCCGGCAACGTCTCGACCGGCGGGGAGAGAGGCCTGCTCTCGGCTGCCTTCGCGCCCGACTACGCGGCATCGAGGCTGCTCTACGTCTACTTCACGAACGGTGCCGGAGACCTCGTGATCGCGGAACTGCGCGCCGATCGCGAACGGACGGCACGCCGACCCGGCGAGCCTGCGACCGCTCGTCACCATCCCCCACCCCAACCAGTCGAACCACAATGGCGGTCAACTCCAGTTCGGGCCAGACGGCATGCTCTACGCGGGCACCGGAGACGGCGGCGGAGCAGGCGATCAACCTGACAATGCCCAGAACCCGAATTCGCGTCTCGGCAAGCTGCTCCGGATCAACCCCTCCTCCGGTGCGGTCGGCATCTACTCGATCGGGCTGCGCAACCCGTACCGATTCTCCTTCGACCTGGTCACAGACCCCGGTCAGCCGCGGATCGCGATCGGCGACGTCGGCCAGGACCGCTTCGATGAGATCGACTACCTGCCGTTCGCGGCGGCCAACGGTGCGAACTTCGGCTGGAACGACTTCGAGGGGTTCGCCCCGTTCTCGGGCGCGCATCCCCCCACCCCGAGCCAAACGGTGAAACCGATCAAGGTCCGCAGCATCTCCGGCGCCGGCTGCGCAATCATCGGCGGTTACGTGGTCCGCGACTCGCGGCTGCGGCCGCTCTTCCACCGTTATGTCTACGGCGACTTCTGCAGCGGCAAGGTTCGCTCCCTGATCCCCGCCCTGGGCGGCGCGCGAAAGAATCGCGGCACCGGGCTGCGGGTGGCCGGCCTGAGCTCATTCGGTGAGACCGCCAACGGCTCGCTGTACGCCACCTCGCTCAATGGCCCGGTCTACCGATTCGTCCGCAAGCGCTGACGAAAGCGGCCGCATGAGCGGCTAATAACCTGGGCCACGCCTCGCGCATCCCCTTGACATGCGGACCACCCTGAGCCGTCGCCGGATCGAGACCTCCATCGCTGCCCTCGTCGCGATCGCGGCGGCAACGGTGGGCATCGCCGTCCAGGAGGGCCGCACCCTGGGACCCAAGTTCGTCACCTTGCAGCGAATCGCACAGCTGCGCGAGCCCGTCTACCTCACCCAGCCGCCCGGGCAGAACTCGCAGCTCTACGTCGTGCAGAAACGCGGCGCGGTCCGGATCATCGCGAACGACCACCTGATGGCGCGTCCGTTCCTCGACATCCACCGGCTGGTCAAGCACAACGGGCCGGGAGGAGATCCAGGAATGGCCGCGATCGCCTTCCCACCCGACTACGGCCGGACGGGTCGCTTCTACGTCTCCTACAACAACCGCCGGGACGACCTGCAGGTGGACGAGTTCAGCCGCAGCGCTGACAACCCGCTGGTGGCGGACCCGAGGTCCCGCCGCCCGGTCCTCAGCATTCCGGAGCCGACCCAGGCGCATCACGGAGGCCTGATCGTCTTCGGCCCAGACGGCTATCTCTATCTGGGCACCGGGGACGGTGGGCCGGCCGGGGACCCGGCCGAGAACGCGCAGAACCTCGATCTCCTGCTCGGCAAGCTGCTGCGAATCGACCCGACGCCGAACGGCGCCGCGCCCTACACGATCCCTCCCGACAACCCGTTCGTCGGCAGGCCCGGACGGGACGAGATCTGGGCCTACGGCCTGCGGAACCCGCGGCGCTTCTCCTTCGACCGGCGGACGAAGACGATCGCAATCGGCGATGTCGGCAACGACCGCTACGAGGAGATCGACTACCTGCCGATCGCCAAGTCGCGAGGCGCGAACTTCGGCTGGCCGGCCTTCGAGGGATTCGCCCCGTTCAGGGGGGGCCTCCCGCGCAGCGCCGCGATCTTCCCCGCGCTGGCCTATCCGCACCATCCCGGCTGCGCCGTCAACGGCGGCTACGTGGTCCGCGACCCACGGCTCGCCCGGATCCGCGGCCGAGAGATCGTCGGCGACTACATGTTCGCCGACTACTGCACGGGGAAGCTGTACGGCTTCCGCCCGCGGCTCGGTCGACGGGCCGGCAAGCAGCGCAGCTTCCGCTTCAACATCCGCTACCTGTCCTCGCTCGGAGAGGACAACGCGGGCCACATCTACGTGCTCACCGAGCGGGGCGTCAAGCAGGGCAGCAAGGGCTCGGTCTACCGGCTGGTGCCCTTCCGCGAGGAGATCTAGGTCTAGCGGGGGAGCGCCGGCGCGAGGATGCGATACGCCTTGATGCCGAGCCCGAGGCGCTCCCGGTCCTCGGAGAGCTGCGGGTCGAGCCCGGTCAGCTCCTTCACCCGGTCGAGCCGGTAGGCCACGGTGTGACGGTGGGCGAAGATCGCGCGGGCCGTCGCGTTCATGTTGCAGTCGCTCGCCAGGTACTCCTCGAGCGTCCCGAGCAGGTCGGAGCGGTACTGGTCGTCGTAGCGGACCAGGGGCTCGACGGTGTCGCGATAGAAGCTCCGTACCTCGTCGGGATCGGAGATCAGGGCCCGGAACAGCAGCCGGTAGACACCGCTCGCCGCGATTCCCTCCTCGAGCGCCTCGGCGATCTCCGGCTCGCGGGTGACCACGTCGAGGACCAGCTCCGCCTCCTTGATGGCGCGGTGCAGCTCGCCGGGGTCGGGATAGAAGGAGGAGACGGCGGCCATGCCGTGATTCCGCAGGCGGTTGGCGATGCGGCCCGCGGCGCGCAGGGTCGTCTCCGGCGCGTCGTCGCCGCCCCGCGCCGGCAGGACCGCGTAGAGCCGGCCGCCGGCGAGTTCGGCCAGCGAACCCTCGTACTCGGCCTCGACCAGCGCGATCGCGTGGCTCGGTGATGCCGACTCGATCTCCGCGACCAGGGCGATCGCGCCGCGCGCAAGGTCGCAGCCCAGCCGAGCCGCCTTGCCGGTGGCCTCGGTGGTGTTCACGTGATGCGAGCGAAGTTCCTCGATCAGGCCCCCGCGCATCTTCCGCTCGGCCTCCTCGCGGGCGTCGCCGACGGCGACCTCGGCGAGCGCGGCGAGCGCCGCCGACCGCAGCACCTCCTCGCGGTCGACCAGGACCGGTTGCTCGCCACCGTCCTCAGGCTGATCCGCGAGCAGCAGGACGACGCCGACGACCTGCCCGCCGGCCTCGATCGAGCGCTCGAGCGCGACCGGGCCGGGAGGTGTCGCCTTGGTCTCAGCCACTCGCGCCTTCGCGTACTCGGCGAGGCCGTTGAGCTCCCCATCGCCAGGGGCGCGGACCGCGAGCCCGCGAGGCGGAAGGACGATCGCCACAGGGCCGCCCGCCTCGGCGGCTGCCAGCTCCGCGACGCCCTGCAGCCCCTCCCCATCGAGCACGGCCTCGATCATGCGGGTGCTGAGCTCGCGCATCGGGTCACGGTAGGCGCGGCGGGAGGCGCGGTCTTTGGCCCGGTGTCGAAAATCGTGCTCGTCGCTTACTCCAAGCGGTCACGACGCACGGACTGGCTGGGCAGCCAGTCCGCGCTAGAGTCCGCCTGGAGCCCGCGAGAGGAGAACGAGATGGCGATCGACACGGTCAACGAGGCCGAGCACGCGCAGCGCGAGACCTTCGAGGTGACCAATCCGGCGACCGAGTCGGTGATCGCCAACGTCCCGGTCGATGGCCCGGCCGAGGTCGCCGCCACCGTGGCGCGTGTGCGCGCCAATCAGCCGGCCTGGGAGGAGCTCGGGATCAAGGGGCGCGCCGAGTGGCTCGGCAAGCTGCGCGACTGGCTGCTCGACCACCAGGACTCCATCGCGGACACGATGCAGCGCGAGACAGGCAAGGTCCGCGCGGAGTCGATGGGCGAGGTCCCCTACGTCGCCGACCTGATCAATTTCTACGGGAAGAAGGCCGGCAAGTACATCGGCGACGAGAAGGTGCCGGCCCACTCGCCGCTGATGAAGGTGAAGAAGCTCAAGGTCACCTACCGCCCCTATCCGGTGGTCGGCGTGATCAGCCCGTGGAACTTCCCGCTGATCCTCTCGCTGGGCGACGCGATCCCCGCCCTGATCGCGGGCTGCGCCGTCGTCGTCAAGCCCTCCGAGATCACCCCGCTGGGCCTCGGTGAGATCGTCGAGGCCTGGAAGAGCGAGATCGGCGGACCTGACGTCTTCGACGTCGTCAACGGAATGGGCGAGACCGGATCGGCTCTCGTCGACGAGGTGGACTTCGTCCAGTTCACCGGCTCGGATCGCACGGCTAAGAAGGTCCTGGGCCGGGCGGCCGAGACCCTCACCCCTGTGAGCGCCGAGCTCGGCGGCAAGGACCCGTTGATCGTGCTGCGCACGGCCAACGTCGAGAGGGCCGCGAACGCCGCCGCCTGGGGCGCGTTCGCCAACTCGGGCCAGGTCTGCATCTCGACCGAGCGCATCTATGTCGAGGAGCCGGTCTACGACGAGTTCCTGACGCGCTTCGTCGACGAGGTGAAGGGACTGAACCAGGGGATGGACGGACCCGAGCACGGCAAGGACATCGGCGCGATGACCTTCCCGAAGCAGACCGACATCGTCGAGTCACACGTGAACGAGGCCCGGGAGGGCGGCGCCTCCGTCCTCACCGGCGGACAGCGCGGCGAGGGGCCCGGCGACTGGTTCGAGCCCACTGTGCTCGCCGACGTCGACCACTCGATGACCGTGATGCGTGACGAGAGCTTCGGCCCGGTCGTCGGGGTGATGAGGGTCCGCGACGCGGACGAGGCGGTGCGACTCGCCAACGACAGCCGCTACGGGCTCTCCGCGTCGGTGTTCGGCAGCAAGCGCAAGGCCGAGGCGGTCGCCCGCCGGCTCGAGGTCGGGACCGCCAACATCAACGACGTGCTGGTCGGCTTCCTCGCCTCGGACGTGCCGATGGGCGGCTGGAAGGACTCGGGGATCGGCTTCCGCCACGGCGAGTACGGCATCAAGAAGTTCGTCCGGCCGGAGTCCCTGGTGATCAGCCGCTTCGGCTCGAAGCGCGAGCCGCTCTACTTCCCCTACACGAGCGACCGCCGGGAGAAGCTGCGGAAGATCACGCAGTTCTTCAACTCCCGCGACTGGCGCAGGCGGCTGGGAAAGAAACGCTGAGTGTGGTCCGGGTGGGCCGGCGGCCCACCCGGAACCCTTCGCTCAGTCGTCCTTGCCGCCGCCGGAGCCGCCGCGGGTCTCCACCTTCGTGGCGGTCCACGTGCCGTTGGCCTTGTGGGCCACGACCTCGAGGTCGGTGCGGCCGACCGTGATCGCCTTGAAGCCGGAGATGCCCTGGTAGAAGGTCTGCTTGGTCACCTTCACCTTGAAGGTGCCACCGCCCTCGTCCTCGCGGATCTTGAACGTCTTGGCCTTCGCGTTGTGAGCGACGATCTCGCCCTCGAAATGCCGAGCCTGCGCGACCGGCGCGGCGATGGCGGCGATCGCGAGTGCGGCGAGTGCCGCGGTGATCAAAGTTCTCTTCCTCATTCCGTTTCCTCCTGCCGTCGTCGTTTCCATGCAGGATGCACAGCGTCCGTTTACGCGACTCCCAAGCGATGGTTAGGACTCGGCAAAACAGTCAGCTAGGCCGCCGCGCTGAGCCCTGGTTAGGACGCGGGGACCAGCTCTTCGCGCAGTTGCTTCGCGGCCTGCACCATGTTGCGCAGGCTCGGGTCGATCTCGTCCCAGGTGCGGGTCTTGAGGCCGCAGTCGGGATTCACCCAGATCTGCTCGGGTCGCAGGACGTGCGACGCCTCATGGAGCAGTTCGACCATCTCGTCGACGCTCGGGATCCGCGGTGAGTGGATGTCGTAGACGCCCGGGCCGATGTCGTTTCGGTAGCCGGTCTTCTCCCAGTCTCCGAGCAGCTCCATGCGTGAGCGGGCGGCCTCGATCAGGTTGACGTCGGCATCCATCTCCTGGATGTGCTCGAGGATGTCGCCGAAGTCCGAGTAACACATGTGCGTCTGGATCTGGGTCTCGTCCTTGACGACCGCCGTCGCCAGGCGGAAGCAGTGGACCGCCCAGGTCAGGTACTCGTCCCAGCGGTTCTTCCGCAGGGGCAGTCCCTCGCGGATAGCCGGCTCATCCACCTGGATGATCTGGATGCCCGCCTTCTCGAGGTCCTCGACCTCATCGCGAATCGCGAGCGCGAGCTGCTTGCACGTGTCCGCGAGCGGCTGGTCGTCGCGGACGAACGACCACTCGAGCATCGTCACCGGGCCGGTGAGCATTCCCTTGACCGGCTTGTCGGTGAGTGACTGGGCATAGGTGATCCAGTCCAGGGTCATCTGCGACGGCCGCAGCACGTCCCCGAAGATGATCGGCGGACGCACGTAGCGCGAGCCGTACGACTGCACCCAGGCGCTCTCGGTGAAGACGTAGCCCTCCATCTGCTCGCCGAAGTACTGGACCATGTCGTTGCGCTCGGGCTCGCCATGGACGAGGACGTCGAGGCCCACGTCCTCCTGGAAGCGGATCACCTTCTCGATCTCCGCCTGCATGGCCTCCTTGTAGGTCTCCCAGTCGATCTCGCCGCGCTTCTCCTTGGCGCGGGTCTGCCGGATCTCGTCCGTCTGGGGATAGGAGCCGATCGTGGTCGCGGGGAAGAGCTCCGGGATCTCGATACGGGAGCGCTGCGCCTGCCGGCGCTCCTCGAATGGGCTCGAGCGCTGATCATGCTCCTCGTCGAGTCCCTCGATCCGCGCTCGCACCTCGGCGTTTCGGGTCCGAGCCGAGTCGCGCCGGGAATCCCGGGCGCGGTCGTTCGCGTCGAGCTCGTCGGAGATCGCCGCGCGTCCCTCGGCCGTCCCCTTCGCAAGGGTGGCGACCTCGCCGACCTTCTGGACGGCGAACGCCATCCAGGAGCGCATCTCGTCGTCCAGGTCGGCGTCGACCCCCGACGGCTCGGCATCCAGGTCGATGGGGGTGTGAAGCAGGGAACAGCTCGTCGAGACCACCAGCTGGGCGGTTCGGGTCTGCAGACCGTCCAGAGCATCGAGCGAGTGCTCGAGGTGATTGATCCAGACGTTTCGCCCGTCGACGATCCCGGCGAAGAGCCACTGGTCGTCGAGGCCCCCCTGGTTGGCGATGAACTCGGCGTTATGGCGGCCGCCGTGCTCGTGGAACGGTGCGTCGCCGAAACCAATTCCCTCCTCGTGGACGAACCCAGTGAAGTCGAGGCCGACGCCCTCGATCGGCAGGTCGCGGAGAACCCCGTAGGCATCGCCGACGTGGTCGAAGTAGGTCTTGACGACGATCCGCGGGCGCTCATGGACCTTGCAGAGCTCCTCGTACGCGAGGCGGAGCGCGTCGAGCTCCTTCTCAGAGCGGTCCTCGACGAAGCAGGGCTCGTCGAACTGCACCCAGGTCGCGCCCTGCTCGGCGAGCCGCTCGATCACCTCGCCGTAGACCTCGACGAGCGGCTCGATCAGATCGACGGCATCGAAGCGCTCACTGACGCCCTCCGCCGGCTTTGAGAGCAGCAGGAAGCTGACGGGGCCGATCAGCACGGGGACCGTGTCGATGCCGAGCTCCTCCATGGCCTCGGCGTGCTCGTCGAACGGCTTCGAGCTCGAGAGCGTGAACCTGGTGTCCGGTCCGAGCTCGGGAACGATGTAGTGGTAGTTCGTGTCGAACCACTTCGTCATCTCCATCGCGGTGACGTCCTGGTCGTCCGTCTGCCGCCCCCGGGCCATCGCGAAGTAGGTGTCCAGGTCCACCTGATCCCCGCTCCACCCGTAGCGCTCGGGCACCGCGCCGACCAGTGCGATCGTGTCGAGGACCTGGTCGTAGTAGGAGAAGTCGTTCGAGGGGATCAGGTCGATCCCGGCGTCCTGCATCAGCTTCCAGTTCTCGACCCGGATCGCCTTGGCGGTGGCGGCGAGCTCGTCGGCCGAGGTCTCGCCTCGCCAGTAGCCCTCTGTGGCGAACTTGAGCTCGCGGTTGCGGCCGATGCGCGGGAAGCCCGAGACGTTGGAGAGGGCCATGCTTCAACCCTACCGAGGGTGTCTACCCTTCTCCGCCATGTCTGAGCGCGACTATCTGGGGGCGGTCCGCGAGCGTGTCGTCGTCTTCGACGGGGGCATGGGAGCGACCCTCGAGCAATTCGACCTGACGCAGGAGGACTACGGCGGGCTGGAGGGCAAGTGCCACGAGGCGCTGATCCTCAACAGGCCCGACGTGATCGAGGGCGTCCACGCCTCCATGCTCGACGCGGGCGCCGAGGTCGTCGAGACCGACACCTTCCAGGGCAGCCGGCTGAAGCTGGACGAATGGGGACTCGGCGAGCACACGCCTGAGATCAACCGCAGGGCCGCGGAGATCGCCCGCGCGGCGGCGGGCCCGGACCGCTTCGTCGCCGGCTCGATCGGCCCCACCGGCTTCCTGCCGGCGAGCGACGATCCCACCCTGGGGGACATCTCCTTCCGAAAGCTGGTCGAGGTCTTCACCGAGCAGGCGCAGGGCCTGGTCGAGGGCGGCGCCGACCTGATCATCATCGAGACCGCGCAGGACATCCTGGAGGTGAAGGCGGCGATCTTCGGGGCGCGGGAGGCGTTCAGGCTCACGGGCCGGACCCTCCCGATCCAGGCCTCGGTCTCGCTGCTGCCGCAGGGCGGCAAGATGCTGCTCGGCACCGACATCCAGGCGGTGCTGACCACGCTCATCGGCCCTGGACGTCCAGGTGATCGGGCTCAACTGCTCCACCGGCCCCGAGGACATGCGGGACGCGATCCGCTACCTGGGCGAGACCTCGCCTCTCCCGGTCCACTGCATCCCGAACGCCGGCCTGCCGCTGCAGGGGCCCGACGGGGAGACGATCTTCCCCGAGCAGCCAGAGCCACTCGCCGCCACCCTCGGCGAATTCGTCGAGCGATACGGCGTCGGGATCGTCGGCGGCTGCTGCGGCACCACTCCCGAGCACATCCGCGCGATCCGGGAGCGGGTCGGTGCCCAAACCCCCGGCGAGCGCCCCGAGCGAGGGTCGGCGCGAGGTCTCGAGCATGATGACCTCGACGCCGCTGGTGCAGGAGCCGCGCCCGACGCTGGTCGGCGAGCGGGTCAACTCGCAGGGCTCGCGCGCCGCCAAGGAGCTGCTGCTCGCCGACGACTACGACGGCCTCGTCCAGGTGGCCGAGGACCAGGTCACCGGTGGCGCCCACGTCCTCGACGTCTGCGTCGCGCTCACCGAGCGCCAGGACGAGGACGTCCAGATGGGCACGGTCGTCGAGCGAATCTCGCTGACCCAGCCCTCGCCGATTCAGGTCGACTCGACCGAGCCCGAGGTGATCGAGGCCGCCCTGGAGAAGATCCCCGGCCGGGCGATCGTGAACTCCGTCAACCTCGAGGCAGGCCGCGACAAACTCGACCGCGTCGCCCCGCTGGCAAAGGCCCACGGCGCCGCGCTGATCGCCCTGACCATCGACGAAGAGGGCATGGCGAAGACCGCAGACCGCAAGGTCGAGATCGCCAAGCGCATCCGCGACATGTGCGTGGACGACCACGGAATGGACCCCGAGGCGCTGGTCTTCGACGCACTCACCTTCACCCTGACGACCGGGGACGAGGAGTGGCGCCCCTCCGCGGTCGCGACGATCGAGGGGATCAACCGGATCAAGGCCGAGATCCCGGGGGTCAAGACCTCACTGGGCGTCTCCAACGTGAGCTTCGGCGTCTCGCCGAAGGCCCGCGCGGTCCTCAACTCGGTCTTCCTCCACCACTGCGTCCAGGCCGGGCTCGACCTGGCGATGGTCAACCCCAACCACATCACGCCATACGCCGAGATCCCCGACGAGGAGCGCGAGCTCACCGACGACCTGGTCTTCAACCGCTCCGAGGACGCGCTGGAGAAGTTCATCGCGCATTTCGAGTCGCAGGGCGAGGAGGCCGAGGAGGCGGCCGGCGACCCGACCGAGGGCATGGAGCCCGAGGAGGCCCTCCACTGGCAGATCCTCCACCGCAAGAAGGACGGCGTCGAGGACTGGATCGACCGCTCGGTGGAGAAGATCGGCGCGGTACCGACTCTGAACGAGGTCCTGCTCCCGGCGATGAAGGAGGTCGGCGACAAGTTCGGCGCCGGCGAGCTGATCCTGCCGTTCGTCCTGCAGTCGGCCGAAGTGATGAAGCGCGCCGTGGCCCAGCTCGAGAACTACCTCGAGCGGATCGAGGGCCACACGAAGGGCAAGGTCGTGATCGCGACGGTCTTCGGCGACGTCCACGACATCGGCAAGTCGCTGGTCAACACCATCCTCACCAACAACGGCTACACGGTGATCGACCTCGGCAAGCAGGTCCCGGTCGACACGATCATCTCCGCGGCCGTCGAGCACGAGGCCGACGCCATCGGCCTCTCCGCTCTGCTCGTCTCCACCTCGAAGCAGATGCCGACCTGCGTCCAGGAGCTGCACGAGCGAGGGCTGGAGTTCCCGGTGCTGATCGGCGGCGCCGCGATCAACCGCGACTTCGGCCGCCGGATCCTCTACCCGGGCGGCAGGGAGTCCGACGACGTCTACGAGCCGGGCGTCTTCTACTGCAAGGACGCCTTCGCCGGACTGGACACGATGGACGAGCTGATCGACGAGGAGGCGCGCGCCTCGCTGGTGGACCGGATCCGCTCCGAGGCCAGAGAGCTCCGCGACAAGCCGGTGGTGGTCGACGACGCGCCGCCCGACCACCGACGACAGCGTTCGCTCTGCCGCCCGGACTGACGTGCCGATCCCGGAGCCGCCCTTCCTGGGGCGTGCGCGAGATCGAGGTCGACCTCGACGACGTCTTCCCCCACCTCGACCGCCACGTCCTCTTCAAGCTCCACTGGGGCGGCCGCGGCAAGAAGGGCGAGGAGTGGCGGCGGATCGTGGAGGGCCACGACGGCGAGGAGGGCTTTGCTCCGCGCCTCGAGCGGATGTGGCGAGAGCAGGACTACCTGCATCCGAGAACCCGGCTCGGCTACTTCCCCTGCGCCGCCGACGGGAACGAGCTGGTCGTCTTCGACGCTGAGGATCCGGAGCGTGAGCTGGAGCGGCTGGTCTTCCCGCGCCAGCCAAAGCACGACCGGATCTGCCTCACCGACTTCTTCCGGCCGCTGGACGATCTCGGTCCCGGCGAGCGCGACGTCGTCGCCCTCCAGGGCGTGACAGTCGGCCCCGAGGTGACCGAGCTGATCAAGAAGCTCGAATCCGACGGCGAGTTCGCCGAGCAGCTGTACGTCCACGGCCTGGGTGTCCAGACGGCGGAAGGGCTCGCCGAGTGGCTCCACTCGCAGGTGCGGAGCGATCTGGGCATCGAGCCCGACCAGGGACGGCGCTACTCCTGGGGCTATCCCGCCTGCCCCGACCAGTCCGAGCACGAGAAGGTCTGGCGTCTCCTCGGACTGAAGGAGATCGGGATGACGCCTCTCCGGCGGTTACGCGGTCGAGCCGGAGCAGTCGACCGTCGCGATCGTCGCCCATCACCCACAGGCGGTCTACTTCGGGATGAAGTCCGGCTTCATCCCGAAGGAGAAGGCGCCGGACGAGGTGATCGCGGGAACCGAGCGCGGCGGCGAGGTGCCGCCCGAGTCGGACCCGCGCGAGGGCAGCGTCGAGGCCGAGGCGGCCGACGCCGGCGAGCCCCAGCCGGCCTAGGTATTCAGACGACCGCGGCGCGGTCGCCGGACGCGATCCGGTGGACCACCTGCGGGTCAGCGAAACC
>CAVZRH010000013.1:0-66783 GCA_963777575.1 uncultured Solirubrobacterales bacterium | reverse complement strand
AACGCGGCAGGGACGAGGAGTTCCGCGCCCGCCGCATTCACGTCTTCGATCGCGGCGGCCACGGTCCGCTCCTGCTCTTCCTGCACGGGTTCCCATCGAGCTCATACGACTGGCGCCTGCTGCTGGAACGCGAGACCGACCACGCCGCCCTGGCCCCGGACTTCCTCGGCTTCGGACTCTCGGAGAAGCCGAGAGATCACGACTACACACTGCACTGGCAGGCCGATCTGGTCGAGGAACTCGTCGACCGCCACGGCGAGTCCAAGCCCGTCTTCATCGTCGCCCATGACATGGGGACCTCGGTCGCGACCGAGCTGTTGGCCCGGGACCTCGAGGGCGCTCTCGACATGGAGGTGGTCGGTGTCCTGCTGCTGAACGGTTCGATGATCCAGGACGCCGCCAGTCCCACCCTCGGCCAGCGCCTTCTCCGCAGCGCCGTGGGACCGCTCTTCTCCCGGCTCTCCAGCGAGCGGTTCTTTCGCCAGCAGTTCGGCTCCATCTTCTCCCCGGGACACCCGCTCACGGACGAGGAGGCCGAGGACCAGTGGGCGCTGGTCTGCGCAGGCGCCGGCCGGACGCTCAACCACAAGACGATCCGCTACATGGAGGAGCGCTTTCGTCACGCCGAGCGCTGGCACGGAGCGTTGACGAATTGGGCGAAGCCTCTGTCGCTCGCCTGGGGGATGGTCGATCCCGTCGCGACAGAGAACGTCCTGAACGCCGTCCTGGAGCTGCGCCCGGCGGCTGCGGTCACCCGATTCGACGACCTCGGCCACTACCCCCAAATCGAGGACCCGGAGCGGGTCACGGGCGTCCTCCGGGCGTCGATTCCCGCCTGAGCGAGCCCCTCGACCACCTCTTTTGGCGGCGCTATACTGGCGCGCCCCGCCCGGACCGGCCGTGCATTTGATGGCGTCGGTACGGGCTCATTTTTCGCCGTAGAGCAGGGATTCTTCGGCGCAAAGGAAACCCCAGACAGATCAGAATCGAGGAGAGTTGGCACGCGAGACATTGATCACCCCCGAGGGCCTCGAGAAGCTCAAGGAAGAACTCGAGTACCTGGAGAACGACAAGCGCCGCGAGGTGGCTGACCGCATCAAGCAGGCGCGGGAGTTCGGGGACATCGCGGAGAACTCCGAGTACGACGACGCGAAGAACGAGCAGGCGATGCTCGAGCAGCGGATCGCGTCCCTCCAGGACCGGCTGCGGCGTGCCGCGGTGATCGACAACAAGCACATCGACACCGAGACCGTCGGCGTCGGCGCCATCGTCCACGTCAAGGACCAGAAGTCCGGCAAGTCCCAGAAGTTCCAGATCGTCGGATCCGCCGAGGCCGACCCGACCGAGCAGAAGCTCTCGAACGAGTCGCCCGTCGGCAAGGCGCTGATCGGCAGCAAGAAGAACGAGGTCGTGACCGTCGAGACGCCTCGCGGTCCCAAGAGGAAGCTCAAGATCACCAAGATCGAAACTTCCTAGGCTCTCGTAGGCTCCCCCCGGTGAACGAGGAGCCGGACCGCCAGCAGTCGGACCTGCTCGCAGAGAGGCGAGCAAAGCTCGAGCGACTCCGAGAGGAGGGCATCGAGCCCTACCCGCACGCATTCCCGGACCGCATAGAGATCGCGGCGGTGAGGGAATCCCACGAAGGAATCGAGCCGGGCGAGGAGACCAGCGACCGCTACCGCGTCGCGGGCCGCCTGACCGCGAAGCGCGGGCATGGCAAGTCCGCCTTCCTCGACCTCAAGGACGGGACCGGCCAGATCCAGGTCCAGGCTCGCGTCGACGAGCTCGGTGACGCCTACGAGGGCCTGCTTGGGCTGGACGTCGGCGACATCGTCGGGATCGAGGGCCCGGTCTTCGCCTCGAGGCGCGGCGAGCTGACGATCCGCGCGGACGGCTGGGAGCTGCTTTCGAAGTCGCTCCGCCCGCCGCCGGAGAAGTTTCACGGCCTCGAGGATGTCGAGACCCGCTACCGCCGGCGGGAGCTCGACCTGATCGCGAACGAGGAGACCCGGGAGCTGTTCGTGACCCGGACGCGGACGATCTCCGCGGTCCGCCGCTGGCTCGAATCGCGCGGATTCGTGGAGGTGGAGACGCCGGTGCTACAGCCGCTCTACGGAGGCGCGCTGGCCCGGCCGTTCACCACCCACCACAACGCCCTCGACCGCGACCTCTATCTGAGGATCGCGACCGAGCTCTACCTGAAGCGCCTGGTGGTCGGGGGCATCGACAAGGTCTACGAACTGGGCAAGGATTTCCGGAACGAGGGGATCTCGCACAAGCACAATCCCGAGTTCACGATGCTCGAGTGGTACGAGGCCTACGCCGACTACAACGACGTCGCGGAGGAGCTCGAGCAGCTTGTCTCCGACGTCGCCCAGGAGGTCCTCGGCACGACCAAGATCGAGCGGGAGGGCGAGACGATCGAACTCGCACCGCCCTGGCGGCGGGAGACCCTGCGGGACGCGATCCGGGAGCGAACCGGAA
This sequence comes from uncultured Solirubrobacterales bacterium, assembly GCA_963777575.1. Taxonomy (GTDB): domain Bacteria; phylum Actinomycetota; class Thermoleophilia; order Solirubrobacterales; family 70-9; genus DASUPK01. The sequence goes on along the minus strand of CAVZRH010000013.1, from coordinate 64,299 downwards.
TCGACGTTCTGGAGCACCCCTCGCGCGAGCAGCTCGCGGAGGCGATGGGGACCGAGGCGGACCCACAGGAGGGCTGGGGCAAGCTCGTCGACGGCCTGCTCTCCAAGGAGGTCGAGCCGACCCTGATCCAGCCCACGTTCATCGTCGACTATCCCGTCGAGCTCTCGCCGTTCGCAAAGCGCCATCGAATTGAGGAGGGCCTGGTCGAGCGCTGGGAGGCGTTCGTCGGGGGGATCGAGATCTCAAACGCCTTCACTGAGCTCAACGATCCCGACGAGCAGCGCCGCCGCTTCGAGGAGCAGGCGGAGGAGCTGGCCCGGGGCGATGAGGAGACACAGCCATACGACGAGGTCTTCGTCGAGTCCCTGGAACAGGGAATGCCCCCGACCGGCGGCGTGGGCCTCGGTATCGACCGGCTGGTGATGATCCTGACCGGAGCGAAGAGCCTGCGGGAGGTCCTGCTATTTCCCGCGATGCGGACCTAGCGAATACGACGAGACTCGTTCGGGTCCCGCGGACGGGGCCGCTCGCCTGCTCCTTCGCGCAGGAGAGGATCTGGCGATCCAGCCGCACGGCCGAGGGGTCGGCCGGCTACACGATGGCGAGTCAGATGCGCATCCGCGGTGATCTGGACACGCAGGCAATCCGGGCAGCGATCCAGCAGGCCGTCGCAGGGCAGGAGATCCTGCACACGACCTTCGTCGAGCGCGACGGGCGCCCGCTTCAGGTCGTCGGAGCGCCGCGGGAGATCGAGATTCCAGCGATAGAGCTCGACGGCTCGCAACATGCCGATGCAGCGATCGACGTGATTCTGCGCAACCACGCCCTGGAGCCGTTCGATCTCGAGAGCGGACCACTGCTGCGGATGTGGCTCGCCCGAGTCGGCGATGACGATCACAGGCTGCTGCGTTTGAGTCACCACATCGTCACCGACTGGTTGTCGTGGCGAATCTTTTTCACGGATGTCGCGCGGGCCTACGAGGCCCATCGCCGAGGCGAGCCACTGCCGGAGATAAACAGCGGGCCACAGTACGCCGACTTCGCGGCGTGGGAGCGGGAGAGGCTGCGTCCCGATGGACCGCGCTACCGCGATCAGCTCGAGTGGTGGCGGCGGGCCTTCGGGCCCGAATGGCCCGCGCTCAGGCTGCCGTTCTCGAGGGCGGAACCGGTCCCGGACGCGCCGGAAACCGATGGCGCCATCGAGTGGATCATCGAGCCGGGGGAGGTGGCAGCGCTCGACGAGCTGGCACGCCGCGCGGGCACGACCTCATTCGTGGTCCGTCTCGCCGCCTTCACCGCCCAACTGGCGCTGGAGACCGGCCAGGAGCAGATCGCGCTCGGGACGTACGCCATGAATCGCCCGCTCGCCGAAACCCAGTCGATGTTCGGGTTCTTCTCGAACCCGATGCTGCTGGCAATGCGCTTCGACCCGAAGCTGTCCTTCCGGCGCTGGCTGGCGCGCGTGCGGGAGGTGGTCATCGAGACGAAGGCGCACAGCGAGATCCCCTATGACCGGCTGTGCGAGGAGCTCTATCGCAGCGGCACGCCGCCTCCCGAGATGAGCGCGATGTTCCAGATCGGCGGGCGATGGCCCCGGCTCGAGTCTGACGGGATCGATTTCGGCCCGCCCAGGTACACCACCAGGGGGATGCCCTGGGGATTCATCTTCCTCATCGATCCCTACCGGGAGCGCGAGCGGTGGGTGGCCAAGTTCGACGCCCGGATCTACGACCCGGAGGAGGTGCGAGGCTTCCTCGAGCGATACCGGGGCCTGGTGACGGGCGTGCTGCGGAAACCGAGGCGCCGCCTGGGGAGGCAGCGCCCCTAACCGGCGGTGGCCCCCGACTCCGGCCCCGTCTGCTCGTCCGAATCCGGCTCGGCGCCGGAGTCGCCTTCTCCCGAGCCCGCGCTTGCGCGGATCACGCGGAAGGCCCAGATGAAGGGGACAGCGATCACCGCCAGGACGACGACGATCGCGGGCCAGACGATCAGCACGCCCAGCGCCGCGCCGCCGCCGTGCTCGCTCCCCACGTGAATCGCCCATGCGATCCAGGCGCAGACCAGGAGGAAGCCGACGACGAGCCCGGCGATCAGCCAGGGGTTGCGCAGAGCCCCCCGGCCCCAGCTCCGTAGCCGATCCGCTGCTCCCACCCGCGGCAAGGTACCGGTCGCACCGGTCCACTGGACCCGCCGCTAGCACTCTCGGCTAGCGAGTCCGGATCGCAAGTCACGATCACCTTCACCCCAACCGCCGGAAACCCCACCCGTGAGCAGGCGAAGGTCGAGCTGAAGAAGAAGCACTAACGCCGTGTGGAGCACTACGGTCGCGGTCTGCGGGCTTCGGCGGTAGTGGCCCACGGCGAATCGCGCCATCCTTGGCTGCATGGGCCGGAGGGTCGGCAAGAGCTCGTTCACGCATCTTGCAGGGAGTTCTCTGGCCACGCACGGAACGTGCCTGGCCGCCGAACCCCCGTGGCTATACTTTGGCTTCGCCGTCCCCCGACAGACCGGAGGTCAGATCACAGATCGGCAGGCAGGAGCCGATAGCGATTGGGCCCCCGGACAGTCTGCGTCCCCTGACCCTGACCCATACGACTTAATCGAGAGCCAATTCAGCGACCGCAACGTAAGACCAACCGAACTGCTTGATAGACCACCGAAAGACTGACTGAATGTTCGAGAGATTCACAGAGAGAGCTCGCCAGGTAGTCGTCCTCGCCCAGGAGGAGGCGCGGACTCTCAAGCACAACTACATCGGCACCGAGCACATCCTGCTCGGCCTGCTTCGCGAGGAGGAGGGGCTCGCCGCCCGCGTCCTCGAGTCCCTCGACATCACCGTCGAGCGCGTCCGCTCGCAGGTCGTGCGGATCGTCGGCTCCGGTGAGGAGGTCACCGCCGGGCAGATCCCGTTCACGCCGCGCGCCAAGAAGGTGCTCGAGCTCGCCCTCCGCGAGGCGCTGAGCCTGGGCCACAACTACATCGGCACCGAGCACATCCTGCTCGGCCTGGTCCGCGAGAACGAGGGTGTCGCCGCGCGCATCCTGCTCGACTTCGACGCGGACTCCGAGAAGATCCGCAACGAGGTCATCCGCATGCTCTCCGGTCCCGGCGGCCGGCGCCAGGGCGCGGGCGGGGGCACGGGCGAGGGCAAGAAGTCCTCGAAGCTGCTCGACCAGTTCGGCCGCAACCTCACCAAGCTCGCCGCCGAGGGCAAGCTCGACCCGGTGATCGGCCGCGAGATCGAGATCGAGCGGATCATGCAGATCCTCTCCCGCCGCACCAAGAACAACCCGGTGCTGCTTGGTGAGCCGGGGGTCGGCAAGACCGCCGTGGTGGAGGGCCTCGCGGCCCGCATCACCAACGGCGAGGTCCCCGAGCTGCTCAAGAACAAGCAGATCTACACGCTCGACCTGGCCGCCCTGGTCGCGGGCTCCAAGTACCGCGGCGAGTTCGAGGAGCGGCTCAAGAAGGTGATGAAGGAGATCACCCAGCGCGGCGACATCATTCTCTTCATCGACGAGCTCCACAACCTCGTCGGCGCCGGCGCCGCTGAGGGCGCGATCGACGCCGCTTCGATCCTCAAGCCGGCCCTCGCGCGCGGCGAGCTGCAGACCATCGGCGCCACCACGCTCGACGAGTACCGCAAGTACCTCGAGCGGGACTCCGCCCTCGAGCGCCGCTTCCAGCAGATCAAGGTCGAGCAGCCCTCCACCGAGGAGACCGTGAAGATCCTCGAGGGCCTGCGTGAGCGCTACGAGCAGCACCACCGGGTGAAGATCACGGACGAGGCCCTGGAGGCCGCGGCGGAGCTCGCCGACCGCTACATCTCAGACCGCTTCCTGCCGGACAAGGCCATCGACCTGGTTGATGAGGCTGCCTCCCGCATGCGCATCAAGTCGATGACGCAGCCGCCCGTCTACCGCGACCTCGAGGAGGAGATCGAGACGACTCGGCGCGAGAAGGAAGCCTCGATCGACGCCCAGGAGTTCGAGAAGGCCGCCAACCTGCGCGACCAGGAGCGCCGCCTCACCAACAAGAAGAAGGAGCTCGAGCACGAGTGGACCTCTGGTGAGGGTGGAGAGCGCCCGGAGGTCGGCGAGGAGGAGATCGCCGACATCGTCGCGATGTGGACCGGCATCCCCGTCTTCAAGCTCACCGAGGCCGAGTCGAAGAAGCTCGTCCGCATGGAGGACGAGCTGCACAAGCGCGTCATCGGCCAGGAGCCGGCGATCACCGCCGTCTCGAAGGCGATCCGCCGCTCACGCGCGGGGATCAAGGACCCCAAGCGCCCCGCCGGCTCATTCATCTTCCTCGGCCCCTCGGGGGTCGGCAAGACCGAGCTCGCCCGCACGCTCGCCGAGTTCCTGTTCGGCGACGAGGAGGCGATGGTCCGGATCGACATGTCGGAGTACATGGAGAAGCACGCCGTCTCGCGCCTGGTCGGCTCGCCCCCCGGCTACATCGGCTACGACGAGGGCGGCCAGCTCACCGAGGCCGTGCGGCGCAAGCCGTACTCGGTGCTGCTGCTCGACGAGATCGAGAAGGCCCACCCCGACGTCTTCAACATCCTCCTGCAGATCCTCGAGGACGGCAGGCTCACCGACGCCCAGGGGCGCACGGTGGACTTCCGCAACTCGATCGTGATCATGACCTCGAACATCGGGGCGCAGGACATCGCCCGCAACACGCCCCTCGGCTTCGCGATCTCCGACGAGACTGGCGTCACCTACGAGGACATGAAGTCCCGGATCATGGGCGACCTGAAGAAGGTCTTCCGGCCCGAGTTCCTGAACCGGATCGACGAGGTCATCGTCTTCCACAAGCTGACCAAGGACGAGATCATGGAGATCGTCGACCTGATGGTCGAGCGCGTCCGGACGCAGGTGGCCGAGCACGAGCTGCAGCTGGATCTCTCCAAGGAGGCCAAGGAGCTGCTGGTCGACAAGGGCTGGGACCCGGCGATGGGCGCTCGACCGCTGCGCCGCGCAATCCAGCGCTACGTCGAGGACCCGCTCGCCGACGAGGTCCTGAGGGCCGGCCAGATGACCCCAGGCTCAACGGTCCAGGTCGAGCGGGATCAGAAGGGCGACGAAGAGGATCACCCGCTGAAGCTCACGATCATCAAGCCGCGCAAGCGCCCGGCCAAGAAGAAGACCGAGCCCGAGAAGGTCGGCGTCGGCGCCGGCAAGAAGAGCGACGGCGACGACGAGCCGGAGGGCGACGGCGGCGAGCCCGAGACCTCGGGCGACGGCGACAAGTCCTGAGCTCCTAAGGCCGGCCCTGCATGCCGCCCACTGTCGCCGTGGTGACGGACAGCACGTCCTATCTGCCTCGGGGGCTGATTGACCGCTGGGGAATCTGCGAGGTCAACCTGCACGTCGGCTGGGATGGAGACCTTCGGCCCGAGGACGAGTACGGCGACCTGGACACCTTCTATGCGCGGCTGCGCGAGTCCCCGACACTGCCGGCGACTTCGCAGCCTTCGGTGGGTGAGTTTCGCGCCTGTTATGAGCCGCTCGTCGCTGCCGGACGTGACGTCGTCTCCGTTCACATAGCCGCCGGCATCTCGGGGACGTGCGAGAGCGCGACTGAGGCGGCCCATTCCCTGGCGAGAGAAGGGCACGCCGGACGAATAGAGGTGGTCGATAGCCAGACCGGCGCGGGGGGTCTCGGCTGTCTCGTGCTGGCTGCCGCGCGTTCGGCCGAGCAAGGCTCGGAGCTGGGCGCCCTCGTCGATGCCGTCCATCAAGCCCGGGAGCGACTTGAAATCTGGTTTGCCCTGGACACACTGGAATACCTGCGCCGCGGCGGGCGAATCGGGGCGGCGCAGGCGATGCTCGGGACGGCTCTGAAAATCAAGCCGATCCTGACCTTCGGCACCGAGATCGCTCCGGTCGGTCGCGTCCGAACCAAGACCCGGGCCTTGGAGCGGATGAAGGAATATCTCGACGGGCTGCACGACCGCGGAGCGACGGATTGGGTCGTTCAGCATGCCCAGTCACCCGAGGATGCCGAGCATCTGGTCGCTTACGGCACCGAGATCTTCGGAGCGGCTCCGCTGTTCTGCACCGAGGTGGGGCCGGTGCTCGGCACGCACCTCGGATCCGGAATGCTCGTTGGAGGCGTCGCGGGCGCCGAACACTCCAGCGACGACGACAAGTCCTAAGCGCGAACCGGTCGCAACTGCGACCCATCCTTAGTAGTCCCTGATTTGCAGGGACTTTCTGATCCGGCCCAGACGGTCCGGCGTAGAGCCCTCCACTGACCGAGGGTCGGATCGGCGGCGGCTCGCGGTAGGTCGTTACTTAACCCGCCGTCAAGGAGGACGAAATGAGGAAGCTCGCACTGTTCGCCGCGCTGGTTGCGCTGGCGATCGCGGTGCCGCTGGGCTTTGGCTCCTCGCATCGAGAGGCGCCCCTGACCTCGATCGATCCGACGGGAGATGACACCGACACCTACGCCTTCACGGCGCAGGACGCTCCTGGCGCATTGACGATCGTCGGGAACTGGGTGCCGTTCGAGGATCCCGCCGGCGGTCCGAACTTCTACAAGTTCGACGACAACGCGCACTACTACCTGAACATCGACAACACCGGTGACGGCACGGCCGACGTCCGGTACCTGTTCGACTTCAAGACGAAGACCAGGAACCCGAACTCGTTCCTGTATACGAACGGGCAGCCGGTCGACTCGGTCAACAGCCCGAACCGGAACGTGGTGCAGTCCTACTCGGTGACCCGGATCACCAAGGGTCACTCCAAGGTCATTGCCAAGAAGGTTCCGACGCCCCCCAGCAACGTGGGGCCGAAGACCATTCCGAACTACGACCAGGTGCAGGCAGGCGCGATCAAGGGCCTGCCGGGCGGCGGCAAGGTGTTCGCCGGCCAGAGAGAGGATCCGTTCTACGCATCACTGGGCCGGATCTTCGACACGGTCAACCTGACCGGCGCCGGACTGGGCAACCAGGGCGGCGGGGTCGACGATCTCGCCGGCTACGCGGTCCAGTCGATCGTGCTGCAGGTTCCGGAGTCCGACGTCACCCGTGACGGCAAGTCCGTCTCGAGCGACATGGCCGCCAATGCGGTGGTCGGTGTCTGGGCGTCGACCGAGCGGCAGTCGATCTCGGTGAAGGGCCATGGGCATGGCTCGTTCAGGCAGATCTCGCGACTCGGCAACCCGCTGGTCAACGAGGTGATCATCCCGCTGGGCCAGAAGGACCGGTTCAACCGGACGCAGCCCAAGGACGACGCGAAAAACTACGGCAAGTACGTGCTCACGCCGGAGTTGGCCGCGGTGCTGAACAAGCTCTTCCCGGGACTGGTGAACGCTCCCGAGAAGAACCGCACCGACATCGTCCAGGCGGTGCTGCAAGGCGTGCCGGGTCTGAATGCATTCCCCGGCGCGGCCGGAAAGAACGCAACGGACACGCTCAAGATCAACCTGGGTACTCCGCCGAGCGCCGCACCGAAGCGGCTCGGCGTGCTCGCCGGTGACACCGCCGGTTACCCGAATGGGCGACGGCTCACCGACGACGTGGTCGACATCGACCTCCAGGTCGTCGCGGGAGCCCTGCAGGGGAACATGGTTCCGCTCGGAGACGGCGTCAACCAGAACGACGTCCAGTTCCTGAGCCAGTTCCCGTACGTCGCGCCTCCGAAGCCCGGTGCCAACCCGGACGCCGGGTTTGGCTCGCAGCTCAAGGCCATCGACAACGGGAACGGGACCTCGACGCCTCCATCGTTCTCCGCCACCGGAGGTAGCGGCGGCGGCGGTGGCGGCGGCGGAGGACCGGACGCGATCGTCTGGGTCCTGATCGGGGCCGGCGTGCTCGCCATGGCCGGACTCGGTCGCCGCGTCGCCCGTGGCGGCAAGGGCAAGGGGGTCGCCACGACCTGAGCGGACGTCCCGGGAGGGGGCCGCCTCGCGGCGGCCCCCTCCGGGGCGGGACGCGCGTCGAGGCACCGGCGATGGCGATCAGACGAGACAGCCTGATGATGAAATTGGCGGCGGCGCTCCTCGCGTTCGTCGCGGTCTTCCTCGGGGTCCGCGCTTTCGACGGGGGCTCCGCGAGCCTGACCGGGCAGCCGGAGGTGGCGGTCCGGGAGGGTGAGCTCCCCGGCGCCACCACCGCTCAGCGGATCGAGGGCCTGCAAGCCGAGGTGCGCGGGGCCCCGTCCGATCCGGACGCCTACGCCCAGCTCGGGCTCGCCTATCTCCAGCAGGTGCGCGAGACGGGCGATCCGACCTTCTATCCGAGGGCCCAGGGCACATTCGAGCAGGCCCTGCGGCTCGATCCAGAGAACTTCACCGCCACCAGCGGCCTCGGGTCCCTAGCCCTGGCCCGGCACGACTTCCGCGGGGCACTCGCGCTCGGCGAGCAGGCGGCCCGGATCAACCCGGACGTGGCCCGGAACTACGGCGTCATCGCCGACGCCCAGGTCGAGCTCGGGCGCTACGGGGCGGCGGCACGCACACTCCAGCACTACGTGGACGTCAAACCGGAGCTGTCGTCTTACGCCCGGGTCTCCTACTTCCGTGAGCTGCACGGAGATCTGCCCGGGGCGCTCGGGGCGATGCGCCTTGCGGTCACCGCCGGCGGCGGCACCGCCGAGAACGTCAGCTATGTGCAGGCGCTGGTCGGGAAACTCCACTTCGACAGCGGCGACTATGGCGGGGCGGAGGCCGCCTACCGGACGGCGCTCGAGACGGACCCGGGGTTTCCTGCCGCGACGGCGGGCCTGGCGCGGGTCGAGGCTGCGCGCGGGGAGTATGAGCCTGCGATCCGGCGCCTCCGTGGACTGGTGCTGAGGCTGCCGCTGCCGGAGTACGTGATCGCCCTCGGCGAGACCGAGCAGGCCGCCGGATCCACGGTCGCCGCGGGGCGCGACTACAGGCTGGTCGGCGCCGAGACGCGGCTGCTGCAGGCGAACGGGGTCAACACCGATGCCGAGCTGGCTGTATTCGAGGCCGACCACGGCGATCCGGCTCAGGCGGTGGACCTCGCGGCGCGCGCCTGGGCGGCGGCGCCGAGCGTTCGCTCGGCCGACTCGTACTCGTGGGCACTGAGCGCCGCGGGCCGGGACGGCGAAGCACTGCGGATGTCAGAGCGCGCCATGCGGCTCGGCTCGCGAGATCCCTCCTTCCTCTATCACGCCGGGATGGTGGCCCTGCGGGCCGGGGACGCAAAGCGGGCGAACGGATTCCTCTCGCGGCTCGTCGCACAGAGCCCGAACTTCAACCCCCTCTACGGCCCGCGGGCGCAACGGGCCCTGCGGGGCCTGCGATGAGCCCGGGCCGCCTCCTCGGTGGCGTGCTCGCCGCGGCGGTCTCTGTCGCAGTCATCGCCATGCTGCTTCCCGGCGCGGCCGCGGCGCATCCGCTCGGCAATTTCACCGTCAACCACCTGAGCCAGGTGCGCATCTCGCAGGGATCGGTGGAGATCCACTACATCCTCGACCAGGCGGAGATCCCGACCTTCCAGGAGATCCAGCGCTTCGACCGGAATGGGGATGGAGCCATCTCGGGCACCGAGCGGGGGCCCTTGCTCCAGCGGAAGCTGAGCGAGATCAGTCCGGACCTCCGGGTCACCGTCGACGGACGCGACGTCCCCCTGGGCTCTCCGCTTGCCCCCACCCTCAGCTTCCCACCGGGCCAGGGCGGTCTCTCGCTCACCCGGGTCGAGGCGAGCTTCGCGGCCTCGATTCAGCCGGGGAGGCACCGCGTCGAGGTCCATGACGACACCTACGGCGACCGCGTCGGTTGGAAGGCGATCGAGGTCCTGCCCGGTGAGGGGACGGACGTCCGCTCGAGTGTTCCCGCCAGCGATCCGACCGGTGGGCTGCGGGCCTATCCGGTCGATCTCCTCCAGAGCCCTCCGGATCAGCACGATGCGAGCTTCGGCGTGAGCTCGGGGTCCGGCCGGGTTAGCGCCCCCGACGGCGAGGACGTCGGGCCGGTTACCACCGATCGCGCCCAGGACGGCTTCGCGGGCGCGCTGACGAGTGGCAACGACCACGGCCTCCTGATCCTGCTGCTGCTCGGCTCGGCATTCATCTGGGGCGCTCTCCACGCGCTTTCCCCCGGCCATGGCAAGACCATGGTCGCGGGATATCTCGTGGGGAGCCGCGGACGGCCCAGGGACGCGGCCCTGCTCGGGCTGACGGTGACGATCACCCATACCTCGGCGGTCTTCGCCCTGGGACTGATCACCTTGGCCGCCTCGGCCTACGTGCTGCCTGAGGATCTCTATCCCTGGCTGGGCGTCGCGTCGGGGGCGATGGTGATCGCGATCGGGCTCTGGGCGATCTGGACCCGGCTACGGCGCTGGCGGGCACTCAGGGCCGAGCATGACCACGGCCATCGACACGGACACGGTCACGGCGAGCACACCCACACCCACCCGGCGCCCGGAGCACCGATCACGACGCGTTCCCTGATCGCGCTCGGCGTCTCCGGCGGAATCGTTCCCTGCCCTTCGGCGCTGGTGGTCCTGGTTGCAGCGATCTCGCAGCACCGTCTCGGTCTCGGGCTGGTGCTGATCCTCGCCTTCAGCATCGGGCTGGCCGCCACCCTGACTGCGGTCGGGCTCACAGTGCTGCACGGAGGCAGGCTGATCCAGCGCCTGCGGCCGGAACGGCGTCTCTTCGGCGGCCGGATCGCCGGAGTCCTCCCGGCGCTCTCCGCGACCTTGATCGTGGTCGCCGGCGCCCTGATCGCTCTCCGAGCGCTTCCGCAGATCAGCTGACGATGAGCGTGACCTACCAAGAATTCGCTGACTTCCGGCCGGGATTGATCCGGGTGCCCGACCTGCTCGCAGACCCGGGTAAGCGATCTCGTCCCAGTTTGACGTTCCAGTCCACAGGCCCAACCCTCCACTTCAAGAGCGCGGACGCCGTCCTTCGAACGCTGCGGGAGCGCGGCCTGCGCATCTCGACGGCCCGCCGCATGATCGTCAACTTCCTCTTCGAGGCGGAGGCACCGGCCTCTGCTCAGCAGATCGCCGCTGGGCTCGATCGGACACCGCTCGACCTGGCCTCCGTCTACCGCAACCTCGAGACGCTGCAGGAGCAGGGCGTGGTCCGTCACTTCCATGCCGGACATGGCCCAGGGCGCTACGTCCTCATCGGCGGCGACGAGCGCGAGTACCTCGCCTGCGATCGCTGCGGCGCAATCGAAGAGGTCGATCGGTCAGATCTCGACTCGCTCCGCGAGGAAGTGAAGGAGCGATTCGGCTTCGCCGTCGGCTTCGCCCACTTCCCGATGGTGGGCCTCTGCCCACGCTGCACAACCCACGATGGAGGAGGGGGCTCGTGAGCTTCGAGTTCCTCTTCCAGCCGGTCGAGCAGATGGATGCCTGGCTCGAGGGCCTCTTCGCGGGGGCCCCGCTGGTCGTCGCCCTGCTGATTGCCCTGGCCCTGGGCCTGCGCCACGCCTCCGATCCGGACCATCTCGTGGCTGTCACCTCGCTGGTGGCAGTCGACGGTGGCGACGTTCGAGGCGCGGCGCGGCTCGGGGCCTGGTGGGGAGCGGGACACTCAGGCGCGCTGCTCGCTATCGGAATCCCGCTGATCCTCTTCAAGTCTGAGGTGCCGAGCTGGATCGAGCAGTGGGCCGAAACCGCCGTCGGTGTTGTGATCCTCCTGCTCGCGTTGCGGATCGTCGTCAAGTGGGCCCGCGGCGACTTTCGCGGCGGGAGACACCCCCATCGGCGACTCGGGGCTTCCGAGACTCACCGCCACCTCCACCATGGTGACCGGCCCGAACATCGCCACCGGAACGTGCGGACTCCGCGGCAGGCGTTCAGCATCGGCCTGCTGCACGGCCTGGCGGGAACCGGCGCCGTTGCCTTGCTGCTGATCGCGGCGCTGCCGGGGAAGGTCGAGGCCGCGGCCGCCCTCGCCGCGTTCGCCCCGATGTCGGCGGTCTCGATGACGCTCTGCACCGCGGCGTTCGCCTGGCTACTCACTCGCCCTCTGATCGATCCGCTCTATCGGACCGTGCTGATCCCCGCTTTCGGGGTGTTCGGGCTGTTCTTCGGTGCCTGGTACGTCGGCATCGGCTAGTGCGTGAGGCGGGTCGCCGGGAGGACTCGGTCGCTACGGTTGGCGCGTGGGCGCGCCGGGGAACAAGGCGGTCGGAAGCTGGAGCGGCGGGCGCTACCTGCGCTTCGGCGACCCGATTGAGCCGCTGCGCCTGGAGGCGCTGCTGCGGCCTGGCGACGGAATCGACACGGTGATGACGGCCGACGCCTACGGGCAGGGTGAGGCCGATTCGCTGGTCGGCCGTTCGCTGGCCGGCGCCGGCCGCGACGCCTTCAGCCTGGTCGGCGCCATCGGCCACGATTTCTACGAGGGCGAGCGGAACGGGCCACGCGGCTTCCCGCGATTCACCGATCCCGCCCTGCGCGGCCCGGATGCCTATGCCGGCTACCTGCGAATGGCGGCCGAGCGCAGCCTGCAGCGGCTCGGCCAGGAACGCTTCGATCTCCTCCTGCTTCACAACCCGGACCGGACCGGCTACGAGAGCGAGGCGGTCTGGGACGGGATGGCCGCTCTCCGGGACTCGGGCATCGCCGACGCCATCGGCGTCGCGCCCGGCCCCGCGAACGGCTTCACCCTCGATCTCGTCCGCTGCTTCGAGCGCTTCGGTGACCGCATCGACTGGGCGATGATCATCCTCAACCCGCTCGAGCCCTGGCCCGGGGAGCTCTGCCTCGACGCCGCCGCGCGCCAGGGCGTTCGCGTGATCACGCGGGTGGTCGACTACGGCGGGCTGTTCTGGGACGACGTGACGCCGGAGACCGAGCTGCCGGCAGGCGACCACCGCTCCTTCAGGCCGGAGGGTTGGATCGCGGAGGGTCGCGCGAAGCTCGATCGCCTCCGGCCGATAGCCGAGCGCGCCGGCCTCACGCCGATGCAGCTCGCCTGTCAATGGAACCTCGCGCACCCCGCGGTCGAGTGCGTGGTCCCGACCCTGATCCAGGAGGAGGGGGAGGGGGCGAGACCGATCGAGGAGAAGCGCGCCGAGGTCGCGAGTCTGCCCCCAGAGCAGCGCCTCGCCGCCGGCGAGATCGAGGAGATCCGCGCGATCGGTGACAACACCGGCTGCATGGCCCTGAAGGGCGCCTCCCCTGACCACTCCGGCGAGGAGCGCCCGGACCGCTGGCCGGTCAGCGACGAGCTGGCCGAGGTGGCGGGTCGCTGGGAGATCGATCCCGACCGGGACCTCCGCGGCGCGGCGGCTGCGGCCCGCTAACCTCGACCTCGTCCCCGGCACGGCCGGGGACGGTCATGACCGCAGTGCTTTCAGCGATCAGGAGAGTGCTGATCGGCACGGGCTCCACCGCCTTCACGGTTGTCGGGGCACTGCTGATCGGCTTCGGCGTGCCGCTTCTCTGGATCTTCCTCGGGTCCCAGTTCTACGGGAAGACCGGGGCGGTGAACGGACCGGTCGCGGCTTTCATCGGGACCGGCATCCTCGTCTCGTACTACGGGCTGTTGCTGATCGCCTCGTGGGTGCGCGCGCGCCTCCTGCGCCGCCAGACCGGCCGGCCTCAGCGCCTGAGCGGGCGTGACCCCTGGAATCGCAGCATGCGTGACACGCCGTACAAGCCGGGCGATCACCAGAGCGACCCGGTGGAGCGGCTGTTCGTCGCAACCGCGATCGTCTCCCTGATCGCCTTCCTCGTCTGGTTCGCCTTCTTCGCCGGCGCGCCGTTCCCGAGCAGCTCTGGCTGAGCCCGCCCCCTTCGGCTGGGAGCTCGTCCCGGCAACGGTTGAGCTGCCCGGGGGCCCACTCCAGCTGTCCCAGCCCATCGACGGCGCCGAGATCCCCGACGACGGGCCGGTCGAGTGGGCGCCCCTCGCGCCGTACTGGTCCATCATCTGGCGCAGCGGCGTGGCCCTGGCGCGCGAGCTCTCGGGCGTTTCCCTCGATGGCATGCGCGTGGTCGAGCTCGGCTGTGGTCTCGGCATCCCGAGCATCGCCGCCGTCCGCGGGGGTGCCAGCGCGCTGGCCACCGACTCCGATGCGGAGGCGCTCGACCTGGTCGAGCGCAACGCCCGAAAGAACGGGCTGGAGGTCGAAACCCTGCCAGTCGATTGGTCTGCTCCCGATGAGCTGATCGGGCGAGCGCCCTTCGACCTGGTTCTCGCCGCCGACGTCCTCTATGAGCGGCCGGGCGTGGCCCAGCTCATCGACCTGCTGCCTCGCCTCGCGCCCGAGGCCTGGATCGCCGATCCAAGCCGGCCCGCGGCGGAGACCTTCTTCGAGCAGGTGGAGCGGCGGCGCTGGTCCGTCGAGACCAGCGTGCACGACGTCATCAGCATCCATCGGCTGGGGCTCGCTTCGGAGGCCGTCTGAAGCTCAGATAGAGCCCGCGACCGGTGGAGAACGACACGAACTAGCGCCAGTTCCGCGGGGATGGTTGCTGAAGAAGCGTCGGCCCTCGTCCCTAGCCTGGGCAGATGGCTTCGAAAGCGGCGCCCTATCGATGCAGCGAGTGCGGTCACGCTGCCCTCGCCTGGACCGGGCAGTGCCCGGGTTGCGGGGCCTGGAACACGCTCGAGCAGGCGAGCTCACCCTCGCCCGGACGGCGCGGTGGCGGAGGGGCCGGGCGCGGGAGAGCGCCGAAGCCGGTGGCTCTGCGCGACGTCAAGGCCGAGCGCTCCGAACGGCTCAGCACCGGGATCGCCGAGCTCGATCGGGTCCTCGGCGGGGGCCTCGTGCCGGGGTCCCTCGTCCTATTGGGCGGTGCGCCCGGGATCGGGAAGAGCACGCTGGCGGGAATGGCGCTCGCCAACCTCGCCGGCTCTGGCGAGGACACGCTCTACGTCTCCGGTGAGGAGTCGGCCGCCCAGGTGCGGCGGCGGGCCGAGCGTCTCGGCGATGCCGCGCTATCCGTGCCGATGCTCGCGGAGCCGTCGCTCGAGAGCGTGCTGGCGGCGCTCGAGGCCGAGCGGCCGGCCGCGTGCGTGATCGACTCCGTCCAGACGCTCGCGGTCCCGGACACTGCGCCCGGCAGCGTGGGCGCCGTGCGCGAGGCCACCTCTGCGCTGCTCGACACCGCCAAGCGACTCGACGTCACCCTGATTCTGATCGGGCACGTGACCAAGGAAGGCTCACTGGCCGGGCCCCGCGCCCTCGAGCACCTGGTCGACTGCGTCCTTCACTTCGAGGGCGAGCGGGAGCGGACGTTCCGCACGCTGCGCGCCCTCAAGAATCGCTTCGGCGCGACCAGCGAGGTGGGCGTATTCGAGATGCGCCAGGGCGGGCTCGTCGAGGTCGCCGACCCCTCGGCGCGCTTCGTCGGCGAGGCGCAGTCGGCGCCGGGGTCGGTGGTGCTCTGCGCGATGGAGGGGACCCGGCCGCTGCTGGTCGAGGTGCAGGCGCTGGTAGCGCCGACCGAGATGGTCCCGCCCCGCCGCACCGCGACCGGCGTCGATCGCAACCGGCTGGCGTTGGTCCTCGCCGTCCTCACCCGTCACGCGGGGATCTCCCTCTCGGCGGCTGACGTCTTCGTCAATGTGGCCGGTGGCATCCGGGTGGACGAGCCGGGGGCTGACCTCGCCATCGCGCTGGCGGTGGCCTCGGCCCACGCCGGTCGCGCCTTGGAGGCCGACGGCAAGCCGCTCGCCTGCTTCGGTGAAATCGGGCTCACCGGCGAGATCCGCTATGTAGCCCACGCCGACCGCCGCGTGGCCGAGGCCCGCAAATTCGGCCTGGGAAGGGTGTTGGGCCCGCCCGCCGGCGACGAGCCGGTAAAGGGGCTCAATCCGGTGGCGACGATCAAGGCCGCCCTCTCGGGCGGCCGCGGCGCCGCGAAGCTCCCACGAGCTGCGTAGCCGCTCCTCGCGCGGGTGGCGCGATAGGAGGGGCCCATCGACGCGATTACTGAGCGTCGATGGGAGGTTCCTATGGCGACAGGACCCGCGCGCCGAGCGCCCGGTCAATCACAGGGAGATCCACCGTCCGGCACGGCACTTGACAAGTCCTTTTCCGACCGCTCCACACGGATTTCCCCGCAAAGCACGCTTCTTCGCTATCTGCTTCCATCATCCGCGATGGCGTCTTCACTTCCGGGTGACGATCTACAGGAGTTGGAGGCGCGACAGGATCCGCGACTCCTGCGGGCTCTCGACATCGTCGCTCCCGGCACTGCGCTACGCGAGGGCATCGACAACATCGTCCACTCGCGAACGGGTGGGCTGATCGTCATCGGAGACCCGGAAGAGGTCTCCTTTCTCTTTTCGGGGGGCATCAGCCTCGACATCGACTACACACCGGCGCTGCTCTACCAGGTGGCGAAGATGGACGGCGCGATCGTCCTCAACGAACAGGCGACCAGAATCGTCTGCGCCAACGTCCAGCTGATGCCCGATCCCACGATCCTCTCGTCGGAGACGGGTACGCGGCACCGCACCGCGGAGCGCGTCTCGAAGCAGACCGACGCCCTGGTCGTGGCGATCTCGGAGCGGCGGGACGTGGTCTCGCTCTATCTGGGGGGAATGAAGTACATCCTCCAGGACATCCCAGCGGTCCTCGCGAAGGCCAACCAGGGCCTCGCCACCCTCGACAAGTACCGCGCCCGCCTCGACGCCGTGTCGACTCGGCTTACGCGCCTCGAGTTCGAGGGTGCGGCCGTCCTCTACGAGGTGCTCTCCGTGCTCCAGCGCGCCGAGCTCGTGACCCGGATGGCGGTCGAGGTCGAGCGCTACATCGTCGAGCTGGGCACCGAGGGCCGGCTGATCGAGATGCAGCTCGAGGAGACGATGGTCGGCGTCGCCGCCGACAAGTCCGCGCTGATCCGCGACTACTCGGTCGAGGACACGGAGGAGAACCTCTCGACCACGCTTGCCGCCATCGCGCGGATGCCCCACCAGGACCTGCTCGACTTCGGACGACTCGCCGAGCTGCTCGGCTACGACCGCAAGGTCTCCACCCTCGACTTCCCCGTCTCGCCACGCGGCTACCGCGTGCTGGGTCGCATCCCGCGCCTGCCGAAGCTGGTGGTGCAGCGGATCATCCAGGAGTTCGGCGGGCTGGAGGAGGTGCTGGCGGCCAGTGATGACGACCTCGAGGCCGTCGAGGGCGTCGGCGCCGGCCGCGCGAAGGACATCCGCGAGGGTCTACGCAGACTTCAGGAGGTCGACCCGGTCGACCGGTACTTGCAGAGTTGACGGCGCCGTCAGGCCGTCTCTACGAAAGGAGAGACCAATTCCCGAGGTAACAGAGGAGGTTATGGAGGACGAGGCGCCGGTTGCCGACCTGGAGCTCGAGGCGCCCGTCTGCAACTTTCAGGTCGGTGACAACGTCGTCTACCCCCACCATGGGGCGGGCGTGGTCCTGAAGAGGGAGAGCAAGGACCTGATGGGCGAGAAGCGGGACTACCTGACCATCAACATTCTCCACAACAACATGACCGTGATGGTCCCCTGCGAGAACGCGCACCGAGCAGGCCTGCGGCGCGTGATCGACGAGGAACAGGTCAAGAGGGTGATCGGAGTCCTCACCGACGAGGTCTCCGAGATGCCGAAGAACTGGAACCGCCGGTTCAAGCACAACCGCGAGAAGATCAAGACGGGCGACGTCTACGAGCTCGCGGAGGTCGTTCGCAACCTGGCGATCAGGGAGTGGGAGAAGGGTCTCTCGACGGGTGAGAAGCAGATGTACACCCGCGCGAAGAAGATCCTGGCGTCGGAGTTCATGTACGCGCTCGACAAGGATGAGGAGGGCGCCGAGAACTACCTCGACGAGCTGCTGGAGGGGAGCTTCGGCGCCGCCAAGGCGACCGCCTAGCACCTCCGCATCGGCCGTCATCGCGGCCGCCGGCTCCGGGGAGAGACTCGGAGCCGGCGGCCCGAAGGCCTTCGTCGAGCTCGCCGGGCGGCCACTGCTCGACTGGTCGCTCGACGCGTTTCGCTCCGCTGCGAGCATCGCCGAGATAGTCGTGGCGGTGCCGCCGGGGCAGGAGGGCTCTGTGGCCGAGCGCGGGATCGTCGCCGTGGCGGGCGGCGAGCACCGCTCTGAGTCGGTGGCCAACGCGCTGGAGCTCTGCGGCGAGGAGATCGTCGTGGTCCACGACGCGGCGCGGCCTCTGGTGACCCCGGCGCTGATCAACGCAGTGATCGAGCGACTCACCTCGGATGACGAGGCGGCCGGCGCGATCGCGGCGGCGCCCGTCACAGACACGATCAAACAGGCGAGCCAGACGGGTCAGGTGGAGCGGACGCTGGACCGCACCGGCCTCTGGGCGGTCCAGACTCCCCAGGCGTTTCGCGTCGACGCGCTGCGCGAGGCGCTCTCCGATCCCGACTCGCTGCCCGAGGCCACCGACGACGCGATGCTCGTCGAGCGCCTGGGCGGCCGTGTCCTGATCCACCCGGTGCCGGCCGACAACATCAAGGTGACGACCCCGATCGATCTGCGCGTCGCCGAGTTGATTCTGCGCGAGCGCGACTAGGCTCGCCTGACCTTGGAGGCCGACCAAAAACGCGCGCTCGGCGGGGCGGCCCTGACCGTGGCGGCGCTCGGCGTCGTCTTCGGCGACATCGGGACCAGCCCGATCTACACGATCCAGACGGCCTTCAATCCGGCGGACCCGCATCCGATCCAGGCGACGGCCGACCACGTCTACGGGGTGGCGTCGCTGATCTTCTGGGCCGTGACGCTGATCGTCACGGTCAAGTACGTCGGCCTGGTGATGAGCGCCGACAACGACGGGGAGGGCGGGATCATGGCGCTGATCTCCCAGATCCGTCAGCTCGGCGACCGGGTCTCGGGGAGGACGAAGTTCCTGCTCGGAGGGCTCGGGGTGTTCGGTGCCGCCCTCTTCTTCGGCGACAGCATGATCACGCCGGCGATTTCGGTGCTCTCCGCGGTGGAGGGGACGAAGACGATCGCATCGTCGATGGACTCGTTCGTCGTGCCGATCACGGTGACGATCATCGTGCTGCTCTTTCTCCTGCAGCGGTTTGGCAGCGGGGCCGTGGGACGCGTATTCGGGCCGGTCATGCTCATCTGGTTCACGACCATCGCCGTCCTCGGGATCCGTGGGATCACCATGCATCCCGAGGTCCTCAAGGCACTCTCCCCGAGCTACGCGCTGGACCTCCTCTTCCACAGCGGCTCGACCGGGTTCTTCGCGCTGACCTCGGTCGTGCTCGCCTTCACCGGGGTGGAGGCGCTGTACGCCGACATGGGCCACTTCGGCCGCCCGGCGATCACCCGTTCTTGGCTTCTGCTCGTCTTCCCGGCGTGCATCCTGAGCTATCTCGGGCAGGGGGCCCTGATCCTCGACGATCCGAGCGCGATCAGCGCTCCGTTCTTCAGGCTGATGCCGCACGACGGCCTGATCCCGCTGGTCATCCTGGCGACCGTCGCGACCGTGATCGCCTCACAGGCGGTGATCTCGGGCGCCTTCTCGATCGCCCATCAGGCGGCGCAGCTCGGCTACCTGCCGCGCCTGCAGGTGGTCCACACCTCCAAGCGGGCATACGGCCAGGTCTACGTGCCGGTGATCAACCGGCTGCTGCTCGTCGCGGTGTTGACGCTGGTCCTTGCCTTCCAGTCCTCGGCCAAGCTCGCCTTCGCCTACGGAACTGCGGTGACCGGGACGATCCTGGTGACGAGCGTCCTCTTCTTCTTCATCGTGCGGCACCGCTGGCACCGTCCTCTCTGGCTGACCCTGGCCGGGGCGGCGTTCTTCCTCACGATCGAGCTCGGCTTCTTCGCGTCGAACCTGACCAAGATCGCCCACGGCGCCTGGCTCCCCCTGACGATCGGCTTCGTTCTGTTCTTCGTGATGGTCACCTGGTATCGCGGGCGCGAGCTCGTCACCGCCGAGCGCTTCCGGGTCGAGGGGCCGCTCAGGGACTTCGTCAACGAGGTCCGGGCGCACGATCCCCCCGTGTCCCGGGTGCCCGGCACAGGCGTCTTCCTGAACCGCGGCAAGGAGACGGCGCCGCTCTCGATGCGCGCCTGCGTCGATCACCTGCACTCGCTTCCCGAAAACGCGGTCATCCTCTCGCTGGAGACGCTCCCGGTCCCCAGGATCAGGCCCAAGGAACGGCTCGAGATCGACGACCTCGGCTACCAGGACGACCGTCTCACCTTCGTCCGGGCCAAGCACGGCTACGCCGAGGAGTACGACGTGCCGAAGCTGGTCAGGCAGATCTCGAAGGCCGGGGTGGAGTGCCCGGTCGACGCGCGAGAGGCGTCGTTCTATCTCTCCCGGGTGGAGCTGAGGCCGAGCGACCGGCCCGGGATGAGCCGCTGGCGCAAGCGGCTCTTCCTGGTCACGGCGCTGATCAGCGCCGAGCCGTCCGACTACTTCCACCTGCCGCGCGAGCGGACCGTCACGCTCGGCTCCGAGATCGAGTTCTGAGCTAGCGCCGCACGAGCACGTAGACCAGCGCCGCGGCAAAGGTGAGCTGCCCGACCCCGAACGAGGTGCCCAGGTTCTTGGCGCCGAACAGCTCAGCGAGGCCGACCCCGACCGCGAAGGCGCCGAGCACGATGGCCAGCTTGGCGAGCACGGAGCGGGACTCTAGATGGCGCTCACGCCCGGTAGCTTGGGCACGTGCTGACCGACTACCACCTCCATCTTCGCCCGGACGACTCGGGCGAGGCCGGCGACTACTTCAGCGACGAGAACGTCGACCGCTACCTGGCGGCTGCCGAGGAGCACGGCATCGACGAGCTCGGCGTCTCCGAGCACGTCTACCGCTTCACCCAGGCGCTCGAGATCTGGGACCACCCCTACTGGGAGGGGCAGGCCAGCGACGACCTCGATGGCTACGTGGAGTTCGTCCGAGGGACGCCGCTCCGGCTCGGCATCGAATGCGACTTCGTGCCCGGTGGCGAGGACCGGATCGCGAACCTGCTCGAGCGCGACTTCGACTACGTGGTCGGCTCGGTCCACTTCCTCGGTCCGCGCGGTGCCGTGGACGACCGGCGCTATGACGTCTGGGATCAGATCGGCGACCCCGATGAGCTCTGGTCGACCTACTTCCGCTGGCAGGCGGAGCTGGTGCGCTCGGGTCTCTTCGACATCGTCTCTCACCCGGACCTGGTGAAGATCTGGGGCGACGACCGCCCCCGGCCGCAGCGCGACCCGCGCTTTCACTACGAGCCGCTGGTCGAGGCGATCTCCGAGACCGGTATCGCGGTCGAGGTCTCGACCGCAGGGCTGCGCAAGCCGGTCGGGGAGATCTACCCGGCCCCCGCGCTGGCCGAGATGTGCGTCGAGGTGGGCGCGGACTTCGCGCTCTCCTCCGATGCCCACGCTCCGGATCAGGTCGGCTTCGGCTACGACCGGGCGCTCGAGCTGCTCACCTCGCTCGGCGTCGAGCAAATCTGCGTCTTCGAGGGCCGGGAGCGCCGCCTCGAGCCGGTCGGCCGCGCAGGTGACGGTGCGGACCAGGTGACGAACTCCGGCGAGGCGGAGGGCTGATGCCGCCGCGGGTCGGCACGGGCTACGACAGCCATCGACTGGTCGAGGGCGAGCGGCTGGTGATCGGCGGGGTCGAGATCGAGCACGACCGAGGCCTGATCGGGCACTCGGATGCCGATGTGCTCACCCACGCGGTGATCGACGCGCTGCTGGGCGCCTGCGCCCTCGGAGACCTGGGTGAGCTGTTCCCACCCGACGAGGAGGAGTGGCGCGACGCCGACTCGATCGACCTCCTGCGAGTGGTCGTCGGCCGGCTCCCGGGCGCGGTCGTCAACGTCGACGCCACGGTGATCTGCGAGGAGCCCAGGCTCGCGCCGCACAAGGCCGAGATGGCCTCGCTGCTGAGCGGCGTCCTCTCGGCTCCCGTCAGCGTGAAGGCATCGACCAACGAGGGGATGGGCGCGATCGGAAGGGGCGAGGGAATCGCCTGTGTCGCGGTCGCCCTGGTCGACACCGGGGCATAAGCTTCTCTCGGATGGCACAGGACGGGCTCAGAGAGGGCTTCGCCGGTCTCGCCACCCGGTTGCCGACGGCGCTCGGTGACGCCGCCTTCGAGCTCAAGGTCTTCTCCGACGTGGGTCTGCTCCGGCCGATGCGGCCGGACAAGCTCGCCAGGGTCGCCGAGCGCTACATCCGCTGGGGAGCAGCACCGGCGCTGGGGTCCGCGGCCAACGCGATCACCCACCCGGACGGTACGGCGATCATCGACGAGGCCGGGGCCCTCACCTGGATGGAGACGCACCGGCGCTCCAACGCGCTCGCCCGCGCCCTCCGCGACGAGGGGATCGGGCTGGGCGACGGGGTCGCGATCATGTGCCGGAACCACCGCTACTTCATCGAGGCGACGATGGCCTGCTCGAAGCTCGGCGCGCTCGCCCTCTACCTGAACACCGCCTTCGCCGGGCCGCAGCTCGCGGACGTGATGGAGCGCGAGGAGCCCAAGACGCTGATCTACGACCAGGAGTTCACCGATCTGCTCTCCGACATCAAGGGCGGGCTGAGGCGCTACGTCGCCTGGGAGGACGAGGTCGACGAGGTCGACGAGACGACGGTGGAGGAGCTGATCTCGGGTGCCCACGGCGACGACCTCGAGGCGCCGTCCGAACAGGGCCGCTACATCATCCTCACCTCCGGCACCACCGGCACTCCGAAGGGGGCGCAGCGGAGCCAGCCCGAGGGGCTGAGCGCCCTCGCCGCGCTGTTCTCGAAGATCCCGCGGCGCTATGGGGAGACGGCGATGATCGCGGCCCCCCTCTTCCACTCCTGGGGCTTCCTGCACTTCATGCTCAGCCTGCCGACCGTCGCGACGATGGTTCTACGCCCCCGCTTCGATCCGGAGGACACGCTCCGCGCGGTCGCCGAGCACCGGGCCAGGGTCCTCGCCGTCGTGCCGGTGATGATGCAGCGGATCCTCGCCCTCCCCGACGAGGTCAAGCGCCGCTACGACCTCTCCTCGCTCGAGGTGACGGCGGCGAGCGGCTCCTCCCTGCCGGGCGAGCTCGCGACCAAGTGGATGGACGAGTTCGGCGACAACCTCTACAACCTCTACGGCTCCACCGAGGTCGCCTGGGCGTCGATCGCGACCCCGGAGGACATGCGCGCCGCGCCCGGCACCGCCGGCAGGCCGCCGCGGGGCACGGTGATCCGGATCGTCGACGAGGACGGCAACGATGTCGACCCGGGCGAGACCGGGCGGATCTTCATCGGCAACCAGCTCGCCTTCGAGGGCTACACCGGCGGCGGGGACAAGGAGCACCTGGGGGACCTGCTCTCCTCGGGCGACGTCGGCCACTTCGACGAGGACGGTCGCCTCTTCATCGACGGGCGGGACGACGAGATGATCGTCTCCGGGGGCGAGAACGTCTTCCCCAGAGAGGTCGAGGACCTGCTCGCCGACCACGAGGCGGTGCATGAGGCGGCCGCGATCGGGGTCGACGACGAGGAGTTCGGGCAACGCCTGATCGCCTACGTCGTCAAGGCCGAGGGCAAGGAGGCGAGCGAGGAGGACCTGAAGGGATACGTCAAGCAGAACCTGGCGCGATACAAGGTTCCGCGCGAGATCGTCTTCCTTGACGAACTTCCGCGTAATGCGACGGGTAAGGTCCTGAAGCGCGAGCTCGCCGAGCGCCAGCACGCCGACTGAGCAGACCGACCCGACAGGAGGCCCCATCCGAGCCGAGATCGACCAGGCTCGTGCCGCGACCGAGCGCTTTCGCGCCAAGGCGACGGAGCTGATCCAGGAGCTCCGCGCCCGCGAGACGAGAGCGCGCGAGGAGGCGGCGGCCTCCGAGGCGGCGGCCGCGACGATGCATGTCGCGGCGAGCGAGGCGATCGAGAGAGCCAGGCGGGTCGAGTCGGACCTGATCGCGAAGGCTCGCGAGGCCGTCGTGCGGGCGCGCAAGCGGGCCGAGGCAGGGCTCGAGGCCGAGGCGCGCCGAGGTGGCCGAGGGACGCGCCGAGCGGGCCGAGCAGCGAGTGGGCGAGCTGGAGTCGGAGCTCGAGCGTCTGCGCGTCGAGATGGAGGAGCGGGTGCGCGAGGCCGGCGAGCACGCTGACAGGGAGTCCGAGGAGCGACTGCGACGGCTCGCCGATCGGGCCGCGAAGGAGGCCGAGGCGCGCGCCCGCGCGGAGGCGGCGGCGGCGCTGAGCCAGGAGGCGACGAGGCTTCAGCGCGAGGCCGAGCAGCGGGCGCAGGCCGCGAACGTCGACGAGCTCGCTCAGCGGCGGCTTGCCGAGCAGGCCGGGCGGAGCGAGGCGGCCGGGACGCGCTACGCCGGCGGCCGCCGGCTGCGGACCTACTGAGGCGCCGGGCTACCTCGCGGTGAGCTCGAGCGCGCGTTCCTCGACCGCGCGCTTCAGGTTGAGCAGCGAGAGGCGAAAGCGGCGGTTGAGCGAGATCGACGCGACCCGCTCGGCGATCATCGCCGGAATCCCTCCGCCCGCCACGCCGTACTGGAACCTGAAGGTGACCCTGGTGCGGTCGTCCCCGAGGTCGCGCAGCCTCCAGCGGCCCCGCTGGTCGACTCCGGTCACCGAGCTCCAGGCCATGTCGCCCTCCGGCTGCCATTCGACGATCTCGATCAGCCCGCCGACGTCCGCCGCGCCGACCCTGATCAGCATCCGGTAGCGCGCTCCGAGCCCCGTGTGCCGGTCCCCGGCGACGTCCCAGCGGGTGAGACCGTCGATGAACACCGGGTAGTTGGCCGGCTCGGTGACGTACTCCCAGATCAGGTGCCGGGGAGCGTCGACCGTGACCTTCTGCTCGATCCTCACGCCGGATCCCTACCCCACGACGGGCAGACGGCGCTCGGCGGCGAGCTCGTCGAGCTCATCCTGCATCGACCTGGTGACGTCCTCGTAGATCCGATCGATGTCCGGCGACGGCCCGTAGCGCTCGCGCAGGTCGATCGGCTCCATCACCTGCACCGTGATCTTCGCCGGCAGGGGGAGATGGCCGAGGAAGTCGCCGACGTTGAGGATCCAGGGCAGCGAGAGGTTCACCGGCAGCGTTTTCAGCCGCAGGAGCTTGTCCAGGCGGAGCAGCTTGGCGAGCCGGTCCCCGTGCGACAGAAAGATCGCGGTCTCCTGGCCGCCCACGGAGACGATCGGGACGATCGGGACGCCGGCGTCGATCGCGAGCTTGATGAAGCCCTTGCGCCCGGCGAAGTCGATCCTGTTCGCCTCCCAGGTCGGCCTGTTCACCTCCCAGTCGCCGCCGGGGTAGACGAGCACCGCCGCATCGCAGTCGAGCGCCTTGCGCGCGTTCTCATGCGACGCGGCGACGGTCCCGAACTTCCGCAGGTACGGGCCGACCGGGGAGGTCAGCACGAGGTTGTGGGCGAGCTGGTAGAAGGGCCGCTCGACGCCGAAGTAGGTGTTGAAGGCGAGGGTGAAGACGATCGTGTCGGGCGTGATGTTCCCGCCGGAGTGGTTGCCGACCAGCAGCACCGGGCCCTCCTCGGGGATCCGCTCCATGTCGCGCACCTCGCCGCGGAACCAGATGCTCGCGATCAGCCAGCTGAGGGAAAGGTTCTCCCTGATGAAATCGGGGTCGCGGTCGTCGAGGTCGGCGGTCAGCCGGCTCTGAACCTCGTTCATGAAGCGGCGCAGCAGCGATGGCTGCCCGGTCCCGCCCTCGGGCGACTGCCCCGGATCTCCACCATTCGGGCTCTGCCTCTCCTGCTCTTGGGCGGCGGTGCCTGCGCCGCTCTCCGCCATGTCGCGGATTCTAGGTCGTGTGAACGGCTATGCGGCAGCGTCCGCTGCGTCGGCGGCGATCTCGGCGGGGCTGTCGTTGCGCAGGGCGCCGTTCGGGCGGCCGTTCGCGTTGATCCGGTCCTGCAGGCGGCGGGCGGCCCGGCCCAGCCGTTTGGCGGCGCGCTCCCGGGCCGACGCCTGGGCGTGCCCGATGAAGTCGTGGACGAGCGCGTTCGCGTCGACCGGATGCTCGACCTGAGGGACGTGCCCGCATTGCTCGAGGACGACCTGCCGCGCGTCGGGCAGGGCGTCGTGTACGTAGCGCGAGAAGGCGAGCGGGACCAGCGGGTCCTCGTCGCCCCAGACGAACATCGCAGGCGGCTCGAGCTCCCGCAGCCGGGTGTAGAAGCCGCGCGGGCCATCCGGCTCCTCGAGGTAGATGTGGCGGGCCGCGGCGCTGAACGCGACCCGCGCGTTCACCGAGCGGTAGGTCCGCAGGAACTCCTCGACCGCGACGTCGGCGGCCGCGGGATGGATCCGCTCGGGCCGCGAGAACATGGTCCAGAACTGCTGGCGGACGACGGCGCCGCCGAAGCTGTGGGGGATGGCCGCCAGCTCCGGCCGTAGCAGCCTCACGATCGGGACGAACTGCCGGCGCCGGCGCCACGCCATCGAGGGGCAGAGCAGGCTGAGGCTCTGCACCCGTCCGGGCTCGCGCAGACCGACCTCGATCGCGACCCGCCCGCCGAGCGAGTTGCCGACCAGGTGGGCGCGCTCGATGCCCATGGCGTCCATGAACCGGGTGACCGAGCGAGCGAACCAGGCGGCGTCGTACGGCGCCCGGAGCGGCTTGGACGAGGACCCGAACCCGGGCAGGTCGATCGCGTGCACCGTGTGCCGCGGGGTGAGGGCCGAGACGGTCTCGAAGAAGCTGGTCTTGTTGCTGCCGAGGCCGTGGATGAGGATCACGGTCTCGATCCCGTCGCCCGCCGTCAGCGTGGAGATCCTGGCCTTGCCCGCCCGCACCTCGTGGATGCGAAGCAGCGGCGGGCGGCCGTGCGGGCGCTGGAAGAAGCCCTCGAAGGCGACGGCCAGGTCGAGGTTGCCCCTCGCCCAGAGCCGCCGCGAGCGGAAGGCGTCGAGGCCGGAGAGCTGACCCTCACGGAGCTCGAGCCAGGTCGCGGCGTCCGTTCCGATGACGACGTCGGGGTCGCGCTCGGGCGAGACGGTGACCACGCAGCTCGCCTCGTCGAGCTCGACCGCCCAGCTCAGGCCCAGGTCGTCCAGCTCGATCCGGTAGCTCGCGCGGAAGCCGGAGTCCGCGCCCAGGTAGCGCTCGGGGAGGGAGGCGAAAGCCGCCTCCACCTCCTGCAGTAGCTGCCCCTCGGACGAGACCTCAGTCAAGGCCCGGTCAGGGTACCGCCCCGAACGGTTGTTCCCGCCCATGGCCCCGCTCTTAACCGATTTCACCACGGAATATGCGAGTTTCGGCGCCCGAATAGCATCCGCGGCGGTGAGCGCGATCCGCATCCAGGACACCCTCAGCGGCGAGACGCGCGACCTCCACGTCGACGGGCGCGGTGAGGTCGGCATCTACGCCTGCGGACCGACCGTCTACGGCCGCATCCACATCGGAAACGCCCGCCCGTACGTCGTCTTCACGCTGCTCAAGCGGTTCCTCGAGCACGAGGGCCTGGACGCGAAGCTGGTGATCAACGTCACCGACATCAACGACAAGATCTACGACGCGGCGAAGGAGGCGGGCGAGCCCTCCGCCAAGTACGCGGCCGAGATGACCGATGCGTACGTGGCCGACACGGACGCGCTCGGACTGGCGCGCCCCGATGCCGAGCCGCTCGCCTCGGGGACGATCGAGGAGATCATCTCCCTGATCCAGGCGCTGATCGACTCGGGGCACGCCTACCAGGCGAACGGCGACGTCTACTTCCGTGTCCGCAGCTTCGACGACTACGGAAAGCTCTCCAACCGCGATCCCGACGAGATGGATCAGGGCGAGGAGGCGGGCACCGCCTCGCTGAAGGAGGATCCGCTCGACTTCGCGCTCTGGAAGGGCCACAAGGAGGGCGAGGACACCTCCTGGGACTCGCCCTGGGGACAGGGCCGGCCCGGCTGGCACATCGAGTGCTCGGCGATGTCGGAGAAGGAGCTCGGGACCGACTTCGCGATCCACGGCGGCGGCATCGACCTCGTCTTTCCCCACCACGAGAACGAGATCGCGCAGACCGAGGCCGGCCGGGGCGTCCCGCTCGCCGAGATCTGGATGCACAACGGCCTGGTCCAGCTCGACGAGGAGAAGATGTCGAAGTCCGTCGGCAACATCTTCCAGCTCTCGGAGGCGATCGAGCGCTACGGCGGACAGACCGTGGTCGCCTACCTGATCTCCGGGCACTACCGCCAGCCGCTCGCCTTCTCCGACGAGCAGCTGCAAGAGGCCGCGGCCCGAGTCGAGCGGATCCGCAACTACCTCCGCGACGCGCCCGCGCGGCGAGCCCGACGAGTTCCTGCGCGACAGGCGCCGGGCCTTCCTCGACGCCCTGGCCGACGACTTCAACACCCCACAGGCGTTCGCGGTCCTCTTCGAGATCGTCACCGAGGGGAACAAGCGCGAGCTGTGCGGCGCCCGCGAGGTCCTGACGGAGCTCCTTCCCCTGCTCGGCCTCGAGTCACTGATCGATGAAGACGAGAAGGCTCCGGCCGAGGCGCTGGAGCTGCTCGAGGAGCGGGAGAAGGCCCGCGCGGCGAAGGACTACGGCCGTGCCGACGAGCTCCGCGACCAGCTCGCCGGGATGGGCTGGGAGGTCCGCGACGAGGCGGGCGGCGCTCGGCTGGTCGCGCGCCGAGTGGCCGAGCGCGAGCGGATCTACGGCCGCCGCCCGGTCGCCGAGGCCGAGCGGGGCAGGCGCCGCGTGCATCGCGTCTGGCGGGCGCCGGACACGTCCCCGGAGGAGCTCGAGCGGCTCTGCGGCTCGCCCGACCACCAGGGGGTGGTGGCCGAGGTGGATCCGTACCCCTACGCCGACCCGGGCGGCCTGCTCGAGGCCGACGACGCGCTGGTCGTCGTCCTCGACCAGGTGCAGGACCCGCACAACCTGGGCGCGGTCTGCCGGGCCGCCGAGGTCGCCGGCGCCGCCGGGGTGGTGATTCCCGAGCGCCGCGCCGCCTCGGTGACTCCGGCGGTCTGCAAGGCCTCGGCCGGCGCGGTCGAGCACCTGCCGGTGGCGAGGGTGAGGAACGTCGCGGACTGGCTCGGCGAGGCGAAGCAGGCCGATGCCTGGGTCTACGGGGCGGCGGCCGAGGCCGAGCGCCCCTACACGGACGTCGACTGGACGGGGCGGGCCGTGCTGGTCCTCGGCTCGGAGGGCTCGGGGCTGCGCCCGCGCGTCGCGAACAGCTGCGACGAGCTGATCTCGATCCCGGTGGCCGGCCGGGTCGAGTCGCTGAACGCGTCGGTGGCGGCCGCCGTGATCCTCTTCGAGGCCCGGCGCCAGCGGGCGGCGCGGCGCCGGGCCTAGGCCGCGAGCTTCTCGGTCTCTTCGGTCTGCTCGGCCAGGGAGATCAGCTCGTCGAGGATCTCGATGTAGCGGTCGCGCAGCTCGACGTCGGTGAGCCTGCCGTCGTCGGTGAAGGCCTGGTCGGCGTGGCCGACGGGCAGGTCCGTGTCGATCACCCGCGCGCCGCTGGCGCTGAGGGCCTTGCGGACCTCGGCCTGCGCCCAGACGGCTCCGAACATCCCGGTGCTGGCGCCGACGACCGCCACGGGCTTGCCCCAGAGGGCGTTCTCGCCCAGCGGGCGGGAGGCCCAGTCGATGGCGTTCTTGAGCTGGCCGGGGATCGAGGAGTTGTACTCGGGGGTGGCGATCAGAACGGCGTCGGCTGACTCGATCGCCTCGCGCAGGCGGCGGGCCCCGCCGGGCCGGTCCCGATGTCGTCGTCCTCGTCATAGGGCTCGACAGCCTTCAGTCCGTCGAAGATCTCGAGCTCCACGGACGGCGGCAGGAGCTCCGCCGCCGCCCGCAGGAGCACGGTGTTGTGGGAGTCGCGACGCAGGCTTCCTGAAATCGCGAGCACCCTCATGTTCTACGCCTCCTCTTGACGAGCTCGAGGTGGACGGTCAGGGTGACCTCGTCGCCGAGGATCTTGCCGCCATCCGGGAGGTCCATCTGCCAGTCGAGGCCGTAGTCGTGACGGTCGACGATGGTCTCGAGATCGATCCCGAGCCGGTCGTTGCCGTCGGGACCCGGCGCAGCGGCCCGGTGATCTCGCCGCGGGCGACGACCGGCTTGGTGTTGCCCTTGACGGTCAGCTCGCCGTCGACGACCACGCTGGTCGCCGTCCCGCGCGATCCTCTTCGACTCGAAGACGATCTCCGGATGCTGCTCGGCGTCGAAGAACTCCGGCGAGAGGAGGTGTGCGTAGAGGTTCTCCTCCTTCACCTGGACGCTCTCGCACCTTCGCGCGACCGGAGATCTTCGGCGCACCCGTCGGCGTCGCTGCAGCGTGGCCTCGAACTCGCCGAAGCTGCCGCGGAAGGTCCCGACGACGTGCTTGACGGCGAATCCGACGCTCGAATGGATCGGATCGGATTGCCAGGTGCCGGTCGGGATGGTTGACTCTGCTTGTGCTGTGGTCATTGAATGTCTCCTTCGTGAGGGCTAAGCTTTACTTGACCTGTCAAACAGTTTAGCAGAGAACTTGAGCACACAACAATTGACAACTAAAACACTTCCGTCGACCGACGTGTTCGCGAACCTGGCGGCCGCCTACGCGACCCTCACCCGTGAGCTCAGCGCCTCGCTGGTCGCCCAGCACGGGCTGACGATCAACGACTACGGCTGCCTGCTGCTGCTCTCACGAGCCGGCGAGGAGGGCATGCGCCGCATCGACCTCGCGAACGAGCTGCGGCTCTCGCCGTCGGGGATCACCCGGCTGCTCGACCGCCTCGAGGATCAGGGCCTGGTCGGGAAGGGCGCCTGCAAGGAGGACGCCCGCGTGAGCTACGCCATCCTCACCGACGCGGGCTGGGCAAGCTCAGGGATGCCGCCCCGGGGCACATCGAGGACATCGAGCGCCAGCTCGCCGATGTCCTCGACGAGGACGAGATGCGGACGCTCACCGAGCTTCTCGGCCGCATCGGCAACGCCGAAGGGGAGAGCTGCACCCCCGAGGAGTAGCCCGGGCCTAGGCGGCCGGTGCCTCGGGCGCGGCGGCTCCGGGGCGGCGGTTCCACCGGCGCGGGCTCGGTCGGCGGACGTCTGCGCGCCGCTCGCCGCCTCCGAGATCGAAGAAGAGGATGCTCGAGACCAGCGCGGCCACCGGTGCCGTCAGGACGTTGCCGATCGCCTGCAGGATCACCCGTCCCGCGTCGCCGATCGCGGAGCCGATCAAGCCGGCGACGATCGAGATCGACGATCACGATCAGGAAGGCGAGCACGATCGCGCCGAACACGTTCCAGCCGTTGCCGCGCACCAGCTCCCGGCTGCGGCCGAAGGCCTCGATCGACGCCCTTGTCCTCGACGACCATCGATGGCGGTGACCACTGACCAGATCGTCAGCAGGATCAGGCCGGGGACGATGATCAGGACGAAGCCGATCGCGATCGCGATCCCGGCGAGGATGCCGTTCAGGATGATCAGGGTGCCGATGTAGGGCGCTGCCGCCGAGAAGAGCTCGCCGACGCTGAAGTCGCGGCGCCCGTCCCGGACGTCCTGGACGAGCTTCACCACGTATCCGGCGTAGCAGAACTCCGGCGACGCAGGCTGATCACGGCCCCGAGCAGCCACCGAGGATGAGGCTGCCGTCGACGGCGAACAGACCGTTGATCACGTGCCGCGATGCCGATCACGATCACGGCGCCGCCGAGCAGCGGCGCCGGCGTGGTTCGCGATAGGTCTCGAACGCCTCGCCGATCACTCGGCCGGGCTCGATGCTGCGCGTCGTGGCTTCCATCGTCGCTCTCTCCTCCGTTGTGAAACGAGACCTCCCGGCTTCGCGGCGCGAGGCTGTCCGCTCCTGCAAGCGGAATTGCATCGGTCCCGAACGGTGGTTGACATCCGGGAATCCGGCGTTAGGCTGCTGCGCCAGACAAGGGTGAACCTCAGGTCGAGCCTGATGGAAGACACCCATATACGGCGCCTCAGGGGAGGAACTGGGCGCCACAGGACTACTCGTCAGAGGAGGTTGCTGTGGCAGTTCCCACCCCAAGCACCGAAGAGCATGCGGTCGTCCAGGGGCGTGCGGTTCCCGAAGGCGCCCGTCACACACGGACCCGGCGCCGGACGACGAGTTTCTCGTCGCCCTCGCCAAGAACGGCCGGACCGACGCCTACGACCAGCTGGTGCGCCGCTACCGGCGCTTCGTGCGGGTCAAGTCCTCGTCCTACTTCCTGCTCGGCGGCGACGCCGACGACCTGATGCAGGAGGGGATGCTCGGCCTGTTCAAGGCGATCCGCGACTACAGGCCCGAGCGCGAGTCGAGCTTCCGCGGCTTCGCCGAGCTCTGCATCACCCGGCAGATCATCACCGCGGTGAAGACGGCGACCCGCAACAAGCACACCCCGCTCAACCAGTACGTCTCGTTCAGCCAGACGCCCGCCGCGGCCGGCCCGGACTCCGAGACGACCCTGGAGGAGGTTCTGCCGGGCCCGTCGGTTCGGGACCCGGCCAACCAGGTGATCGCGAGCGAGGAGCTCGAGAGCCTCGTCGCCTGCCTGACCAGCGTGCTGTCCGAGCTCGAGAGCCACGTGCTGGCGCTCTACCTCGACGGTCACTCCTACGAGGTGATCGGCGAGCGGCTCGACTGCGACACCAAGACGGTCGACAACGCGCTGCAGCGCGTCAAGCGCAAGGTGGGCATCCACCTCGACTCGCGCGCGGTGAAGATCTAGACGTGCTTCGCACGGGTGCTCCTAGGCTACGCCGCGGAGCAGCCCGTCCAGCGGCCGTCCCGAGAGGGGCGGCCGTCGTGCGAGGTGCCGCCGCAGCGAGCGGGCGCACCCGTTTATGCGGCAGCGCCTCCTGACGCGGCCGGCGAAGGGGCTGGTCGCGACCTTCTTCGCCAGCTCGCCCGGCTCGACCTTGCCGAGCAGGGCGCGGAGCTCCTTCCGCTCGCGGTCGGAGAGGTTCGACGGGCGGCCCTTGGAGGAGCGGACGATCTCGAGCATCCGCTTGCGCTCCTTCGGGGTGAGGCGATCGCGTGACGTGGTTGCGCACCGCGACCACCACCTCGGCCGCGGCCAGCAGCCAGGCCCCGCGGGCGAGCCACTTGCCGCGCGCCGCTGCGGCGGCGGGATCCTTGAGCGAATCGCTGAATTTCTGAAGGCGCGGCACGCGGCCAGTCTAGGCGGTGCCTGTGGCGGACAGGTGTCCAGACCCGAAATTCCGGGTTGGGAATCCGCGCCGCGATTGCCGATATCCGCCGGTGAGAGCCCGGTATGCCATCGGAGGGACTTCTGGTCGCCGCCCTGCTCGCGCTTCCCGCGAGCGCCGCGGCCGGCCAGGGCGGCCAGGTCGCCGAGCCTGGCCGCGCCAGCAGTGCGCCCAGGAGCGCGCGGACGAGTGGGCAGGCGGGCGTTCCGCAAGCAGCTACGGGCAGAAGCACACGATGCGCGCCTGCGCCAGGCGGCACCGCGCCCGCGTCTGCCGCTGCGGTGGGGATCCGCCGGCCAGGACTGCCAGAGCAGAGCTGGCCGACTTCGGCGAGACGGATTTCGTCGATCGTGTACGCCGACCTGAGCCGACCGATTCGGTCGACTACCGCGATGGCGGAGTGCGTCGCCGAGGGCGTCGACGAGCTCCTCAACTCCGACGACGACGTCGACGACGACGGCACGCGACGAGGAGTAGTCGTTCGCAGCTTCAGGCTGTGTGCCGCGCCTACCCTTTCCGCGGCGCCCGGATAGCTCAACTGGTGGAGCACCGATCTTGTAATGCAGGAGGCTGTGGGTTCGAGTCCCACTCCGGGCTCTTGCCCCTGAGCGATCTGAAGCCGCCCGCGCCGGGGGAGTGGGTCGAGTACTCCGACGACCTGCGCACCGCTGCTCCTCTACGGCGGGCCGATCACCGAGCCGGTCGAGGCCCTGGAGCGGCAGGGGTGGGAGGTCTTCGAGCTGCTCTCCACCGAGCGCGCACTCGCCGACGCCGCCGGCCTGCGCGACGCCGCCGGCGGGTCCACCTGGTTCCGGACCTTCCCGTCGACGAGGCCTCCGCGGCCGATGCTCGACGAGGTCGGCTCCGACCGGCTGGTCGCCCTCGGCGGGGGCCGGGTGATCGACTCGGCGAAGGCGGTCGCCTCGGTCACCGGCGCCGAGGTGGCGGCGATCCCGACGACGCTCTCCGGCGCGCCGATCACGGGCTTCCACCGGCTGCCGGCCGGCCGCGAGTCGGAGGTGTCCGGGCTTCGTCAGGCCGTCCCTGGTGATCGCCTACGCCGAGGCGATGACCAGCGCCCCCGAGCCTCAGCTGCGCGCCACCGCGATGAACGCGCTCGCCCACGGCGCCGACTCGCTCTACACGCCGCTCGCGGACCCGATCTCCCGCGAGACGGCGCTTCGGGGCGCCGAGCTGATCGCCGGCGCGCTCGACCAGCCGCCGGAGGAGCGCGACCGCGCCGCGCTCGCGCTCGGTGCCCTGCTCTGCGCGATCGCCGTCGACCGGGCCGGCTTCGCGCTCCATCACGTCCTCGGCCAGACCGCGGTTCGCGTCCTCGGCATCCCGCACGCCGAGACCTACGCCGCGCTGCTGCCGCAGCACGATGGAGCGCGATGCGGCCTCGTGCGCCCGAGCAGATCGAGGCGCTGGCGGAGGCCCTCGGCACCGAGCCCGACGGGATCGAGGAGCGAATCGACGAGCTCGCCGGCCAGCGCCGGATCGGCGAGCTCGGTGCCGATCGCGGCCGGATCGACGAGGTGGTCGATCTGGCGATGCGGCGGCCCGAGCTCGCCCAGATGACACCCGGGGAGGTGCGAGCGCTCGGACCTGGCAGGGATTCTCGAGGCCGCCTGGTAGCTGCTCGGCAAGGAGGCGCGCCCGCCTGTAACTGGCTCGCCGCGCGGGGTTTCGATCTACTGCCTTCCGGAACCGAGGCGCCAGGCATGGACGAGGAGAGACTGCTCACCTATCACCGCTTCACGCGCGAGCACGGCGTGAACCGTCCGCTCTATTGGCTCGCGCGCCTGATCCTCGTCCCCTTCTTCCTCATCTACTTCCGGCTCGCGCGCATCGGACGCGAGCACGGCAAGGTCACCGGGCCGCTGATCGTCGCGGCCAACCACCGCAGCTTCCTCGACCCGTTCGTGATCGGCGCCTCCCTGCCCTGGCGGCGCCCGCTCCACTACGTCGCCAAGGTCGAGCTCTTCGAGAAGCGCTGGCAGGGCTGGATCCTGAACCGGCTCGGCGCCTACCCGGTGCGCCGCGGCCAGTCCGACGACCAGACCCTGGTCACCTCGCGCGCAGGTCCTCGAGCGCGGCGGCGCGATCTGCATCTTCCCGGAGGGGACCCGGCACCGAACCGGCTCGCTCGGCCGGCCGAGGCGCGGCTTCGGCCGCCTCGCGCTGGAGACCGGAGCCGCGGTGCTGCCCGTCGCCGTCCACGGCACCGAGCAGGTGCGGCGCGGCTGGAAGATCCGCCCGAAGAAGGTCAAGGTGCGGATGGGGCGCGCGCTCACCTTCCCGCGGACCGAGGACCCCTCGCCGGCGCTCGCGAACTCCGTCGGCGCGCGCGTCTGGCCCGTGATCGAGCTGCAGTGGGAGTGGCTCGGCGGCCTGCCGCCGCTCCGCAAGGCGGCGGTGATCGGCGCCGGCAGCTGGGGAACCGCGGTCGCGGTGCTGCTCGCGCGCGGCGGGCTCGACGTGCAGCTCGGCACCCGCACCGCCGAGCGCGCCGAGGAGATGAACGAGACCCGCACGAACGAGAGCTACCTGCCGGGCATCGAGCTCCCGGACTCGCTGACGGTCAAGCGGGCCGCCGACATCGAGCTGGCCGGCATCGACCTGGTCTGCCTGGCCGTCCCCTCGGCCGCGCTTCCGCAGGCCGTCGGCGCGATCGGCGACCGCGTCGGTCAGCGCGCCTCGGTGCTGCTGCTCAGCAAGGGGATGGTCGCCCCGATGGCCGCGCTGCCCTCCGAGTACGTCTCCGAGCGGGTCCGCGCCCGCGCGATCGCCTCGCTCGGCGGCCCCGCGCACGCCAAGGAGGCCGTGTCGGGTACCGCGGCCCTCGTGCTCGGCAGCCGCGACCCGGACCTGCGCGACCAGCTCGGGAGCGTCTTCGACGAGGCGGGCCTGGTCTGCGAGCGCTCCGAGGACATGATCGGGGTCGAGGTCGCCGGCGCGGCCAAGAACGCGGCCGCGCTCGCCGGCGCGGCGGCGCAGGCCCAGGGGATGAACGCGGCCGGGATCGCCACCGCCCAGGTGTGGCGGGAGTGCGTCGCCTACGCCCGTGGCGCGCGGCGCCGCAGCACGAGACCTTCGCCGGCATCGCCGGGGTCGGCGACCTGACCGCGACGATCCTGGCCGAGGGCAGCCGCAACCGGCGGGCCGGCGAGCTGCTCGGGCAGGGCACGCCCGCCGAGCAGATCCCGGGGATCATCGGCCAGGCCTCGGAGGCGCTCGATTCGGTGCCGCTGATCGCCGAGGCCGTGCGGAAGTCGGGCATGGGCAGCTCGGCGCTCGACGGCCTGGCGGGGCTGATCGCGGGCGAGATCTCGCCTGGCGAGTGGATGGCGCGGGTCAGGCAGGCCGAGCGGCTGCGGCGCGAGCCGGCGGCGGGAGGCGCGCGGCCTGATCAGTGAGCGCCCAGGGGTACGCTTGCTCGGTGTCCGACTCGGAGAAGGGCTCGGCTCCGGCCGAGGAGTCGAAGGCCGAGCTCGACCGCGCCTTCGAGAGCCTCTATCGCGATCACCTGCGCGACGTCTACTCCTACTCCTACTACCGCGTCGGCAACCACCACGACGCCGAGGACGTCACCGAGCAGGCCTTCCTACAGGCCTACCGGCACTTCGAGCGCGCGCGCCGGGAGTCGAACGGCCGGCCGCTGCGACCGTGGCTCATCCGCATCGCCCACAACCTCGCCTCCAACTACCACCGCGACCGTGCCCGCCGCCCCCAGCGCGTCCTGGACGAGTCCGAGCCGATCGCCGCGCCGCACGGCACCGAGCGGATCGTCGAGGGGCGGGAGGAGCTGAAGAGCGTCATGGACCACCTCCAGCACCTCCCCGACGACCGCCGCGACGCGCTGATCATGCGCTTCGCGCTCGGCATGGACAACCGCGAGATCGCCCGGGCTCTGGGCCGTTCGGATGGTGCGACCAAGGTGCTGATCCACCGCGCGATCAAGCAGCTCGAGGAGGAGATGAGTGCCGATGGCAGCTGAGCCGAGCCGGGACGTCGAGAGCCTGCTGCGTTCCGCGCTGCGGCCGATCGAGCCGCCCGAGAACCTCGCCGGCCGGGTGGAGGAGACGCTCAGCGCGGTCACCGAGGCAGCCGCCGAGGAGCTCTCCGCCTGGGCGGAGGAGCTCTCCGAGTCCGAGCTGCGCTCGCTGCGCGATCCGCGCAACTGGGTTCGGCCCGCGGCCGCGATCGCCGCGGGCGGGATCGCCGCCGGCGGACTGGTGCTCGTCGAGCTCCGGCGCCGCGGCGGCAAGCGGCCCTCGCGCCTCTCCGGGCTGGCGGATCAGGTCACGGACATCGCCGATCAGGTCCGAGACCAGGTCCGGAACCGCCGCGACTAGTCGCCTCTAGGCTCGGGCGGCCGGCGCCGCCCGGCCCATCGGGCGCGAGGCGTAGAAGGCGATCACGCCGGTGATCCCGAGGATCAGGTGCAGGACGTTGTCCTCGTTGTTGACCGGCACCAGCCTGAACAGCGTGTCGTTCTCGGCGATGAAGCCGATCCCGTTGTTGCTGGTCGCGATGAAGCCCAGGACGCAGAGGACGATGTAGAGGATGCCCACGAAGAGGGCCGCGCCGCGCGCGGCGGATCCCGCGGCGATCAGCAGCAGCGCCCCGATCGCGATGTGGACGAGGTTGTGCCAGCCGTTCACCGACAGGACCCCGAAGACGTTCTCGGTCCGGATCGAGTCTCCCGTCGCGAAGCTCGCCTCGTAGAAGAAGCCGATGATCCCGGCTATCACGAGCACCGCGCCCACCAGCAGGCAGTAGAGCCTTGCGGGGCTTGCTTCCTCCATGCGCTCCTCCTTGCGCTGCATGATCCGAATTGACGTGCTGCTCGTAGCCACATGCGTGGGAGGCAGTCAAGTAGATCACCCGCGGTGGTCGCGGTGACCCGGGCGGAGCTCCAGCGCCTCGCCGACGAGGACCTGATGCCCCTGGTCGCGCGCGAGGACCCGCTCGCGTTCGAGGTCTTCTACGACCGCCACGCCGGGGCGGCCTATTCGCTCGCCTACCGGATCGTCGGCAGCCGCACCGCGGCCGAGGACGTCACCCAGGAGGCGCTGCTCTCGATCTGGCGCAGCGGCGCCCGCTACGACCGCGCCCGCGGCAGCGTGCGGGCCTGGACGCTCGGCATCGTCCGCAACCGGGCGATCGACCTGCTGCGCAAGGAGTCCGGCCGCTCGCCGAAGCTCGCCGCAGGTGGCGACGAGATCCTGGAGCGGCATGCGGCGGAGGAGCTCACCGACACCGAGGCCGTGCGCAGGGAGACGGCGCAGGAGGTCCGTGGCGCGATCCAGGAGCTGCCCGAGGACCAGTCCCGGGTGATCGCAGCTCGCCTACTTCGGCGGCTTCAGCCACTCCGAGATCGCGGAGATGCTCAATGAGCCCCTCGGAACGATCAAGGGGCGGATGCGCCTCGGGATGGACAAGATCAGAGCGACCCTGGCGGAGGGCTGGTGAACGGCGAGCATCCCGATAGGGACGATCTCGTCGCCTTCGCGCTCGACGCGCTCGAGCCCGGCGAGGAGCGGGAGATCGAGGCCCACACGCCGAGCTGCGCCCGCTGCACGCGGGAGCTCGAGGCCCTGGTGCCGGCGGTGGCTCGTCCTCGGCGAGTCCGTCGAGCAGCTCGAGCCGCCGCCCGAGCTGCGCGAGCGGGTGCTCGCCGAGGTGCGCGCCGACGTCGCCGCGCTCCGCGCGCCGAGCGTGAGACGACGCGCCGCGGCGCCACCGTCGCCGTGGCTGGCGCGGCCTGTTCGCGCGGCCCGGCCATCGCCGTCGGGCTGGCCATCGTGATCGCCGCGATCGGCGGCTACCTGATCGCCGGCAACAACGGATGCAGGTGGTCCGGAGGAGACGCACCGTGCCGGTCGTGGCGCAGCAGGGAATCGGCGGGACCCTCGCGGTCGGCGAGACACTCCTCGATGCTCGACCTGCATGGCCTGGGCCCGCTGAAGGGGCGGCAGGTCTACCAGGTGTGGGTCGCCAAGGGCCAGAGCGTGCGGCCCTCCTCCAACTTCATTCCCGACCCGAGCGGCAGGGCGATGACGGCCGTCGACGGTCACCTCACCGCAGGGACGAAGGTGATGGTCACCCGCGAGCCGCACCCCGGCCGAGACGCGCTCCGACACCGCCGATCCTGCTCAGCGCGACCGTCCAGTAGGCGAGCGAGGGCCCGTGTGGGCCGCTCCGTCTACGACTGGCCGCTCGCACGTATGGAGGCCAGCACCGAGCAGCGGCAGACCTGTTACCGGCACCCGAATCGGGAGACCGGCGTCTCCTGCTCGAACTGCGGTCGGCCGATCTGCCCTGACTGCATGACGTCGACCTCCGTCGGGATGCGCTGCCCCGAGTGCGCCCGCGCAGACGACGAAGGTGAGGGCCGGCGCCGGCGCCTTCAGCCCCACCGCGGGAAGATGCCCGCCACGATCGCGCTGATCGCGATCAACGTGATCGTCTTCATCATCGAGCTCGCGGGCGGGGGGTCCGGTTCGCTCAGCGGCGGTGGCACCGTGATCCACGACTTCGGGCTGCGCGGGCCCGACGTCGCCAACGGCGACTGGTGGCGGGTGATCACCGGCGGCTTCCTGCACGCCGGGTTCCTCCACCTGCTCCTCAACATGTACGTCCTCTACGTGGCGGGCAGCATCCTCGAGCCGGGAATCGGCACCCCGCGCTTCCTCGGCATCTACTTCGTCTCGCTGATCGCCGGCTCGCTCGGGGCGCTGATCGTCGATCCCAACTCGCTCACCGTCGGCGCCTCCGGAGCGATCTTCGGGCTGATGGCCGCGGTCGTCGTGATCGCGCGGGGCCGCGGGCGTCGAGCAGATCGCCTCCCAGTTCGGCCTCTTCATCGTGCTCAACCTGGTGCTCACCTTCTCGATCTCCGGGATCTCGGTGGGCGGGCACATCGGCGGCCTGATCGGCGGGGCCGTGGCGGCCGGCGCTGGTCCTGCTCGTCGAGCGTCGGATGAGCGGCCGCGCGGGCTTCGGCCTCGAGCTGGTCGGCATCGTCGTGATGATCGCGGCGACCTTCGCCGGCGCCTTAGCCGTAGCCGGCTAGTCGTCGATCGCCATCAGCGCCTGCTCGTACTGGGCGCGGTCGAACGTGAACGGGCCGAAGCCCTCGTAGTCCCAGTCGGGCCGGGTGGGCTGCTCGAACTCCTCCCAGATGACGGTCTCGTCGGTGACCGTGACCCGGGCCATCAGCGGTGAGCAGCCGACCTCGCCGCATCCGCAGCCGAGCAGCGCCGTCTTCTCGTCGGAGCCGTCGAACATCGGCGTCCCCTGTCCGCCGAGGAACTGGCCGGCGAGATCGATCCGCATGTAGCCGGCGACCAGCCCGATGTAGTTCCCGGCCATGTCCTCCTCGTCGTCCGATCGGGCGGAGGGCAGCTCGGCCTCGCGGACGAGCTCCGGCAGCTCGACGCCGTTCACCTCGATCTTGATCTGCCTCAGATCGTCGGGGAAGTCCTCGCCGGCGGGCGCGAGCTCGAAGCTGACCTCGTCCACGCCGTGATGATTGCGGATCGGGCGGGGCGGCCTCAGCGCGGGTAGTGGTCGGTCCGCCCGCGCCCCAGGAGGCGGCCGGCCCGGCTCCGGACGGCGCCGGCGACCTCGCGCCCGCCGACCGCGCCGCGCACGCCGACGGCGCTGGCCGCGCCGCTCCGACGTCCGGGCCGTGCGGCCCGCCGCGGCGACGCGGCGGCCGATCGAAGCGGCCTCGCCGACCAGCAGGCCCGGCAGCTCGGCGACCGAGTGCGATCCGTCCGAGCCCCAGTCGTCCGACTGTTCGGGTGCGGGCGAAGGAGCCGAGCGGCGCTCGGGCCCCTTGATCCCGACCTGCTCGGCGAACTGCCTCTCGCGCTGGCTCGACGGATCGTCCTGGTGCGCCTGGGTGGCCGAGGCCGCCCGCCGCTCGGCCTCGCGCTTCAGGTCCTCGACCGACGCCTTCAGGGTCGAGCGGTGTGCGCGCCGCGCGACCGGGCCGGGCAGCGGGATGCCGACCTCGAGGCCGAAGCTTGTAGGTCGCCCGCGTCCGGTCGCCGCCGAGATCCTCGAAGAGGTAGTGGCCGTCGGCGTCGTTGATGCCGTTGCCCTCCACGAAGTCCCACTCGATCCGGTCCGGCTCGTCATAGCGGTAGTCGAGCGTGTAGTCGACCTTGCGGACCTTCGCGTCGACGAACGAGGCGGACCCGCTTGCCGCGCCCCTGCTCATCCCAGTCGAGCACCTCGGTGTCGACCACCGCGCTCTGCCAGGACGGGAACGTCTCGTAGTCGGTGATCGCGTCGAAGCAGGTCTGGATCGGCGCTTCGATCTCGACGGTGTGCTCGGCCCAGTTGAGGCCCATCTCTCTCCTCTCCGCTAGGAGCGCCCCGCCGGCGCGTCGAGGGGCACCGGCTCGAAGGCCACCCCTGCGGGGGCGTCAACCCTATCCGGGTGAAGCAGGTGGGCGAGCAGCTCGGTGCCCTCGACCAGGCGCGGCCCGGGGCGCGAGAACGAGGCCGCGGCATCCACCGCCCAGATCCGCTCCGCGCCGATCGCCGCAACCTCCGCCGCGCGGCTCTCGACCTCGGCGCGCGCCCTTGCGTGCGTCCCAGCCGCACGGCATCGCCACGATCACGTCGGGAGCGAGGCGGCGAGCTCATCCCACTCCGCGGTGCGCGATTTCGCTCCGGCGACGCCGAGCACGTCCTCGCCTCCGGCGATCTCGATCATCTCGGGCACCCAGTGACCGCCGATGAAGGGCGGGTCGAGCCACTCGAGGGCGAGCACCCGGGGGCGGGAGGCGCCCTCGACGGCGGCACGGACACCGCTCGAGCCGCCGCTCGAGATCGTCACGCAGGGCGATGGCCCGGCTCGGCGACCCCGGCCGCCTCGCCGAGCCGCGGGACGTCGGCGAGCACCTCGGCGAGGTTCGAGGGATCGAGCGAGATCACCTGCGGGGCCTGGTGGGAGGCGGGCGGCCACCGCCACGACGTCGTCGTAGGAGACCGCGCAGACCTCGCAGACCGCCTGGGTGACGATCAGGTCCACGTCGAGCTCGCCGCAGGGCGGGCTCGTCGAGCTCGTAGAGGTGGCGCCCCTCGCCGGTCAGGCGTCGCACCTCGGCGTCGATCTCGCCCGCCGAGACGCGTCCCGTGGCCGCCTAGCGACGAGGCTCCGGGTCAGATGGCGGCTTGCCGGCCGCCTCCGGCGGGTAGTCGCACTCGTGGGTGACGGCGACGACTTGATCGCCCAGACCGAGGGCGAATAGCATCTCGGTCGCGGACGGAACCAGGCTGGCGATTCGCACCCGACGAATATGGCACTTCTGAGCGACGAGGAGATCAAGGAGCGGCTCAAGGGGCTCGACGGCTGGCGCCAGCGGGGCGAGTACATCGTCAAGAGCTTCGACCGCGGTGACTTCGTCGGCTCGGTCAAGTTCGTCGACTCGCTGGTCGGCGCCCGCCGAGGAGATGAACCACCATCCGGACATCGCGATCTCCTGGAGCCAGGTCGAGGTCGCGATCTCGACCCACGCCGAGGGCGGCCTCACCGAGAACGACTTCGAGCTGGCCAAGAAGGTCGAGGATCGTCGCCTGATCAGCGGCGGCGCTTCGCGGCGACGAAAGCGGCGACGCAGGCCGCGGCACAAACACCGTCAGGTCGTTCGGTAGCCTTGGCTCGTCGCCAGTGACCGACGACGACCTCCCTCGAAGTACGCGCGCCCGATCGGGCGTGAGCGATCCAGCCGACGACCCGCTGCCTGACGGGAGGACGAGATGAGCGCCGTCCTTCTCGTCCTGCTGTTCGTCCTGATCGCGATCAACGGCATCTTCGTCGCCGCCGAGTTCGCGCTGGTCCGCTCGCGCCGGTCCAAGCTCGAGCAGCTCGCCTCGGAAGGCTCCCGAGGTTCCGCGGCGGTCCTCCGGCAGCTCGACGACATCGACGAGTACCTCTCCGCCTGCCAGCTCGGAATCACGATGGCCTCGATCGGGATCGGCTTCCTCGGGGAACCGGCCGTCGCCAAGCTGATCGAGCCGATCTTCGGCGGGCTCTCCCACGGGGTCGCCGTCGCGATCTCCGTCGCGATCGCCTACGCCCTGGTCACCGCACTGCACGTCGTGGTCGGCGAGCAGGCGCCGAAGCTGTTCGCGATCGCGCGGCCCGAGGACAGTGCCCGTCGTCTCGCAGCCCCCCTGAACTGGTTCCGCCGGCTCACGGCTCCGTTCACCGTCGCGCTGACCTGGTTGGCCAACGGCGTGGTCCGCCTCTTCGGTATCCGGCCGGAAGAGCTCGACGAGGAGCAGCCGACCCCCGAGGACCTCCAGATGCTGATCTCCCAATCGGCGGTGCGAGGCAAACTCGACCCGGGCGAGGCCGGGATGCTCGGCGGCGTCTTCCACCTGCACGAGCAGGAGGCGCGCGAGGTGATGACGCCGATCCCGGCGGTCGTCACGGTCGATGCGTCGGCGACCGTCTCGGAG
Organism: uncultured Solirubrobacterales bacterium; assembly: GCA_963777575.1. Lineage (GTDB taxonomy): Bacteria > Actinomycetota > Thermoleophilia > Solirubrobacterales > 70-9 > DASUPK01. Next base: position 20,777 of record CAVZRH010000013.1, on the reverse strand, counting down.
GCGCTCAACCTCTGCATCTCCTCCGGGCACAACCGGCTGGTCGTCGTCGAGGACGGGAACGCCGACCGCGTTCGAGGGCATCGTCCACGCTCTCAGGCTCGTCCGCCTGATGATGGCCGAGGGTCCCGAGGCGAAGATCGAGCCGGCGATCCGCGACGCCCTGATCGTCCCCGAGACGAAGCCGCTCGACGACCTGCTCACCGAGCTCCAGCGCCAGCGCTCCTCGATGGGCGTCGTCGTGGACGAGTACGGCCGGACCGTCGGCATCGTCACCGTCGAGGACATCCTCGAGGAGGTGGTGGGGGAGATCGAGGACGAGACCGATCCGCTCGCCGGCTCGCTGCGGCAGCTCTCGAACGGCGACTGGTACGTCCGCGGCCACGTCTCCCTCGGCGATCTCGCCGACCGCGGCATCGAGCTGCCGGTCGACACCGACGCCTACAACTCGGTCGGCGGCTACGTCTTCGGGGAGCTCGGCCGGCTGCCGAAGCGCGGCGATCTGATCACTGCGGACGGCTACGAGATCCGGGTCGAGTCCGTGCGCGAGAACCGGATCGAGGCGGTTCGGATCCACCCCAGCGACGGCTCGATCGATCGCGCTACGAGCGGCCGCCCCTCGGCTTCGCCTGCAGGGACCCTGTCCTTGCGGTCCTTCCGTCCGTTTAGGGCTCTACGTTGCCGGTGGTTCAAGGGTGCGCCAGGCGAGAGCCGAGGTGCAACCCGTCCAAGTTGGGGTCCTGAGGAGGCCACATGTGGGTCGTCCGATTCAGCGATAAGCAGCTCGAGGTAGTCAGGGCGGTGCTCCGCTCGGAGGAGCACCGGGGGCCGGCTCTGGAGGGCGCGCTCGAGGCACTCGACCTCGCTCGATGGGATGACCTCCCCGAGGCGCAGCTTCCCTGGTCGGAGATCGAGGCCGAGGCCACGAAGCAGGGTGTCTCCGAGGCGGATGTGATCTGGGATCGTTCCGGTCGCCATGACGAGCCCGCCGTGCCGCCGATCGCGACCGAAGTCGCGCGTCAAGCGCAAGGGCAAGCAGGCGGCGCTAGCGCCGGCCCGCCTGCTCGCCGCGGGGCTTCGTCATCGCTCGGCAGTGTCTGGCCGTCGCCGGATGCGGCGGCGGCGACTCCTCCTCGTCGGCGAACCGGTTCGACGGCGCAGCGGCGATGTCGCTCGTCCGGCGCGCAGGTCGCCGTCGGGTCAGCGGCCGGCCGGGTTCGCCGCAGCTTCGCCACCTCGCCGTGACCGCTTCGGGACACGATGGCCTCGGAGCCCGGGTCGCCGATCAAGGACGTGCACTTCGAGCCGTTCCCGAGCACTGGGCCGCAGCAGGGCCTCCGGAACATCGTCGGCGTCCTGCCCGGGCCGGGCGCCCGGCGATCCTGATCGGCGCCCACTACGACACCGAGTGGCACCCGAAGGGATTCGTCGGCGCCAACGACAGCGCCGCCGGGACGGCGGCGGTGATCGAGCTCGCCCGTTCGCTTCCGGCTGAGCTGCCCGAGAGCCACCGCGAGATCCGCTTCGTCCTCTTCGACGGCGAGGAGGACCCGCCGGGCTGCACCGACAAGGACTTCCAGTTCTGCGCCCTCCGCGGATCGAGGGCCTACGCGACCGCCCACCCGGGGCAGATCGGGGACATGATCCTGCTCGACTACATCGCCAACCGGGGAGCGCAGATCCGCCGCGAGGCGAACTCGAACGTCAGGCGCTCTGGGATCAGCTGCGCCAGGCGGCGGCGGAGGTCGGCGCGGCTGACGTCTTCCCGCCGGGCGTCCAGGGCGGCGTGATCGACGACCACATCCCGTTCCTCGAGCAGGGGATTCCCTCGATCGACCTGATCGACTTCAGCTATCCCTACGCCGACACCGTCGAGGACACCGTCGACAAGCTCGATCCGGCGGTGCTCGACAAGGTGGGCGAGACGGTCGCCCAGCTCGTCATCGACCTGAACGGCGCTAGTCGTAGTCGTAGAAGCCCGCGCCGGACTTGCGGCCCAGCTTGCCCTCGTCCACCAGCGCGATCAGCCGACCCGGCGGGCGGTGGTGCTCCTCGCCGCTGTCGGCGTACAGCGCCTCGCCGATCGCGACGGCGACGTCGACCCCGATCAGATCGAGCAGCGCCAGCGGACCCATCGGGTAGTTGGCGCCGAGCGTCATGCAGCGATCGACGTCCTCGGCCTCCATCCCGGTCTGCTCCATCAGGCGCACGGCGTCGAAGAGGTAGGGGAAGAGCAGCCGGTTGACGACGAAGCCCGGGCTCGTTCGGCACCTCGACGACCGTCTTGCCGATCGCCTCGCACCACGCCCGCGCCCGCGGGCCGGATCTCCTCGCGGGCCGCGTCGGGCAGGCAGAGCTCGACCAGGTCCATCTTCACCACCGGGTTGAAGGGATGAAGGCCGAAGACCCGCTCGGCGTGGCCGCTCTCCGACCCGATCTCGTCCAGGGAGAGGGAGGAGGTGGTGGTCGCCAGGTCCGCGTCGCGGGCGGCGTCGCCCGCCGCTGCTCAGCAGGTCGACCTTCGGCCCGAGCTCCTCGACGACCGCCTCGACGATCAGGTCGCAGTCCGCGAGGTCGCGTGGGATCGGTCGTCACCTTGATCCGCTCTGGCGTCGGCGCCCTCCACCTTCGCAGCGAGCTTCTGCGCCTGCTCCTCCGCCTGCCAGGCCGAGGCGTCGGAGCGCGCGAGCAGAACGACCTTCGAGGCGACGCTCGCGCAGGCTGCGAGACCGGTGGCGATCGTGCCGCTGCCAGCGATCGCCGGCCGCTCATATGTAGGGGCGCCCGCCACGCGCGGGTGTCTATCACGGGCGCGAACGGTGGGCGCAGAGTGCCCACGCGGCGTACAGTCGGCCCGTGGCGGCTCCGCGCATCGAATGGGCCGAGCGCATGGTGGTCTGGTGGGAGGGACCCGAGGCCCTCAAACCGCACCGGATGGCCGCCTTCTTCGATCCCGAGCGCGCCGACGAAGCGGCCGCGACCGGCACTGGCTGACTCGCCAGTCAAGAGGTGTATGCTCATGACTACGAGACTTGGTTGCTTGAAGAAACCGACTGAGGAGGCAAGAGGTGGCTGAGAACGGAAAGTTCGGTGGACGCGAGGTCGTGATCGTGGAGGCCGCCCGCCTTCCGGTTGGCCGCGGACACGAGGAGAAGGGCTACTACAAGGACGTCCACGCCTCGAATCTGCTGGCCAAGACCTACGACGCCGTGATCGAGCGCGCCGGCATCGACCCCTCCGAGGTCGAGGACGTCGTCGCCGGCTGTGTGCAGCAGTTCGGCGAGCAGGGCATCAACATCGCCCGCAACGCCTGGCTCGAGGCCGGGCTGCCGATCGAGACTCCGGCCACCACCGTCGACCGCCAGTGCGGCTCGGCGCAGCAGGCCGTCAACTTCGCCGCGGCGCTGGTCGCCTCCGGCGTCCACGACGTCGCCATCGGCGGCGGCGTCGAGCACATGGGCCACATCTCCTTCGCCGACTCCGCCGAGGTGATGAAGGAGCACGGCTTCGCCTTCTCGCCCGAGCTGCTGGAGCGCTACAACCTCGTTCCGCAGGGAATCTCCGCCGAGATGATCGCCGACAAGTGGGAGATCCCCCGCTCGGAGCTCGACGAGATCGGCCTCCGCTCCCACCAGCTCGCCCACCAGGCGACCGAGGAGGGCCGCTTCGAGCGCGAGATGATCCCCTGGCAGAACAACGGCGACACCTACGTCACCGACCAGGGCATCCGCCCGCCGGCCGAGGACTGCGCTCGAGAAGCTGGCGTCGCTGAAGCCGGCCTTCAAGGAGGACGGCAAGATCACCGCCGGCAACTCCTCGCAGGTCTCCGACGGCGCCGCCGCGGTCCTGCTGATGACGGCGGACAAGGCCAAGGAGCTCGGCGCTCACCCCGCGCGCCAGGATCGTCGACCAGACGACCGTCGGCGTCGACCCGGTGATGATGCTCACCGGGCCCGATCCCGGCGACGCAGCTGATCCTGAAGCGCAACGGGATGAAGATGGACGACATCGACCTGGTCGAGATCAACGAGGCCTTCGCCTCCGTGGTCGCGGCCTGGCGTCGCGAGCTCGAGCCCGACATGGATCGCGTCAACGTCAACGGCGGCGCGATCGCGATCGGTCACCCGCTCGGCTCGACCGGCGCGCGCCTGATCACCACGCTGCTCCACGAGCTGGAGCGCTCCGACAAGGAGACCGGCCTGGTGACGATGTGCTGCGGCGGCGGTCTCGGCACCGGCACGCTGATTCAGAGGGTCTAGCGGCGGCCAGCCCGCACGCCTTTGAGCGACGGGCGAAGCCCGGAGCGTTATGTAAGCGGGCGCTTGCCGCCGCGATCTGATGGCGAAGCCGTCAACCACTGCCTGGAGCGCCGACGACCGCAAGCTGATGCGCGCGGACAAGGTGCTGCGCCGGGTGATGGAGGAGCAGGGACCGATTCATCCCGAGATCGACCGGCGCGGCAGCCGGCCCGACCCCTGGGAGGCCCTGGCGCGGGCGATCGTCGGCCAGCAGCTCTCGACCCGTGCGGCCGCCTCGATCTGGAACAAGCTGCTCGCGATCTTCGGCGGCAGCATGCCCACCCCGGAGGAGCTCCTGCGACGGAGGCGCACGACCCTGCTCAAGGCCGGGCTCTCCAACGCCAAGGTCGAGTACCTGCGCGACCTCGCCCTCCGGATCAAGGATGGCCGCCTGGATTTGGCTCGCCTCAAGGACCTCTCCGACGAGGACGTCTGCGCCGAGCTCGTCGAGGTCAAGGGGATCGGCCGGTGGAGCGCCGAGATGTTCCTGATCTTCCATCTCGGACGTCACGACGTGATCTCGGCGGGTGACCTCGGTATCAGGCGGGCGATCCAGATCGCCTACGGGATGGACGACCTGCCGGGCCCCGAGGACATCGACCGGATCGCCGAGCCCTGGCGACCCCACCGCACGCTCGCCGGCCTCTATCTCTGGCGTTCGCTCGCGAACACGCCCGTGCAGGACACCTCGAAGTAGGGTCCGTCACGCCGTGGCCGCCCTCGACCGCATCTCGATCGCCGCGATCGGTGACACGGCCGCGGACCTCGTCGAGCAGGCGAGCGTCGCCGAGGCGGCCGGCATCGACTGCGTCTGGACGCCGGAGCTCTTCCGCAGCTCCGTGACCCAGGCGACCTGGCTCGCGGCCAAGACCGAGAAGATCGGGATCGGGACCGGGATCGCCTGGGCCTTCACGCGGAGCGCCTTCATCCTGGCGGTCACCGCCCTCGACATCGACGAGATGTCGGGCGGCCGCTTCCGGCTCGGGCTCGGCGCCGGGGTGAAGCGGCTGAACGAGACCTGGCACTCGGTCGACTACGGCAAGCCGGCGCCGCACCTGCGCGAGACCATCGAGGCGACCCGGCTGATCATGGAGAAGGCCACGACCGGCGAGCCGATCCGCTACGAGGGCGAATACCAGGACATCGACATCAAGGGCTGGGTCCGGCCCCACAAGCCCGTTCGCGAGCGGGTCCCGATCTACACCGCCGCGATGCAGGAGGGCATGTGCCGGATGGCGGGTGACGTCGCCGACGGTCTGATCGGCCACCCGATGTGCCCGCCGCGCTGGGTCGACGAGGTGATGCTTCCCAATATGGAGACCGGCCTGCAGCGATCCGGGCGAGAGCGCTCCGAGATCGACTTCATCCCCACCGTCTGCTGCGCGATCGACGACGACGAGGCCCGCGCGCTCGACGCCGCCCGGCGGACGATCGCCTTCTACTCGACCGTCCGCACCTACCGGCCCCTCTGGGAGATGCACGGCTTCGCCGACGCCGCCGCGGCGGCGGGGGACGCCTTCCGCAGGGGCGATCTGGCCGCCGTTCCGGAGGCGATCCCCGACGAGATGGTCGACGCCTACACCGCGGCCGGACCGCTCGACAAGGTCCGCGCCCGCGTCGAGGAGGCGGCGGAGCGCGGCGATGGCGTCTGGCTCACGCCCGCCGACCTACTTCATCCCGCCGGAGCAGATCGACGAGTACCAGGCGAAGCTGATCGAGGCGTTCGGTCCGGCCTGAATCGGGTCGCGCTGGCGCGCGCCCTCGCCTCAAAGCCCGTCCACGAACTCCTTCAGCTTGCGCGGGTCGCGCAGCGGGGCGCCGTGGCCGAAGCAGACGAGCTCCGGCTCGAGGGCCGCGAGCTTCCGCGCCGACTCGCGGTTTCGCTCCGGGTCCGGCGTCAGGGTCGGGCTTGGGCTCGTGCAGACCCGGGGATGCCCGTGTACTGGTCCATGTTGGCCAGCACGTCGCCGATGATCAGGACCCGGTCCGGACTCGCGCCAGAAGACGACGTGACCGGCGCGAGTGCCCCGGCGCGTCGATCACCTCGAAGCCGGCGACCTCATCGCCCTCCCCGATCGCCCTGTCGACCTTGTGGCCCGGGCCGTGGAAGATCCGCCAGAAGAAGTGGGCCATGAACATGTCGGGCTGGCGCTCGTCGATCAGCTTGGGGTCCTCGGCCGCGGGCACGTCGAGCTCCGGGCACCAGGAACGGGATGCCGAGCTGCTCGCAGACGTCGCGGCTCGCCCCCTGGTGGTCGGGGTGGGCGTGCGTCAGGGCGTGGGCCGTGACCTCGTGCCCGTCGAGCTGCTTCAGGATCCTCCCGGTCGACTGGCGGCAGCCCGCGTCGATCAGGACGTCGCCCGCCAGGTAGGCGTTGACCGCCCAGGGCAGGCCCGGCAGGCACTTGATGTGCCAGACGCCGTCGGCGAGCTCCTTCATCAGTGCGCCACGCCGGTGCCGCCGCGCGGATCGCCGCTGTGCTCGGCGAGCTCCTCGAGGCGGGCGATCTGGATCTCGCCCTCCCGACGCACCGGATCGTCGTCCGGCAGCCCCTCGATCAGCCGCCTGATCCGGTTGCGGACCTGGAGCGCGAAGTGCGGGGTGGACGGTCCGGCGAGCGCCCGGATGTCCTCGACGGTCACCGGCCTGGTCAGCCGGTCGGGTCGCTCGGCCTCGCTCACTTCTTCCCCTTCTGGGGAGTCGGGTTCGGCTCGCTCTCGACTCCGCCGGGCTGGCCGATGCCACCGGCGGCGGCCGTGCCCTGGCCGGCGCTTGGCGATCGGCGCGAGCTCCGCCAGCTCGTCGATCTCCGCCTGCACCTCTCCGCCGATCGCGGTCGCGTCACCCATCAGCCAGACGTGGTTGTACACGGCGCGGGTCGGATCCGTCGCGTAGCCCGGCTTGATGTCGAGCAGGAAGCTCCGCAGCTCGGGCGGCAGCGCGTCCGCGCTGTCGGTGATCAGCAGCGGCCCCCACTTGCCGCTCGACGCCAGCGAGGCCGCCGCGCGCCGCATCGAGCGGCCGGTCGGAGTTGGCGAGCTCCATCCCGTGGCCGGGATCGTTGAGGTTCCAGCCGAACGATCCCGTCCGTGTACCGCGCGAAGAAGAGCGCGTTCTGCACCGACGCCCGTGGCGCCGACCCGCTGCACGCTCGCGGAGACCCGGCCGATCTGCGAGACGACCGCCTTGGAGATCACCGACTCCGGTCCGAGCACGTAGACCGCCGCGGCGGCGTGACGGCGCAGCGCGGCCAGCGTCGGCCGCGGGCACCTGGTTGCGGCCGGTGAAGAGGACCGGGTCGCCCGAGCGCGCCGCCCAGGCCGCGGCGGGCATCGCGTAGCCGGGCTCGTCGGAGCTCACCACCACGATGTGCTCGGGCTCGCCGCTTCATCAGCCGCTGGCGAAGCTGGTCGAACTGAGTCGGCGATCTCGGCCGGCGAGCTCCCGTGCAGCTCGCCGCCGTGAAAGCCGGAGGGCACGGCCGCGCCCCCGGCCGAGTAGACGGCGACGTCTCCGGATGCGTCCGCCGCCCCGCGGATTGAGCTGCGTCAGCGCCTGGGCGGTCGGCATCCGGGAACCGAGCCCGTGCCGCTGATCAGCACGGGCATCCGCGTCGGCGGACCCGGCAGCACCGAGGCCGCGATGCCGGCCTGCCAGTCGTCGTCGGGAACGAGGATCGCGGCCTGCGAGCGGCTTGGCGCCCGGGCGCCGGCGGATGGGTCGCGAGCGCGGCCGCGGCGGCGTCGGCCGTCGGGTCGGGCCCGCTGATCCTGGTGGTGTTCCGGGTCGCGACCAGCGGGAAGCCGAGAGTCCCGACCGGGGCCTGCTGGGCGTTGTCGGTCGCCACCGCGATCGTCACCACGCGCGTCTCGGTCGTCGCCGCCGCCGCCGAACGGGTTGGTGAGCGCCAGCAGCACCACGAGCGCGACGATCAGCGCCGACGCCCGGCGGCGATCAGCCCCCTCGCGCCGAGCCGGCGGGGAAGGTCGACGCGCAGCCGGTCGGCGGCTCGCTGAATCGGGCGTGGCGATCGCACGGGCGGCGAAAGCTACCCGCCCGCATGTGGTAAGTGGCAGGTCCCACCTCCGGTAGACTGGCTGACTGACCAGTCAGTCAAACGGGTTGCTCCTCGCTGCGCTCGGAGCACCCTCGCATCGCGAAAGGCAGGCCGACGAAATGGACTTCGCCGTCTCCGAGGAGCAGCGCGAGCACCGGGACCACGTCCGCAGGTTCGCCCGCGAGGTCATCCGCCCCGTCGCGCGCAAGCACGACGACGAGGAGAGCACTCCCTGGGAGGTGATCAAGGAGGCGCGCAAGTGGGGCCTGCAGGGGCTCGAGCACATGCAGCGGATGGGCGCCGACCCCGACGGGTCAGTTCGGCGTGATCACCGCCGAGGAGCTGCACTGGGGCTGCGCCGGGATCGCCCTCGCGATCCAGGGCTCCGGCCTGGCCGCGGCGGGCATCGCCGCGTCGGGGACGCCCGAGCAGATCGCCGAGTGGGTCCCGCAGTGCTTCGGGACCGACGAGGAGATCGCAGCTCGGCGCCTACGCGGTCACCGAGCCGCAGGCCGGCTCCGACGTGAAGAGCCTGCGCACCACCGCGAAGCTCGACGGCGACGAGTGGGTCCTGAACGGCACCAAGGTCTTCATCACCAACGGCGGGATCGCCGACGTCCACGTCGTCGTCGCGACGGTCGACCCGGAGCTCGGGCACCGCGGGCAGGCATCGTTCGTGATCGGGCCGGGCACGCCGGGACTGCGCCAGGGCAAGAAGGAGTCGAAGATCGGCATCCGGGCCTCGCACACCGCCGAGGTGATCCTCGAGGACTGCCGGATCCCGGTCGAGAACCTGCTCGGCGGGATGGACAAGCTGAACCGCAAGCTCGAGCGGGCCCGCTCGGGCCAGAAGGCCGGCTCGTCGAACGCGCTCGCGACCTTCGAGATGACCCGGCCGATCGTGGGCGCCTCGGCGCTCGGCATCGCGCAGGCGGCCTACGAGTGGACGCTCGAGTACCTCGGCGACCAGACGGTCGACGGCGGCAAGCCGGCGCTGGAGGAGCAGCGGATCCAGCAGGTGCTCGCCGACGTCGCCACCGAGATCGACGCGTCCCGGCTGCTCGTCCAGCGCGCCGCCTGGATGGGCCGCAACGGCATCCCGATGACCGGCGGCCAGGGCTCGATGTCGAAGCTCAAGGCCGGCGACGTGACGATGTGGGCGACCACGACCCTGATGGAGCTGGTCGGCCCGTACGCGCAGACCACCGACTGCCCGCTGGAGAAGTGGTTCCGCGACGCGAAGATCTACCAGCTGTTCGAGGGCACGGCCCAGGTGCAGCGACTGGTCATCTCGCGGATGCAGGCGCGCGCCTACCAGGAGCGCTTCGCGGAAGCGGCCGAGATCGCCAAGCAGGCGATGAACGGGTCGGCCGCGAACGGGATCGGCGACGGCGCGAAGCCGGTGCCGCCGTCGGCGTAGACGCTGCAACCGCCGTTTCAGTTCGCCCCTGAGCGGGCGTTCAACCTTCCGAGGCGGAGATGACTCGATCGAAGCGTTTGATGCTGGCGCTCTCCGGCGCGCTGCTCGTCTGCGCCTGCGCGATGGCCGTGGGCAGCGCCTCGGGCAAGAGCCTCCAGGAGAGGCTCGGCGCCACCCAGGACAAGCTCTCGCACGTGAAGGCGCACGCCGGCGTGCTGACGACCCGGATCAGCCATGAGTCGGCCCAGCTCGACCGGCTGACCGCGGAGGTCGCCGACCTCCGGAACCGGAGGCGGCGGTCGCCGCCGCAGCTCGCGCAGAAGCAGGCCGAGCTCGAGCAGGCCCAGGCGCGGCTCGACCATCTGAAGAAGCGACTCCGCGAGGCGGTCCAGATCCTCGAGCAGCGGCTCGTCGCGATCTACGAGTCGAACGAGCCGGACCTGATCACGGTCCTGCTCCAGTCCCACGGCTTCGACGACCTGCTCGCCCGCACCGAGTACATGCGGACGCTGCAGGACCAGGACAACGACATCGTCGCCAGGGTGCGCGGGCTGCGCAACGAGATGCAGGTCACCGTCAACACGGTCCGCGCGGCGCGCGACCAGATCGCGGCGCGCAAGCAGGAGCTCGAGGCGACCAGGCTGAAGCTGCAAGCCAGCGGACCGAGGAGCTCGCCACGGCGCGGCGCCAGCAGCACGCGACGCTGACGCAGGTGCGCAAGCAGCAGGACGACCTCGAGGGCGACCTCTCCGACATCTCCCAGAAGATCGCCGAGCAGCTCGCGCCAGCAGCCGGCGCCCTTCCGGCCGGGCCGATCAGGCCGGCGGCAGCGGGCTGTCATCTGGCCGGTGAACGGCCCGGTCGTCTCCGGGTTCGGCCTCGCGCTGGGGCAGCTTCCACGAGGGGATCGACATCGCGGTCCCGACCGGGACGCCGATCCGCGCCGCCGCCGTCGGGATCCGTCTCGATCGCCGGGTCCGGCCGGCGGCTACGGGAACTACACCTGCATCGATCACGGCGGCGGGCTCTCGACCTGCTACGCGCACCAGGAGCGGATCCTCGTCTCGGTCGGCCAGCAGGTGGCGCAGGCCCAGGTGATCGGCATCTCGGACTGCACCGGCCACTGCCTCGGGCCACACGTCCACTTCGAGGTCCGAGTGAACGGGCAGGCCGTCGATCCGCTCGGCTACCTGTAGCGCAGTAGGCCCGGTCCCCGTTAGTCGGTAAGCCGCAAGGTGCGGCTTTAGAACACGTCGTTTACCTCGCTATTGGGGTTTTTATAGTCCGGCCAATGAGGCACGATTCAGGCACTGTGAGTGCGCGCGATTGGCGCGCCGCGCGAGAAGGGGAGGCTCACGCGGCGAGCCGGACATCAGAGAGCTTCATCGTCGGCATCGGGGCCTCCGGCGGCCTGCTCGCCGGTGCAGCGATCGTCTTCGTCACCCTGGTCGGGGTCGTCTCGTTCAACGTCTGGCCCTCGGCCGCGGGCATCTCGTCCAGCGGCGGCAACGTCGAGCTGAGCGGCGCGGCCGCCTCCGGTCGGCTGGCAGCGGTGGCGGCGTCGGCGCGGCACGCCGGTCAGCGCAGCATCGGGCCAGCTCGCCTCCGCGACCGTCGCCGTCGCGCGGGTCGGCCGGCGGCGGCGACGGCGGCGGCAACGGCGGCGGCACGGCGGCAATGGCGGTGGCGGTGGCGGCGGCGGCAAGCCCGGCGGTTCCGCCGGCGGCCAGTCTCGGCGCGCGGATCCGCGCCCCCCTCGGGCAGCACGCCGGCAACCCCTCCGAGCTCCGGCGGCGGGTCCGACGGAGGCCCCCAGCCCGGCGACCGGTGAGCCGATCCCCGGCGACGACACGAAGGCACCCAGCGGCCGCGACGACGACCGCACCGCACAAGGCCCGCCCTGCCGAACGTGCCGGACGGCAACGGCAACGGCACGGCAACGGCAACGGGAACCACGGCAACGGCGACGGCAACGGCAACGGCAACTCGCGGTCAGTCGAGCGGCAACTCCGACACCGACCTCCGTCGGGTAGTCCGGCGATCGGTCCGATGACCTCGACGACTGGACTCCTCCGATGACGCCCACGGCAACTGCCGGGGCGGCGGGCAGTCGCACGGATCGCGTAACTAGCGGCGACGACTCTTCCGTCATCCTCCTCGTCCAGCCGAAGTTCGAGCTCAGTGGTCCGGGCGCGGCCGGGGCCACGGCTCCCGCGGCCGGAACTAGGACCCGGCTAGCGCCGCGACTCGCCGGCCGCGAGCTCGCGCTCGAGCCAGCGCAGCGCCACGCCCTGCAGCTCGGCGTCGTGCTGCACGGTCTGGTGTGCGCCGCCGGGGACGATGACGAGCTTGCGCGGCTCGCCGGCCCGCTCGAAGAGCTCCTCGGAGTGATCGCTCGGGATCTGCGTGTCGCCCTCGGCGTGCATCAGGATCAGCGGCCGCGGGGCGATGCGCCCGACGGCCTCGCCGATGTCCTGGGCCAGCAGCCAGGCCTCCAGCGCCGAGCGGGTCGCCGACTCGCATCTCGAGATCGCCGCGGCGCAGCCCGCTGGCGAGCTGGTCCTGGCCGGCCGGGCAGATCGCGATCACACCGGCGATCTCCGCGGACGCCGCGGCCGCGTGGATCGCGAGGAAGCCGCCGAGGCTCGATCCGCGGACCGCGACCCGGTCGGCGTCGACGCCATCCTGCGACGCCAGCAGCCGGGCCATCGCGATCACGTCGTCCACCGCGGCGCCGGACATCGGCGGCTCGGAGTCGCCGTGTCCCGGCAGGTCGAAGGCGAGCGCCGCCCAGCCGCCGGCGGTGGCGAGTCGCGCGAAGTCGGCGTGGTTCTCCTTGCGCGAGCCGGCGCCGTGCACGATCACCACGCCCGGCCAGGGTCTATTCGGCCGCGGTGTTTGCGGCGGCCGGTGATGCGGGGGCAGCCAGAGCGCGTAGGCGAGCCCGGCGTTCACGTCCTCCCGGTCGGGGCGCCGTGCGATGAGAGCGCTCCATTGCGGGGATTCTGGCCGTTCCCGTCAGAATTGCCTCTCCCATGAGCTCACCCGCGGACAACCCGGGGTCGGTGGCCACCGCCGACCCGATCGCCGCCTCGCCCGTCTACCCGGCCGGCTCGCGCGTCAACGAGCGCGGCCACCTCGAGATCGCGGGCTGCGACGTCGTCGAGCTCGCCGAGCGAGTTCGGCACGCCGGCCTACATCTACGCCGAGGACGACATGCGCCGGCGGGCCCGCGAGTACGTCCGGGCCTTCGAGCGAGCGCACCGACGCGTTCGAGGTGATCTACGCGAGCAAGGCGTTCCCCGCCACCGCCGCGCTACGGGTGATGCGCGAGGAGGGCCTCTCGGTGGACGTCGCCTCGGGCGGCGAGCTCCACGTGGCGCTGCGCCGCGGGCTTCGACCCAGCCCGCATCCACCTCCACGGCAACAACAAGACCGAGGCCGAGCTCCGCTACGCGTTCGAGGCCGGCGTCGGCCATCTGATCCTCGACTCCTTCGACGAGATCGAGCTGGCCGACCGGCTGCTCGACCGCCCCCAGCGGGTGCTGATCCGGGTCACGCCCGGGATCAAGCCCTCCACCCACGACTACGTCCAGACCGGACAGCTCGACTCCAAGTTCGGCTTCGGGCTCGCCGACCGGCTCGCCGAGCGGGCCGTCGAGCGAGTGCGGGAGTCCAAGCACCTCGAGCTCGTCGGGCTGCACGCGCACATCGGCTCCCAGATCTTCGAGCTCGAGCCCTACGTCAAGGCGATCGAGGTGATCGCCGACTTCTGCGACGCCGTCGGACCTCCAGCCGCGAGCTGCTCAACGTCGGCGGCGGCCTCGGCATCGCCTACCTCGACGCCGACGAGCCGCCCTCGATCGAGGACTACGTCGACGTCAAGGTCCGCGGGGTGCGAGCACGTCTTCGACCCGGTTCCGCGGATCCTGGTCGAGCCGGGCCGCTCGCTGGTCGGCAACGCGGGGATCACCGCCTACCGGGTCGGGACCGTCAAGGAGATTCCCGGGCGTCCGCACCTACGTCGCCGTCGACGGCGGCATGTCGGACAACCTGCGCCCGATGCTCTACGGCGCCCGCTACGAGGCGGTGATCGCGGACCGCGCCGGCGAGACGCCCGACACGCTGGCGACGATCGCCGGCATGCACTGCGAGTCCGGCGACGTCCTGGTCCGCGACGCGGAGCTCGCGGCCCTCGCGTCGGCGACGTGCTGGTCACTCCGGCGACCGGCGCCTACGGCCACGCGATGGCGAACAACTACAACGGCGTGCCGCGGCCGCCGGTGATCTTCTGCCGCGACGGCGAGGCGAGGGTGGTCGTCCGCCGCGAGACCTGGGACGACCTGCTCAGCAGGGACGAGTGATGGCCGAGACCGTGAACGTCGGGATCCTCGGCAAGGGGACCGTGGGCGGCGCCTTCCGCGAGCTGCTCGAGGAGCGCGCGGACATGGTCGAGGAGGTCTCGGGCCGGCGCCCGGAGGTGGCCGGGGTGCTGAGCTCGAAGGAGGGCGACTTCGACGAGATCCTGGCGGCGCAGCGACATCGTCGTCGAGCTGATCGGCGGGATCGATCCGGCCCTCGACTACGTCACCCGCGCGCTGCGCGAGGGCAAGCACGTGGTCACCGCCAACAAGCAGCTGATCGCCCAGCACGGCGAGGAGCTGGTCGCGGCGGCGCGCGAGGGCGGCGCCCAGCTGCGCTTCGAGGCGGCGGTCGCCGGGGCGATCCCGGTGATCCGCGTCGTCCAGGAGAGCCTCGGCGCGATCCCGATCGAGAAGGTGTTCGGGATCGTCAACGGCACGACCAACTACATCCTCACCGAGATGGCCCGCAGCGGCCTCTCCTACGAGGAGGCGCTGAAGCAGGCGCAGGACCTGGGCTACGCGGAGGCCGACCCGACCGAGGACGTCGGCGGCGCCGACGCCGCGGCCAAGATGGCGATCCTCGCGCGCCTCGCCTTCGGCGCCCCGGTGAAGCTCGAGGACGTCCCCTACGAGGGCATCGAGCGGATCAAGCCCGACGACCTCGCCTACGCGAAGGAGCTCGGCCTCTCGCTGAAGCTGCTCGGCGTCGCCGAGCGGATCGGCGACGGAGAGATCAGCGTCCGCGTCTTCCCCTGCTTCCTCTATCCCGGGCCACCCGCTCTCGCCGATCGAGGGCCCGTTCAACGCGGTCATGGTCGAGTCCCCGGCGATCACCGAGATCACGATGTCGGGGCCGGGCGCCGGCGGACCCGAGACCGCCTCGGCGGTGCTCGGCGACGTCGTCTCCGTGATCGCCGGCGGCTCGCCGCTCTTCGAGGAGAACGCGAAGCTCGCGATCGCCAAGGACGTCGAGATGGCCTTCTACCTGCACCTCGAGGTCGACGACCGCCCCGGCGTGCTCGCCCAGATCGCCGAGGTCCTCGGCGACAACGAGGTCTCGGTGCGCAGCGTCGTCCAGCGAGGGCTCGGCGGCGACGCGCAGCTGATCATGGTCATGCACCCGGTCTCCGAGAAGCGCTTCGCCGCCGCCCTGGAGAGGATCGCCAAGCTCGACTTCCTGCGCTCGCCGCCGCGCTCGATCCGGGTGATCGAGGAAGAGTTCGGCTGAGGCCGATGCCGACGCCGCTGATCGAGCGCTACCGCGACCGCCTCCCGCTCGAGGAGGGCGATCCGGTCGTGACGCTGAACGAGGGCTCGACTCCGCTGATCCACTCGCCGCGGCTCTCGGAGCGGATGGGCGCCGAGGTCTACCTCAAGTTCGAGGGCGCGAACCCGACCGGCAGCTTCAAGGACCGGGGCATGACGGTCGCCGTCTCGCGGGCCAAGGGCGCCGGTGCCGAGGCGATCATCTGCGCCTCGACCGGCAACACCGCCGCGAGCTGCGCCGCCTACGCGGCGCGGGCCGGGCATGCGCGGCGCCGTGATCGTCCCGGAGGGCAAGATCGCGATCGGCAAGCTCGCCCAGGCCCTGATGCACGGCGCGCGGGTGATCGCGCTCGAGGGCAACTTCGACCAGGCGCTCGAGATCGTCCGCGAGATCGCCGAGAAGCACCCGGTCGAGCTCGTCAACTCCGTCAACCCGTACCGGATCGAGGGCCAGAAGACCGCCGCCTTCGAGACCTGCGACGAGCTCGGCGAGGCGCCCGACGCGCTCGCCATCCCGGTCGGCAACGCCGGCAACGTCACCTCCTGGTGGGCGGGCTTCCAGGAGTACGGGGCCTCGCCGATCCTCTACGGCTTCCAGGCCGCCGGCGCGGCCCCGCTGGTCGAGGGCCACCCGATCGAGAACCCCGAGACCGTCGCCTCGGCGATCCGGATCGGCAACCCGGCGCGCTGGGAGGAGGCGATGAACGCCTTCACCGCCTCGCGCGGGCGGGTCGCCGCGGTCACCGACGAGCAGATCCTCGAGGCCTACCGCTGGCTCGCCGTCCAGCGAGGGCGTCTTCTGCGAGCCGGCCTCGGCCGCCTCGGTCGCCGGCCTGCTCGCCCACGGCCTGCCGGTCGCCGACGGCATCGAGAAGCCCGAGAGCGTCGTCTGCGTGCTCACCGGCCACGGCCTCAAGGACCCCGACACCGCGATCGGCAAGGCGCCCGCCGTGACCGGCTGCAAGGCGGAGCTCGCCGCGGTCGAGAAGGCCGTCTTCGACTAGGAGCGCCGAACGTCCCGCATAGCTCCTGACAGCGAGCAGTCCGGGAGTGCGCGCGCAGCTCCGTCTTGAAGTCCCGCAGACCCTCCCACGAGATCGGGACGCTCCGCGCTTCTCGCGGGCGACCCACGCCCCCGCGGATAGCCTCCGGCCCGTGACCGCGCGACGACGGCTGGTCAAGGTGCCGGCCTCATCGGCCAACCTCGGGCCGGGGTACGACGTGCTGGCGGCGGCGCTCGCCATGCACCTCGAGCTCGAGGTGGAGGAGACCGGGTCGTTCTCGGTCGAGGCGGATGGCCTGGGTGTGCCCGCTCGATCGCTCGAACCTCTGCGTGCGCGCCTTCGAGACGCTGCGTCCGGCCGACGGGATCGCCTTCCGGATCAAGAGCGAGATCCCGCTCGCCGCGGGACTGGGCTCGAGCGCCGCGGCGATCGTCGCCGGCCTGCTGGCCGCCGACCATCTCTACGAGCTCGCGCAGGAGCCGCAGGACGTCCTGGTCAAGGCCGCCGAGCTCGAGGGCCACCCCGACAACGTCGCGGCCGCGCTCTACGGCGGATTCGTCGTCTGCGCCGAGGACGGCAACGGCGTGACGGCGACGCGGCTCGACCCGCCGCAGGGGGTGGAGGGCGTGGTGGTGATCCCGCACGAGCAGGTGCCCACCGAGGAGGCGCGCAAGGCGATCCCCGACCAGGTCCCGCTCGCCGACGCCGTCGCCAACATCTCGGCCGCCTCGGAGCTGGTGCTGGGCATCCAGCGCTCGGACCTCACCCTGATCGGCCGCGGGCTCGCCGATCGGCTGCACCAGCCTCACCGGGCGCACCTCTATCCGCGCTCGATGGAGATCGTCCAGGAGGCGCCGCGGATGGGCGCGATCGGGGCGACGATCTCCGGCGCCGGCCCGTCCGTGCTCGTCTGGACCTTCTGGCAGAGCACCGGCGACGTGATGAAGAAGCTCACGCAGCGGGTGGGGGACTGGGCGGAGGTGCGCCGGGTCCCGTTCTCGCCGACCGGCGCGGACGTGCCCGAGCTGTGAGCGGGGACCGCAGCCAGCTCTCTCGCTCTGGTCGGAGGACTCGTTCCTCTCGATCGCCTCGAAGGGCTCGGCCCTCTCGATCGGCTCCGTCGGCTCGTTCGCCTCGATCGGATCGATCGGCTCGGCCGGCTCGGCGTTCTCGGTCGGCTCGGCCGCTCGGCCGGCTCGGTCATGTCCTGGGCTTCGGCGGGCTCGGTGCTCTCGGCGCAGGCCCGGGACTCGATCATCGGCGACCCGGAGCGGGGCGATGCCGGGCTGCTCTCGGCCGGGATCCTCGTCCTCTGCGCCGCCGCAATCGCCGGCTGGGCGATCTACCGGCGCTGAGTCGGACGGCGCGGCCCCGCGAACTCCAGCGGGGTACGTGCCGAGGACCGCCCCGCCACGACGCGGAGCGTCGCTGGCTCAGTCTGCGTGCTCGGTCGGGTGCGGTCGTCACGGTCGTGCCCGTCAATCGAAGCCGCACTTCTTGCCCTTGTCGTTCGGCGTCGTGCTTCTTCGGATGCTTCTTCGCCTTCTTGCCGTACACGGCTTGCTGGAGTGCGGAACGCCGCCCTTGTCGGCGGAGCTCATCACCGGGAAAGCCCCGGCGATCCCGAGACAGGTCGCGAACACCGCCAGCTTGCGCGTTCTCACCTTCACGTACTGATCACCTCCGTGGCTGTTTTGGTCTCCCCACCGCAGACAGCGCCCGCTCGAGGGCGCGTGAGGTTACCGCGCCTATTCGAGCAAACCGACCTGGCGCAGGATCGAGACCGAGTCCGAGTAGACGTCCTTGCGCTTGACCTGGCCGTCCTCGTAGGGGATCACGTCGATCCCGCGCCACTCGATCGTCTTGCCGGTCGGCTCGGCGACGAGATCTCCGCGGCGCATCGTGTTGGAGTGGGTGGCCGTGGCGGTCCACTCCTGCGTGACGACGCCGTCGCGGACGTAGAGGCGGCGCGTCTCGAAGTGGATGTCGGGCCAGGTCTCGAAGATCGCGCCGATGTGCTCGCGGACCTCCTCGCCCTGAGCCGACTCGCCCGCGGTGTGGTTCTCGAAGACCATGTCGGGCGCGTGCATCGACATGATCGCGTCGAGGTCGTGGTCGTTCCACGCCTCGTTGTAACGACCGATCGCCTCTTCGAGACTCTGCGCCGAGTCGTCTCCCACGGGTGGACAGGATATGTTCGAGGCACCCGGCGAGACAAGGGGAACGCGAGGAGGAGGAGAGATGGCCGACGGCTACACGATCAAGAACGTCGACGAGTTCGAGGAGATGGAGGGGAGCGGAGGAGCGACCTGGCGCCTGGCGCGCAAGACCCTGGGCGCCGAGTCCTTCGGCTTCAACGTCGTCGACATCGAGCCGGGCGGCCAGATCCCCGAGCACGACCACACCGGCGACAACCAGGAGGAGGTCTTCATCATCCTCGACGGCCAGGCGACGATCGTCGCCGACGACGAGGAGCACGAGGCGCCGGCGGGCACCTACTGCCGCTACGCGCCCGAGGTGAAGCGCACGATCCGCAACGACTCCGACGCGAACGTCCGCGCGCTGCTGATCGGCGTCCCGGTCGACAGCGGCTACGAGCAGATGCCCTGGGGCTAGTCAGCCGCAGGACTTGACGCCCAGGTCCTCAGCCAGGGGGTGAGCCTCCAGAGAATCCCTCACCGGAAAGCCAGACCTCGCTCGGTTTTTGTTAGGTTGCCCAAAGTTCAGGGCTGCCTAATGAGCGATTTCGCGAACACACACCGGGCTGCGAAGTGATCCCAACCCTCGTCATCACCCTCCGCGAGGGCGTGGAGGCGGCCCTGATCGTCGGCATCGTCGCCGCCTTCCTCGTCAAGCAGGGTCGCCGTGACGCGCTCGGCTACATGTGGCTCGGAGTCGGGCTAGCGGTGGCGATCTGCGTCGCCGTCGCCATCACCCTGCGCGTGATCGGCGACGAGCTTCCCCGAGAAGGAGCAGGAGGGGCTCGAGTCGATCGTCGGGTTCATCGCCGTCGGAATGATCACCTACATGATCATCTGGATGAGGCGGCACGCCCGCGGCCTCAAGGTCCAGCTCGAGGGGCACGCCGCGGAGGCTCTCGCTGCCGGCTCGGCGACCGCTCTGGTCGCGATGGCGTTTCTCGCCGTGCTGCGCGAGGGATTCGAGACCGCTGTCTTCCTCTTGGCCGCCTTCCAGGACAGCACCGATACGGCAGCGGCCGGGGCGGGCGCCGTGATCGGGCTGGCCGCGGCGATCGGACTCGGCTGCGCCATCTATTTCGGCGGCGTCCGCATCAACCTCGGCCATTCTTCCGAATCACCGGATTCGTCCTCGTGCTGGTGGCCGCGGGCCTGCTGACGACCTCCTTCCACACGGCTCACGAAGCGGGCTGGATCAACGGCATGCAGTCCCAGGCGCTCGACCTGACCTGGCTCGTGCAGCCCGGGACGGTGACCGGCTCGCTGCTCACCGGGATGCTCGGCCTCCAGCCCGAGCCCACCGAGATCGAGGTCTTCGTCTACCTGCTCTACGCAATCCCAATGGGCCTGTACGTGATCTGGCCCCGACCGCTGGCGCCGGTCGATACGGGTTCGCCCGCCACCCCGTGACTGCCACGACTCAGACCGAGGTTTGATGACCACCCGACCCATCTACATGGCGGCCTCGCTCGCCATCGGCTCCGCGTTGCTGGCGGCTGCGGCGAATCCGAAGACGCGCCGGCCGGAGCGACCAAGCTGCCCTTCAAGCTGACCGACGCCGGTTGCGACCCCGCCCAGGCGAACGTTCCCGCCGGCCCCGTCACCTTCGACGTTACCAACGACGGCGCGGCTGGTGTCACCGAGCTGGAGGTGCTCGACGGCGACACCATCCTCGGCGAGAAGGAGAACCTCAGCGACGGGCTCAGCGGCAGCTTCACCCTGACCCTGGACGCGGGCCGCTACACGCTTTACTGCCCCGGCGGCGACTCCGCCGAGCGCGGCACCCTGACTGTGACGGGCGCGTCCAAGACGGCCCAGAGCGCTGACGAGACCAAAGCGGTCGACGACTATCGCCGCTACATCGAAGCCCAGACCGCGGTGCTCGTCAAAGACACAGAGACCTTCGTCCGGGCCGTGAAGAGCGGCAATGTCGAGCACGCGAAGAGCGTCTACCCGGACGCCCGCCTGCCCTACGAGCGGGTCGAGCCGGTGGCCGAGTCCTTCGGGAACCTCGACCCCGACATCGACGCGCGGGCGGGCGACGTCCCCGCGGCGAAGTGGGGCGGCTTCCACCTGATCGAGAAGGCGCTCTGGGTGGACAACACCACCCAGGGAATGGCGCCCGTCGCCGCGACAAGCTGCTCGACGACGTGAAGCTGCTGCAGAAGAAGG
>CAVZRH010000012.1:0-113872 GCA_963777575.1 uncultured Solirubrobacterales bacterium | reverse complement strand
TTGGACGAGAAGCGGCGCCCTCCGTTAGGTAGGGAGGCGGTCTGCATATATGGAGCCCCGAGCAGTCCCTCGCCGGGCCCTATGACGGCCGAACGCGAAGGGTCGGAACAAAGAGTGGATTAGTAAGGGGATCCGATAGCCCCTTTGCATGGAAAGCGACTCTTCGACGTCGCACTGCTTTTGGCGAGGTGGGCGCTAGTTCCCTCTGCGCGTAGTGCCTCCCGCCGCCCCATGCGTAGCGTGCGGGATCTGGCTCTGGACGCGTTGCGCCTGACTTGCCGGGCCACCGACGCAGTGTCATCGGGGCGGCCGTAGACTCGTGTCGTTCCCGAGGTAAGGAGCGCCCATGCCAGCAACCAAGAAGACGCCGGAGCGCGTGCGTGCGTCGGCCGATACGACCAAGAAGCGGGCGGAGGCGGCGCTGAAGCGTGCGGGCGGATCGCTCGATGAAGTCCAGAAGGCGCTGGCCGAGCTGCAGAAGGATCTGGGCCGGGGCCGGAGCAACATGGTCCGCAATGTGCAGCAGCTCCTGAAGAATCAACGCCGGGATCTGGGCAAGCTGAATCGCGCACTCTCGGCCGACATGCGTAGCCTCCAGAAGGCGCTGACCGAACAGCCCACGCCCACCCGCGCGAAGGTCACAACAACCCGCGGAAAGGGTCGGTCGACAACTTCCCGCGCGAAGGGGGCAAGCGCGAAGGGCAGAACGACCCGGCCGAAGGGCAGAACGACCCGCGCGAAGGGCAGAACCACTCGCGCGAAGGGCACCACCGCACGGCGCTAGGGGGGGCGAGGCTCCAGGCATCGGCTAGTACCACTGGATCTGTCTAGGGCGTCTCCACCTAGCAGTAACCCGTGTATCGCTTAGAAGGTGACTTCGTAAGCACCGCTGTGGACGAGAAGCAGCGCTTTGCATGGAAAGCGGTGGTTTCGACCCGGCTCAGGGGCAGTCTGGGCAGCCAGGTCCTCTAGGCTGATCCGCCGCCGGGGAGGCGCCGGACCTAGGCGACCAGAGCTAAGAGTTTTCTTCTTCGAGGCGCCGGTAATGGTCGCGCCAGATCAGCCGGTGGACTCCGAGGTGACGCGGCAAGCCCCTCAGTCCGGGAATGAAGGGTATGCAGATGAAGGCCAGGGACAGGAGCAGCATCAGGGCCCACACCTGTGCGTCAGCGTTATCCGAGGTGTTGAACGGGGCGATCTGGTACCAGAAGGTGTAGAGCCAGAGCCAGACCTGACCCGGATAGCTGCCGGTCTCGTTCATCATCCCCCACTGGTCGCCGAGCAGGTGCTGGTCCTCGGCGCGCGACTCGAAGTAGGAGCCACCCCCGAGGAAGAGAAGCGGCTTCGTGAAATCGGTCTGGTAGAACTGCTTAGAGGTGAGCAGGGCCCCGTCGACGCCGCCGCTGGCTGCGAGACCGGCGAGCGAGCTCATCATCGGTGCGACGGGGCCGTAGTCGCCCGGGGGGAGCTGAGGGAGACCGCCTGGGAACTTCGCCTTGTCGAGCCCCTGGGTGTACGCATCGGTCCAGGCCGTCTGCTGAGCCGGTGCCGCCGCGTCATACGCCTTCAGGGCCTGGGAGAGAGCCGCGTCGCCGGGGATGCTGCGAAGCGGGTTGAGGACGAAGTCCTGGGCGGTGTTGACTCGTTGGTGGACGCCAGCCGCCTGTTGCAGGGAGATCGAGTCGATCACAGTCTGTGCCGCGTCGGGGGTGTCGTTGTAGGGCGGGCCGTAGCCTGCTATCTCGCTCGAGCCGTCAAGCTCGGTCACCGCGGTCGCGACGAAGTCGCCTGGGTCGGTGCGGGCCCACTGCTTGATCGTGATCGGTGGGTCATCCGGGGAGGAGAAGAGGATCGCCAGGAGCACCACCAGCGCGGTGACGACAACCAGCGCGATCACGAACTCCTTGACCAGGTCATACCGGACGTACGGCCCGGTCCACTCCGAGGACTCGAGTGGCGCAGGTTCGGGAGCCGGTTTCGCCGCGCTCATTCCTTTGCCCTTGCAGCCGAGGCACGAGCAGCCTTCGCGGCGTAGGGCGGCACCACGCCGTGCTTGCGAACCAGCAGGACGTGCCCAACCACCAGAGCCACAACCGCGACCGAAAGCAGGATCACGTGCCAGGTGTACATCTGGCCGAAGTCCGCGACGTTGAAGAAGGCACCGATCCCGACTGAGTTCAACCCATCCTTCCCCTCGCTGGCGATCCACTGCGAGTCGAAGTTCTGCTGCGAGAGGTACCCGGTGAAGGCGGTTCCGATCGCGACCAGGAAGAGGACCGCGCCGGTGACCCATGTCCAGGCCCTACCGCCGCGCCACGCACCCATGAAGAACTTGCCCCACAGATGCACGACCATGGTGAAGAAGAAGACCTCGACGGTCCAAAGATGGACGCTGTTGAAGAACTTGCCGACGCCGGACTCATGCCACCAGGCCGGCCCCTTGATCCCGAGGATGACGCCGGAGGTACGACGACGACCAACGCAGCGATCGTGGCGACGCCGAAGACATAGATCCACGACGAGACGTATGCGGGCTGGCGGTCCGGAAGGAGCTTCTCCGGGGGCAGGGCCCCCACGGCGCGCTGCCTGACTCGCTCGGTCCACATGCGCTTCTGCTCAGCGGGGCTCACTCCTCGATCTCCCGCTTGGGGAAGGGAATTACGATCGCAAGGATGAAGACGACGATCATCAGGACGATCACCACGACGTTCGCCACCGACATTTGAAAGAAATGCCAGTGGACGTAATGCGCGGGCCCGTTGAGGTTGAAGACCGCGGGTGCCGCCAGACCGCCCCTCAAAGGACGGAACACACCAGCAATCTCTCTCACTGCGGACCTCCTCGCGGCGCGTCAGGCGAGTCCGCTTTCCGCTCCGCTGCTGAGTTCCTTCAGTTCCCCGCCACGAGTCTACTCCCGGTCGACTGACGACCGCGAACAGGGGCACCTAACCGGATACCCCTTCCAGGCAAAGCGGAATAGCCGCTTTGGACGAAAAGCAGCACCCGTCCGAGAGATACTGCGTGGGCGATGTCGGAGGAGAACGTCGGGAAGATCAAGGCGCTGCTTGAACCGTTTGATGATGCGGAAATCACCGGCATCGATTGGGAAGGCGAAGCGATCCGCGAGATCTTGGAGCGGGACTACTCGCCCGACATCGAGCTGAGGACGCTGGAGTCGGGTATTGGGTCCGGTCCAAGCAGCTTTTACGAGGGCTGGGACGGTCTGATCCGATACTTCAGGGAATGGTTCGAGCCGTTCAGCGAATACCGCATGAAGTGGCTCGATTACGTCGAGGCTGGCGAGCGCGTCCTGGTCCCCATGAAGGCGTCGGGCGTTGGAAGCGCGAGCGGGCTGCGGGTCGAGATGGAACTCGTCCTCTCCTTCGAGCTTCACGACAGTCTGATCACCCGGCTTGATCAGTACGACACCCTCGAACAGGCCCTCGAAGCCGCCGGGCTGTCGGAGTAGGCGATGTCGGAGGGAAACGTCGAGACCGTCGAGAGGGCGATTGCGGCAATCAATGAGCGGGACATCGATGGCTACCTTGCTTGCTGCACCGAGGACATCCAGTTGCAAACGCCAGTGTCGCCAGTCGCGGGCGTGTACGAAGGAGCGGATGGCATCCTGCGGTTCTTCGCCGACATCGAGGACGCGGGTCCCGACTTCCGGCTTGACCTCGAACGCCTGGAGGCCGGGGGCGGCGAACGAGTCCTAGCTTTCGTGCGTATAACCGTTCACGGGCGCACCAGCGGCCTGCCCATCCCCGCCGAGACCGGGAACGTCTATGAGTTCGAGGAGGGCAAGATCAGGCGCATTCAAATCTTCCTCGACCGTGGAGAGGCCCTCGAAGCCGCCGGGCTGTCGGAGTAGTTCCGCCCTCATCCCTCTTACCTCGAAGGTCGACCCTCCTAAGATCGGCGCGTCGTGCTGTTGCTGATTGTGCTCATCGTGTTCGGAGTTGCCGTTATTGCCGCGGCGGCCGTGGCGCTGATGCGCCGGTCGCGGGCAACCGAAGCGCGGGGGGTGGACGGCCTCGATTCGGAAAGGGAGGTCTACGACAGGCTCTACGGAAGGCGCTCGATGACCGTATCCGCCCCGGTGCCCGTAGAGCGACCGCCAAAAACCGATGAGGTGTCGGGGTAGGCGATGTCGGAGGAGAACGTTGAGATGGTGCGCGGCGGATACAAAGCGTTCGCGGAGGGCGACATCGAGACCGTCCTGAGCCTGCTCGATCCGGACATCACGCTCGAAGAGCGAGAGCCGACTCTCGATACGCCGTCCACCTACCACGGCGACCAGGGCATCCTCGACATGGTCGCGAGGGTGAACGAGGGCCTTGAGGACGTGAAGTACGCGCCTGAGCGATTCGTTGACATGGGAGATCAAGTCCTGGTTGAGGTCCGACGAAAGGGTCGTGGGTCGTTAAGCGGAGTGCCGGTCGAGAGGTGGCAGTTCCACATCTGGGACATCGCCGAGGGTCGGCGATTCGGTTCCGCACGTACGCCGACCGCCACGAAGCCCTCGAAGCCGCGGGGCTGTCGGAGGAGGCGATGTCGGAGGAGAACGTAGAGATCGTTCGGCGTCTTTACCACGCGATCAATCGAGACGACATCGAGGGCGCGATCGAGCTGACCGACCCGGCTGTGAAATACGACCTCTCCGAGCGCGTCTTCAACCCCGCTGTCTACGAGGGCCACGACGGCATCCGCCGCTTCGCCGCGGACCTCGACGAGGTTTGGGACGAGTTCCGCACCGAGCCGGTCGAGTTCATCGACGTCGGCGAGACGGTGGTCGTCTCGCACCGCGTCCATGCTCGGGGCAAGGGGAGCGGGGTCGAGGTCGAGCTGCCGAGTTCGAGCCTCTACACGCTCCGGAACCGAAAGGTCATCGCGATCCGGATGTACCGAGAACATGGCGACGCCCTCGAAGCCGCCGGGCTGTCGGAGTAGGCGAGCTCACCGCCCCGCCAGGGGGCCTGACGCTGCCGGACCGCCGGTGCTAACCGATTTCTAACGAACGGTGCCGAACAGGGTGGATTTGGTGGTATTCGACGTCACGACAGGGAGCCCGGAAACCACTGATTAGCGGGCTATTCCGCACACGAGGGATCGGGCCGTCACGGCGGTGACAGAACCAGCTCTTCTAGGGATACCCGCATTCCAGACACGGTTGCGACCCTCCCCTCGCGGGATACTGCGTGAGCGATGTCGCAAGAGAACGTCGAGATCGTGCGCCGCTTCTTACACGCGTTCGTCCAGGGCGACTACGAGGCCTCGACGGAGCACATAGGCGCCGAAGTCGTGCTCTGGTCGGATCCGCGGGCAAACATGGAAACGCAGCAGGTACGGGGACGGCAAGCGGTGGCCGCATCGATTGGTCGGTTCGTCTCCTCGTTTGACGACTACTGGTGCGCCGAGCCTGACGAATTGATCGACGCGGGCGACTGGGTAGTGGTCGTCATGCGCTCCGGTGGCCGCGGCCGGACCAGCGGCGTAGCAGTGACCCAAACGTGGAACGTCGCCTACGAGCTGGCGGACCGCAAAGTCGTCCGAATCGAATTCCACTCCAGCCGGGACGACGCCCTCGAAGCCGCCGGGCTATCGGAGTAGCCGCTTTGGACGAGGAGCGGCCTCTTGCGACTAGGGGCCGCTCCTTTGTTAGCGGCACCTTGAGGCCCACTACAGGGCTCACGCAGGAATAACGCCAGCCTCACGCTCGGGACACGCGTCGGCGAGACCCTCACCGCCAATAAATCGGCTCGGCGACGCTTGCGGCGCCCCCGGGCCCTGATGAGGAGGTAAGCAATGCGCAGGAAGTCATTGCTCGCGGTTGCGGTCTGTACCGCCGCCCTTGCGGGTGCAAGTGCAAGTACCGCTCTCGCCGGTGAAGTGACGGGCCCCCCGGGTACTCCGAACGTTCCGTTTTCCAACTCGGGGAAACCCACGGGAGCGGTCCTACATTCCAACTCAATCTGCTCTTTCTCCGGGCAGAATGACATGGACCCGAACCAGGGACCAATCGACCACCACGTCCAGAATCCCGGTCACTTCATGCTCGCGGGGCTTACGCCTCCCGGGGTTCCCGGTCACGGAACCGACATTCCGGGGTTTGAGAACGGCTGTAAGGGCGGGACCAACCCGCACAACCCGCCGAGTCCGTAACAGAGGGGTGAGGTTGGCCCCGGCACCAGCGTCGGGGCCATCCTTCATCCGCCTAAATCCAGAGGAGACTGCAGAGACCATGTCGGAAGAGAACGTCGAGGTTGTGCGCCAATCGCTCAACAGATGGGTCGAGGTCGACGAGGGGCTTGCCGACGTTGACTCGCTGTACGAGTTCATCGCGCCAGAGGCGGTTTTTGAATCTCGCGACCTACCGGACTCCTTTGGGAGCGGTGGTCAAGTGGATCTCGATGGGTTCCTTGAAATCCGAGCCACCTGGATCGAGTCCTATGACGACTGGAGCTACAGCGCGGAGAAGATTCTTGACGCCGGAGAGGACACGGTCGTGGGGACGTTTCGCCAACGCGGCAAACTGCGCGGCACCAACGATTGGATCGACATGCGCTACGCCATCGTCTACAGGCTGGAGGAGGGCATGATCACGGGAGGGCGGCTGTATCTGAATCGCGAGGAAGGCCTCGAAGCTGCCGGGCTGTCGGAGTAGCCGCTTTGGACGAGGAGCGGCGGCGTCCCACGAGCACTAACCCGAGGTCAGCGTCGATTCCCTTCACGGGAGGTGCCGGATGAGTCTTCGGCGCCCGCGGGTTCAGATAGGTGGCGCCGTCGTTCTTGGCATAGCCGTCGGGACAGCCCTGGTTCTGCTCCTGTCTGATGGCTCCGGAACAGGTGACACCGGCCGGAATCGGCCGCTTTCAGTGAACGAGGTACGTCGCTCGGAGCAACCGCCTCCGCACCAGTTGCTAGCCGAGTTCGCTGCAAATCCTCGGCTGCACGCGGCGTACGTGACCGAGCGACTGAAACGCGACGGTGTGCCTCCACGGGGCTTCCATCCTGCTGAGGTCAATTGCAGACCGATCGGCCCACCGCTGTTCATGTGCCGCGCCGCGCTCACAGAGATGCCGACTCCAGAGACCAACCTGTATCTGCTCGCCTACTACGAACCGTCGAGTGACGAGAACTCGATCTGGTTCGTTGAGAATGGGTCCGGAGCACCGAACTTTCTGTGCGATGGGTCTGCGACTGGTGAGCTCAGCCTGGACCGGGAGCAGTGCGTTGGGTTGATCAAGCGATATGGATTCAGATCCCGGCTTCACGCACGTCGATGAGCAAACCTTCCGCGAGATACTGCGTGGGCGATGTCGGAGGAGAACGTGGAGACGGTCCGGGAGGCGGTGGAGGCGTTCAATCGCGGCGACCTCGACTCTGCCCTCGAACTGATGCACCCCGACATCGAGTGGCAGACGCCCGACTCCTTTCCCGATGCCGCGACTTATCGCGGCCGTGAAGAGGTCCGGGAGTTTTGGAAGACCTGGCGGGACACGTTTCGAGGCTTTCGATTGGACCTGGAGGAGTGTGTGCCGGTAGGCGAGGACTACGTCCTTGCCAACTTCCGAGTTAGTGGGGAGGGAACCGGGAGCGGGGTCGGGGTGAAGTCCCCCGTGGTCTTTCAGCTCGGGGAGGTCCGCGCCGGGCAGGTGATTTGGGTGGGGATGTTTCTGAGTGAAAGTGATGCCCTCGAAGCCGCCGGGCACAGGAGGGATCGGGCGTCACGACGGTGACAGAACCAGCTCTTCTAGTCCGGCTGGGGCTTGCCACGCGGCGCGGTGGGGCCGCTGCCGACGATCTTCCACTCGCCTTCCCGCTTCTCCAGGAAGAGCGAGAGCTTGACGGGCTTGCCGGTCTCGCCCCGCGTGCTGATGTAAGCGGTCGCCTCCTCAGCGCCCTCCCCGAGCGTGATCAGCCTGTACGTGTGCCGGGGGGCGCCGGAGGTCTGCTCGCGGAGGAAGCCGACGCAGTTGTCGCCGCCGAGCTGCTGCCGCAGCGGGTCGCCGAAGAGCTCGCAGACCCGCGCCTAGTCCCCCGCGTTCTGGGCGTGGACGTAGGCCTCGGCGGTCTCTGCAGCGGTCATTGAGTTCTCCCCTGCCGCCGCTTCCGCCGCAGCCGGCGAACGCCCCAGCGCAGACGAAAGCCGCCATGACCACCCCGATCCTCGTGCGCCTCATCGGCCCAGAGTGAATCACCTCGGGCCGGTCCACTCCGATCAACCGGAACCGTCTAGGGTGATCCGCCAATGTCCGCCGAGCCGGCAGAGCGCAAGCAGGGGGCGCGGGACGGCATCCCGGCCTACAGGCGCATCGGCCACAAGGGCGCCGACGCGATCGTGACCGGCAACACCGCCGAGAGCTTCGACGCTGCAGTCGAGCACGGCGTCGACATGATCGAGCTCGACGTCCTACGTGCCAAGGAGGGCAACCTGGTCGTCGCCCACGACCACCACGACGCGATGATCCGCAAGCCGATGGACCTGGCCGAGGCCCTCGACCTCTTCGTGGCACCGCCCCTCGACCAGGTGGAGATCGACCTGGACCTGAAGCTCGCCGGCAGCGAGGCCGAGTTCGCCGGCGCGCTGGCGGGCAGCGGCCTGGTGGAGCGGGCGATGGTCTCGACGATGGAGGTCGAGAGCCTGACCAAGCTCAGCAAGCTCGAGCCCGACCTGCGCCTCGGCTGGACCTACCCGAAGACGCGGCGCGACTGGACGCAGTACGGCTGGGCCGGGCCCGCTCTCAAGGCGGGGCTCTCGGCGATCCGGCGGCGGTTCCCGAGCATCCTCGAGAAGAGGGCCCCGAAGCTGGGCGTGGACGCCGTCTGGGCCTATCACCCGATCATCACGCCGCGGCTGGTGGACGCCGCGCGCAGCGTCGACGTCGAGCTGATGGCCTGGACCGTCGACGACGCCGATCGGATGCGCGAGCTGATCGACATGGGGGTGGACGGGATCTGCTCGAACGATCCGAGGCTGTTCGAGGTCGCCGAGCGGCAGGTGGTGGCCGCCGCCGACGGGTCCGGCTAGACCCGGCTCGGCAGTCCCGGTGTCTGCGAGGTGCCGCGACGCTCGAAGAAGCGCCACTCCACCTCGCCCAGGACCGTCGACGGCGGGTCCGCATAGACCCACTCCCGCATGATGCGGTGCCAGTTGGCGGTCGCCCGCAGCTGCGCCAGGACCGCAAGCAGCCCGGTCTCCATCCGCCGGCCCATCAGCTCGTCGGCCGGCAGGCTCTCCCTCCGCACCAGGTCGTAGAAGTCCGAGCGCGGGTCTGAGGTCACCTCGATCATCTTCATCACCCGCTTCGGCGAGATCCGGACCTCGCCGTCCTCGAGGTACCAGCCGCCGACCATCTTCACGTGCCTCATCAGCCGCTCGGCGTCGACCTTCTTCGGATCGCTGACGAAGCCGAGCTCGTGGAGCGCGTTCACGGAGCGCCTCGGGGTCGTCGCGCCCGGCCGCGTCCACCGCGCGCTGTTCGAGCTGGATCTGCTCGGAAGTCAGCCGCTTCGTCATACCGAAGTCGAGGAAGGCGACCCGCCCGTCGTCCATCAGCAGGTAGTTGCCGGGATGGGTGTCGGCGTTGAAGTGCTGGAGGTGGTAGATCGAGCCGAAGCAGAAACGGAAGACGATCTCGCCGAAGATGTCGCGCTCGTCCTGGTCGAGCTCCTTGACCTCGTCGAAGCCTCGCCCCTCCACGTAGTCAGAGACCAGAACGCGGCGGCGAGAGAACCGCGAGTGGACCCGCGGGACGAAGATGAAGGGGTGCCCGTCGTAAGCGCGGGCGAAGGCGCGCTGGTTCTGCGCCTCGAACTCGTAGTCGAGCTCCTCCAGAACCCGCTCGCGCAGCTCCGAGGCGACGGCCTTGGCGTCGAGGCCGGGCGCGAGCACCTTCGCGAGCCGCACGATCATGCCGGCGTTCGCCAGATCCGACTCGAGGGCGTCGGCGATGCCCGGGTACTGCACCTTGACGGCGACCCGCGTCCCGTCCTGCAGCGTGGCGCGGTGGACCTGGCCGATCGAGGCGGCGGCGAACGCCTCCGGCTCGATCTCGGCGAACACCCGGTCGGGTGGCTTCTCGTACTCGTCCTCGAGGATCTCGTGGACCTGCTCCCACGGCATGGCGGGAGCGCTGGTCCGGAGCTTTGCGAGCTGCTCCTGGTAGATCTCGCGGTGCTCGGGAGGCAGGAAGTCGACGTCGATGAAGGACGCCATCTGTCCGATCTTCATCGCCGCGCCTTTCATCTCGCCCAGGACGGAGGCCATCTTGAGAGCGGACTCCAGGTGCCGAGTCTCGAGGCGCTCCTGCGCCTTCTCGTCTGAGCGGACGACGTTGGCTGCCGCGGTCCCCGCGTAGCGCGTCGCCTGGCTGCCGATAGCGGTGCCCAGCTTCGCGGAGCGCCCGATACGCGTCTGCGGGATCTTCCCCCGCTGCTCCTCGGGCTCGGGCGGTTCCCGCCGCCCCTCCTGGCCCTCGCGGTCGGCTCGGAGAGCGTCCACGCCCTGCCGCTCCCGTTCGTCTCTGTCGTCGCTACCCATCGCCCTCACCTATTTTCTATCCTCCGGCCCGAGCGTACCCTTCCCGTTCTTCTCGACGGGTGCGTCATGTCACCGATGGCACAGGACAGAGCCAAACTCAAAGTCTCCCAGCGCGACACGTTCGGGTCGCGGGCCACGCGGCGTCTGCGCCGCGAGGGTCTCGTGCCGGGCGTCGTCTACGGGCAGGGCGGCGATGCGCGCCCCTTCCAGGTTCCCGCGCGCGATCTCCGCACCCTGCTCGCCGAGGGGCAGACGCTGGTCGACCTCGAACTTGATGACTCCAATGCCGTCCCGGTCGTGATCAAGGAGCAGCAGCACCATCCGGTCCGCGGCGACGTCATGCACCTGGACTTCCTCGAGGTTCGCCTCGATGAGGAGATCGAGGCGGAGGTGGCGATCGAGCTCGAGGGCACGGACAATGCGCCCGGCGTCCGCGAGGGCGGGGTGCTCGAGCACGTCACGCGCGAGATCACCGTCGAGGCGCTGCCGACCGAGATCCCCGAGCGGATCACCGTCGATGTCTCCGAGATGGAGATCAACGACACGATCAACCTCGCCTCCGTCGCGGTGCCCTCCGGCGTGAAGTTCATGGCCGACGAGCCGGAGGAGATCACCATCGCCACCCTGAGCCCGCCGCGGGTCGAGGAAGAGCCCGAGCCCGAGCTGGAGGAGGAGGCCGAGCTGGTCGGCGAGGGCGAGGAGGCCCCGGAGGGCGAGGAGGCTGCGGAGGGCGAGGAGGCTGCGGAGGGCGAGGGCGGCGGCGATGGCGACGGCGGCGGCGAGGACTCCGGCGGCAACCAGTAATGGGTCTTCTCGATCGCCTCTTCGGTCGGCGGGGTCAGCGCGGATCGGGCGGCGGAGACGGTGGCGGGGGTGGCGACTCCGGTGGCGGGGGCGATGGGGGCGGCGGGGGCAATGGAGGCGGAGGCGGCGATTAGCCGCTGGTCGCTTCGCCGGCGCCGCGGGAGCGACGAACCCCGCACGGGCCGGGCTGATGCCCTGATCGTGGGCCTTGGCAACCCCGGGCGCGAGTACGCCGGCACCCGGCACAACCTCGGCTTCGAGGTGGCTGACGAGCTCTCTCGTCGCTGGGAGCTTCCCAAGGCCCGCAAGCGCTACGGCGGGCTGATCACCGATGGCCGGACGGGTCCGGGCGGCCCCCGCGTCGCAATCCTGCTTCCCCAGACCTTCATGAACGAATCCGGCTCGGCCGCCGGTCCCGCGCGGGGTGAGCTGGGCGTGCCGGTCGACCATGTGATCGCGCTTCACGACGAGATCGACCTCCCCTTCGGCGAGGTGCGCAGCAAGTTCGGGGGCGGGGTCGCCGGACACAACGGCTTGAAGAGCCTCAGCCAGGGGCTGGGCGGCAAGGACTTCTGGCGAGTCCGCGGCGGGGTGGGGCGGCCCAACTCCAGCGACCCGGAGGTGGTCTCGAACTACGTCCTCTCCCGGTTCCGGGAGCCGGACGAGGAGGTGGCCCTCTTGATCCAGTCCGCCGCCGACGAGGTGGAGCGATTGCTCGATGAGATCACCCGCCCCCAGACCGAGCCCGAGGAGGCCGCTGACTGATGCCGCTGACCAGCTATTCCGTGGATGAGAAGCAGGTCGCGCTGCTGCGCCTGGAGCGCGCCGAGGCGCGCAACGCGATCAACACCGCGATGCTCGACGAGCTCCTCGTCCATCTCGACCGCGCGAGGGGAGATGCCGAGGCGCGCGTCGTGGTGATCTCGTCGAACGATCACCTCGGCCTCTCCGCCGGGGCCGACATCCGCGAGGAGCTCGACGAGCAGGGTCGCGTCCACCGGATGGAGCTCTTCGCCCGGCTCTATGACGAGCTCACGGCCTTTCCGAAGCCCACGGTCGCCGCGTGCCACGGCGCGGTCGTCGGTGGTGGCGCCGAGATCGCCGTGGCCTGCGACCTGCGCGTCGGCGGCTCCAACCTGCGGATGCGGTTCCCGGGCGCCGAGCTCGGCGTCCCGGTGGGTCCCGCCCGACTGGTCACCCTCTGCGGGCTGGCCACCGCCAAGTACCTGCTGCTCACCTCCCGCGCCGTCAGCGCCGACGAGGCCCTGCGCATGGGGCTGGTCCACCGGGTCGCGCCGGCGGCCGCCACCGAGGATGCGGCGCTCGGCCTCGCCGCCGAGGTGGCCGCTCACCCGCCCGAGGCGGTCGCCCGCCTGAAGGCGATGCTGCACCGCTGGGACGGGGTGGTCGAGCGCTCGGCGGACGAGGGCCGCGGGCAGGTCGAGTGGCAGCGCACCGGGCCCGGCCTGCCCTACCGCAGCTGAGCACCGGCTACTCGTCGCGGCGCCGGAACGGCCGCGCAAGCGCTCTCAGGAAGCGGTACCAGCGGGCGCTCTGGAGGTTTCTCAGCCTGGCTTCGGCGGCCTCGGCGCGGGCTTCGGCCTCCGCCAGCCGTGACGAGAGCAGCCGAGCCTCGTGGTTCGCGCCGAGTGCACGGGACTCGGTCTGCCACTGGACCCGGGACATCCTCGCGAACTCCCGCAGCGGGGTGTTGGACGGCGGCTCGCCCGGTACGAGTCGCTCGAACAATGCCACCAGCTCCTCCGCGTGCTGCGCGGCGGAATGGTGCATCCGCGCCAGGTCGAGGTTCACGCTGCCCATCGACTGCCGGTACTCGCGCAGCCGCCCGCCCAGCGCCTCGGGAGTGACCATCGCCCCGTTGCTGCTCGCGTGCGCGAAGTTGATCGGCTCGAGCGCCTCGTAGTTTTCACCGGTCACCCAGCCGTCGCCGCCGAGGTAGTCGTAGACGAAGGCCGCCCTGCCGCACGCCATCGCCTCGACGATCGACCTCCCGCTCGCGATCACGATGTCGACCTGGTTGATCTCCTCCTCGGGGGTCGGCGTGGTGCGGGCCCCGTATCGACCCAGCTCCAGGCACTCGAGGCCGAGCTGGTCGATCGCGGCGAGGACTCCGTCGCGCCGGTCCACGGAGAGGTTGTTGCCGAGCAGCAGCACTCGCCTGGGGGTCTCGCCGATCGGCCCCCTGGGCGCAAAGCGCGCGAGGTCGACCGGCTGGCGCAGGCGGACGATCTCCGGGCGCTCGGCGAAGGCGGCGGCGCGCTTGGCCAGACGCTCGTGCAGCACGACCACGGCACCCACGATCCCGGGCAGCTGAGGAGGCTGCCAACGGTCGAGAACGCTCGAGCCGCTGTGCATGCAGATGGCCTGCGGAGTGCCGGGAAACCGTTCCGCGAGCAGGTACGCCGTCGGCCGGTCCTGGGCATAGACGACGTCACACTCGCCCGGCAGCGCGCGTTCCCCGGCCGCCACCCGGACGCCCCGCTCCTCCGCCACCCGGGCGAGCTCTCCCGTCTCCTCGGCGAAGATCGTCACGTCGTGCCCGAGCGACTGGAGCTCACCCGCGACTGTCAGCGCGTACGTCCCCGCCCCTCCGATCGCTCCGAACTCGAGCGTGCCGAGCACGATCCGCATGGGTCCGGCACGATACGGCCATGTCCGTGCCGCGTGTCGACCGCGGCCTGCCCGGGAGGGACGCGGTGAACGAGCCGCGACGGCCGGCCGTCCCGGACGGGCCCTATCTGGTGATGGGTGTCGGCAACGCCGGGCGCTCGGCGGCGACCGCGCTCGCTGACCGAGGCGGCGGGTTCCCGGTCATCGTCTGCGACGAGGCATCTGGGGATGAGGTGCGGCGGGCGCGCCGAGACCTTGCCCGGAGAGGGGTCGAATTCACCACCGACCCGATCGGTGCGCTCGATCGGGTCCGCGCGGTCGTCAAGAGCCCCGGCATCAAGCTGAGCGTTCCCGTGATCGAAGCCGCCAGGGCGCGCCGGCTGCCCGTCCTCGACGAGTTCGAGCTGGGGTGGCGCCTCTCCTGGCAGCCCGTGGTCGCGATCACCGGGACCGATGGAAAGTCCACCACCTGCGCGCTGGTCGTCGCCGCGCTCGACGCGGCGGGCGGGAGGCCGCTCCTGGCCGGCAACGTCGAGGGGTTCCGGCACGCACCCCCGATGTCCGCCATCCCGCCCGAGCACGACGGCTGGGTGGTGGCTGAGGTCTCCAGCTACCAGGCGGCGGGCAGTCCGGAATTCCTTCCCTCGGCCGCGGTCCTCACCAACCTCACCGTCGCGCACCTCGGTTGGCACGGGTCCATGGAGTCGTACGCGAGGGCGAAGCGGCGGCTGTTCGTGCGCGGGGACCGCGCCGTGAGCCTTGCCGTGCTGAACACGGACGATGACTTCGGGCTGGGCCTCGCCGGAGAGGTCGCCGAGCGAGGGGGCCGCGCGCTCACGTTCGGCTTCTCAACCGATGCCGAATACCGGATCCGAACCTGCGAGTCGTCCCTCCGCGGCGGCCGGGTTGAGATCGAGGCGCCGGGCGGATCCCTCGAGATCGAAACGCGCCTGCCGGGCGCCTACAACGCCGCGAACGCCACCGCCGCGCTCGCCCTCTCCGACGGCCTCGGTCTGTCGCGCGAGACGACGCTGGAGGCTCTGGCCGGCGCCTCGGCCGTGCCGGGGCGCTTCGATCCCGTCGACCAGGGACAGCCATTCGATGTCGTGGTCGATTTCGCGCACACGCCGGCCGGCGTCACAGAGGTTCTCGGTCTGGCGCGGCAGCTGGCCTCGGAGCGCGGCGGACGGGCGATCGCCGTGATGGGCAAGGTTGGGCCCGGCACACGCCTCTACCAGGAGGCCATCGGCCGGGCCTGTCGTCAGGGCGCGGATCACCTGATCATCTGCGGGTCGAGTCTCCGGGGGGAGCCCCAGCTGATCGAGGTCCCTGGCGTGCTGGCGGGCGCGCGCCAGGCGGAGGGCGGCGAGGTCGAGGTGGTGCTCGACCGGCGAAAGGCGATCTCGAGGGGCCTTTCCCTCGCCCAGCCGGGAGATCTGGTCACGATTCTCGGCCGCGGCGGCCGCCGCCGCATGATGTACGACCGGAAGGGTCCCACCGGCCGCTTCGACGATCGCGAGGTGGCCCGGGAGCTGCTGGTCGAGATGGGCTACGCGTGACAGCTAAGCTCGGCTGAGGGCCGCTTCCAGGCCCAAATCGACCCGGATCGCCGATCCGGGCGTTCGTCGTGCCCGATTGGATTGACCAGGAATGTCGCTGAGAGCACTCCTCCAGATTGCGAATGAGAACGAGCGCCTGCGCGCGCTCCGCTCGGCCGTGGCCGGGTCCGAAGGCACGGTCGACGCCTACGTCTCGGCCTCCCTGCGCCCCTACCTGCTCGCCGCCCTGATCAGTGGCGACGACGCCGAGACCTCGGGCCCGACCCTGATCGTCGCGGCCGATGACCGCTCCGCTCGCGACCTGGCCGGCGACGTGAAGACGTTCCTCGCGCCCCGGCCCGTCCATCTCTACCCGTCGCGCGGGACCACCTTCGAGTCCCACCTCGACCCGCCGCCCCACCTGGCCGGGCTGCGGATCGCCGCCATGAACTCGCTGGCCGATCCCTCGTCGGTGGTCGTCGCCAGCGCGATCGCGCTCGCCGAGAAGGTTCCTGACCCGTCGCAGAGGCCCGAGACGCTGGCGCTGCACCGCGGCGAGAGCGTCGACCTCGACGACGTCACGCTGCTGCTCGCCGACGCCGGCTACGAGCGGATCGACCAGGTCGAGGAGCGCGGGCAGTTCGCGGTCCGCGGAGGGATCCTCGACGTCTATCCGGCGACCGAGGAGCAGGCGATCCGGGTCGAGCTCTTCGGCGACGAGATCGAGTCGATGCGGCGCTTCTCGGTCTTCACCCAGCGGTCGCTGGGGGAGACGGAGCGGGTCGAGCTGGCTCCGGCGGCGGAGCTCTCGGCCGAGCATCGCGACGACGTTGATCCGGCGACGTTCCTCGCCGCGCTCGATCTGATCCCGGCCGAGGCCCTGGTGGTGATCGCCGCCGCCGAGGAGATCCCCGGCGCGCTGCGCGACTTCTGGGAGGACGTGACGGCCGTCGCGGAGGAGGCCGACGTCCGCCCGTTCTACGCCGACGTCGGCGAGTCGCTGCAGAGTCGCGCCCGGCTCTCCCTCGGTGCCGACGCGGGACAGGAGCACTCCTTCCGGGCCCAGCGGGCCGAGTTCCCCTCGCGGACGCTCGCCGAGGCCGAGGGCGAGCTCGAGAAGCTGAACCGCTCGGGCTACCGGACGGTGGTCGCCTTCGAGGGACGCGGGGAGGCCGAGCGCACCCGCTACAACCTGAGCCGCCTCGACGTGCCCTTCCTCGGCGAACGGGCGCCGGAGGAGCCTGGCGTGAGCTTCGCCGAGGCGAGGCTGCGGGAGGGATTCCTCTCGCCCGAGCTGCAGCTGGCCGTGATCCCACAGCGGCGCCTCGTCCACCGGCGCCGCACCGCCCAGCCGGTCTCGGCGCGTGCCCGGCTCGCCGCGGCGATCGAGCTGCGGGTGGGCGACTACGTCGTCCATGAGGACCACGGCATCGCCCGCTTCGCCGGCTTCGACACCAAGACGCTCGCCGCGGTCACTCGCGACTACCTGGAGCTCGAGTACCGCGGGGGAGACCGCGTCTTCGCCCCGACCGATCAGCTCGCGCGGATCAGCCGCTACGTCGGAGCCGACGGCGACGAGCCGCAGCTCAGCCCGCTGGGCGGGAAGCGCTGGCAGAACATGAAGTCGCGGGCACGGCGGGCCGCTCAGGCGATGGCGGGCGACCTCATCAACCTCTACGCCGAGCGCCAGGTCCGCAAGGGCCACGCCTTCTCACCCGACGGCGAGCTCCAGCTGACCTTTGAGGCCGCCTTCCCGTATCGCGAGACCGCCGATCAGATGGACGCGATCGAGGCGGTCAAGGCCGATATGGAGTCCGAGCGGCCGATGGACCGGCTGATCTGCGGTGACGTCGGCTACGGCAAGACCGAGATCGCGCTCCGCGCCGCCCACAAGGCGGCGGCCGACGGCAAGCAGGTGATGATGCTGGTGCCGACCACGATCCTCGCCCAGCAGCACTTCGGCACCTTCCGCGAGCGCTTCGCGGACACCCCCTTCAACGTCGAGATGGTCTCGCGGCTGCGCAAGCCCGCCGAGGTGAAGGAGATTCTCCAGCGCTTCCACGAGGGGAAGGTGGACGTCCTGATCGGCACCCATCGCCTGCTCTCCCGCGACGTGCGCGGCAAGGACCTCGGCCTGATGATCGTCGACGAGGAGCAGCGGTTCGGGGTCAAGCAGAAGGAGCTGCTCCGCCAGCTGAAGCTGAAGGTGGACGTCCTCTCGCTCTCGGCGACGCCGATCCCGCGCACGCTCCAGATGTCGCTCGCCGGCCTGCGGGACATCTCGGTGATCGAGACGCCGCCCGAGGGCCGTCGCCCGGTGAGGACGCATGTCGGCCCCTACGACGAGGACCTCGTGAAGCGGGCGATCCTGCGCGAGAAGGAGCGCGGCGGCCAGGCGTTCTTCCTCCACAACCGGATCGACACGCTCCATGAGACCGCCGAGCGGCTGCGGTCGCTCTGCCCCGAGGTCCGCTTCGCCGAAGCACACGGGCAGATGGACGAGCTCGACCTGGAGGCGACGATGCTCTCCTTCGTCCGCGGCGAGCACGACGTCCTGGTGGCGACCACGATCATCGAGTCGGGCCTCGACATCCCGACCGCGAACACGCTGCTCGTCGAGCGCGCGGACCAGCTCGGGCTGGCGCAGGCGTACCAGATCCGCGGCCGGGTGGGCCGGAGCCGGGAGCGCGCGTTCGCCTACCTGCTCTATCCCTCTGCCGAGTCGCTCACCCCGGAAGCGGCCGCTCGCCTGTCGACGCTCTCCGACAACACCGAGCTCGGCTCGGGCTTCCGCGTCGCGATGCGCGACCTCGAGATCCGCGGCGCCGGCAACCTCCTGGGCGACGAGCAGTCCGGCCACGTCGCGGCGGTTGGGTTCGAGCTCTACTGCCAGATGCTCGAGGACGCCGCCGAGGCGTTGCGGACGGGGGCCGTGGAGCTGCCCGATGAGCCGCGCGAGCCGGTGCGGATCGACGTCGACGTCGACGCCTACGTGCCCTCGGAGTACATCCCGTTCGAGGCGGCGAAGATCGACGTCCACCGCCGCGTCGCCGCCGCCCGGGAGCCGGGCGAGCTGCGGGCTCTGCGGGAGGAGCTCGAGGACCGCTTCGGGCCCCTGCCCCGCTCGGTCGCCAACCTGCTCGACCTCCAGCGGGCCAGGATCGCGCTCGGCGAGGCCGGCGCCCGCAACGTCGAGTTCCGCGCCGGGCGCCTGCGCGTCTCGCCGGTCGAGCTCGATTCCGATCGTGTCACCGTCCTCAACGAGCACGTTCCGGAGGCCATCTATCAGTGGCGCGAGCGCACGATCGCCATCCCCGTGCCCGAGGAGGCCGGCGCCCGCCTCGGTGCCCTGATCGCCCTGGCGGACGGCCTCAGCGCCGCCCGCGCCACGGCCACCGCGCCCGCGGAAGCGGCCTCTTAAGCGCCGACTTAGGGGCGGATGGCTATGCTGCCGCCTCTGTGAGCCGGGGATTCTTCTCCAAGCGCAACCTCGCGATCATCTTCGGGGCGGCACTCGTCCTGACGGTTGCGATCACCGCCGCCGCCGTCGGCGTCGGGCACCCGAACGTGCCCTCCGACGACGTCGCGGTCATCGACGACGCCAGCATCGACGTCGCCGGCATGTTCGACAACGGCGTGATGAGCAAGACGGACTTCAACCGCTTCCTGCTGCAGACCGCCAAGCAGAACAACCTCCAGCAGGTCCCGCAGACCAGCGACCCCCAGTACAAGCAGCTCAAGGACCAGACGATGCAGAGCGCGCTCCAGATCGGCTGGATCGTGGGCGAGGCGAACAGGCAGGGCCTGAGCTTCACCGACACCCAGATCCAGCAGTCGCTGTCGCAGATCAAGTCCCAGTTCAAGACCCAGCAGGAGTACGAGCAGGCGCGCGACCAGGCGGGCCTGACCGACGCGGACGTCCTCGTTCGCGCCAGGCTCCAGCTGATCCAGAACAAGATCCAGGAGAACATCTCGAACAGCGCCGGCTCGGTCTCCGACAGCGACGCCAGGGACTACTACGACGCGAACAAGCAGCAGTTCACGATTCCGGCAAAGCGCACGATCCGGATCATCCAGAACAAGGACGCGAATCAGATCAATCAGGCCAAGCAGGCGCTCGAGGCGGATTCATCTCCGGCGAGCTGGAAGAAGGTCGCCGCGCAGTTCTCGACTGACACGACCTCGAAGGACAAGGGCGGGCTCCGCACGGACGTCGTACCCGGCTCCTTCCAGCAGCCTCTCGACGACGACATCTTCAGCGCCCCGACCCATCAGCTCCAGGGCCCCGTCACGACCCCGACCGGCACCTTCATCTTCGAGGTCGAGTCCGCGACGCCCGAGCAGGTCCAGGGCTTCGACGACACCGTGAGCCAGTGCCCAGGGCGGCGCGCCTCAGAAGGTCAGCGACCAGATCAAGACGCAGATCAAGAGCCAGCAGCAGCAGGAGGCGCTGACGGCCTTCGGCACCCAGTTCCGCGACTACTGGAGCAACCTGACTCAGTGCGCGAGCGACTACGCGGTCTCGGGGTGCGACAACTTCAACGGCGGCGGGCCGACCTGCGACCCCGACAAGGTCGCGTCCCAGCCCGGCGGCCAGGGCACCGGCTGCCCGGCCCCGGTCTTCGCGAGCTGCCAGGAGGGCTCGCCCGCGACCGGCGGCCAGGCCGGTCAGCTCCAGTGCACCGGCTCGGGCCCGACCCCGGGCGCGCCCGGATCGTTCAAGCCGTTCGTGCCGGTGGTCGGAGGAGCGCCGCAGGGGCCGCACCCGGCGGGTGAGGCACCCGCCGCCGCGGGCCCGGGCGGCATCTCGATTCCCGGCCTGACCGGCGCCGGCGGCGCCGGCGGCTGATTGTGCGAGGGTGCGCGTCAGCGCAACCC
The DNA here is from genome assembly GCA_963777575.1 of uncultured Solirubrobacterales bacterium. GTDB lineage: Bacteria > Actinomycetota > Thermoleophilia > Solirubrobacterales > 70-9 > DASUPK01. Next base: position 93,478 of record CAVZRH010000012.1, on the reverse strand, counting down.
GTTTTGTGGCGAAGCCGTCCTATCTAGACGCTCTAGAGCACCTCGACGAGGTGACGCGGCGGCTGCGCCGCGAGTGCCCCTGGGACCGCGAGCAGGACGCACGCTCGATCGTCCCCCACACCGTTGAGGAGGCCTACGAGCTCGCCGACGCGGCCTCCCGGGACGACACAGAGGCGATGGTGGATGAGCTCGGCGACGTCCTCTTCCAGGTGCTCTTCCTCTCGCTGCTGCTCGAGGAGCGGGGCGAGGGCGATCTGGCCGCCGTCGCCGAGTCCTGCGCCGCCAAGCTGATCCGCCGGCATCCGCACGTCTACGGCGACCGTGATCTCGAGACCGCGGGCCAGGTGCTGACGCAGTGGGAGGAGATCAAGCGCGAGGTGGAGGGCACGGGCGATCGCGAGCCGCTCGAGGGATTGCCGGAGAACCTGCCGTCCCTGCTCTATGCGCGCAAGGTGCTCCGCCGGGTCGATCCGGAGGGAGATGCGGGAGGCGAGAAGCCCGGTGCGCCGTCGGCCGATCCCGAGGAGCGGGACGAGGCCGAGCGGCTGGTCGGCGAGCTTCTGCTCGAGGCGGTCGTCGCCTCGCGGCGGCTCGGCGTCGATCCGGAGCTCGCGCTGCGCCAGGCCACGCGGCGGCTCGCCGAGGACGCTGAGTAGCTCCGCCCGCCTCCGGTAGCTTTCCCCGCCTTATCGCCACGATCGAGAGCATCCATGGACGGCAGGTGCTGGACTCGCGGGGCAACCCGACGGTCGAGGTCGAGGTCGTGCTCGACTCGGGGGCGCGGGGGCTCGCCATCGTCCCCTCGGGCGCCTCGACCGGTGAGTTCGAGGCCGTCGAGCTCCGCGACGGCGGAGATCTGTGGGGCGGCAAGGGTGTCACCAAGGCCATCGGCAACGTGAACGGCGAGATCGCCGACGCGATCACGGGAGCCCGCGCCTCCGAGCAGTCGGCTCTGGACCGGACCATGATCGAGCTCGACGGGACGCCCAACAAGGGCCGCCTGGGAGCCAACGCCCTCCTCGGCGTCTCGCTCGCCACCGCGAGGGCGGCGGCGGCCGAAGCGGGGCAGCCCCTCTACGACTACTTCGCGGAGCTCTACGCCGCCACCGGCGCCAAGGACGCCGGGCCGGCGGAGCTGCTCCCGGTGCCGATGATGAACGTGCTGAACGGGGGCGCGCACGCCGACAACGCCGTCGACTTCCAGGAGTTCATGGTGGTGCCGGCCGGCTCCCCGACCTTCGCCGACTGCCTCCGGGTGGGCACCGAGGTCTACCACTCGCTCAAGGGGGCTCTCGGGAAGAAGGGTCTCTCGACCGCTCTCGGCGACGAGGGCGGCTTCGCTCCGGACCTGGAGTCCAACCAGGCCGCGCTCGACTTCCTGATCGCCGCGATCGAGGAGGCGGGCTACGCCCCGGGGGAGGACGCGGTGATCGCGCTCGACCCGGCCACCAGCGAGCTCTACGAGGACGGCTCCTACGTGCTCGAGCACGAGGGGCGGAGCCTCACCTCCGAGGAGATGGCCGAGTACTGGCACGACATCCGCGCCCGCTTCCACGTCGTCTCGATCGAGGACGGCATGGACGAGGAGGACTGGGACGGCTGGAAGGCGCTCACCGAGCGGATCGGGGACCTCTGCCAGCTGGTCGGCGACGACCTCTTCGTCACCAACCCAGAGCGGCTCAGCCGCGGGATCGAGCTGGGAGTCGCCAACTCGATCCTGATCAAGGTGAACCAGATCGGGACCCTGACGGAGACGCTGGAGGCGATCCAGATCGCCCGCGACGCCGGCTACACGACCGTGATCTCGCACCGCTCGGGCGAAACGGAGGACACAACGATCGCCGACCTGGCGGTGGGCACCGGAGCGGGCCAGATCAAAACAGGCGCCCCATCCCGCTCCGACCGAGTGGCGAAATACAACCGCCTGCTCCGCATCGAGGAGGAACTGGGCGACCGCGCGCAGCTTCGCCGGCGCGTCAGTCTTCGAACGCTAGGGCCGGCGGCGGCGGCCGCCGAGCGAAGCTCTCCGACGTGAGCAGCAGGCGGCTGCCGCCGCCGGCCCAAGGAATGCCGCACGCAACGGCGAATCCGGACCCATGCCGGCACGCCGACGTGTACGCAAGAGGGCAAGCTCGAGCCGGATCCGATGGGACAAGCTCGGCCGGATCGCCCTGGTGCTGGTGCTGTTCCTGGTGCTGGCCTCCTACCTGAACCCGCTGGTGAACCTGCTGCAGGCGTGGCAGGGGTCGAAGTCGAGCGACGCGCAGCTCGCCCAGCTCAAGCAGCAGCGGGTGGAGCTGATCCACCAGCTGCGCGAGGACTCGAGCCCGGCCGCGCTCGAGCGCGAGGCGCGCCGCCTGGGCATGGTCAAGCCCGGCGAGCACGCCTACATCGTGCACGGGCTCGGCAACGACAACGACTGAGCGGCGCTTAATCCGCCTGCCCTTTAGTCCGCGGATATGATTCCGCGCTCGCGCGCGCGCCATGTGGCTGTGCGCGTTTTGCGTGATTTGAGCCGATGAGTACGAGCCAGTACCTGCTCGGCGCGGCGGAGCTGGCGGTGATAGCAGCCGCTCTCGGCCTAGGCGCCTACCACCTGCGAGCTTTGCTCGTACCCGCCTGGACGGGTGCGCTCGCCCGTCTGGCGGAGGTGGTGATCGGGATTTCGATGCTGATCCTGGTCTCCGAGCTGATCGGAGCCCTCGGGTTGTTCGAGGAGATCCCACTGGTGCTCGTCAGCGTCGCTCGCCGGGCTGGGGGTGACCTTCTTCGTGCGCCGCCGCGGCATTCCGCAGGTGCCCAAGACGACGGAGGTGCGCTCGAGTCCGATCATGGTCGGGATCGGGATCGCGGCAGCCGTCCTGGTCGTCGTCCACTGGGCTCACCCGACCGGCCAGGCGCTCGACCAGGGGATGTACTACCAGGACACCACCTGGTACCACATGTCCTTCTCGGCCCGGTTCGCCGAGACCGGGCACATCGGGCCGCTCCACTTCACCGATCCGCTGAAGCTGGCGGCCTGGTTCTACCCGCAGAATTCCGAGCTGCTGCACGGGGTCGGGATCGTCGCGCTCGACACCGACTTCCTCTCCCCGCTGATGAACCTGATGTGGTGCGCGCTCTGCCTGCTGGCGGCCTGGTGCGTTGGGCGGCCGTACGGGATCGGGGGCGTCACCGTGCTGGGCGCCGCGGTCGTGCTCGACTCGAACATGATGGTCGGTTCGCAGGCGGGCCAGGGGCCCAACGATGTGGCCGGTCTCTTCTTCCTGATGGCCGCGCTCGCCTTCCTGGTTGACGGCGCTGCGAGTGCGCACGCGATCCGGCAGGCGGCGCAGTCGCGCCGGGTCGGGAACGGCGGGGCCACAGCGGCCGCCGTCGACGAGAACGGGGAGACGGTCGAGACCGGTGTGGTCGAGGACGTCCCGGTGGAGGGCGATCCGCGAGTCCTCGCCACGGTCGGCGCGGGCCCCCTGTTCATGGCCGGGCTGGCCGCCGGGCTCGGAATCGGGACCAAGATCACCCTGCTGGCGACGATCGCCGCGTTCACCGTCGGGGTGGCGATCCTGGGGGGACGACAGCACTGGCTGCGCGCCCTCGGCATCTGGCTGGGCGGGGTCGTGATCACCTGCGGCTTCTGGTACGGGCGCAACTTCGTCTATGCCCTCAACCCGTTCCCCCAGATCCGCAAGATCGGCCCGATCCACCTGCCCGGCCCGGATCAGGTCAACCTCTACCCGCGACCGCCCCACAAGCTGGCCGAGTACTACAACGACCCGCTCGTCTGGCAGCACAAGATCTTCCCCGTCCTGCACGACCGGCTGGGGCCGCTCTGGCCGGTGATCCTCGCCGTGGTGATCGTCGCCCTGCTCTGGGCGTTCTTCAAGGGCGGCAGTGCGCTGATGCGGATCCTGGCCGTCACCGGCATGGTCGCCGGGATCGCGTACATCTTCACGCCGCTGACCGCCTCGGGGAACCCGTACGACCCGAGCGGGTTCGACGCAAACCTTCGCTACGTCTCTCCGGTCCTCATGGTCGGCTTCCTGCTGCTGCCGCTGATCCCGTGGTTCCGGCACGGCAGGCGCCCCTGGATCCTGGTCGGGCTGTTCGCCGTCCTGCTGATCCAGGGGACGGTGATCCAGTCGAACTGGGAGTTCAAGCACCACCTGGCGTCGATCGGGATGGCGTTCCTGATCGTCGGGGTCCCGGCACTGATCGTGGCCGGGTTCCGCGCGCGCCTCAGTCCGGTGCTGCTGGTGTCCTTCGGGCTCGTGATGGTGTTCACCGCCGTCGCCCTCGGCCGCGTGCGCGAGAACTACTACCTCGATCACCGCTACGTCACGGCATCGAGGCCACCGCTGGGCGGAGGGTTCCGGGCGTCCCCGGAGTGGCAGCCGCTCCAGGACTGGGGCCGGAACGCGAGCCATCAGCGGATCGGAGTGTTCGGCCGAGCCTCCGCGTTCGGTCAGTACTTCTTCTATGGCAATGACCTGAGCAACCACGTCCAGTACCTGGGCGACGAGGGCGACCACGGCACCTTCAGGCCGATCTACACCTGCGCGCTCTGGCGGCAGACGATCAACCAGGGCCACTACGACTACGTCGTCACGACGCCGGCCCTGGGCGTGATCGAGACCGTGGCGCCCCCGCAGAACCTCTGGACCTCCTCGGATCCGAACGTGCGGACCGTGATCCAGTCCGGTCCGGCCGCCGTCTACAAGATCGACGGGCCGCTCGATCCATCCACCTGCGCCGAGCTGGGGGACGCGGCGCACGCATGAGCTTCGGCGACTACCTCCAGGGCTCGATCGAGCTGATCGTGGTGGCGGCGGCGATGGCCTACGGAGCGGTCGCGCTCCGCGGCCGGCTGCTGCCCGGCTGGTCGGGGGCCTCGGCGCGGCTGGCCGAGGTCGTGCTCGGGCTCTCGCTGCTGGTCGTGATCGCCGAGCTGGTCGGGGTGGTCGGCCTCTACCGACCCGGCTGGGTGCTGCTCGCGACGATCGTCGTGGGCGTCGGGGTTGGGCTGGCTCTGCGGCCTCCGCGGCGCGGCATCGAGTTGCCGTCGCCGCTGGTTTCCCCGATCGCGATGGCGGTGGCCGTCGCGGCCGCGCTGCTGGTCGCGGCCCACTGGGCGATGCCGACGCAGACCGGGCTCGACATCGGCATGTACCTGCCCAACACCACCTGGCAGAACGCACCGTTCGCCGCCCGCTTCGTCCAGGACCACCAGGTCGGCGCCCTTCACTTCACCGAGGTCCTCAACCTGACGGTCTGGTTCTACCCGCAGAACTCAGAGCTGCTCCACTCGGTCGGCGTCCTGTTCCTCGGCAACGACTTCCTCTCGCCGCTGCTGAACATCGGCTGGATGGCCCTCTGCCTGCTGGCGGCGTGGGTCTTCGCACGCGCGTACGGCGGCGGGCCGATCGCGGTGCTGGGGATCGCGCTGGTGCTCGACGCCAACATGCTGCTCCTCTACCAGCCCGGGGACGCGAAGAACGACACGATGGGCCTGTTCTTCTTCCTGGCCTCGGCGGCCGTGCTGGTCAATGCGGACGCGCAGGCCCGGGCGGCGGCCGGCGCGGTGAGGACGATCGCCGGCGGGGCGACCGAGACCGCGCCGCGCGGCTTCTACTCCGGCGCCGGCGTCAGGCCGATGCTCTCGAGCGGAGCGCTGACCGTCGCGGGCCTGGCAGCGGGTCTCGCGCTCGGGACGAAGCTCAACCTGCTGGCGCCGTTCGCGCTGCTGACCCTCGGCGTGATCGCGGTCAGCGCCGGCTACCGCTGGAGGGCGACCTGGATCTGGGTGGTGAGCTCGCTGGTCACGGGCGGCTTCTGGTTCGCCAGGAACCTGGTGAACGCGGGGAATCCGCTGCCCTGGATCGACAAGGGGCCGCTCCCGGGACCGGACCAGCTCGACATCAACATCCGCCACCCGGCCAACGTCGCGCACTACCTGCTGCCGCCCGACGGCGGTGTGATCCGCCATCACCTGATCCCCGGCCTGCACGACAGCTTCGGCGACCTCTGGCCGCTGGTGCTGGTCGCGGTGATCGGCGGCTTCCTGCTCGCCATCTTCCGGGGCCGCACCCCGGTGATCCGGATGCTCGGGATCGTGGCGCTGCTCAGCGGCCTCGCCTACCTGGTGACGCCGCTCACCGCGGCCGGACCGGAGGGCGACCCGACCGCCTTCACCACCAACCTGCGCTACGCCTCGCCTGCCATCGGCCTCGGGGCGATGCTCCTCGGCGTCGACTCGGGCCTGCTGCGGCCGCGGGTCCAGCCGTGGCTGCTCGGTGCGCTGGTCGTGTTGCTGCTGGTTCAGGCCGTGCCCGTCTGGAACCTCGGCGACGAGTGGGAGAAGGACTTCATCCTCGGGGCGATCGGGCTCGCCTTCTTCCTGATCCTCGTCCCGGTCGGCCTGGCACTCGCCGGACAGCGGGGGATGCCGGCGCCGATGCTCGCCGGCGCGGCCGCGGTCGGGCTCGCCGCGGTGGTGGTGATCGGCTGGCCGAATTCGGACGACTACGTCAAGGACCGCTATCAGGCCTCCACGGCGCCCAAGGACTTCCCGGTCGGCATGAAGGCGGCTCTCGCCTGGTTCAACCGCACCAACCCGCACGACTCGCGCATCGCCGTCGTCGGCGGCCGGCCAGGCTTCAAGCAGTACATCTTCTATGGCGACGACCTCTCCAACTACGTCCAGTACGTCGCCAAGCACGGTCCTCACGGCGCCTATCTGCCGATCGCGAGCCAGGGGGCACAGGAGAACCGGGACCCGCGTTCTCCGCAACAGTGCCGGGAGTGGGTGACGGCGCTCAATGACGGCGACTACCGCTACGCGGTGATCGGCCCCGACCAGCGCACCCAGTCGCGGCCGCCGGTCGAGGCCACCTGGACCGAGGTCGCCGGCGGCAGGAAGGTGGAGGAGACGGACGACGTCTCGGTCGTCGAGATCGGCGGCCCGCTCAACCCCGGCGCGTGCGCCACAGCGGAGGTGCGCCCCCCCGGGGCGATCAACCCGACGCCCGCCCGTCAGTGAGCTTCGGCGACTACGCCTTCGGCGTCATCGGGCTCGCACTGGTCGCGATCCCGATGGCGATGGGAGGAGTCCGCCTGCGGCAGCGACTGCTGCCGGGCTGGGAGGGAGCGCCGGCGCGCCTCACCGAAGCAATCCTCGCCGTAGCGCTGCTGACCGTCCTGCTCCAGCTGCTGGGCGCCTTCGGCATCCTCGTGCCGGGAGTGCTGATCCCAGCCGCGCTGCTGGTCGGCCTGGGCCTCTACTACGGCGTCCCTGGCGCTTTTCCGGCATCATACGGTCGAAAAAGCGCCACCGCGACGGCGCCGGCCGCCGCCGCCGGCCCCGGCAATCCCCCTTCCCCAGATGGTGTTGGCGCTGCTCGCCGCCGCCTTCGTCGCCGCCCACTGGGCAACCGGCCTCCAGGACGTCTGGGCCCACGGGATGCTCACCTTCGACACGCTCTGGTACCACGGCCCGTTCGCGGCGCGGATCGCCGACACGGGCTCGGTCTGGGGGATGCACTTCACCGACCCCCTCTACCTGAACTGGTTCTACCCCGAGAACTCCGAGCTCCTGCACGGCGCCGGGATCGTCCTCTTCGACCGCGATCTCTTCTCTCCGTTCGTCAACTTCGGCTGGCTCGGCGTCGCGCTGCTCGCCGCCTGGTGCATCGGCCGCCCCTACGGCGTCGCGCCGCTCTCGCTGACGGCGGTCGCGATCGCGATGGACACCGGTCCCATGGTGCCTCGCGAGGCCGGCACTCCGGCAACCGACACGGTCCCCGTGGCGATGCTCCTGGCCGCGGCGGCGATCCTGATCAACGCCTGGGCCGCACGCGGATCGCGACCACAAGGGGCGACCCCGGAGGGGGCCGCGAGGGCGGCGCCCGCTGACACCCGCTCGGCGGCGGTCCCAATGGGCGCGATCCTCATCGCGGGCCTCGCGATCGGGATCGCGCTCGGCAGCAAGCTGACGATCTGGGGGGTCGCCGTGGCCTTCGCGGTCGGCGTGCCCTTCCTCGTCCCCCGCGAGCTCCGCTGGAGGGCGTTCTGGGTCTTCGTGGCGGGAGTGGCGGCGGTCGCCGGGTTCTGGTTCCTCAGGAACTTCGTCCACGCGGGCAATCCGCTGCCCTGGATCAGGGAGATCGGGCCGATCCACCTGCCGGGCCCGAACCGCGGCCTCGAGGGCCGTACCGACTTCACCGTCGCCCACTACCTCTTCTCCAATCCCAGCACGGGCGTCTGGCGGCAGTACTTCCTCAATCCGATCGAGAACCTGCTCGGGCCGCTCTGGTTCCTGATCCTCGGCGGCGCGTCCGCCGGAGCGATCCTGTCGATCTGGCGGCCGCGCTCGCCAGCCGTACGCCTCGCCGGCGTGGTGACGATCGTCGCCGCGATCGCCTATGTCTTCACGCCGCTCACCGCCGCCGGCCCGGAGGGCCACCCGCTCGCCTTCGGCATCAACCTGCGCTACCTGATCCCGGGCTTCGCGCTCGGCCTCGCCCTGCTGCCGCTGGAGCCGCGCATCACGCCCGAGCGCTTCCGGCTGCCGCTGCTCGTCGGAGGGCTGATCGCGCTCTTCTTCACCTCCCACTACTCGGACGCGAACGTCGCCTGGGACGGCCCCTTCGCCTCGATCCCCTGGGCGGCGCTGATCGGGATCGTGCTGATCGGCGCGCCGGTGGGCCTCGCCCTGCTGGCGAGACGCGGCGCCCTGGTCGCCGGTGTGGCGGGCGCCGTCCTCGCGATCGCCATCGCGGCGGTCGGCTGGGCGCGACAGGACGACTACCTCGCGCACCGCTACGACCGCGCCGAGGACTTCCGCTTCCAGCTCGACAAGGCGGTTCTCTGGGCGAAGCCGACGTCCGGCCTGCGCATCGGTGTGGCGGGGACGAGCGGCGCCTACAACCAGTACGGCTTCTACGGCGACGACGTCGACAACTACGTGCAGTACGTCGGCCGCCACCTGCCCGAGGCCGACTTCCAGGCGATCGAGACCTGCTCAGCCTTCCGCCAGGCCGTGAATGACGGCGACTTCGACTACCTGATCACGACGCCGGAGCTCGACCTCAACAATCCGGCCACCGCCAGTCCCTCGCCGGAGCGCGGCTGGGTCAAGAACGACCCCGCCGTCGAGGAGATCCTGCACTCCGCCCGCGTGTCGGTCTTCCGGATCAATGGCCCGCTCACGCCGGGCGGCTGCGTCCAGGGGAACCGGCGCGGTCCGCCGAGTCAACCGGGAGGATCGGCCGCGGGCAAGTGAGCAGCACGGGCGACTACATCCTCGGCACGGTCGGCCTGCTCGCGGTCGTGGTGACGATGGCGATCGCCGGGCGGACCACTCGCCGCGCCGCGCTGCCGGGCTGGACGGGCACGCCGGCAGTGCTGGCGGACTCGGTGATCGCGATCGGCTATCTGGTCGTGATCTCCGAGCTGCTGGGGCTGTTCGGGATTCTCGATGGGGTGCTGCTGGTTACGGCCTGCCTGATCGTCGGAGGCGGGGCGGTCCGACTCGAGCCGATGCTGATCCGCGCAGGCGGCCGGGTCGCGGACTGGGGCGAGGGCAAGGGATCGGATGAGCGTGCCGGCCCGCCGTCGAGCCCACTCGAGCTCGGCGCGGCGATAGTCATCGCGCTGATCGTCGCGGCACAGTGGGCCGGCCCGACGCTCCTGGCCCTCGACCGCGGCATCTACGGCGGCGACTCGCTCTGGTACCACATGCCGCTCGCGGCGCACATCGCCCAGAGCGGCTCGGTTACCTCGCTGCTCTACACCGACCCGCTCTATCTGAACTGGTTCTACCCGCAGGTATCCGAGCTCGTTCACGCCGCCGGGATCCTGCTCTACGGCAACGACTTCCTCTCGCCGCTGCTCAACATGGCCTGGCTCGGGCTCGCCCTGTTCGCAGGCTGGTGCATCGGGCGGCCGTACGGCTCCGGCGCGACCTCCCTCGCCGCCGTCGCCTCGGTGCTGGCGGCGAACCTGCTGTTCTCGCGCCAGCCGGGCAACGCGAACAACGACGTCGTCGCGATCGCGCTCTTCCTCTCCGCGGTCGCGCTGCTGCTGAACAGCCGCTGGCCGGGGAGCGAGCGAGACGCAAGCGCAACCTCGCCGGTCGCGCTGCCCCTGGGCGCCCTGATGGTCGCGGGCCTCGCCGCGGGGCTCGCCCTGGGCACCAAGCTGACGGTCGTACCGCCGATCCTCGCCCTGACCGTCGGGGTGATCGTGATCGCGGGCACCGGTCAGCGCTGGCGGGCCGCAGCGACCTGGATCGGGGGGATGGTGGTCGGCGGCGGCTATTGGTACGTCCGCAACCTGATCGTCTCGGGCAACCCGTTCCCCTGGCAGGACATCGGGCCGATCCACCACGCGGAGGCGCTCCAGGGGCGCCACCCCTACGCGATCCTCCACTACGCCACCGACACCGGCGTCTGGGGGAAGTTCTTCACGCCCGCGCTGCACGAGCGCCTCGGCGTGCTCTGGCCGGCGTACCTCGCCCTGGCGGTCATCGGCGTGGTGCTCGTCCTCTGGCGGGGCGGCCGCATGGAGCGGATGCTCGGCGCGGTCGCACTGCTCGCGGCGATCGCCTACCTGCTCACCCCGCTCGGCGCGTCCGGCCCGGAGGGGACGCCGGTCGGCTTCCGGCTCAACATCCGCTACCTGGCCCCGGGGCTGATCCTGGCGCTGACCCTGCTCGCGATCCCGCCATTCACCACCGACCGCGAGGTGTGGCGGCTCGGCGGCGCCCAGCGGGTCTGGCGACTCGGAACACTGGCTGTCTTCGCGATCCTGGTGATCGTCAGCGCCGGTGCGATCGGGGCGATCGACACCGGCCGGATCCCGGGCACGGTCGTACTCGCGCTGGCCCTGGTGGCGGTGCCTCTCCTCTTGGTTCTGCTCTCTCGCCGCGGGCTGGCGCCCGTCCCGCTCGCCGGCATCGGGGCGGCCGCCCTGATCGCGCTCGCCGTCGGCGGCCGCTTCGTCCAGGACCACTATCTGGACGAGCGCTACTCATCGGCCGCGCCCGACTACCCGAAGACCGAGCAGCCCTCCGTCGAGCTCGGCCAGGGTCTGGGCGCCGCGTATGACTGGGCGCGCGGCATCCACGACGCGAGGATCGGACTCTCCGGGACGATGGGAGCGCTCTTCCAGTACGGCCTCTGGGGGTTGAACTCGAGCAACGACGTCCGCTACGTCGGAGCAGCACGGGCCCCGCGGCTCGTTCAACGAGATCCCGCAGTGCCCGGAGTGGATCGGCGCCCTCAACGACGGCAACTACGACTACGTGATCACCACGCCGACCTATCACCAGGATGACCCGGCCGCGGACACCGCGCCCGTCCAGCGCGACTGGATCTCACGCGCCGGCGACGTCAAGCGGGTGGCGGGGGCGAACCTGGTCGACGTCTGGAAGGTGACGGGTCCTCTCAACCCGCTCGCCTGCGCAGCGCCGGCGGCCGGCGCCCCGGCCGGCGGCGCCTCGCCCGACAAGCTGCTGCCGAGCGTGACCGGGGAGTAGCGGGCAGCTTTCGCGGAGCCCGTGCTACCCCTTACGGGGTGCCGTATCCGCTCGACAACGCTCTCTTCCAGTGGGAGGAGGGGTCCCGGCGACTCCGCGAGCTCTCAGAGGACCCGCGGGAAGCACGGACCGCGAGGCGCGCCGTGGATGCGATCCGCGACGAGCTGCGCCGCCGTATCGGTCCGACGTTCACCGCCCAGGAGCTGGCCGACCTCTACGGCCGTGGGACCGACTGGTGCCTGGAGGCCGCCCGCCAGGCGGCGCCGATGAGCGCGGTCGACCTCGACACGCAGGCCATCGTCGACGGCGCCTTCAACGAGTACCTCCGTGGGGCGAGGGACTACTCGGGCGGCCGCGTGATCGCGGAGCCCTAGGAGTCCGAGTCCGAGTCGTCCCCGACGCGTTCGAGGACGATCCGCTCGGGCTCGATCGTCACGCGCAGCGCCTTGCGGCCCTGCCAGTGCTCTGCGTAGGTCGGGTCGTCCTTGATCGCGGGGTCGAGCCAGATTCCGTAGCCCTCCTCGTCGCCCTGGTCGAAGGTCGCCTCGAGGGGCTTGCGTCGCCCGCGCCCGCGACGGCCACGGCGCCGTCGGCGCCTGCGCCCGCCGGTGCGCTTCTCGCCATCGCCATCCTCATCGCCGCCTCGCCATCGCCCTCAGCGTCTCCCTCGTCCTCGTCGGTCGCGTCCTCTTCCTCCTCGGGCTCGGGCTCGCCCAGCTCGGCCTCGATCTCCGCCTCGATCTCGTCGCGGAGGTCGATGTCGGCATCCGGCTCCTCGCCCTCGGCGGTGAGCCCGTGACGCTGCCGGAAGTCATGCAGCTGGGAGGCCGAGACGCCCGAGCTGATGGGCGATCCAGGCATCGGTGCGCCCCTGGCGCACCCAGGCGCGGATCTGGTTGAGCTGCGGACGCAGTGACTGGCGTGGCATCGGCGGCGGACTCTAGACGATGGCGCCCATTCCCCAGTTGTGCCTTGTTGAGCGAGCCAGGAGGGGTTAGGCTACTGACTACTGGGTAGCCTACGAATCTCGCTTACGGGGGTAGGCGACAACCTTCAGGAGGCGTCTGAATGCTGGTGCTGACAAGGAAGCCGGGCCAGAGCATCATGATTGGCGACGGCGTTGAAGTGCAGGTGCTCTCCGTGGCAGGGGAGAAGGTTCGGCTGGGCATCACCGCCCCGCGCGATGTCTCGATCTTCCGCAACGAGGTCTACGACCGGATCGAGGGCGAGGCCACGGCCGCCGAGCGCGAGGTCGAGAACGGCACCAACGAGGTCGTCGAGGACGCGCTGGAGCGCCTCAGCCACCGCTCCTGACGAGTCAGCCTCTCGGTTCCGCACTAGAGAAGCTCGGCCAGGCGCCGGGCGGCGCGAGTGGCGCCGTCGGTCTCCACGTCGCGGTAGTCGACGTCGCGGCCGATCTCGTCCGCAATCGCTGCCGCGATCAGCTCCGGTGAAGAGTCGTCGAAATCCATGCGCCGGCCGGCCCCGTATCGCTCGAGCCGGTGGCGGACGTGGAAGTTCTGCTCGAAGTGATGGCGGAGCGGGAAGTAGATGAACGGCCGCTTCTCGGCGGTCAACTCCATCGAGGTCGTCAAGCCGCCCTGAACCACCGCGAGGTCGCACGCCGCCAGGTGGCGATAGAGGTTGTGGACATAGGGCACCACCTCGAGGCCGCCGTGAGAGGGGAGTGAGGCGGGGTCGATTCGCGGCCCGGCCACGACGATCATGCGCAGATCCGGCACTCGTTGCTTGGCGTCTGGGAAGGCGGCGATCACCCGTCGCAACAGGTCGGCGCCCACTCCCGACCCCCCGACGGTCACCACGCAGACGCGCTCGTCGTCGCCATAGCCCAGCTCGTCGCGCAGCTTGCCCCGATCCCCGAGCTCGGTGGGGTCGAAGCCGGTCACGTAGCCGGTGAAGTCGAAATTGCGCTCGGTCCAGTCGCGGATCATTGGCAGCTGCGGCCCGAGCCGCTGATCGACGATGTCGTCGGGATTCCCCACGAACAGCGCCATATCGCGGACCTCGGGATGGTGAGCGATGTGGTCGACCATGTCGGCGTTGTAGTCGGCGGTCAGGAAGCTCTCCCGCTCGCCGCCGTCTTCCATCGGCAGGAAGCCGACGAAGTCCGTCAGCCAAGCGAACGGGACCCGCTTCTCGCGCGGGTTCTCGTGCAGGTAGTAGTCGAGCTCCCACGCCTCGTCTCCGATCCAAAGGTCGTAGCGCTCATCGCGCACCACGTCGTGGAACAGCATGAAGTTGGCCGCCAGGATCTCGTCCATCCGGCGGAGGGCCTGGAAGCAGTGCAGGTCGTGTTCCGCCGACTCCGATTCGATGTGCTTCGACTCGTTGGCCAGATGGGCGCTGGCGGGGTGGACGCGCTCGCCCTCACCCTCGAGCACCCGGGTCACCGGGTCCTGGGCGAGCCAGTCGATCTCCAGGTCCGGCTCGAGCCGGCGGAGCTCGCGGGCGATCGCGACGTCACGCTGCGCGTGGCCGAGCCCGATCGGGGAGGAGATGTAGAGGGCCCGGGGACGGCCGTCCGGCCGGTGGACCGTGGGGTCGCGCGGCGTGCGTTCCCGCCCGAAGGCGTCCTCGGAGAAGTCGCGGAGAGCCAGGTTGACCTGCACGGGCTTGCGGGCGTGGGGGAAGTGGCCGGCACCGCGGACCGTCTCGAGCTGCCCGTCGCCGAGGCGGGCCAGCGCTCGTCCGTCGCGAGGCGGCGTGATCTTGTCACGGTCGCCCTGGACCACCAGCACTGGGCATTCCAGGCCCTCCGCCAGTCGGCGCAGGGTGGGCCGGTCGCGGTGGACCTGGCCAAGTGCGGTGGCCGTCATCGTCGCGGGGTCGGTTTCCAGTCCCCATCCGACCCCGTCCTCGATGCCCTTTGTGGAATGGCTCTCCGGGAAGCACCGCGAGATGAACCACTCCACGAACTCCGGGTACCTCTCGGGCCAGTTGTCGAAGTTCATGTGACCCCACCAGCGGAAGGGCATGTGTCGGCGGGCAGCGCCCGGGAGGTGCTGGCTCAGCAGGAGCGACCAGTGCGACGGGGTGTATGGGAAGAGGGGGCCGATGAAGGCAGCGCCAGCGATGCGCTCTGGGGCGAGGCGCGCCAGCTCCAACTGGTATTGGGCGCCGCGTGAGAGGCTCGCCACCACGGCGCGCTCGGTCCCGGTCGCGTCCATCACCGCCAGGCAGTCGCGGGCGAACTCCGCGGGTCCGTAGCGCTTCGGGTCCTTGCAACGATCGGAGCGCCCGTTACCGAGGCCATCCATCGTCAGGACCCGGAAGTGGCGCGCGAAGTAGGCGATCTGCATCTTCCAGTGGCGAGAGTGGACCAGCGACCAGGTCGGCAGCAGGAAGATCGTCTCCTCGCCGTCGCCGTAGACCTCGTAGAAGAGCTGCTCGCCGTCGCGCTCGACAAACCCCTCGGTGGCGGGGTAGACGGCGCGGCTCTGCTCGCCGGCGTGGCCGATCGCTCGGTCAGCTGGCGGGGGCGCGACGGTGGGTTCCGTGATCGTGGTCATGACCTTCCCTCCTCCAGTGTTGTGAGCCAGCCGTCGATCGCCGCCAGCAGCTCGGAATGACCACGGTCGAAGCCGAGCAGCCGCTCGTTCAGCAGGCCCTTCTGGAACTGCATCACCAGCGCCGCCCAGGCCTCGGCCGTGAAGCGGTCGTCGTCGAGGCCGTACTCCTCGATCGCCTGGGCGAGCGCGTCGCGCAGCAGCGAGCGCCATCTGTCGCTGACACCGCGCAGCCGGTCGCGCAGCTCGGGGCGGTCCCAGGCGAGCGCCTCGAGCTCGGCCCAGACCTTGGGGTAGCCGGCGGCGAGGTCGTCCTCGATATAGCCGACCGCGGTCCGCCACTTCTCGGCGAAGGGCGCGTCCGTCGCGTACATCGCCCGCTGGCGTTCGAGAACGCGGCCCGTGAAGCGCTCCAATGCCTGAAGCAGCAGCTCGTCGACGGAGCCGAAGTAGTAGTGGACGAGTCCGTGGTTCTGCCCGGCTTCCCGCGCAAGCTGTCGCGTCGAGATCCCGGCTGCTCCCTCCCTGACCAGCAGCCGCTCGGCGGCGTCGAGAAAGGCTTCGACATTGGCCTCCCTGACCGAGGGCCGGCCGATGCCGGCGTCTGCTTCCGTGCTGACAACAGTCTTAGTCACTTGACTTAGTCAGTCACTAAAGCACAGCGGATTCCGGTTGTCAACAGCCTCGAGCACCGAAGTCGGTTGACGGGCTTCGCCGTAAGACGGGTTGCCCTTACGGGCACCCTCGCACTAGCCCATCAGCCAGGCCAGCGTCTCGAACATCGCCACGACCACGGTCACGACCGTGATCGTCAGGCAGATGAGGAGAACGCTGAACCGCACCCGGCCGCGCGACTCGTAGCGCGTGATGCGACGGGCCCGCGATCGGTTGACCGCGCGCTTTCGCAGCTGCTCTCGCCGGCGACGCTCGAGCGCCATCTCCTGCTCGAGCGCCAGCTCGATCTGAGCCATGCTCTGTCGCATTCGCATCTGAGCCATAAGAATCAGCCCCCCGGGGCGACCGGGCAAGCTAGCAAAGCCTCTTGACTATAGGGGGCAGCTTCCCCATAACCCCCGGCCAGCGGCGCCGGCCCGGGCCGCCAGACGGGCGAAGAGCGAGGCGAACGAGTCGTTCGGCGGGATGGTCAGGGTCCGAGCCAGACCGCGCCTGACGAGCTCGGCGTTGACGAACAGGGGATGCCCGCCGGGCCCCGCGCCGGGCAGGTAGACGTAGGCGAGGAGACGGTGGTAGATGTCGCGGCGCTCGGCGTCGAAGCGGAGCGTCACCGTCCGTCCCCCGACCAGCCGCTCGTTGGCCTCGTGCGCCTCGGGGCCGCCGCACTGGACCGGTGTGTCGGGCTTGACGGTCTCCGGAGTGTCGATGCCGATGTAGCGGACGGACTCCTCGGCACCGTCCGGCATCGTGACGTCGATCGTGTCGCCGTCGACGACGTGGGTGACGCGGGCGCTGACCGGGCCGCTGGGTTCAGAGGAGTCGCCGTCGTCGCCGCAGCCGCGCGAGACGGCGATGACGACCAGAACAGCGGCAATGAGGAGGGGCGCCCGCAGGGCGCCGCGTCGCAGCGGTCGGCTCACCCCTCGATGATGCTCAGCGGCCCGGAACTATCCGCGGGGCGCTTTACGCGTCTGGGGGCGAGTAAAGCGCCCCGCTACGGAATCCGCCGCACGTGCTCGAGCAGCGTTTCCTTGATCTGGCCGATGATCTCGAGCGCCTCGGACTTCTCGCGCTGCCAGACGTTGCGGCCGAAGATCACGCCCGAGCCGCCCGCCTCCATGATCGTGCGGGTGTGCAACAGGACCGTGTCGTCGTCGGTCTTCGAACCGCCGGAGAGGACCACCAGCGAGCGTCCCGCGGACTCCACGATCTGGCGCACGGCCTCCTCGGGCGCGACGTCCATCTCGTTGTAGGGGGCCGGCTGATCCTTGTCCTTCTCGGGGTCGAACTTGGGGAAGTTGAGCTTGACGATGTCGGCGCCCATCTCCATCGCCATGCGGGCCGCGTAGTCGATCGCGTAGAAGGAGACCTGGCCGCCCTTCTTGTCGATGTCCCGCCCGCGCGGATAGGCCCAGATCACCAGCGGCATGCCGTAGCGCTCGCAGTCCTCGCGGACGCCCTTGAGCTGGTGCAGGTCGTCGCCCTGGCGCGGCGAGCCGAGGTACATCGTGTAGCCCACGGCATCGGCGCCCAGGCGCACGGCGTCCTCGACCGACGCGTTGGTGGTCGAGAAGGCGTCATCCGAGGGCGGGACGTCCGTCTTGCCGTTGACCTTGAGGATCAGCGGCACCTGGCCGGCGTAGTCGGGGTAGTAGCGCGTCGCCAGGCCGATCTGGCAGGCGATCGCCGAGTAGCCGGCCTCCGCAGCGAGGCTGAACTGGTACTCGGGATCCTTGGAGGCCGGGTTCGGGAAGAAGTCGCGAGGGCCGTGCTCGATCCCCTGGTCGATCGGGAGCAGCATCAGCGTCCCGTTGCCGGGGCCGTAGTCGAAGAGCAGACGGCGCAGCCGCGCGCGCTTGCCGGGCGAAAGCGTTGCGAGCAGTGACTTCTGCTCGGTGACGGACTTCACTTCCATCTTCTCGATTACCTCCTGGTTGAGCCTCGGAATTTCAGTATGCCCGATTACAGGGCTCGGATCGACCGACTTCATCCCCGGCGGCTGTCATGGTCTCCGGCGTGCTGGACCACAAGTTCGGTGGCACGCCGTTCACGCTCGGCATCGAGGAGGAGCTGATGATCTGCGATGCCGAGACCCTCGAGCTCGCGCAGGCGATCGACGTGATCGTCGGCGACCTGCCCGACGACCTGCCCGGCGAGGTGAAGCCCGAGCTGATGCAGTCCGTGCTCGAGGTCGCCACGCTGCCCGTGCGCGGACATCACCGAGGCCGCGGAGCAGCTCCGCCAGCTCCGCCGCTGCGTCCGGGAGGTCGCGGCCCGCAACGGGCTCGCGATCGGCGCGGCCGGCACCCACCCCTCGGCGCACTACGAGGACCAGCTGATCGTCGACGAGCCGCGCTACAACGAGCTCGCCGCGGAGCTCCGCTGGATCGCCCAGCAGGAGCTGATCTTCGGCACCCACGTCCACGTCGGCATCGACGACGCCGAGAAGGCGATCTACGTGGCCGACGGCATGCGCGGCTACCTGCCGCTCCTGCTCGGCATGTCCTCCAACTCCCCGCTCTGGCAGGGCAAGACCACCGGGATGATGTCCTCGCGCACGCCGGTGTTCCGCGCCTTCCCGCGCGTCGGGATCCCGCCCTACTACGGCACCTGGGAGATCTACTCCCACCGCGTCGAGCAGATGATGAGGGGCGGGGCGATCACGGACTACACCTACCTCTGGTGGGACGTGCGGCCCCACCCCAACCTGGGGACGGTCGAGCTGCGCGTCTTCGACCAGCAGACGAGGGTCGAGCACACGATCGGCTTCGCCGCCTTCGCCCAGGCGCTCGCCCGCCGGCTTGCCCTGGAATACGACGAGGGGGTGCCGAGCATCGAGTACCCGCACGAGCTGATCGACGACAACAAGGTGCGCGCCGCGCTGGTCGGCATCGAGGGGGACCTGATCGACTTCGATCAGGGCTTCGAGGTGCCGGGCGGAGGAGATGACCCTCGCGGTGATCGAGGACCTCCGCGGATGCGCCGGCGAGCTGGGCTGCGAGGACGAGCTCGTCGGACTGGTCGATCTGGTCGAGAGCGGCACCGGCGCGCGCCGCCAGCTCAACTGGCTGCAGGACCACGGTGACATCGGCGGGCTGATGCAGGAGATCGTCGCCGCCACGGACCCAGACGCCTGATTTTTCGCTGAGACACAGGGACTGCGGTGCCTCAAAAAGACCGCAATCGAACGTCCTCCGGACACTTCAGTACGCTTTCAGTATCGGATTACCGACTTTTTGCGGCGTGAAATACGGAATGCGTACTAATGGCCGGTGAACGGGCGGTAGAGGGCGTTCTCGACCTCCTCGGCCGGCGCTGGGCCCTGAGGCTGGTCTGGGAGCTGCGGAGGAGCACCCTCTCCTTCTCGGAGCTCCGGGAGCAGACCGGGATCAGCCCCTCCGTCCTCTCCGCGCGGCTCGGCGAGCTGGTCGACGCCGGCGTCCTGGAGCGAGATCCGGGCCGTCGCTACCGCCTCAGC
Organism: uncultured Solirubrobacterales bacterium; assembly: GCA_963777575.1. GTDB lineage: Bacteria > Actinomycetota > Thermoleophilia > Solirubrobacterales > 70-9 > DASUPK01. The sequence goes on along the minus strand of CAVZRH010000012.1, from coordinate 74,265 downwards.
GGTCGCGGCCGCGAGCTCGCCCGGATTCTCTACGAGCTCAATAGATGGGCCGAGCACCAAGAGCAAACGGGTCGCGCCTAGAAAACGGGCGCGCCCTCGCACTATCCTCGCGGAGTGAGCTCGCCTGAGCTAAGCGTCGTCTGCCGGACCTGCGGCGAGGAGGTCAGCCCCTATGTGACCGAGTGCCCCTACTGCGGCACCCGGCTCCGAAAGAGGGCTCCGAAGCTCGAGCTTCGCGGCGACGAGCTCGCGCCCCAGCAGTCGCGCCGCGCCCGCCGCCGCCTGGCGCGGGCCCAGCGCACCGAGAGGCTCGCCGAGCGGCCCTACGCCGTGGCGGCGGCGATCCTGATTCCGGCCATCCTGCTGCTCGTGCGCGTGGCGAGCCCCGCGATCGACGCCTTCGACCTCGGCGCGATCGTCGGGCCGGTCGAGAACGAGTGGTGGCGCTATCTGGCTGCCCCGTTCGTCTACCCCGACATCGGCTACCTGTTCGTCGCCTCCGTCGGGATCGCGATCTTCGGGACCGCGGTCGAGCAGCGGCTCGGAATGATCGCCACCGCCGTCCTGATCCTCGCCTGCGGCGGCCTCGGCATGCTCGCGGCCGACGGGGTCGAAACCGCCTTCGCCAGCAGCAACGACGTCCTGCTGGCCGCCGGCGGCAACGGCATCGCCCTCGGCCTGCTCACCGCCTGGGGCGTGATGCGGGCGGCCGAGGTCCGGGCGCATCCCGACGAGGACGTCGAGCTGATCGGCGCCGCCGTGGCCGCCGCCGTCCTCATCCTCCTGCCGCTCGTCGACGACTACGCGAACGTCTTCGCGGGCCTCGCCGGCGCCCTGGTCGGCTCCGGCTGTGGGCTGGCCGCCGCGCTGAACCGTCGCGAGCGCCACCCCGGCTGACCGTGGCGTTCGACAAGTTCATCTCGATCACCCCGGAGCTCCACCGCTACACGGTGGAGCACAGCTCCTTCCGCGACGGCGTCGTGGCCGAGGTCGAGCAGGCCGGGGAGGACATGGGCGACCTCGCCGCGATGCAGATCGCCGGCGACCAGGCGGCGTTCATGACGATCCTCGTCCGGGCGATCAACGGGCACGACGCGCTCGAGGTCGGCACCTTCCTCGGCTACGGGGCGCTGGCGATCGCCCGCGGCCTCCCCGACGACGGTCGCCTCGTCTGCTGTGAGCTCGACGAGGGCTACGCCGAGCGCGCCCGCGAGCACCTGCGCAAGGCTGGCCTCGACGATCGGGTCGAGATCCGGGTCGGCCCGGCGCTCGACACGCTGCGGGCGATGGAGCGCACCGAGCAGTTCGACTTCGCCTTCATCGACGCGGACAAGACCGAGTACATCGACTACTTCGAGGAGACCCTGACTCGGCTCCGTCCCGAACGGCCTGATCCTGCTCGACAACACCCTGCGCGGCGGGACCGTGCTCGAGCCCGGCGACTCGCAGTCCGCCACGGTGACGGCCGAGCTCAACGACCGGCTGGCCACCGACGATCGCGTGGACGTGGCGCTGCTCGGCTTCGCCGACGGCATCACCATGGTCCGCAAGCGGTGAGCGGCCTCCCCACCGACGACCGAGGCTGGTTCGAGCTGGTGCTCTCCAACCAGCCGCCGCTCTGGCAGCTGATGGCGGAGGCGTGCGGGGGCGGAGTCTGGGCGGACGGCGATCTCCAGGCGGCACTCGTTCAGGCCTCGCCCAACCGCTCGTTCTTCAACTCCGTCTTCTATGGCGACACCGAGCGCCTGCTCGATTCCCTGCCTCGCCTCGCCGAGGCCTACGACCGCGCGGGGGTCAACGCCTGGACGGTCTGGGTTCCGGCGACGGATGAGCGGGCCAAGGCCGGCCTGGAGGAGGCCGGTCACGTGCTCGACGCCACGCCTCGAGCGATGGCGTTGGAGCTCTCCGGCCTGCGGGTGCCCGATCCCGATCCCGAGCTCGAGCTGCGCGAGGAGATGGACATGGAGCTGCTCCGCGTGATCAACGAGACGGCCTACGGCTACCCGCCGGGCGACTTCCCGCCGATCGCGCCCATGCCCGGCACCGAGGCCTACCTGGCCAGCATCGAAGGGGAGACCGTCGGGTCGACCCTCGTCTGGGCCCCTGGCGAGGACGCGGAGATCACCTTCGTCGCCACCCTGCCCGAGGTGCGCGGCCGCGGCATCAGCGGGCGGCTCCTCGCCTACGCGCTGGAGCGGCAGCGAGAGCGCGGCAAGTCAGCCTCGACCCTGATCGCGACCAAGCTCGGCTTTCCCGTCTACGAGACGCTCGGCTACCACGACGTCGGCGGCCTCGAGATGTGGGAGCGCCGCAAGGAACCCTGATCGCGTTCGCGGGTATGTTCCGCCCGTGGCGCGAGGGCCGTACACCGACGAGCAGATCGATGCGGCGATTGAGGCGCTCTCCGAGCCGGACGCCTTCCGCGATGCGGAGCGCCAGGTCGCTCGGGCGGCGCCCCGGCTGCAGAGGATCCTCGCCGAGGCCATGGGCGCCGGCGGCTGGTTCGGCGAATCGCACGACTCCGAGGCGCTGAAGGCTGCGACGACGCCCGATGAGGAGGCTCGGCTGACGGCGGTTCGCACGCTGCTGGCCGAGGAAGCGCGCATGGGGATGATGGTTGGCGTGGCTGTCGGCTGGGCATTGGCCGATCAGCTCGAAGACCAGGAATCCGAACCGACGAAGGAGGACTGACCCAGATGGAGATCAACTACATCGGCCACTCGACCGTCGAGCTGGTGGACGGCAACACGCGCGTACTGATCGATCCCTTCCTGGCGCCGAACAACCCGGCCGCCAAGGTCTCCGCGGACGACGTGGATCCGACCCATGTCGTCATCACGCACGCCCACCAGGATCACTTCGCCGACGCGGTCGCGGTCGGCAAGCGGACCCGGGCCTCGTTCGTGACGATCTCCGAGCTCGCCAACGTGCTCGACGAGCAGGGCATCGAGGACTTCACCGACCCCAACCTGGGCGGGACCGTCGAGTTCGACTGGGGCTGGGTGAAGCTCGTACAGGCCTTCCACACCAGCACCGTCCCGGCGGGCGACGCGGCCCTTCAGCCCATCCAGCGGGATCGTGATCGGCGCCGCTGCGGGCGCGGTCATCAACCTCGGCGGCAAGACGCTGTACCACCTGGGCGACACGGCGCTGTTCGGCGACCTGCGGCTGATCGCGGAGCGGACCCCGGTCGACGTCGCGTTCATCCCGATCGGCGGCCACTACACGATGGATCGACACGACGCCGTGGTCGCGGCCGACTTCATCGGCGCCGAGACGGTGATCCCGATTCACTACAACACCTTCCCGCCGATCGAGACCGATGCCGAGGCGTTCAAGTCCGACGTCGAGTCCCAGACGAAGTCGAAGGTGGCGGTGCTGGCGCCGGGCGAGTCCCTTACCGTCGACTGAAAACTGGCTGACCAGCCAGGATCTCCGGTAGGCTGCCGCGAGGCAGGCAACGAGAGGAGACGCAGTGGAGCCAGTCGAGGCAAAGGACGCAGCGCAGACCGGCCCGTCGCGGGGGCAGCGGGATGACTTCAAAGCGACCTCCGACCCCGCCCTCCAGCAGGGGGACCGAAGCGACGTCAAGCTTCTCGACTACACCCAGCTCTACAACCTCTGGGAGAAGCAGCAGTGGAAGACCCAGGACCTCGACTTCTCCCAGGACAAGGTCGACTGGCACGAGCGGATCCCGCCGGATGAGCGCTTCCAGCGCATGTACGGGCTCTCGAGCTTCTTCATCGGCGAGCAGAAGGTCGCCGACGAGCTCGGGCCGATCATGCGCGCCTGCCCGACCGAGATGCAGCGGATCTTCCTCTGCACGCAGATCGCCGACGAGGCTCGCCACGTCCGCTTCTTCGACCGCTTCTTCAGCGAGGTCGGCGTGCTCGAGGGCACCGATGAGCTGCCGCAGCGGCTCGAGGCGCTCGACCAGCACCTCAACGACTCCTTCCGGACCCTCTTCGATGACCTGCTGAAGAGCCGGGTCGACCGGCTCGCTCAGGAGCCCGAGGACCGCGACGCGCTGGTCGAGGCGATCACCCTCTACCACATGGTGATCGAGGGAATGCTCGCCCTCACCGGGCAGCACTTCATCATCGAGTACAACGAGCGGGTCGGGACGCTGCCGGGATTCGTCGAGGGCTTCTCCAACGTCGCCCGCGACGAGCACCGCCACATCGCCTTCGGCGTCCGCTTCCTCACCGACTGCGTCCGCGAGGACGACCGCTATCGGGGGGTCATCCAGGGGATGCTCGAGCAGTCGCTACCGGTGGCCGACGGAGTGATCGAGCCGCCCTGGCCCGAGGAGGAGGACAACACCGAGCTCTTCGGCGCGAGTCGCGAGGAGACCCACGCCTTTGCCGCTCAGGCGCTCGGACGGCGCCTGAAGGTCATCGGGCTGACGCCCGCTGCTGCTTAGGCTCGCGCCTTCGGCTGCTTGGTGCGCTTCTTCGGCGCCGAGGTCTTCGACTTGCCGGTCGACTTCGACTTGCTCGTCGACTTCGACTTGCTCTGCGACTTCGACTTGCTCTTCGCCGGCGCGCTGCTCTTCTTACGCGGCGCGGAGTAGATCGTCGCCGGCGCCGGGGCGCTCTGGTCGACGCCGGTTGCCCCTGTGGCGCCGGTCGTGCCAGTCGTGCAGGTGGTGGGTGCCCCCGGGTCGGTGACGCCATCGCCGTCGGCGTCGCAGGCACTCGTCGAGGGCTCGACGCCGGTGGTGACCGGGCCGGTCTGCGGGATGGTGGTCGAGCCCTTGGAGTCCGTGTTCGCGATGTTGTTGCCCCGGTGCCGCCTGTGCTTCGCGCCGATGATCGGCAGCGTGCTCGCGGTGCCGCCGGTGGTCGCTGAGTCGGAGGACTCGGGCGGGACGGTCACGGTCTCGGTCGGCTGCGGCGGGGTGGAGGCCGCGGACGCGGCGGCCTGGGTCTCGACAGGAGGCGCGGCCGGGGCCGGCTGGGCGGTCACCGGGGTGACGACCGGCGGCCTGTGGACGACGGTGCGCTCCTTGGGCTGTGGCCTCTGGGCGGGCTGGTGCGGTGACGTGCTTGATCTCGGCGGCACCTCCGGCGAGGATCGCGGCGGTCGCGATGCCGGCGGCGGCCTTGGTGCCGATCGCGGCGGCCGCTCCGGTCGCTGCGGCGGCCCCGGCGCTACCAGCGGCTCCACCGGCTGCTGCAGCGCCGCCGACGGCGGCACTGGTCATGGCCGTGCCACCCGCGGCCGCGGCGCCCGCACCTGCGGCGCCGGCTCCCGCGGCTCCGGCTCCGGCGGCTGCGCCACCGGCTCCGGCGGCTCCAGCACCAGCGCCTGCTGCGCCCGCGCCGGCTGCGCCGCCACCACCGGCTCCGCCCGCGGCGGCTCCACCGCCGCCGCCGAACAGGCCGCTGAGCTTGGCGAGCAGGGCGCCCTTGAGGATGAGCAGCGGGCCCGCCGGGAAGAGCGCGGCGAGCGCCTTGGTGTCGGAGCGAAGCTGGGTGCGGAAGGCGCGGCAGGCGTCGCAGCCCTTGATGTGGCGGCGGGCGGCGCCGTCGACCTTGGCCAGTCCCTCGGCGGCCTCGGCGAGCTCGATCCGGACCTCGTCGCAGGTCAGCTGACGGGCCTGGCTCGATTCGGCGAGCGCGATGCGGGCGCGAACCAGCAGGCTCTTCACGCCCGGGACGGTGGTGTCCATCGCCTTGGCGATCTCCTCGTAGCTCATCGCGTCGATCTCGCGCAGCAGGAGCGCGGAGCGCTGGGTCTCGGGGAGATGGCCGACGTCCTCGAGGAGACTGCGGAACTCCTCGCGGTGCTGGACGCGCTCGTGGGTGGTCACCCCGTTCAGGTGGGGGTGGGTGTCCATCGTGTCCTGCCCGTCCGCGGTGGGCTTACGAAGGTGGTTGAGGCAGCGGTTCCGTGAGATCCGGTAGAGCCACGGGCGAACGGCGATCGGGCGCTCGTCGGCGACCATCGCCTTGTAGGCCGCCACGAAGACCTCCTGGAGCACGTCCTCCGCGTCCTCGGTCGAGCCGAGCATCTGCCGGCAGAAGCCGAGGAGGCGGGACTGGTAGCGCTCGACGAGCGTGTCGAAGGCGTGCTGGTGACCCCTCCGGGTCAGGGCGACGAGCTTCTCGTCCTCCTGAAAGCGGAGTAGCGGCGAGCGGTGAGCGAACAGACCGCGTCGCTGGGCGTGTGTGAGCGTTGAGGCTTCCAAAACTGGGTGGCGGGGGGGAAGCAACTCTCCCTGGCCTAGACGGAACACCGTAGCAGCGGTCTGGTTGCGCCTTGCCGGTGCTTAATGCCCCGGAAATCTGGGGGCAAAGCGCGCCTTCCGGCTGCTATTTGCGGGGATTTCCTCCTCTCGAGGGGTGATTCTCGCCGATCGGCCTAAGGCTCGTCTAAGCCGCCTGGCGGAGCTCGGCAGCCTCCGCCTCGATGCCGACCGGGGCGCCCTCCTCGATCTCGGCCTCGACCTCCGCGGGTCGCGGTGTGCGCAGCCCGAAGATCGCGATCGCGATGCCGACAGCGGCAAAGCCCGCGGCGATCAGGAAGGCGAGGTGGTAGCCGCCGCTGAGGGCGTCGGCCGCGTTCTGGCCCTGGGATGCGAGCGAGTTCGTCCGGTCGGTCGCGATCGTGCCGAGCGCCGCCAGGCCGATTGCCGCCGAGAGCTGGATCGAGACCTGAATGGTCCCGGAGGCGAGGCCGGCGTCCCTGGCGGGCACATCCTCCATCGCGATCATCATCAGCGGCGGGTTGGCGGCGCCGAAGCCGAAGCCGAGCAGGGCGAGGGAGACGAAGACCAGGGGGAAGTAGGGGGTGGACTGCCCGATCTGCGAGAAGAGCAGCAGGCCGACCACCGGCCCGGCGATGCCGGCGACCAGCGTGGGCTTGGGGCCGAAGCGGGCGACCAGCCGCGCCGCGAGCCCGGCCGACATCGTCGCCAGGGCGAGGCTCATCGCCATGAAGGCGAGGCCGATCTCGATCGGGCTCATACCGCGGACGTGCTCGAAGTAGAGCGAGCCGAGGAAGAAGGTGGAGTAGGCGCCGGTGACCAGGAAGCCGCGGACCAGGTTGGCCGTGATCAGGCTGCGGAGGCTGAGCACGCGCAGCGGCATGATCGGATTGGCGATTCGGGACTCGAGGGCGACGAAGCCGGCCAGCAGCAGGGCGGCGACGCGCGGCGAGGCCGAGGGTCCGCTCGCCGGTCCAGCCCCACTCGGGGATCTTGATCAGGGCGTAGATCGCTGCGATCGAGGAAGCCGTGATCAGGACCGAGCCGAGCCAGTCGATCCGGCCGCGGTCGGCGATGCCCTCGTTCTCGGCGATCAGCCTGCGCCCGAGGACGTAGGCGACGGCGCCGATCGGCAGGTTGACGAAGAAGATCCAGTGCCAGCTGATCGTCTCGGTCAGGACGCCGCCGAGCAGCAGGCCCATCGAGGCGCCGCCCGCGATCACGAAGGTGTAGAGGCTCATCGCCTTGGCGCGCTCGGCGGGCGCGGGGAACTCCACGGCGATGATCGCGATGATCACCGCCGAGACGAGGGCAGCGGCGGCGCCCTGCAGGAGGCGGGCGACCACGAGGACGCCGCCGCTGGGGGAGAGGCCGCACAGCATCGAGGCGACCACGAAGGAGAGGACGCCGAGCAGGAAGACCCGCTTGCGCCCGAAGAGGTCGCCCAGGCGGCCTGCGAGCAGGAGCAGGCTCCCGAAGGTGATCAGGTAGCCGTCGATCACCCAGGTCAGGCTCGACTGGCTGAAGTGCAGGTCGGACTGGATGGAGGGGAGCGCGACGTTGACGATCGTCGTGTCGAGAATGACCATCAGCTGGCCCAGGCAGACGACGAAGAGCGCGATCCACCGCGTTCGGTCGCTGCGCGCCCCGTTAGTCGCTAATGTGTTGGTAGTAGCCTCCACGAGGATCATCACTATATCAGGGATAATCACCGAGTCAAGGATCATTCCTGTAGTCGGGCTACGATTGGGAGAAGAGATGACCACGCAAGCACCATCCGTCGCGGGAACGATGAACCTGCTGACGCGCCTCTCCCGCGTCATCTACCGCAGCGCCACCCCCGAGCTGCTCGGCGTGAAGCTGAAGGAGTTCGTCGCGCTCACCTATCTGCGCGAGAGCACCCGCGCCACCCAGCAGAAGCTCGCGAAGACGCTGATGATGGACGCGAACAACTGCGTGATCCTTCTCAACGGCCTCGAGGAGAACGGCCTGATCGAGCGGGTCCGCGATCCGGAGGACCGCCGCCGTCACATCGTCGCGATCACCCCGAAGGGCCAGAAGGCCCTCGAGAAGGCGGAGCACGAGCTCGAGACGGTCGAGGACGACGTGCTCGGCAACCTCAGCGCTGCCGAGCGCGACGAGCTGCGCGAGCTCTTAGTCAAGGCGCTCGAGGACCACTCGCTCGCGATCTAGCGACTCAGCGTTTCGGGCCGACGAACTTGTCGAGTGCGTTGACCGACCCCCGCCGAGCAATCTGCGCCTGCTCTGCGTCGGTCAGGGTCCAGTGAATCTCAAGCAGGTCAAGGTGCTCGCAGAAGATGCGCATGATGTCCCGCGATCTGTTGCTGAAGCAGTACCGGGAGTAGCAATAGATCCGCCCGAGCCGTGGCTGTCGAGCCACAAAGCGACAGCCGTCCGAATGGATCAAGCCCCGGATCAGCTCCTCCGCGTGTACGAAGGTGATCGGTTGTTGCCATTTCGTCAGCTCAATCCGCCGGCGGTGTTTCCGGCCTGCGCCATGCTGAGGAAAGAGGTTGGGCAACGCTTTGGACCAGCAGACGATCTGCACGACCTGGTGCCGGGGATGCTTGAGGACGTTCACCCGATTGCGCGGTAGAACCGCCTGCATAGCCCCGACTGTTTCTTCGATGATTCCCGGATAACGCGAGTCCATCGAGATGCGCAGCTGGTAAACGCCGCGACGGTGTTCTGCGATGTGTCCGTCTCCCAGGTAGAGGCCCAAGAGATACGCATAGGAACCAAGGTCTGCTGAAGCGAGGATCGCCGGAAGGCTGTTTGCTCTGATTCGTTGGCGCCGGGGTCCGGTCCCTGACCAAGAATGTCTTTCGGCGCTTTGGTTGCACCACCGACTAACGGTCCGAACTGAGATGCCAGTGCAGCGCGCTATCGCCTTGCGGCTCAATCCCATTCGAAGGAGGAGTGAGACCGTGCTGGGGCCGTGCTCGGAATACACGAACGTATGTTCGTGCTCGTAGTGGACGTAAAATCTTGAGGCCTGCCGGGGTGACGGAAATGGCGATACGTGGCCGACTTAAACCCGGCTGCCCCCTCGGGGGCATGTGGGTTCGAATCCCACCCCCGGCACTACCTCAGGAGGTTCTCCATCGAGACTGGTCCTCGAGGCGAGCCTCCACCGAGCGCACCTTGTCGGCCAGGCTCTGTTGCTTGTCGCGGCGGTCGTCCAGCTTCAGCACCGTGTAGACGCGAGGCAGTCCCATCTCGAAGGGGACACGGTGGAGCTCGGCGACGACGGCGAGGATGTCCTCGGTCGAGCCCTCCAGGTCGGTCCCCATCGCGTGCAGCTCGTAGCGGACCTTGTCCTGAGCGGCGAGCCGGCGCTGGATCTCGGCGATGTACTCGCCGGCGCTGGGATCGGTTCGCCCCAGCCCGATGACGGTGAGCTCAGCGGTGGCCATATAGATGGGATCTTGACGGCTCGCTCACTGGCGTGCTGCGGTGGGCCGGGTCAGGCGTGGGCGCGGTTCTCGAACACGCTGTCGAGCGCCGCGGCCCTGCCCACAGCCAGCGCGCCGTTGAGCACGGCGGCGTCACCGAGGCTCGAGACCTCGACGCGGGGTGGGTAGGGGAGGAGCTCATCGAGACGGGCACGGATCGGCGCGAGCAGGAGGTCGCCGTTGGCACCGATGCCACCACCGATGACGATCAGCTCAACGTCGATCACTGCGGCGACCGGGGCGATGTGAAGGGCGATGCGGCGCGCCTCCTCGTCGACCACCTCCAGCGCCAGCGCGTCGCCCGCGCGGGCGGCGCCGAAGACCTCAGGCACCTCGAAGGAGGCGCCGAGAGTGCTCTGGCGCCCGTCCGTGTCCGCCAGCCGGCGAGCGAAGTCCGCGATTGCCGGGGCGGCCGGATCCGTGTCGCGCTCGATCCCGGATCCGAGCGCGAAGTCGATCTCCCCGGCGGCGCCGTGGTACCCCTGATGCAGCTCGCGATGGAGGACCACGCCCGCGCCGAGTCCGGTGCCGACCGAGAGGAAGACGAAGTCGTCGACGCCGCGCGCCACTCCGTACGACTGCTCGCCGAGAGCGGCGAGGTTGATGTCGTTCTCGAGGGTCACGGGCACCCCGAGCAGCCGCTCGAGCTCGGCATCGACCCTCATGCCCTCGAGCCCGTGAACGTTCTCCGCCTGCGCGACCTCGCCGCCCCCGGTGACCACGCCCGGAACCCCGATGACCGCTCCGTCGATCGAGCCGTCGCTGACGTCGCCCGCCGCGATCAGGCGCTCCTTGAGTTCGGCAGCCGCGGCGATCGCCGACTGGGCCTCCGCGTCGGGCAGCTCCACGTCCTGCCGGGCGCGGATCTCGCCGCCCAGGTCGCAGATCGCGCCGCGCAGGAAGCGAGCGCCGAGGTCCAACCCCAGCACCACGGCTACGTCGGGAACGGGCTCGAAGAACGTCGCGCCGTAGCTCGGCCCGTCGCCGGTCTCGCTCGCCTCGCGCACCAGACCGGCGTCTAGCAGCGAGCGAAGCGCGACTGACACCGTCGGCTTCGAGATGCCCACTGCTCTCGAGATCTTCGCTCGCGAGATCGGGGCGCCATCGCGGATCGCATCCAGAACGGTCCGCTCGTTGAGATGGCGGAGCAGGGATGGCCTCGCTGCCGCGCCGGCGTTGGTCTGGGTGTTCATGGCACCAATCCGCGTGGGTGGATCACCCGAGGCGATCGCCCGTCTCGGGGTCGAACAGGTGGGCCTGGCCTGCCCGCGGCCGCAGCGAGACCCGGCCGCCTCGCTGTGGGGCCTTCCATGGGTCGATGCGGACGGTCAGCGTGGTCTCGCCGCCCGGGAGGTCCGCCGTGCAGCGGGCGAAGGCGTCCGAGCCGAGCTCCTCGACCAGCTCCACGGTCGCGGCCAGGCCGTCGTCGGCCGGCTCCAGGGCCTCGGGCCGAAGGCCGACGATCACCTCGCTCCCGCCTGCGGCGGCCTTGACCCGCTCCTCCAGTTGGAGACCCTTGCCGTTCAGCATCGCGTGACCATCCGGGCTCAGCGGGACGCGGATCAGGTTCATCGACGGCGAGCCGATGAACCCGGCGACGAAGGTGTTGGCGGGCCGGTCATAGAGCTCGCGGGGCGAAGCGCACTGCTGGAGGCGCCCGTCCTTGAGGACCGCCACGCGATGGCCCATCGTCATCGCCTCGACCTGGTCGTGCGTGACGTAGACCGTCGTCACCCCGAGCCGGCTCTGCAGCGAGGAGATCTCGCCGCGCATCTGGACCCGCAGCTTCGCGTCGAGGTTGGAGAGCGGCTCGTCCATCAGGAACGCCGCCGGCTCGCGCACGATCGCCCGGCCCATGGCCACCCGCTGGCGTTGCCCTCCGGAGAGTTGGTTCGGCTTGCGCGCGAGGTATTCGCCCAGCTCGAGCAGCTCCGCGACCTCGCGGACCCGCCGCTGACGCTCCGGCTTCGGCACCTTCTCCATCCGCAGCGGGAAGGCGATGTTGGCCTCGACGTCGAGGAACGGATAGAGGGCGTAGTTCTGGAAGACCATCGCCACGTCGCGGTCCTTGGGCGGGAGGTCGGTGACGTCGCGGTCCCCGATGAAGATGTTCCCGGCGTAGACCTCCTCGAGACCGGCCAGCATCCGCAGTGCCGTCGTCTTGCCGGAGCCGGACGGTCCAACCAGGACGAGCAGCTCGCCCTTGGCGATCTCCAGATCGAGCTCCTGGACCGCCGCGGTGTCCGCTCCCGGATAGACCGCCGTGGCCCTCTCGTAGCGAATCTCAGCCATGAGACAACCCTCTCCTCTGCATCAGCCTAATCCCGCATCCGCCAGAGAACGGCGGACGCGCTCCTTCGCCGCAGGCTCCGAACCGAGCTCGTCCAGCGCGAGCAGCGCCGCGCCGACGATCGGGTGGGCGTCGATCGCGGTCACGGTCGCGTGGGGCGCGAACTCGCTCACCCCCGCGGTCACGGCGTCGACCAGCTCCTGGCCGTCCGCTCGGAACATCCCGCCTCCGAGGACGACCTCGAAGGACTCGCCACCGAGGGCGAGGCGCTCGATTGCCACCCGCGCGAGATTGACCATCTCCGCCTTGAGGCGGTCGACGATCTCGCCCGCCACCGGATCGGTCGCCGCCTCGGCCAGGACCACCGGGGCGAGCTCGATCAGCCGCTCATACGGCATCTGGTCGAAGTGAATGGCCCGCGCGACATCGAGGGGCGTCTCGAGATCGAAGTTCTCCGGGACCGCCTTCTCCAGAGTGGTCTTGGGCCCGCGGCCGTCGGCGCTCCGCGCCGCAGCCCAGAGCGCCTCGGGGCCGACGTCATCGCCGCCTCCCCAGTCACCGGTGATCCTGCCGAGTGCTGCGAACCGCGCCACGCGGCCGTCCTCGGCGACGCCGACGCAGTTGATGCCCGCGCCGCAGACGAGCGCAACTCCCCAGCCACGATCGGTCCCGGCGCGCAATACGGCGAAGGTGTCGTTAGCCACCTCGGTGCGCGGTGCCCACCCCTGGTCGGCCAGCGCCTTCTGCAGGATCTCCTCCTCCTCGGGCAGGTCGGCGCCCGCGATCATCACCCTCCCCACCTCGGCGACCGGCCGGTGGTTCACCTCCACGCCGGCGTCGGCGGCCGCCCTCTCGAGCAGGGTGCCGAGAACCTCGATCGAGCCGTCCACGCCGAGCTTGTGCTGGGAGCTGCCCGGGCCCCGAACCGCCGACAGCACCGCGCCGTCGACTCGGATCAGGGCGAGGTCCGTCTTCGAGTTGCCGCCGTCGACAGCCAGCGCCAGCTGGTCGCTCATCGCGTGGCCCCCTCCGGCACCGGCAGCGGGATGCCCGAGCGCTCGGCCGCCGCCAGCTGCTCGAGCAGCTTGGTCGCGAGCTCGTCCTGGCCGATCAGCGGGTGGGCGAGCAGCGCCTTCTTCGCGGCGACCGGGTCGCGGCTCACGGCCGCGCCGGCAGTCAACCGCTCGTAGGACGCCACGTGCCTCGTCAGGCCGATCAGCTCCGGCGCCAGCTCGGCCTGGTCGAGCGGCTCCGGGCCCGACGCGCCGATCCGCGCCGGGACCTCCACGACGTCGTCCGGCGCGAGCCCTGGGATCGTGTCCCCGTTGCGGGTGTCGATCACCTGGGTGTCGCCGGCGTCGGCGAAGAGGGACCGGACGAGGGCGGTGGCGGCCTCGCTGTAGAAGGCGCCGCCCCGTTGCTCGAGCAGCGCGGGCTTCTCGGTCAGCTCCGGATCGCGGTAGAGGTCGAGCAGCTCCCGCTCGATCTCGGCGACGACCTGCGCTCGCGGGGTCCCACCGAGCTGCTCGTCGAGCACCTCGTCGTGGTCGTAGAAGTAGCGGAGGTAGTAGGAGGGAACCGCGCCGAGCTCGGTGAGCAGCTCGGGCCGCAGCTCGATGCCCTCGGCGATCTCCTCGAGGTGCGAGTCGAGCAGCGCCGGGAGGGCGTCCTGACCGTCGAGCCAGGCCGACCTCACCCACGTCAGGTGGTTGAGGCCGACCTGGTCGACGGCGATCCGGTTCCCCGGCACACCGAGGAGGCGCGCGAACTCCCGTTGGAAGCCGATCGCGACGTTGCAGAGGCCCACCGCACGATGGCCCGCGTCGAGCAGGGCCCGCGTGACGATCCCGACCGGGTTGGTGAAGTCGACGATCCAGGCGTCCGGCGCGGACAGCTGGCGGACGCGCTCGGCGATCTCGAGCACCACGGGCACGGTCCTCATCGCCTTGGCGAAGCCGCCGGCGCCCGTCGTCTCCTGGCCGATACAGCCGCAGCGGAGCGGGACCGTCTCGTCCGAGAGGCGGGCGGCCTGGCCACCGACGCGGATCTGGATCAGCACGGCGTCGGCGTCGCGAAGTGCCAGGTCGAGGTCGTCGGTGAGCTCGAGGCTGCCCTCGAAGCCCTGCCGGGACAGCATCCGGGCGGCGAGCGAGCCGACGACGTCGCGGCGCTCCGCGTCGATGTCCTGGAGGACGAGCTCGCGTACGCGGAGTGCGTCGTCGTTCGCCGAGATCGTCGAGACCAGCTCCGGGGTGTAGGTCGAGCCGCCGCCGATCACGGCGACCTTCAGGCCGCTCATCCCTTCACCCCCGTCAGGGTCACGCCCTCGATGAAGGCCTTCTGAGCGGCGAAGAACAGGAGGATCACCGGCAGCATGAAGAGGAGCGTCGCCGCCATCGTCAGGTTCCACTGGACCTGGTGGACGTTGCGGAACTGGGCGAGGCCGACGGACAGCGTCCAGTGGTCGGGGTTCTCACCGGTGTAGAGCAGGGGCCCGAAGAAGTCGTTCCAGCAGAAGAGGAAGCTGAACAGGGCGACCGCCACCAACGCCGGCTTGGCGAGGCGGACGACAACGTTCAGCATCACCCTGAACTCGCCCGCGCCGTCGACCCGGGCCGCGTCCGAGTACTCAGCGGGGATCGTCAGGAAGAACTGGCGCAGCAGGAAGATCGAGAAGGCGTCACCGAACCAGTTGGGGATGATCAGCGGCCAGATCGAGCCGACCAGGTGCAGCTTGCTGAACATCACGTAGAGCGGGACGATCGTCACCTGCGGCGGCAGCATCATCGTCGCCAGGACGAGGACGAAGGCGAGGTTCCGCCCCCTCCAGCGGAGCCTGGAGAGCGCGTAGGCGACCGGAACGCTCGAGATCAGCACCCCGAGTGTCGCCAGGCCGGCGTAGAGGAACGAGTTGACGGCATAGCGGACCAGTGGGGCCTTGTTGAAGACGTCGCTGAAGTTGCTCGGGTGGAACGGCTTCGGCCAGAGGTTCGAGGAGAGCGCCTGGTCGTTCGTCATGAACGCGGTGAGGACGATGAAGACGAAGGGCGCCAGGAAGGCGATCGCGAGCCCGATCAGGATGCTGTGATCGGCGACCGCGATCAGCAGCCGCTTGCGCCGGACCTCCTTGGGCGGGCGGCGGCGCTCGACGGGGATGGGAAGCGGGTGAGTGGCGGCTTCCACTCAGCTCACCTCGGGGCCCCGGCGTAGTGGACGAAGCGATCCGAGCGGCGCAGGATCACCACGGTCACAGCGAGCGAGACGATCAGGAGCAACACCGCCATCGCCGACGCGTAGCCCATGTTGAAGTAGCGGAATCCCTGCTGGTAGAGCAGCAGCGGGTAGAAGAGCGTCGAGTCCTGCGGGTAGCCGAGGTTGTTGATCGCGTCCCCGGCGCCGCCGCCTGAGCCTCCCGCCGCCACGGTGCTCGCCACGTAGCCCTCGGTGAAGTACTGGAGGCCCTCGATCACGCCGATGACGACGGCGAACAGGATCACCGGGCTGATCGTGGGGAGGGTGACGTAGCGGAGCCGCTGCCATGTCCCGGCTCCGTCGAGCTCCGAGGACTCGTAGAGGTGCTTCGGCACGTCCAGGATCGAGGCGAGGAAGATGATCATCGTGTTGCCGATGCCCCAGATGCCGAGCAGCGTCAGAGACGGCTTCGCCAGCGAGGGGGACTGGAACCAGAGCGGCCCCGTGACCCCGAGGTGGCCGAGGATCGTGTTGACCGGGCCGGTGGCGGGGTTGAAGAGGAAGACGAAGCCGAGGGTGGCCGCGACCGCGGGAGCCATCGTCGGCAGGTAGAAGATCGTCCGGAAGAGGCCCACCCCCATGCGGGCCCGGGTGATCATCAGCGCGATCGAGAAGGCGAACAGCACCTCGATCGGCACCGCGATGCAGATCATCCAGAGCGTGTTGTAGACCGACGGCCAGATCTGCTGGTCGGCTCCGAAGAGGTAGTCGTAGTTCGCGAAGCCGATCCAGCGCGGGTCCGAGAGCAGGTCGTAGTGGGTGAACGACAGCAGGACCGTCGTGATCAGCGGATAGCCGAAGAAGATCGCGAACCCGACGATCCACGGGCTCATGCAGAGCAGGATGAATCGGCGCCGGCGCCAGGCCGCCTTCTTCTTCGCGCGCTGACGCTCGGGCGACGGCGCGGCCAGGGCCCCGAGGGCCCCGGCCGCAGCCGCGCTGCTCATGACCGGTCGGGGGCGATCACGGCGCCTGACCGCCCGACGCGTTCTGCTCCTGAGCGTCGATCTGTGAGGCGACGCCCTCGAGCCCTGACTGGAGATCGCTCACCTGGCCAGCTTCCCACTTCGAGATGAAGGACTCGAAGAGCTCCTGGTACGCCGCCCCGGACGCCTTCGGTGGATTCGTCTCGGTGTTCGGGTTCTTGAAGATGTCCAGGAACGTCTGGAACTGCGGCACCAGGTGCAGGTTCGGCGAGGTTGCAGCCGCCTCCGTGGTCGGCACATTGGCCAATCCGTTGGCGAGCTTGACCAGGGCGTCGGTGTTGGTGGTCATGTACTTGACGAACTCCCATGCCGCCGCCTCATTCGAGCTGCCCTTCGGGATCCCCATGATGCTGCCCGTGATGTAGCCGCTGCCGTAGCGGCCGGTCTGATCGTCGGCCGTCGGCAGTGGAGCGGTTCCGTAGTTGAGCTCGGGGTGCTCGTCCTTGATGAAGGCCGTCCGATACTCGCCGTCCAGGAGCATTGCCAGCTTGCCATTCTCGAAGGCATTCGACGCCGAGAACTCCTCGCCGGCCCCGGCCTGGAAGCGCTGCAGGTTGTCGTACCCGTACCAGTCGATCAGGTTCTTGTCCCAGGTCAGCAGGTTGGCCCAGGCCGGCGACGCGACATCCGACTTGTCGCCGTCGAACCACTGCGCATTCCACGGTGGGGCGTAGTGGGCCGCGGCGTTCTCGTAGAAGCCGATCGACGGATCGAACCCGGCCACGTTGATGGTGTCGCCCGAGCGCTGCGTCAGCTTCTGGGCATCGGCGGTGAGCTCGGAGGCGGTCTTCGGCGGCGACGTGATGCCCGCCTGCGCCAGCATGTCCTTGTTGTAGTAGAGGCCGTAGACGTCGGCCAGCAGCGGCATCGCGCAGCGGGTCCCGTTGTACTCGGTGTACTCGCGGACCGCCGCCGGGAACTGGTTGATGTCGACGTTGTCGCGGTCGATGTAGGGCTGAAGGTTGATCCAGGCGCCCGAGCTGCAGAAGGCCCCGGTGTTGTCGGAGGAGAAGGAGAGCGCCACGTCGGGGGCATTGCCGCCGCGGACCGCGGCGACGATCTTCTCGTCGTTCACCCCCGCGACGGTCTTCACATGGACATTGGGGTGGACCTTCTCGAAGTCTGCGACCACGCTGTCGAAGACCCCCGATTCACGCTCGCCGGGGGTGAACGGCTGCCAGACGGTGATCGTCACGTCCTTGTTCGGGTCGAACGCCTGAGCCGTGCCGGAGCTGCTGTCGCTGCTCCCGCCGCAGGCCGCGAGCCCGAGGGCGCACAGGCCCGTGGCTGCCAGAGCGGCGAATGCCTTGGTCGTCGAAAACCTCACGTTCCTCTCCTCTCCCGGCGACTCCCGGCTGCGGCCCGCACCCGCAGAATCGCCAAAGTCTCGTTAAAGACCTTTCCTGTTTGCGACCCTATCACGGAAAGTGGCCGTTGTGTCAAGACTGAACTAGTAAGGTTCTCAAACGATCCTCGCCGTGCCTTCTCACCTCGAAACCGAGCTACGCGAGCAGGGGGCGGCACTCGCCGGCCGAGCGGACGAGGGGCACGAGGCCGCGGAACGGGCCGCGAAGCTGCTCGGTGCCGGCGTCGACTACCTGCTGATTGCCGCCCGCGGCAGCTCCGACAACGCCGCGCGCTACGGCCAGTACCTGCTCGGCCTCGATGGCGGGTTGGCCGTCGGGCTGGCCGCGCCGTGGCTCTACGGACACGGCCACCGCGCGCCGAGGCTGCCGGGCGCGGCGGTGCTCGGCATCTCCCAGTCCGGCCGCTCGCGGGACATCGTGGCGGTACTGGAGGCCGGCCGCCTCCAGGGACGGCCGACCATCGCGATCACCAACGAGCCGGCTTCGCCGCTCGCGCAGGCAGCCGACGTCGTGATTCCGCTCGGGGTCGGCGAGGAGCGCTCGGTCGCGGCGACGAAGACCTATGTGGCTTCGCTGCACGCACTCGCTCAGCTCGCGGCCGCGATGCGGCCGTCGAGGGTCACCCCCGAGGTGCTCGAGATCGTGCCGGAGATGGTCACCGAGCTGACCGCGGCGCAGCTGGAGGGCCGGGAGCGCTTCGACCGGCTCGCCGAGGCCTCCCTGCTGACCGCGGTCGGCCGCGGGCTCGACTACGCGACCGCCTGCGAGGCGGGGCTGAAGCTGCGCGAGCTCGGCGGCACGCCGGCCGAGGCCTTCTCCACTCCCGACCTGCTGCACGGCCCGGTCGCGGCACTCAGTCCCGGGTCGGCGCTCTGGATCGCGAGCGGCGTCGCCCACACCGAGGACGTTGAGCTCGAGGCGTTCAGGCAGCTCACCACGCACACCGGCCTGCATGTGGCGGTGTCCGCCGACCCGCGGGTGCTCGATCTCGCGGAGATCCCGGTGCAGCTCCCCGTGCTGCCCGAGTGGGCCGCGCCGCTGCTCGGGGTCGTGCCCGCGCAGGTCGCGGCGCTGCGGCTCGCGGAGATCCGGCGGGTCAGCGTCGATCACCCGCACGGGCTCACCAAGGTCACCCTGACCAGCTGAGCGGTTGCCGGGAGCGCGGGGTGGGTATGGTCGCGTCCGATGAACGTCGTCATCGTCGGTGGCCACGGCAAGATCGGGCTGCGGCTGGAGAAGCTGCTGGCCGAGCGCGGCGACAGCCCGCGGGGGATCATCCGCAAGACCGAGCAGGCCGCCGATCTCGAGGAGATCGGCGCGGAGCCGATCGTCCTCGACATCGAGAACGTCGACGACATCTCCGACGCGCTGGCGGGCGCCGACGCCGTCGTCTTCGCCGCCGGCGCGGGGCCGGGCAGCGGCCCGGGGCGCAAGCGGACGGTGGACTACGGCGGCGCGGTGAAGCTGGCCGAGGGCTGTCTCGCCAAGGAGATCCGCCGCTACGTGATGGTGAGCTCGATCGGGTCGAACCATCCGGAGAACTGGTCGGATCAGATGCGTCCCTACCAGGAGGCGAAGGCCGAGGCTGACAAGACTCTGCGCGAGAGCGGCCTCGACTACACGATCATCCGCCCCGGGGGCCTCACGGACGATCCGGGGACGGGCAACGTGGTAGGTCGGGGAGCTCGACTACGGGCAGGTGACGCGCGACGACGTCGCGGCCGTGATCGCCGAGTGCCTCGTCGCCGACAACACGATCGGCAAGGAGTTCGACCTGCTCAACGACGGCACGCCGATCCCCGACGCGCTGCGCTCGCTCTAGGCGCGTCGATCAGTCGTGACAGGGACGAATGGACTTCCCATGCACGGGGCAGAGGGGATGAGTCACACGCCCGCCGAGGCGTATGCACTGGCATCGTGACTCCGCCCGCCCGTCGTCTCTTACCGCAGAGGGTTGCGGCTCGGCTCGATCCAACTCTGCTGCATGAGGCAGAGTTGCAGCCTGATCGGGAGGCGTTGGACGAAACACCGCTATCCAATGTCCCAGGCGTGACGGTCGCGAGCATCGGCCAAATCCCCTGAACCCAGGTCAGTAATAGCCCACAGGTGGGACGGGTTTTCGCCGCAAGCACCGGCAACCGGGTCCGTGGGGCCGGTTCGGGACAATGAGCGGCAGACCCCATGTCCCATCCGCACCCCCTCACCTGGCTCTATCGAAAGCTCGGCCCGCGCTACCCGTCCGTCTTCATCACGGTGGAGCTGCAGACCGCCTTCCTGGTCGCGACGGGCGCGGTCGCGCTGTTCAGCTTCTACTACTCGGTCTCCAGTGGCGACTTCCTGACGATCCTCGCCATCACCCTGGGGCTGACGGCGATCGGTATCGGCTTCGTGCTGGTCAGGGTGCTGAGGCGGCTGCGGCCGCTGAACGCCTGGATCGGCGGCGAGCGCTCCGCCGAGCAGACCGCGGAGGCCTGGCACCTGGCCGTGGACATGCCGATCCAGATGGTCCGGCGGGACTTCTGGGTCCCGTTCGTGGTCACGCGTGATCACCGTCGTCGCGGCGATCGCGATCCTCGAGCTCAGCTGGCTCGCCTTCTTCCCGATCGTGATCGCGGCGCTGCTCGTCACCGCGTACGCCGGCACGCTGCACTACCTGGCGCTCGAGCTGGCGATGCGGCCGATTCTCTTCGACATCAACTCGGCGCTCGACCGACCGGTGCGGATCGACCGCCCGGTGGTGCCGCTGCGGGTGAAGCTGCTCGGCTCGCTGCCGCTGATCAACGTGATCACAGGCCTCGTCGTCGCGGCGCTCACCTCGAATGGCGGCGGCACCGACGCGCTCACGGTCGCCGTGCTGATCGCGCTGTTCGTCTCCTTCACGATCAGCTTCGAGCTCACGGTGCTGCTGACGCGCTCGATCCTGCGCCCGATCGAGGACCTCGAGGCGGCGACCGAGCGGATCCGCCAGGGCCGCTTCGACGAGCACGTGCCGGTGACGACCTCGGACGAGTTCGGCGAGCTCTCCTCGGCCTTCAACCAGATGGTCGACGGGCTGGCCGAGCGGGAGCGCCTGCGCGAGGCGTTCGGCACCTACCTCGACGAGGAGGTCGCCCAGCACCTGATCTCCGAGGACTTCGAGCCCGGGGGAGAGGAGCTCGAGGTCTCGCTGGTCTTCGTCGACGTCCGGGACTTCACCGCCGCGGCGGCCGAGGCGGACGCGCCCGAGGTGGTGCGCGCGCCTGAACGAGCTCTTCGAGTGCATCGTCCCGATCGTCGCCCGCCACCGCGGCCACATCGACCAGTTCATCGGCGACGCGGTGCTGGCCGTCTTCGGCGCGCCCGAGCGGATCCCCCAGCACGCCGACCGCGCGGTGCAGTGCGCCGTCGAGCTGGCGCGGACGATCAACAGCCGCCGCCCGGGCGGCTTCGAGGTCGGGGTGGGCGTGAACACCGGGCCGGTGGTGGCCGGCTCGATCGGCGGCGCCGGCCGGCTCTCCTTCAGCGTGATCGGCGACGCGGTCAACCTCGCGGCCCGCGTGCAGGACTCCACTCGCGAGACGGGTGACTCCGTCCTGATCACCGGCGAGACGCGGGCGCAGCTCTCCGAGACGATCGAGGTCGAGTCGCGGGGCATCCGTGAGATCCGCGGCTATGACCGCCGGGTCGAGCTCTATGCGCCGCTGGTCCCGCTCGCGCTCGATACCGGTCCCGGCTCCGACGTGGACGACCCGCTCGGCGACCCGACGGTGGGCGGCCTCGGCCGCGCATCGGTGCCCGGCGACGGCCTCGGCCGCCGCTCGCGGCCGGGCCCGGGGGTCGGTAGGGCGGGCTCGCACCAAGACGGCGGGCTCGGCAAGACGCACACGCTGCCGGGCTCCTGAGGCTGAGAAAGAAAGCGGCCGGGTCCTGGAGGGCCTAGAAGTCTGTGGGCCGCCGCCCATCCGGGAGGCGGCGGCCCACGAACCCCCTATTTCCCCTATTGGCCCCGGCCGCCTTACGGCTATCGGCGGGTTGGGGGACGACCTGTAACCCCGCAATTCGGTAAATCCTGTGGCTGAGTGGCAGACACGCTGATCAGCCCGCCCAAGGGTGTGCCGGAGAAGAAGCTGGACGAGCTCTTTCACGGCCCGCTCGAGGAGTTCACGCCCGCCCGCAACGAGCTGGCGAAGTCGCTGCGCTCCGACGGCGTCGCCGAGGCGGCCGACTGGGTGAAGGGCCTGAAGAAGCCGAGCCGGGCGGCCTGGCTCGTCAACCAGCTGTCGGTGCGGAAGGCCAAGGACGTGCGCCGGCTGCTGAAGGTGGGGGAGGAGCTGCGGGCGGCGCAGGAGGAGATGCTCTCCGGGTCGGCCGACCGAGACAAGCTCCGCCAGGCCGGGGCGAGCGAGCGAGAGGCGATCGACTCCCTGGTGGGAACGGCCGAGGCGATCGGCCGGGAACACGGCGTCGGCTCCCAGATCCTCGACCGCGTCGGCGAAACGCTCCAGGCGGCGACCAGCGACCCGGAAGTGGCCGAGGCGATCGAGAAGGGGCGGCTGACACGCGAGCAACGGGCCTCCGGGATCGGACTGGTCGGCGCGGCGACCCCCAAGGCGCCGGCGCGCGGCGGCAAGAAGGGCGATCGCGAGGCGGCCGACCGTCGCGCCCGCCAGGAACAGGCGAAGCGGCGCAAGGAGGCCGAGCGCAAGCTCGCGGCGGCCGAGAAGAAGCTGGAGCGCGAGCAGGCGAAGCTGGAGGGCGCCCGCGAGAAGGTCGAGGAGGCCGAGAAGTCCGTCCACGACGCCGAGCTCGACGCCCACGCTGCGCGCCGCGCCCTGGACGAGATCTAGCGGGTAGTCTCGGCTCGATGGCGACCGAGCAGGCCCGGGAGACCGCCAACGGCGCCGAGTCGGGCGCCGTGCACGGCGGACGCCTGGTCGCACAGGCGATGAAGAGCCGCGGCGCCTCGAAGCTCTTCACCCTCTCCGGCGGCCACCTCTTCTCGATCTACGACGGCTGCAAGCAGGAGGGGATCGACGTCGTCGACTTCCGCCACGAGCAGTCGGCGGCCTTCGCCGCGATCGGCTGGGCCAAGGCGACCCGCGAGCCCGGGATCTGCGCGCTCACCGCCGGCTGCGGCGTGACCAACGGGATGAGCGCGATCGCCTCCGCGCAGGCCGACGGCGTGCCGCTGGTGGCGCTCGGCGGCCGCGCGCCGGAGATGAGGTGGGGGAGCGGCTCGCTCCAGGAGATCGACCACCTGCCCTTCGTCGGGCCGCTGGTCAAGTCGGCGATCACCGTCAAGGACCCGGCGAAGATCGCCCGCACCACCGCCGAGGCGATCGACACCGCCGCCGAGCCGCCGCTCGGCCCGACCTTCGTCGACTACCCGCTCGACGTCGTCTTCTCGGAGGCCGAGTCCGAGGTTCCGGACCCGCCGCCCGTTCCCGAGCGGGTCCCGGATGGGGTCGAGGAGGCCGCGAAGCTCCTCGCCGGGGCCGAGCGCCCGGCGATCATGGCCGGCACCAACCTCTACTGGGGGCAGGCGGAGACCGAGCTTCGCGAGCTGGCCGAGGCGCTCGGCATCCCGGTCTTCCTCAACGGCCTCGGGCGCGGCTGCCTGCCGCCCGATCACGAGCTCTACTTCGCCCGCGCTCGCGGCTCGGCGCTGCAGGGCTGCGACGTCGCCCTGGTGATCGGCGTGCCGCTCGACTTCCGGCTCGGCTTCGGCGGCTCCTTCGGGGAGGAGTCGAAGCTGATCCAGCTCGACTTCGCTCCCTCGCGGCTCGAGAAGACGAGGCAGCCCGACCTCGCCCTCTCCGGCGACATCGGCGCCGCGCTGAGCGCGATCCGGGAGTCGGTCGATGCCGATCCGCATCGGACCTCGGCCTGGGTCAACCGGCTGCGGGTGATCGAGTCGGAGAAGCGCGCCGAGGAGCAGGAGATGCTCGACGACGACCGCTCCCCGCTCCACCCGATGCGCGTCTACAGGGAGCTCGGCGACTTCCTCGACCGCGACGCGATCGTGGTCGGCGACGGCGGCGACTTCGTCAGCTTCGCCGGGCGGGTCTGGGAGACCTGGGAGCCCGGGACCTGGATGGATCCCGGGCCCCTACGGCTGCCTCGGCGCCGGCCCCGGCCAGGCGATCGGCGCGAAGCTCGCCCACCCCGAGCGCCAGGTCTGCCTGCTGCTCGGCGACGGCGCCTTCGGCTTCTCCGGGATGGAGTTCGACACGATGGCCCGCCACAACCTGCCGATCGTCGCGGTGATGGGCAACAACGGCATCTGGGCCCTCGAGCACCACCCGATGAAGTTCCTCTACGGCTACTCGCTCGCCGCCGAGCTCCGGCCCGGAGACCCGCTACGACGAGGTCGTCTCCGCCCTCGGCTGCCACGGCGAGCTGGTGCGCTCCCCGGACGAGCTCCGCCCGGCCCTCGACCGCGCCTTCGCCTCGGGCAAGCCGGCGCTGGTCAACGTGATCACCGACCCCGAGGTCGTCTACCCGCGCAGGGCGAATCTGGCGTAGTGCCGGAACCGGGAGTACCCTGGGTGGAGAGCATTCGCCCGGCGGCTCTTTCCCTCTCCCTCGTGCGAACCCGTTAAGAGGGTCGGAAGGTGGAGCTAGATGCCCGAGACGAAGACGGAGCCCGCGGTCGATTGGACCTGCGCGCGCTGCGAGGTGAATGTCAGCTGGATGGCCGACGTGGAGCGCCCGGCGCTCCCGGCGACCTGGATCAAGGAGGACGACGAGCTCTACTGCCTCGCCTGCCGCCGTGAGCGGGCCGGGGAGGCCGCCCTGGTCGGGCTCGAGGACAACTCGGCCGATGACCGCCGGAAGGCCGAGTCGCGGGCCCGGATCGATTTCGAGATGAAGCGGCGACCCGAGGCTCAGGACAGCCGGATCGCCAAGTCCTGCCACACCTCCATCAAGGCGGTCCAGCAGGCGCGCGTCCGCCTCGGGATGCAGTCGAGGCGCCCCGCCGCCTGAGCTATCAGGAGCTCGGCTAGGCGGTCGGTGTCGAGAGGGCCGGCGCCGGGACGGGCGCGGGAGCGCGCTGCCAGAGCCGGTCCACCAGGGCCCAGCTTGCGAAGCAGAGCGCGCCCACGGCGGCGGTCGCCGTGAGCAGCGCGCCGGCGGCGGCCGAGGCCGCCACGCCGTTCGTCCCGAGAATCAGCACGGTCGTCGCCGCCCCCAGGCTCGGGCCGATGGGGAGGAGGCCGACCACGGCCAGTCCGATCAGAAGCGCCGTCGAGTCGAAGACAGAGGCATCGACGCCGCTGTAGTTGAGCAGCAACCAGTTGCGCGCGATCTGGATCACCACCGCGAGGCAGACCAGGGCGATGAGCCTGCCGCTGCCCTTCATCTCGCGCAGCACCGCGATGCCCCTCCAGATTCCCGTCGTCCGGTTTCGCGCCACCCGGTGCATGCCGGCGAACACCGCGCCCACCGCCGCGAAGGCGACGATCGGTGCCCACCAGGGGACGCCGAGCGGAGCCACCAGGGTGAACGAGAAGATCGCGGCGAGGCCGATCTCGACCACCACGATCGGGAGCTCAGCGGCAAGCAGCACCGGCGCACGCGGGCACTCGGTCGGGGACGAGCGACGTAGGGCGCCGATCCGGATCGCAAGCCCGAACTGCCCGTTGAAGATGTTGGCCAGGTAGCCGATGCTCGAGGCGCGGTAGAGCGACCGCCGCCCGAGGCTTCCTCCCGCCGCCTCGATGCAGACCCCCCAGGCCTCGGTGCGGGCGAGCAGCCAGAGCACGTGCAGGGCGACGGCGATGCCGAGCACCCAGAAGGGGGCGGAGCCGAGGGCGACGATGAAGTCGTGGCCATGGCCCGCGAGTGCGATCGCAAGTGCAATCGCGACCAACAATCCACCGCCGAGGCTGACCATCGTGGGGTGTCGACGAACCATCGAACGGAGCGCCGCCACCCTCGCGCGGATCAAGGGTGTCGATTCATTGGATGCCCAGACTAGCCCTCCTGACCGGTCCCTACACTGGGTCGGTGCCGACTTCCGGAGCAGCGGCTCCCACTTCCTGGACCTGTGCCCGCTGCCAGATGACCGTGAGCTTCTCCCCCGACGTCGAGCGCCCACGGCTGCCGACGACCTGGGCGAAGGAGAACGGCGAGCTCTACTGCCTGGCCTGCCGGCGCGACATGGCGGGCGAGGCGGGCCTCGAGGAGGTCCCGGAGGACGCTCCCGACCAGACCCGCCTGAAGGTCCGCTCCCAGGCCCGGATCGAGTTCGAGATCAATCGCGACCCCGACCGCCAGGACAACGTGATCGCCAAGGCCTGCGGCACCTCGACGGTCGCGGTGCGCAAGGCGAGAGCGCGGCTCGACCCGGAATCCGACGACGAGGTCTGACGGGTTCCACCCGGTACGGACCGGGGACCCTGCTACCGTGATTCGCGTCGGGTCGACCAACCGGGTCCCCGAGAGGTTCCGTTTCCTCCCTCATTGCGCTCCGAATGCGCCGTTAGTTGGGGTCTCTGGATCTCCAACGCAACGCACATAAGGAGTTAGCAACACATGTCTTCAGAAACATTCGCCGATCTCGGCGTGTCTCGCCCAGTCCTGGGCGCACTCGCCGAGCGCGGCATCACAGAACCATTTGCGGTGCAGAGACTTTGCATCGCGGACGTCCTCGCAGGTGAGGACGTCCTCGTCCAGTCCCCGACCGGGTCGGGCAAGACGTTCGCCTTCGGCATCCCGATGGTCGAGCGCATCCAGGCCGAGGCGCGCCGCCCCGCGGCCCTCGTCCTCGCGCCGACCCGCGAGCTCGCCGAGCAGATCGTCGACGAGCTCCGCGCGATCGCGCACTCCCGCGCGCTCAAGGTCGCTGCCGTCTACGGCGGCGTCGGACTTCATGGACAGGCCAAGCAGGCCGCCAACGCCCACATCGTGGTCGCCACACCGGGCCGCCTCGAGGATCAGATGGAGCGAGGCGCCTTCGATCTGAAGCGGATCTCGATCCTCGTCCTCGACGAGGCCGACCGCATGCTCGACATCGGCTTCAAGCCGGCGATCGACCGGATCGTGGCGAAGATGCCCCGCGATCGCCAGACCCTGTTCTTCTCGGCGACGCTCGAGGGGGCGACCGGCAAGCTCGCCGCCGCCTACACCCGCAACCCGCGGCGCCACGTCCACAAGCCGGAGGGGGAGCAGGGCATCGACATCGAGCACCGCTTCGTCCACCTCTCCCACGAGGCCAAGGTGGACGCGCTCGTCAAGGAGCTCCGCGACACAGAGCGCGGCCGCACCCTGGTCTTCGTCCGCACCAAGCGCGGCGCCGACCGGCTCGTCAAGAAGCTCGGTAACCAGAAGGTCAGGGCGGTGGCCATGCACGGGAACAAGTCCCAGAGCCAGCGCCGTCGCGCCCTCGCCGACTTCGAGCTCGGCAAGTGCGACACGCTGGTCGCGACCGACGTCGCCTCCCGCGGAATCGACGTCGAGGACATCACCCACGTGATCAACTTCGACGCCCCCGAGGACCGCGACACCTACGTGCACCGCACCGGCCGCACGGCCCGAGCGGGCGCCTCGGGTGTGGCCGCGAGCTTCGTCCTCCCCGACCAGCACGGCGACATGCGGAAAATTGCGACGGACCTCGGCCTGCATCGCGAGTTCGACGCAGGCCCCGGATTCGAGCACGCCGCTCGCCAGCACTCCAGCAATGGAGGCGCGAGCGGCAAGAGCTTCAACCGCAACGGTCGCGGCGGTCGCGGCAACGGCAAGCGCCACAACTCCGGCAACGGAGGAGGCCCGCGGACCTACAGCGCGCGTCCGCCGCGCAACCGCCGGCGCCGCAGCCGCTCGCGGGCCAAGGCGGCCTAGCTAAGGGAGGTACCGGGAGGCCGCCGCGGCTCAGACCCGCGCGGCCTGCCGGCCCTGTGTCCTCCTGCGGCTCCTACGCCTTCTCGGTTGGCTCCGCGGGACCCACCGCCCCCGCCGCGGGGGCGTAGATGCTCTCGTGCCCGTCATCCCAGCGAATGCGATAGCGAGGGGAAGGTGCCTCGCTTACCACCTCCTCCACGACGCCGGTCCGAGGCGACCGCTCGGTCGACTCCGCCTCGACCTTGATGCGATTCCCGACCTCCAGCTTCATGTCCTCACCTCCGATTCGCCTCCTAGAGGTGATACCACCAAATGGGGCCGGGATACGATTCAACTCAGAATCGCGTCGAGCTCCCCTCAGACCCAGTACGCGAAGTCCGGCGACACCTCGATCGCCTACCAGGTCGTCGGCGAGGGGCCGATCGACCTGGTTCTGGTCCTCGGCTTCACCACCCACCTCGAGCTCCAGTGGGAGTCGCCGCCGATGGCTCGCTTCTTCGAGCGGCTTGCCTCGTTCTCGCGCCTGATCATCTTCGACAAGCGCGGCAGCGGGCTGTCCGACCCGGTCGTCGAGGCGCCCACCCTCGAGCAGCGGAGCGACGACGTCCGGGCTGTCATGGACGCCGCAGGATCCGAGCGGGCGGCTCTCTTCGGCATCTCCGAGGGCGGCCCGATGAGCATCCTGGTCGCTGCCACGCACCCCGAGCGCGTCACGGCCCTGGTGCTCCACGGGGCCATGGGGCGCACCACCGAGGCGCCCGACTACCCCTGGGCCTCGCCCGCCGAGGCGCTTCGCGAATCCGCCGCCGAGTTCATCGCCCCCTATTGGGGACAAAACGCGGAGGGGATGGTCGAGCTCTTCTCGCCGAGCTTCGTCGGCGATCCCCAGGCGGCCGAGTACACCGCCCGTTTTGAGCGCTCGTCCGCGAGCCCGGCGATGGTCCAGCAGATCTTCGAGATGTTCCTCGACATCGACGTGCGAGCCATCCTGCCCACGATCCATGTTCCGACGCTCGTCATCCACCGGCGCGGCGACCGGGTGGTCAACTGGCGCGCGGGCGAGGAGCTCGCCGCGCAGATCCCGGACGCCCGCTACGTCGAGCTACCTGGGATCGACCACATCCCCTGGGCAGGCGACCAGGAGGCGGTGCTCGGGGAGGTCGAGGAGTTCCTGACCGGCACCCGCTCGGTGGCCGAGCCCGACCGCGTGCTCGCCACGGTGATGTTCACGGACATCTGCGGCTCGACCGCGCGAGCGGCGGAGCTCGGGGATGCCGCCTGGCGGGAGCTGCTGGCGGCGCATCAGGCCGCGGTGCGGCGGGAGCTGGAGCGGGTCGGCGGACGTGAGGTGAAGACGCTCGGCGACGGCAGCCTCGCCACCTTCGACGGCCCGGCGCGGGCGATTCGACTGCGGTGGCGCGATCGCGGAGGCTGCCCGGTCCATCGGTCTGGAAGTGCGCATCGGCCTCCATTGCGGCGAGGTCGAGGTGATGGAGGACGACGTCGGCGGGATCGCGGTTCACATCGCGGCTCGCGTCGGAGCGCTGGCCGGGGCGGGGGAGGTGCTCGTCACCAGCACGGTCAAGGATCTCGTCGCCGGATCGGGGATTCAGTTCACCGACCGCGGCGCGACGCAGCTCAAGGGAATCCCGGACGAATGGCGGCTCTTCGCGGCAGCGCCCTAGCGTCCCCGTGAGCGCTTGATCGAGCGCAACACCAGCAGGGCGACCAGCGCAACCACCTGCCCGCCGAGGATCACCCGGTTGAGATCGAATGCCGGCTCCCAGTCCACCTGGTCGCCGCGGATCACGTAGGCACCGACCGGCCGGGCTTGCACGCCGAAGCCGCCACCGCCGCCGGTCGTGCCGTCGGGCTGGTCGCCGCTGCCTCCTCCGACGCCGCCCAGGACGGACGCGGCCGGGATCACCGTCACCCCGTTGCGCTCGTAGGGCTCGCCGTAGACGCGCCGCACCGTGAGCGAGTCGCGCGCCGCCTCGAATGTCTCCTTCACGTCCATGCGTGTCTCCTGTTCACGAGTGTTCCCCGTGTCCAAGTGTGACGCGGCGGAGCTCTTCCGCACTAGGCGGAACTGATGCTGTCAGGCGACGCGAGCGGCCTGCCGGGCGGCCTTCACCCGGGCGGTGCGATCGAGCAGGTTCTTCCTCGGTCGCACCGACTCGGGCGTGATCTCGACCGACTCGTCCGCGCGGATGAACTCGATCGCCTCCTCGAGCGAGAGGCGCTTGGCCGGCACCAGCCGGATCAGCTGGTCGGCCGCCGCCGCCCGGACGTTGGTCTGCTGCTTCTCCTTGATCGCGTTGACGTCGATGTCCTCGGCGCGCGAGTTCTCGCCGACGATCATCCCCTCGTAGACGTCCTCGCCCGGGCCGACGAAGAGCATGCCGCGCTCCTGCAGGCTGAAGAGCGCGAAGGCGGCGGTCTTCCCCTGGCGGTCGGCGACCAGCGAGCCGGTCGGCCGCATCCGCAGGTCGCCGGCCCAGGGCTCCCAGCGGTCGAAGACGTGGTGCATCAGGCCGGTGCCGCGGGTCTCGGTCAGGAACTCGGTCCGGAAGCCGATCAGCCCGCGCGCCGGCACCAGGAACTCGAGGCGAACCCAGCCGGTCGAGTGGTTGATCATCTGCTCCATCCGCCCCTTGCGCACCGCGAGCGCCTGGGTGACGACGCCGACGAAGTCCTCGGGCACGTCGATCGAGAGGAGCTCGACCGGCTCGTTCGTCTTCCCGTCGATCTCGCGGGTCAGCACCTGCGGCTGGCCGGCGGTGAGCTCGAACCCCTCGCGCCGCATCAGCTCCAGCAGCACGACCAGCTGCAGCTCGCCGCGCCCCTCGACCTCCCAGACGTCGGGCCGCTCGGTGTCGCGGACCCGGATCGAGACGTTCCCGACCAGCTCCTGGTCGAGGCGGTCGCGGATCTGCCGCGCCGTCAGGCGCGATCCCTCCCTGCCCGCCAGCGGCGAGGTGTTGATCCCGACCGTGATCGAGAGCGAGGGCTCGTCCACCGTGATCACCGGCAGCGGCCGCGGGTCCTCGGGATCGGCGAGCGTCTCCCCGATCGTCACGTCGGGCAGGCCGGCGACGGCGATGATCTCGCCGGGCCCGGCCTCGGTCGGCCTCGACCCGGTCGAGCGCCTCGGTCACGTAGAGGTTGCTGACCGTCGCGGGCTCGATCTCGCCGTTCGCCCGGCACCAGGCGATCCGCTGCCCGTCGCGAATCGTCCCGTTCCGCACCCGGCAGAGCGCGAGCCTCCCTACATAAGGGGACGCGTCCAGGTTGGTGACGTGCGCCTGCAGCGGCGCGCCCTCCTCGTACTCGGGCGCCGGGATCCGCTCCAGCACCAGGTCGAGGAGGGGGGAGAGGTCGGTGCCCTCGTCGCCCTCCTCCAGCGAGGCCCAGCCGGCCCGGGCGTTCGTGTAGACGATCGGAAAGTCGATCTGCGACTCGTCGGCATCGAGGTCGAGGAAGAGCTCATAGACCTCATCGACCACCTCGCCGATCCGAGCATCGGGCCGATCGACCTTGTTCACCACCAGGATCACCGGCAGCTTCGCCTCGAGCGCCTTGCGGAGCACGAAGCGCGTCTGGGGGAGGGGCCCCTCGGAGGCGTCGACGAGGAGCAGCACCCCGTCGACCATCGTCAGCCCGCGCTCGACCTCCCCGCCGAAGTCCGCATGCCCGGGCGTGTCGATGATGTTGAGCTTGGTCTCCCCGTACCGAACGGCCGTGTTCTTGGCGAGGATCGTGATCCCCTTCTCCCGCTCGAGATCCATGGAGTCCATGACCCGCTCGGCGACGTCCTGCCCGGACCGAAACGCCCCGGACTGCCAGAGCATGGCGTCGACGAGCGTCGTCTTGCCATGGTCGACGTGGGCGATGATCGCGACGTTGCGGAGGTCGGAGCGGCGGGGCATGGGGCGCGGGATGGTAGGGGTCAGGTTCGCCGATGCCTTCTGCCGCGGTGCTCTCGTGACTCACCCAGTTGTGCCGTGGCCGGAGACCGAGGATAAGGTCGAGCGCCTTGAACGACGGCCGCGCTGATCACACCAGGCCTACGCGATGAGCTCACGCACGGTTGCCGCGCTTCGGCAGCCGGCTCGCAACAACGTCGCTCCGATTACAGGGTCCAGACGTCGAGCCGCTTGACCCCGCGGAAGCGGCTGGATCGTTTGTCCGGCACATCTCGAAGCCGTCACCCGCCGGCACCTCGACCGAATGGAGCCCGAGGCCCAGGCCGCCGAGATGAGTCGACGGTCGTTGCGGGACTCGACCACCGGAAGAGATGCCTGAAGCTTCCGAATCCGCGTCTGTCGACTGGCGCGTCCTCGAGCGAGACAGAGTCTTCGGCTTCTGCTCGGGTGTCCAATGAACTGACCGCCGCCGACCGGACGATGACCGCCTCGATCCGCTCAGCGACCTCGGCATTGGTGAATGGCTCTGGATCAGCCCCGCAAACGCTCGGATCAGCTGAGCTCAAGTCGTTGAATTGGCAGAGTCGCGAACCTATGTCGACCTGATTTGCGCCGCTCGCGTACAGTTGGACGGCGAGTGAGAATCGTGCGTGAAGTCAGCTTGCGTTGATCTGGTCAGCCGTGCGTGGGCGAGTACGGGTGATCACGACGACAGTACGATGGGTGCGACCTGAGCCCAAGCTCGTCCCTGAACGCACTCGTTGACCATTGGTGCTGAGGTGCCTCGAGTACGGCCTATGACCGCAGGCGCATCACGAAGAGCTGCACGGATCCAATTCGGCCTGCGCTACTCGAGCGCCAGCAGGGCGGCCGCACCACGGCGTTCGTCGGGTCGTTCGAACCTGTTCGCTACAACGGCGCTGTTGGACCTGGGCCTGGATGTCGGCAGGACGTCGCGCACTGGCACGAGCGAGACGCGCGCGATATCTCGATCAGCACGACGTCCGCGCGACCTTCGACACGCAGTCTGGGAAGACGACCGCTTTGATTCGATGTGACCCGCAGAGAGCATCCGCGGGGTCGAGCCGCTCAGGCTACTCGTACGACACAGGTCTCGTTCGACCGGTCTCGATGTCGATCATCGTCGGCTCCAGCGAATCCTCAGCCGCTGTGAGGCCCAGGCGCTGTTCAACGCGCTGCTCGACGAAGTTCAACCTCTCGACGACGAGCGGTGACGTCGGTAGCGATCCGACTTCGACGTGGTCCAGTCGTTGTTCAGCGACTATCGAACGGTTCGGTACGTCGTTTCCGGTTACCATGAGCCATGGGCAGCTGACGTACCGCAGACTATGATCACGTGGTGATCCTGGTCCAGTGCGGACGACGTGCGCGAATCTCCGAGGGCGTCGATCCAGCCGACGTCCGCGGAGATGAGCCGCTCTCCGTGTCTGCAACCAGTTGATCGAGGACGGACGGGGTCATCGACATGAACGGTGATCGACCGCGACAGCAGCGTCAGTTTCAGGCTCACGGCTGTGCCCAGACCTCCCGAATGGCGACCCCGATCACGTCGCAGGCGTTTCCCTCGGGGCGATGTATCGTGTTCCTGAGCTGCTCGGCTCGGACTGGCGACGGGTGACCCGACGGCCTTCAGGTCCGAAGGGTCCACGGGCCCACCGCCAAGCTGGTCCGGATCATCGCAGATCGCCGCTCGGGCTCCGGGGCGATCCTGCTTGACGACGTACCGGCGAGTGTGCTTGTTCACCGACTTCGCAGCGATGCCGCCGAATCCCTCGACCAGCCCGCCGGTGCGACGCCGGCGCGGCGTTGGCGGCCTGCCGACGCGGCGCAGCTAGTTCGCCTTGGCTTCGGGACCTGAGTCTGACGGCATGCGGGCGTTCATTCGTCACGGCCGCCCGCGATGAGCTCCTTGCGTCGTGCCTTCGGAGACCGAGCCGGCCATGATCTACGTCGCCACCGTCCTGGCCACTGGGCCGGGGTCGAGGAGGCAAACGCTGATCTCTTCTTTGTGACCTTGCAAAAGAGTGAGAAGGACTACTCGCCAACAACGCTTTACCGCGACTACGCAATCTCTCCGGAGCTCTTCCACTGGGAGTCACAGAGCACGCTTACCGAGCGCGCGCCCACGGCGCAGCGCTATATGAATCACCAAGCGCGCGGGAGCAGCGTGGTGCTCTTCGTACGGGAGCGAGCCAAGACGAGCACCAGTGCGACTGCCCCGTACACCTGTCTTGGGCCCGCCACGTACGTAGAGCATCGCGGGGAGCGCCCACTTTCCATCACATGGAGACTCCGGGATTCGATGCCTGCTGAGCTGTTCGAGTCAGCTCGGGCCGTGGCAGCCGCATAGTCAATGGTCTGTCACCAGCGACAAGACGTCTCTCGCGTGACGCTTCAGGAATGTCGGGCCGACGCCGTGGATCTCGGCGAGTGTCTCTTCGTCGCGCGGGCGCGAGGCCGCGATTCCCTCGAGGGTTCGGTTGTTGGCGACCGTGTACGCGGGCTTGCCGCGCGCGGCCTTCAGCCGCCAGGCCCTGAGCGCCTCGAGCAGCGACTCGTCCTCGGGTGAGAGGTCGGCTGGGGGAGAGGCGGACTTCGAGCTCCGGCGCTTCGCCTTCACCTCGAGCTCCTCGGGCGACGGCAGCCACGACTCCGGATCGCAGACATCGCAGCAGCGGCCCTCGGGCGCGCCCGGGGTCGAGTCCCCGAAGTGGTCGAGCAGCCTCCGCCGCCGGCAGCTCTCTCCGAAGCTGAACGACTCGACCGCGCGGTAGGCGCGCCAGGAGCGGTCCGTGGCCGCCTTGCAGGCGGCTCGGGCGGCGGCCAGGTCGATTCGGTCGTTGAAGCGGAGCTCCAGGCGGCCTCCGGGGGCGGGCTCCACCTCGAAGGCGCCGGCTCGCTCGGCGATCGCCAGCTTGACCCGGTCCTCGTCGAGGCGCGGGGCGTCGATGGTGAGGTGGCCCTCGGTGTCGGAGCCGGCCTTGAGGCGCTGGGCGTAGAGGGAGACGGACTCGGGCTCGACCTCTCGCATCTGGATGAAGCGGACCAGGCGGCCCAGGTCGGAGCGGCCGGCGAGGAGGACGGCTCGGGCGGGGAGGCCGTCGCGGCCCGCGCGGCCGGCCTCCTGGTAGTAGGCCTCGACGCTCGTCGGGATCGCCCAGTGCCAGACCGAGCGGACGTTGGCCTTGTCGACTCCCATGCCGAAGGCGTTGGTGGCGGTGATCACCTCGGCGTCGCCGGTCATGAAGCGGTGCTGGGCGGAGGCGCGCTCGTCGGGGTCCATGCCCGCGTGGTAGCCGGCGGCGCTCAGGCCGGCCTCGCGCAGGGACTGGGCGACCTCCTCGGTGTCCTTGCGGGTCCCGCAGTAGACGATCGCCGGGCGGTTGGCCTCGTCGCGGAGGCCGTGGAGCAGCATCGCCAGCTTGCGCGCCTTCGATCCCTTGCCCTCGAACTGGACGATGTCGAAGCTCAGGTTGGGGCGGTCGAAGCCCGCCCGGATCATCAGCGGGTCGCGGAGGCCGAGGCGCTGGGCGATCTCGGTCGAGACGTCCTCGGTCGCGGTCGCGGTGCAGGCCATCACCGTCGGGCGGCCGAGCCGCTCGAGCACCCGCGGCAGGCGCAGGTAGTCGGGGCGGAAGTCGTGGCCCCACTCGGAGATGCAGTGGGCCTCGTCGACGGCGAGCAGGTCGACCTCGCGCTGGCCGACCGCGTTCATGAAGCCGGGCTGGGCGAAGCGCTCCGGCGAGCAGTAGACGATCCGGGCCCGGCCGTCGCGGATCTGCGCCATCGCGTCGCGCGCCACCTCCTCCGGGAGGCCCGAGGCGATCATCACCGCCGGGTGGCCGTCGGCCGAGAGCCGCCGCCACTGGTCGGCCATCAGCGCGATCAGCGGGCTGACCACGATGGTGAGCTTGTCCGAGGCGAGGCCGGGGAGCTGGTAGCAGAGGCTCTTGCCGCCGCCGGTGGGCATCACGACCAGCGAGTCGCGGCCGGCGAGCGCGGCCTCGACGGGCTCGCGCTGCCCGGGCCGGAAGCCGTCGTAGCCGAGGTGGGCGAGGAGGGCGTCGGGGTCGCGCGGGCCGTCGTACGTGCGGACGGCCTGCGTCGGGCTCGGATTCGAGCCCCTCGAGCCCGTGCAGCGCCGCCTTCGCCTCCTCCATCTCTGGAAAAGAGGCCTGCGCCAGATTCTCGCCCCGCTCGCTCACCCGCCCACCTTGGCGCAGAACGCGGTCGGATAGGCGCTCGACGCTCGGCTGGTCCGTAGAAACTCCGCAGGCCGGTTGGGGGAAACCGACAACGCGAGTGGGGGAAATCGAGAACGCGATTTGGGGGATTGGACTGATGTACGGGCCCCGATCGGTTGACAGTCTCACGGTCGTCCGCATTTCGTGACGACTGGGAGGCCGTCCATGCTCATTGCAGAGGAAGACGCGCGAGTCGTGCGTCGTTCAAACGGGGGTTCGGTAACCGACAGCACGCTGAGCAGATCAGCGCTCAAGTTGCGCAGGTGTGGCGCCTCTGGCGGCGAGCGCGGCGCCCGCCCTAGATCTTGAGCCGCTTGAGCGCCGCCCGGATCTCCTCCTGGCTCTGCTTGTCGAGGACCGGCTCGTTCTCGATCCAGAGGACGAAGGCGTGCAGCCAGAGCAGCCGCACGTCCATGAAGAGCTCGCTCGCGTAGGCCATCAGCACCTGCTCGGGCTGCCGCGGCCAGGCGATGCCCTCCTCAAAGCGCGCGATCGTCGCCTGGTTTACCTCGATCGCCGCCGCGATCTTGACCTGCTTGACGTTCGCCTCCTCCCGCGCCTGGCGACAGGCGCGCCCCAGCCAGGGGAGCAGGGGACGCGGAACCTCCTCGGCCTTCATGCCCGCAGTTCTATCCGACCGGCGCGAGATGGGCTTGGAGGCCGGCGGATCCGGAGTCATATGCATTTCCCATCTTTGTTTGAAACATATGCGTAGGTCTGTGTATTTTCAATCAGAACGATACAACGTGAGACGTGAAAGCAACAACAAAGGAGCAGTCATGAAGGAAATGAGTGGGCGGAACAAGCTGGGCTTGGCCGCCATCGCCGCGGTGATCGTGGGCGCGTTCCTGCCCTGGTGGAGCGTTCTCGGCTTCCATGTCAACGGGATCCAGCAGGGAGACGGCGCGATCACCCTGGCGTTGGCAGCGGTAGCGGGGGCCCTGATCGTCTTCGCTCGCAATACGAAGATCACGCCGGTGATGGGGGTCCTCTGCGGACTTGGCATCGCTGGTGTCGCCCTCTACCACGTCATCGACACCTCTACGCAGAAGCTGTTCGGCGCGACGATCGGGATGAGCCTGATCGGCTCTGGCCTCTGGATCACACTGCTCGCTGGCATCGCGCTAGTGGGAATAGCGGCCTATGGCCTGCGTGGCACCACGAACGTGGAGCAATCAAGGGTCGAGGCATGACATCGGCGATTGGTACTCCGTCGCTGGTCCCTAGGGCTTCGCTGCGAACGCGACAGACGCTTTGCCGGAGCTGTGGCTCGAGGAAGGGCGTGACCTGATGAGGCCCCGCGTTGTCTGGGCATGCCTTGCTGTGGCAATCACCGCTGTCGTGCTGTCCGCGTGCGGGTCCTCGTCAGAAGGACCTTCCGTCACACCGGTCGCCGATACGACGCCGGCTGCCGCCGCCACCCCCGCCACCTCCCCCGGTCGCCAGGCGAAGTCCGTTGTGACCGCGTACTACGACGCGGTGGATTCCGGCAGATACGGCGCGGCGTGGGCTCAGTACTCGCCCGAGCTGAGGCGATCACAAGGCGGCTTCTACGAGTGGCGATCTGGCTATGAGTCCACCACAGCCACCACGCTTCTCTCGGTTCGCACGGTGCGGGCCACGCCGAGCGCCGCTGTCGAGAGTATTCGCCTGATCGGCGATGCCACAGACGCATGCGGCGCCGACGTCTCGCAGACGTTCGCCGGTACGTGGACCCTGGAGAACCGCGGCGGAGCCTTCGTTGGGGTCGCGCTGGACGTCAGCCAGGTCGGCCGGCGGCGAGCTGGTGACCGATCCGGCGGATTGCGCACCAACCGAGCCGCCACCGATCGTCGATTCGGGTTCGCCGTCGACGGCGAACTGTGATCCGAACTATGTCGGCGCCTGCGTCCCGGCGGACGCCAGCGATGTCGACTGCGCCGGCGGTGACGGGGATGGCCCCGAGTACGTCGGCCCTGTCCAGGTCGTCGGCAGTGACCCATACGGCTTGGACGCCGACGGCGACGGCTACGCGTGCGAGTCCTAAGCAGTCGTCCGAAACCACCCAAGAGGCAAAGGAGAAAAACGATGTCCCATCGAGTCCGAAACCGTGCCCTGGCTGTCGCCGGGATCGCGGGCGCATTGAGTCTGAGCTCATTTGGAGCGGTTGCACAGTCCCGCGACTTCGACTGCTCAGACTTCCACAGCCACAAGCAGGCGCAGAAGTTCTTCAAGAAGCACCACCCCAGGCGTGACCCGTCCAACCTCGACGCCGATCACGACGGCGTCGCCTGCGAGTCCCTGTCCTAGAGCAGCGATCGGGGATCGCGCCTAGTCGGCGCGGTTCCCGATGCGCACTCGATAGCGCGCGTCGCCACGAGCGTTAGTCACGGTCGCCTCGAACGAACCGTCCTCATTTAGTCCCGTGATCAGGACGCATGGACGCAACTCATCGCGTGCTGACCAGAGTTGCTTGCTGAAACAGACTCGGTTGAAGGCTGAGCGCTGAGGGGCGTGCGATTGAGGCACGGCGAGTCCCAAGGAGACCAAGAGGACGGCGAGCAGCTCCACAGCTGCTTAAGGGCCCAGCTGCGGAAAGTACTCGGCCCTCCTCACTGCCTGATCTGCAACTACTACCGGGTCTCCTCGTCTTCCTTCGCGTCCGTCACCGCCCATCCGAGGCGCTCAACCAGTTGGGCCGCGTGATGATTGTTGGCCAGGTGCTCGGGCTGAACGTTCTCGGAGAGCGTGACCGCGGGGCGGTGCTCGGCGCTCTCGTTGCTGGTGACGATGATCGTGGGCATAAGTTGGTCCTTCCGTTGAGGTGGCCGCTCAGGCGCTCGGGGTCTGGCCGGCTCAGAGCCGGCGACCCCTCGCGCCCAGGCGGGTCGAGATTCCGCGTCGGCTAGGCGAGTGCCTTGACCGCGGTCGCGGTGTCGCCGTAGAACTCGGCGTGGGAGATCTCGCCGTCGTCGACCTTGTAGAGCCAGATCGAGTCGCCGCCGAGCTCG
This sequence comes from uncultured Solirubrobacterales bacterium, assembly GCA_963777575.1. Classification (GTDB taxonomy): domain Bacteria; phylum Actinomycetota; class Thermoleophilia; order Solirubrobacterales; family 70-9; genus DASUPK01. Next base: position 35,680 of record CAVZRH010000012.1, on the reverse strand, counting down.
TTGCCGCTCTTCGTGGTGCCGGTGCCCGAGACCGTGACCAGCACGTGGCCGTCGTCTGCCTCGAGGAACTGCTGGGGCTCCGGGTGGACCTCGTCGAAGTTCGACACGAACTTGCCGATCATTTCCTTGAAGCCGGCCGGGCCGGTGTAGGTGCCGCCCCAGGGCAGGCTCTCGGGGATGACGATCTCGGCCGAGTCGCTCGTGGTCGCCGTTGCCGCGTCCATGTCGCCCCTTGAGAAGGCGTCCCAACCGTCCTTGACTGTGTCTGCATTTGCACCCATCGTTGTCTCCTTGCGTTGTGTCCTCTTTTGGATCCGCGCGGAAACCAGAGGGCATGAGCCGCCGGGCGGTGAGTCGCATCGAGGCGGGTCCACCGATCCGGTGGGTTAACGCCTTGGAGAGCCAGCACCGGCCCCGCAGTCAAACCAGTAGTCCCCACCTCGCGCCTCGTGGCGCAGAGCGCCGTCGGTGGCATTTCGGGTGGGGGGTGAGTCTTTGGCTGCAGGGCCAGCCTCTATCGACAGTACTCCTATTAGGCGCCGTAAACGAGAAGCGCGGGAAAGATGCTCAGGAAGCTGACGGTGCCCATCACTTCCGCGCCGCCCGGACCCGCTCCACGATCGTCAGCGCCCGGCGCGAGATCCCGGCCGGCGTGTAGCGGAACGGGCGGCTCTTGCCGCGGTCGTACGGGAAGCTCGAGGTCTCGCGCGGGGCGAGGGTGAGGTCGATGACGCGGCCCTGGGGATCGATGAGCCACCAATGGCTCTTGCCGCGGTACTTGAGGTGCATCGGATGGAGGCCGGCGTCGTAGCCGCCGGCGAGGTGGAAGTAGGCCTCGGCGGCGACGTAGGCGAAGCCGTCGTAGCGGCCGTGGCCGATCCGGTGCTCGTCGCTGCGGAGCTCGTCGGTGAGCACGGCCTGGATCTCGCGCTTGAGCTTGTCCGCGGGCGCCAGGCGGTTCGAGGGCCTGGCGCCCGCGGAGGACCCCTTCTTGGCGGGAGAGGAACTCACTGCCGCTCCTAAGGGAGCGGCGGCGGAAGTTCTCCCCTCAGCGACTAGGCGTTCTGCGCAGCGACCGAGCCGTTCCCGTTCGGGAAGGCGGAGTGCTGCTCGACCAGGAGGCGCAGCTCGTCGGTCGCGCCCGGGCCCCAGAGGGCCGAGTGGCAGGGGGCGCAGAGGAGCTCGCCGGACGGCGCGGTGCGGCCGTTGGCGAGGACCTCGGTCAGGCATTGGACGCAGTACTGCTGCATTGCCCCTATATCGGCACTAAGCAGGGATTTCCTGAGCGCTCGGTTGAAGCCAGGGAGAGGGCCCGGCGTACCTAGTCACCGGGCCACCTCCCTGCTTCCCTCAACACAAGGAGCGGCCAAGTTGCGTTGTCGCATCCTTGCTGCCTAAAGGGATCCATCCATGGATCCCAAACAGGTCTGACCAGCCTTTTTCCCGCTGAACCGGCATTTACACGTCGGCGCGGCCTCGCCGCCGATTGCCGACGAACCCGCATGGGTAGGGTGGGCCCATGGAGTTCCGCAAGCTCGGCGACTCGGACATCGAGGTCTCGGAGATCTCGCTCGGTTCCTGGCTCACCTACTCGGGTGGGGTGGAGCGCGAGCAGACCGAGGCCTGCACCATCGCCGCCCTCGAGGTCGGGATCAACTTCTTCGACACCGCCAACATCTATGGCGTCGGCGCGGCCGAGACGGCCTGGGGCGAGATCCTCAAGAACTTCAGGCGCGAGGAGTTCGTCCTCGCCACCAAGCTCTTCTTCCCGATGGACGAGAACAGCGGCGGCCTCTCCCGCGAGCAGGTCCACGAGCAGATCGACGCCTCGCTCGAGCGCCTGCAGACCGACTACGTCGACCTCTACCAGTGCCACCGCCCCGACCCCGACACTCCGATCGAGGAGACGATGGAGGCGCTCACCGAGGTGGTCGAGGCCGGCAAGGCGCGCCAGATCGGCTTCTCGGAGTGGACCGTCGAGCAGATCGAGGCCTCACTCGAGGTGCCGAATACGAAGAAGTTCGTCTCCTCCCAGCCTCAGTACAACATGATCTGGCGGGCGCCCGAGGCCGAGCTGATCCCCTTCTGCGAGCAGCACGGCATCTCACAGATCGTCTGGTCGCCGCTCGCCCAGGGAGTGCTGACCGGCAAGTACAGCCCGGGCGAGCCGCCGCCCGAGGACTCCCGGGCCGCCTCGGAGGAGATGGGAGCGATGATGGATCGCTACCGCGGCGACGAGGTCCTGGAGGCCGTCCAGCGCCTCGTCCCGATCGCCGAGGACGCCGGCATCTCGATGGCCACCATGGCGCTCGCCTGGTGCCTGCGCCAGGACAATCTCGCCTCGGTGATCATCGGCGCCTCACGCCCCGAGCAGGTGCATCACAACGCCGAGGCTGCCGGCGTGAAGCTCGACCAGAACACCCTCGGCGCGATCGACGACGCCCTCGCCGACGTCGCCGTCACCGAGCCGAGGCGTGCGAACTTCGTCAGGGAGGGCGTGACGCACCGCTGAGCGGCGGCTTCGCCCGTTGCCTCTGTGGCGCGGCTCAGCTCGGAAGCTTGACGCGGCCTTCGTGCGCCAGGCGACGCCAGCCGGCGCGAATCCGGTCGTCGCGAGTGGAGTCCGCCCCGGGCAACCGTGTGGTCATGAAGGTGACTGGGTCGCCGCCGCGGTAGCGGAAGATCTGCTTCTTGCGCGCGGGGACGGCGTCGTCCGTGTCCGGTTCTGATTCGTCCTTCGACATCTGCAGTGATCCCTCCTGGATCAACGTTTTCTGACCTACAAGATCTATGCCCGGATTTCCGCGCGTTAAGCCCGACAGGTGAGCGCCGTCTCCTAGCTCGCGAGGCGATCGAGGAGCTCGGCGAGGCCGTCGGGGTCCTCGGCCATCGGGAAGTGGCCACCGGGGATCTCGATCGGCTCGACGCCGAGCAGCTCGCGCGCCATGAACCTCTCCCAGTCCGGCTGGAAGAACTCGTCCTCCGCGGCGTAGATGAGGACGCTCGGGTTGCCGGGAGGAGCGTCGAGCGGGTAATCGTCCTGCGCCATGGCCATCGGGCGCGTGTGCTCCGCGAGCGACCGAGCGGTGTCAGGTGGCAGGCGCGGGTACATCGCGCTGATCGCGGCGTCGGCGTCCCAGACGCTGGTGCCATCCGGCCTGTCGGCGGGGAACGGGAATCCCTCCCGGAACATGTCCGGTGCTCCGGCCGGTGGCTCGAAGCCGTTCAGCCTGGGGCAGAGGTAGACCAGCAGCGAGTCCGGGCGCTCGGCCGCGAGCAGACACGAATACGCGGTCCCCTGCGAGTGGCCGACGATGACGAGCGGATCATCGACTCCATCGAGCGCCTCGAGGGCCGGCCGCACCCGCTCGTCGAATCCCGCCTCCGGATCGTGCAGCGGCAGGTCCGGGGTCAGAACGTCGTGTCCTCGCTCCTCCAGCCGCGGCGCGAGCTGATCCCAGCAGTCCGGGCCGTGCCAGGCGCCATGGATCAGGCAGAAGGTGGCCACCTCGGGCCATGTCTATCACCCGCAGGACCAGCCGGGTCACGCGGCGACCCTCTCCGACTGACGTGTGTCAGAGACGGGAACCCGGGTAACCGGGAGCGAAACCAACCTGAGGGACGGGAACGTGAACGAAAGTGAGACGAAGCTTGTTCAGTGGTTGAACGACGCGTACGCGAAGGAAGCCGAATTGGAGGCCGATCTCGCGGCGCACATCAAGCTGACCAAGAAGGCGCCGTACAAGAAGCGACTGCAGCAGCACCTCAAGGAGACCCGAGACCACAAGCGCACGGTCGCGCGGCGCATCAAGAAGCTGGGCGGCACGCCCTCCGTGAAGAGCGCGCCGGTTCCCATAGTCGGCGAGGCCGCAGGCAAGGCCGTCGCCGGCGTCAAGGGCCAGGTCGGCGCGGCGCGCGCTCTCGTCACGAGCCAGCCCGAGACGCATCTCCGTAACGCCCAGGAGGAGCTCCGCGAGGAGCACGTCGAGATCGCGCTCTACACGCGGCTCGAGACTCTGGCGGAGGAGGTCGGCGACTCCGAAACTGCCAAGCTCGCACGGGGCGTCCGGCGCGACGAGGAGCGCATGGCGAAGTTCCTCGACGCCGAGCTACCGCGGCTCGTCAAGGACCTGGTCAAGGACGAGATCCCTCGCGACCAGCGCGCGCAGCGTCGTCGCCCCCGGCGACGCCCCCGCGGAACGAGCTCGAGCACGCCGTCGCGCACCCGCACCCGTAGGAAGTAGCGCCACTACCTCGGCGGTCGCCCAAAAGAAAAGGGCCCTCTCTGGAGGGCCCTTCCCTTAAGTCTGTGGTTCCGACGAGCTATGCGACGGGCTTCACGCCAGTCGCCGCCGGGCCCTTCGGGCCCTGCTCGGTCTCGTACTCGACCTTCGCGCCCTCTTCGAGCGAGCGGTAGCCGTCGCCCTCGATCGAGCTGAAATGGACGAACACATCGTTGGAGCCATCGTCGGGTGTGATGAACCCGTAGCCCTTGTCATTGCTGAACCACTTAACGGTTCCGGTAGGCATCTCGCCTCCTCTTACCTGTGCTGCGAACGCGAGGAAGCAAAATGCTGCAACAACGCGAGCGCTACGCACAACTTTGCCGGTACTCCGGCCTAACGGGTCGGGACGGTAGCAGCCCCGGGAACGGAAGCCGGATCGCGGCGGCCGGGGCGGGCAGCGCGACCTCAGGCGATCTGCTACGTCGAGCCCAGCCGGCAGAGCACCTGGTAGACCGACGTGAAGTCGATCTCGAAGCCGTTCCGGGCCGCCCGCAGGTAGAGACGCCAGACCCGCAGCCGCTCCGGGCCGGCGATCTGCTCGGCCCGCTCGAGGTTCGCGTCGAGGTTCGCGATCCAGTGCCGCAGCGTCTCGGCGTAGTCGGCGCCGAACTCCTCGACGTGCCGGGCGATGAACCCGGCCCGCTCCAGCGCCAGGATCACCCGCGAGACGTGCAGCGTCTCGCCGTCGGGGAAGACGTAGCGCTCGGAGAAGGGGCCGCCCTCGACGCTGCCGTGCTTGAGGCGGGAGATGCCGTGGTTCAGCAGGCGGCCGCCGGGCCCGAGCATCGAGGCGAGCTGCTCGGCGTAGCGGTCGATCTGCGCCTCGCCGACGTGCTCGACCATCCCGATCGAGGCGACGGCATCGAACTGCTCGCCGGCGAGCTCGCGGTAGTCCTGCACCCGGATCTCGACCCGGTCGGCGAGGCCCGCGTCGGCGACTCGCTTGCGGGCCAGCTCCGCCTGAGTTCTCCGAGAGCGTGATGCCGACCGCCTCGACGCCGTAGCGCTGCGCCGCGTGCATCACGAAGCTGCCCCAGCCGCAGCCGACGTCGAGCACCCGCTCGCCCTGCTGCAGCGCGAGCTTGGTGCAGACCAGGTCGAGCTTCGCCTCCTGGGCCTCCTCGAGGGTCGGCGGCCGGTCGCCCGAGAGAAATCCCTTCGGCTTCGGGACGCGGGAGAAGAAGGCGCAGGAGTAGGTCATCGACTTGTCGAGGAAGAGCGAGAAGAACTCGTTGCCGACGTCGTAGTGGTGGCGGACGGCCTCGCGGTCGCGCTCGGAGGTGTGCTTGCGGCCGCGGAGGTGGATCTCGGCCTTCGGTGCCGGCGGAGGACGGCGCACGCCGGCGGCTCGCACGGCGGCGGCGATCAGCCGGGCCTTCGCCGCCGCTCCCACCGGAGGCGGCTGCCAGTCGTTGAGCAGTCCGATGACGGCGTCCATGTCGTCGACCTCGATCGCGCCGGCGACGTAGGCGCGCCCCAGCCCGAGCTGCCCGGGCGCCGAGACCGCGTAGGCGATCGCGTCCTCGGAGCGAGCCCTGAAGGTGGGACCGCCGCCATTCGTGTCGGTGGAGGGCACCTTCGAGCCGTCCCAGAGCTCGATCGAGAAAGGCCTCTGGGGGAAGGCGCGCTCGATCTCCTTGACGAGTGGCTCCGTGGACATATGCCGACCCTAGCGCCGTCGCGGGTTCAGTTCAGGTTAGGGTTGCCGAACTCCTCACCACAGCGTTAGGAAATCCCGCTAGGGTGGCTCATCCGGTACTCGAGTCACGACGGCGTGAGTCGGAGCGACCCGGTCAGGACCAATCAAAGGAGAAAAGATGTCGGACGTTGCTGGAGCGACGGCCACGCCAACCGGTCCGTCGACCACCACGGCGCCCCCGAAGGCCTTGAAGCCTCGCAACCCCCTCGCGGACGCGATTCAGCCGGTCGAGCACGAGACCCGCGACCGGATCATCACCGGCGCGCTCACGATCATCCCCTTCCTGTTGCTGGGCTTCGTCGCCTGGCAGCTGGCGGGCAGCTGGCTGCGCTGGAGCGATCTGGTGGTCTTCGCGCTTCTCTACATCCCGACCGGCCTGGGGATCACGGTCGGCTTCCATCGACTTTTCACCCACCGGGCCTTCAAGACCGGGCCGCGAACTCGCGCGGTCCTCGCAGTGCTCGGCTCAGCCGCGGTTGAGGGCCCGATCATCTCCTGGGTCGCAGACCACCGGAAGCACCACGCCTTCTCCGACGAGGAGGGCGATCCGCACAGCCCCCACGTCGGCCACGGCGAGGGGGTCCTCGCCCAGTTCAAGGGCTTCTTCCACGCCCACCTCGGCTGGCTCTTCATCCACACCCAGCGCGGCTCCAAGGAACGCTTCGCGCCGGACCTACTGAAGGACCCGGTCGTCAGCTACGTCGACCGGACCTTCCTGCTCTGGGCGGTGGCGGGGTTCATCGCAGCCTTCTTCATCGGCTGGGCGATCGGCGGCACGGTCATGGCCGGCGTCACCGGGTTGCTCTGGGGAGGCGCCGTGCGAATGATGGTCTTGCACCACGTCACCTACTCGATCAACTCGCTCTGCCACATGTTCGGCAAGCGCGACTTCGAGACGACCGACGAGTCGCGGAACCTCGCCTGGCTCGCCTTGCCGACGCTGGGCGAGGCCTGGCACAACTCGCATCACGCCTTCCCGACCTCGGCGGTCCACGGGATGAAGCGGACCCAGCTCGATCCCTCCGCCGCGGTGATCTGGACGCTCGAGAAGGTCGGCCTCGCCTGGGACGTCGTGCGGATCACTCCGGAGCGCCAGGCAGCGAAGGCAGCCGCCTGAGCAACTAGGGTGCGCGCGTGTCTCGGCGCCTCGCACTCGTCCTGGGGGCCGCAGTGGCCGTTGTCGCCGCGCTCGCGATCTCGGCCTGCGGCGGCGACAGCAAAATCGGCGCGATCCAGGCCGTCGACGCCGACTGCGGCGATGTTCAGTACGCCGGCAGCAGCGACGCCTCCAAGCTGATCGTCTCGGACCTGCCGCTGAAGGGCGACTCGGCCGAGCGCTCGAGACAGATGAACAACGCGATCGTTCAGGAGCTCGCGCGCAAGGGCTGGCAGGCCGGGCAGAAGACCCAGGTCGCCTTCCAGGCCTGCGACGACTCGATCGGCACGACTGGCGAGTGGGATGAGGCCACCTGCCGCTCGAACGCCCAGGCGTACGCCGCCAACCCCGATGTGATCGGCGTGATCGGCACCTACAACTCGGGCTGCGCCGCGATCGAGATGCCGATCCTGAACCAGGCGCCGGGCGGCGGCCTGGCGATGGTCTCTCCGGGCAACACCTTCGTCTGCCTGACCCAGCCGAGCCCGACCCTCTGCGCGAAGGACGAGCCCGACGTCTACTTCCCCTCGGGCACCCGCAACTACATTCGGGTCGTGCCGAACGACGCCGTCCAGGGCGCCGGGCTCGCGAGCTTCGCCCAGGACATCGGGGTGAAGAGGCCGTTCGTCCTGTATCGCGGCGACGATCCGACCAGCGCTGGGACAGGCGATGACCTTCCAGTCGCGCCGCTGCGGCGCTCGGCATGCTCGTCGCCGGGGATCCGCGCACTTCGACCCGAATGCGGACGACTACACGGTCCTGATGGAGAAGGTGAAGCCATTCGGGAGCCGACGCGGTGGTGCTGGCGGGGATCCTCGAGCAGAACGGCGTGCAGCTGATCCGCGACAAGGCGGCGGCGCTCGGCCCGAACGACGGGGCCGTCAAGCTGTTCGCCTTCGACGGCTTCGCCCAACAGGCCACGATCGACAACACCGGCCCGGACGCGAGGGGGATGTACGTGAGCCTCCCGGGCAAGGTGCCGGGTTCGCTCACCGGCGCGGGCGACGTCTTCGTCAAGGAGCTGAAGGCTCAGATCGGCGAGCAGCCGGTCGAGGTCTTTGCTCCCTACGCGGGCCAGGCCGCGGGGGTCCTGCTCGAGGCGATCAGGCAGGGCAGCACGCGCGCCGGCACCATCTCTGAGCTCTTCAAGACGAAGATCGAGGACGGCATCACCGGCAGCTTCACGATCACTCCCACCGGCGATCCCGTCCCCGCGCCGATCAGTGTGCAGCGGGCGGGCGACACCTTCACGCTCGCCCAGACGATCACCCCGCCGCCGCAGCTCGTCAACGCGGCCCGCGGCGGCTGACCCGACCCTCACACGCCGGCCGGTCGCTGACGTTTATCTCGGTGACCTTCGAGAGAAAGGGCTTAGAGATGAGCGAACCCGCGTGCGGCAGCCGCCCGACTCGAGGCTTCGACTCGCCAAGGCCGTGATGGTCCCCGTCTGGTCCTCCGGCTTCATCGTCGGCACGCTCGCGGTCCGGCACGCGTCCGGGCTTTCGATCCTCTTCTGGCGAATGAGCATTGCGGCCCTGGTGATGGCCGCGATCGCCTTGATTTCGCAAGTCGAGTGGCCGCGGGACCTGCGGACGGTGCTGGAGATGGTCGTCGTCGGCCTCCTGCTCCAGGCCGCTCAGTTCGTCGGGATCTTCCTCGCGCTCGACCACGGCGTCTCCGCCGGGCTCACGGCCCTGCTCGCCGGTTCGAGCCCGCTGCTCGTCGCCGTTCTCGCCACCCTCCTGCTCGACGAGCATCTGAGGCCGGTGCAGTGGGTCGGCTCCGTGATCGGCGTCGCCGGCGTCGTCTTCGCCGTGATCGAGGAGCTCGACGGCGCCGGCTCTGCGGTCGGCTTCCTCTTCGCGGTCATGGGCCTGGCCGGGCTGGTGGGAGGGACCCTGGTCCAGCGCGTGGGCGGGGCCGAGGTCGATCCGCGCGCGGCCAACACGATCCAGCTCTTCGTCGCGGCGGCCGTGATCGCTCCGCTGACCGCGCTGACGTCGAATTTCGACCTGGGCGCGGGGGCGCTCGCGCCTCTGGCCTGGCTCATCTTCGGCCTCTCGATCGGCGCCGTGATGCTCTTCTTCTGGCTCCTGAAGCGGGAGAAGAGCGGCGAGGCGACCAGCTTCCTCTACCTGGTGCCGGCGACCACCGCGATCGGTGGTGCGGCGTTCCTCGGCCAGCCCCTCCAGCTGGGCGCCGTGATCGGCCTGGTGCTGGCCTTCATCGGCGTGCGAATGGTGAGTTCGCCGGACTCCGTGGTCAGCAGGGCTGCACGGCTGCGGCACTTTGTACGACCTGGAAGGCCGCACCCGGGATCGACTTGAGCTGGTCGAGGTTCTCGTCCGGCCAGCGGCGGTCGGAGGTCCCGGAGATGAACCAGTTCGAGCCGTTGTCGGCGACGATCAGCCCGTACTGCTTGAGCGCGACGGCGATCGCACGCGCCGGTCCGGTGAACCCGGAGATGTCGTAGCCGGCCGAGAGGCGCAGGCGCAGGCCCATCGGCGGGGCACTCGGGTCGCTTCCCGATCCGGCGCAGTGAGAGGCGGGGTGGATCCAGGCGTCCCGGGTCGAGCTGACGGTGACGCGCAGCGCGTGGTCGATGTGGCCCGAGGCGGCCTCGTCGAAGCGGGCCAGGCCGGGGAAGATCGGCAGTCCGGCGGCGTCGGCCGAGGTGAAGCCGTCGGTTCGCAGCGCGGCCGAGCGCAGGTTCCAGATCACGCCTCCGTCCGCGTTCCAGTGGGGCTTCGGCCGCTTCTGCGCGAAGGCGCGGTAGAGCTCGTACAGCTTGCAGCGCTTGCGGTCGACGGCCAGCACATGGCGGTCGCCGTCGGATGCCTGGCCGCCCTCGACCAGCGCCTTCAGCGGGACGCGGTAGGCGCCGTGGTCGGACTCGTCGCCGTAGGCCGTGAAGTGGACCTTCGTCCGCTTCTGCTTCTTGCCCACCACGGCGTAGGGGAAGCCGTACTCGGGCGGCGAGCCGAAGTCGGGGTGGACGGAGTCGCCGCCGTGGGCATTGATGTAGGCGATGTAGCCGGCGGAGTTGGGATCGAGCGGCGCCTGGGAGATGTCCTGGTTCCAGGCGGACTCGTCGGCCGCCGAGGGCGCATTGGCAGCGGCCGAGGACTTGGGGAACGCGGAGCAGGCGCCCAGGCTGGGGTAGGGCCCTCTCGGCAGCTTGCCGTGGTGATGCTTCTTCTTCGCGACCGCCAGACCGCAGGCGACGAGCGCCAGGGCGAGACCGATGATCGCCGCGCGCCGCACGGGCGCGATTGTCTCAGGCGCACCGGTCCGGTGTTGACCTCAGGCGATTGGTACGCTAAGCTAATTAGCAATGCGAACTACTTTGACACCCCCGGAAACCCCAAGCGAGATCCGCGAGGAACTCGCCCCCCGGCTTCGCTGGACGATCACCCGGCTCGCCCGCCGTCTGCGCCAGGAGGCCGGTACCGACCTCGGTCCCTCGCAGGTCGCGGCCCTTGCCACGATCGAGCGGCATGGCCCGCTCTCTCCGAGCGAGCTCGCCGACGCCGAGCGCATCAAGCGCCCGACCGCGACCCGGATCCTCCGCCACCTGGAGGAGGCGGCCCTGGTCGCGCGCGTCAAGGACCCGGAGGACGGCCGTGGCTCGATCGTCAGCATCACCGCCGCCGGGCGCACCCACCTGAAGCGGCTCCGGGCCCGCAAGACCGCGTATCTGGCGAGCCGGCTCGACAGGCTTCCGGCCGAGGACCGCCGCACCCTGGAGCGCGCCGCCGAGCTGCTGGAGGGGATGTTGGAGTGACCGAGGCGCTCGGACGCTCCTTCGCGAGTCTTCAGATCCCCAACTTCCGCCGCTACTTCACCGGCCAGCTCGTCTCGCTGTCCGGCAACTGGATGCAGACGATCGCCGAGATCTGGCTGATCCTCTCGCTCACCGGCAGTGGCCTGGCCGTCGGCTTCACCACCGCCCTGCAGTTTCTCCCGATGCTGATCTTCGGCGCGTGGGGCGGGCTGATCGCCGACCGGGTGCCCAAGCGGCGTCTTCTCCTGCTCACGCAGGGACTGCACATGATCGCGCCGCTGACGATGCTCGCCCTCGCCCTCGAGGGAGCGCTTGTCCCGGCAATGGTCTTCGGCCTGGTCTTCCTCCGCGGCTGCGTCAACGCGGTCGACTACCCGACCCGCCAGGCGTTCGTGATGGAGATGGTCGGCAGCGACCGCGTCGTCAATGCGGTCAGCCTGAACAGCGTCCTCGTGCACAGCGCCCGCGTGATCGGCCCGGCCCTCGCCGGCGTCCTGATCGCGACGATCGGCGTGGAGCCCTGCTTCGCGCTCAACGCCGCGAGCTTCGCCTTCATGATCTGGGTGCTCGCCGGGATGGACACCGAGAAGCTGCGTCCCTCCGAGATCGCCGAGCGCGAGCCCGGCGCGGTGCGCGAAGGCCTTCGCTACGTCCGCCGCGAGCCCGAGCTCTGGATCCCGCTCGGGCTGATGGCGATCGTGGGGACCCTGGGCTACAACTTCCAATCGGTTCTGCCGCTGCTCGCCAGGTTCACCTTCCACGGCGGTCCATCGACGTACGCGGTGCTCGTGGCCGCGATGGGGCTCGGCGCGATCATCGGGGCGCTGATCAACGGAGCGCGCGGCTCGGTCACCCCGATGCTGCTGATCGGCGCCGCGCTCGTCTTCGGGCTGCTGTCCCTGCTGGCAGCGGGGGCCCCGACCATGACTCTCGAGATCCTCGCGCTGGCGCCGCTCGGAGCCGCGACCGTGACCCTGGCGGCGAGCATCAACTCCTCGCTGCAGCTCGCCTCTGAGCCCACCATGCGCGGCCGGGTGATGGCGCTCTACTCGATCGTCTTCCTCGGCTCGACGCCGATCGGCGGGCCGCTCTCGGGCTGGCTCTCGCAGGCAGTCGACCCGCGGGCCGCACTGGTGATGGGCGGTCTCGCCGCGATCGCCGGCGCCCTGTTCGCCCGCGTCGCCTTCGACCGCGTCGCCCGAATCCCGATCGACGCGGCTCCCCACCCGGCCTAGCGGGCACGGCACTCGCAGGGGCTGCGGACTACTCAGTAACCGCATTGTGAAGTGGCGCCATCTGCCATAGGTTGCGCTCATCGCGTCCACGGGGAGGAGAGAGGGCGACCGCGGGCATCGCGCCCGGGTCGTGGCAGGGGTCTGCTTGCTGCTGCTTGCCCTCGCAGCCTGGGCAGCGCCCTCGGCCAGCGCCGCCGGCAGCATCTACTGGAGCACGACAGGCGGCGCGATCCAGGTCGGAAACCTGGACGGCTCCGGTACCCCCACGACCCTCTTCTCGGGCGAGAACGGCCCGCTGGGGGTGGCGATCGACCCCGCCGCAAACAAGATCTACTGGGGGAACTTCGACGCGATCCGGGTCGGAAATCTGGACGGCTCAGGCTCCGCCGCGAACGTGTTCGGAGGGCAAGCGAACCCGTCCGGAGTAGCGATCAACCCCGCCGCGAACAAGATCTACTGGGGCGACACGATCAACGCGGTCCGGGTCGGAAACCTGGACGGCTCAGGGGCGCCGACGAACCTGTTCACCGAGCCGGATCTCGGCGGCGGCATCGAGGGCCAGCCGCTGGGGGTCGCGATCGACCCCGCCGCGAACCGGATCTACTGGACGGACTTCTCCCCCTACCTCGTCCGGGCCGGAAACCTGGACGGCTCAGGCTCCGCCACGACTCTGTTCCCGAACGCCGGGTCCAACCCGAGGGGGGTCGCGATCGACCCCGCCGGGGGCAAGATCTACTGGGCGAACAGCTGACGGTGACATCGATGTTGGAAACCTGGACGGCTCGGGTTCCCCGGCGACCCTGTTCGGGGGAGAGGGCGGCCCGCAAGGGGTGGCTGTCGACCCCGCCGCCAACAAGATCTACTGGGGCAATGGAACCGACCTCCGGGTCGGAAACCTGGACGGCTCAGGCTCCCCCTCGACCCTGTTCGCGAGCGTGGGCGCGCAATGGCCCGCGGTGCTCAGCTCGGAGACCGGTGCCACTCCGACCGCCGGTGAGGACCCCAAGTGCAAGAAGCTCCGCAAGAAGCGCAAGCGCCAGAAGGGCGGTCTGGCCAAGGCCGGCAGCGCGCCGAAGCGCTCGATGATCCAGGCCAACCTCAAGGACACCAACAAGCGGCTGAAGAAGCTCGCCTGCCAGTAATAGAGTGCGCCGCCATGGCTGACTTCTCCGAACTTTCGATCCGCGGCCGGATCGCGACCTCGAGCGACTCCGACTGGGACGAGGCCCGGCAGGCCTGGAATCTGGCGGCCGACCAGCGGCCGGAGGCGGTCGCCCTGGTCGAGAGCGCGGACGACGTCTCGAAGGTGATGCGCTACGCGGGCGAGAACGGCCTGAGGGTGACGGGGCAGGGAACCGGTCACGGCGCCGTCGCACTCGGATCGCTCGAGGGCACGATCCTGATCAAGACCGAGCGGATGCGCGAAGTGGTGATCGAGGGCGAGAGCGCGAGGGTGGAGGCCGGCGCCTACGCCGAGCACGTCGCCGAGGCGGCGATCCAGAAGGGCATGTGCTCCATGCCGGGCACCTCCCCGAACGTGGGAATCGCCGGCTTCACCCTCGGCGGGGGTCTGAGCTGGCTCGGCCGCAAGTACGGCTGGGCCTGCAACCGGGTCAGCGCGATCGAAGTGGTGACCGCCGACGGCGAGCCCCGCACGGTGAGCGCGGATAGCGATCCCGACCTCTTCTGGGCGCTGCGTGGCGGTGGCGGCGACTATGCGATCGTCACCGCGCTCCACCTCGAGCTGCTGCCGATCGCCGAGGCCTACGCCGGTGGGATTCTCTTCCCGCCCGAGCTCACAGCGGACGGCCTTCGCGCCTACCGGGACTGGTGTGCGCAGGTGCCGGAGGAGGTGGGGAGCATGGTCCGGATGCTGAACCTGCCGCCGATTCCCGACATCCCCGAGGAGATCCGCGGCAAGAAGTGGTTCGCGGTCACCGTGGTCTCGATCGGCACCGAGGACGAGGGCAGGGAGCGCGTCGCGCCGCTGCTCGAGATCGGCGAACCGGTGATGTCCACGGTCGGGCAGATTCCCGCCCCGGGCCTGACCCGAATCGCGATGGATCCGGAGCCTCCGGTTCCCGGCCTCGGTCATCACCGCGTGATCAAGGAGCTGCCGGACGAGGCGCTCGACGCCTTCTACGAGTCCGCAGGGCCCGAGTCCGACTCACCGCTTCTGCTCGCTGAGTTTCGCCACCTCGGCGGAGCGCTCGCGCGGCCCGACGAGAACGGGGGCGCGCTCAACAAGCTCGACGGCGAGTTCACGATGCTCGCGCATCGGGATGCTGATGGACCCCGCGATGAAGGACCCGATCGAGGGGCAGCTCGACCGGCTGAGCGACGCGATGGATCCCTGGGCGGCCGAGGGCGGCTACTACAACTACGCCGAGCGGCCCTGCGACGTCGATGCGATCCTGCCGCCCGAGACCTGCCGGCGCCTCGCCCAGGTGAAGCGCAGCTGGGATCCCGACAACCTCATTCGGGCGAACCACTCGGTCGCGCTGGCGACGGCGTAGTCCCCTCGGGCGCCCCGGACGAGAACCTCTGGCGCCGCGGCGAGCGCGCGCCGACGATCTGACCCCACTCGGAGTCCTCGATCAGACCGGGCTCGGTCTCGTCGAGCCAGTCGAGCAGCGCGTCGGCCAGCCCCTCGGGGTCCTCGAGATTCGGGAAGTGCGCCGCCCTCGGCAGGGTGACGAAGCGGCTGTTCGGGATCAGCTCGTGGGCCGCGAGGCCGTGGGCCATCGGGATCGTGTTGTCCCGCTCCCCCCAGACGATCAGGGTGGGCAGCTCGCCGAGCAGATAGAGGCGGTCGATCGCGCTCACGTGCTGGCCGCGGACGTCGATCACGGAGCGCAGGGTCTGGACGAACGCGCGCCGGGCCGCCGCTTCCTGCAGCGGCTTCATGGCGCGTGCCACGGCCTGCATGTAGACGCCCTTGCGGATGCCGCGTGCCCGCATCCGCTCGCCGACGCGATCGAGTGCCGCGCGGACGCGCCAGTTGGCGACCATCCAGATCCCGGCCGTGGCACCTGGCAGCGCGGCGCCACGGAGCATCGGGCTCACCTCATGGCCGAGGCCGCCGCTCGAGATCAGCGCAAGCCGCTCGACTCGCTGGGGGAACTGGTAGAAGAACTGCATCGCGATCCCGCCGCCGAGCGAGTGACCGACGACGGTGGCGCGGTCGATGCCGATGGTCGTCAGCAGGTCGCGGACGCTGCAGGCGTGGGCGCCGAGGGAGTAGTCGCCGCGGACGGCTGCGGAGTCGCCGTGGCCGAGCAGGTCGGGAGCGACCACGGTGTAGCGGTCGGCCAGCCGCAGCGCCACCTGCTCCCAGTGCTTCGAGGAGTTGACCATGCCGTGGATCAGCACGACCGGCGGGCCGTCACCGGCGATCCGGTAGATCACCCGGTGGCCGTGCAGCTCGATCTCCCATTCGTCGAAGAGGAGGGCTGACGGCGGAGTCGGTCACTCAATTGACCCTAGACGAAGACCGACCGCCATCCATGGCGGCCGGTCTTGTCAAACAGGCCCCGTCAGGACGGGCAGGGGTACGTCTCAGGGGCCTTACTTGGGGGGTATGTAGTGGAACCAGGCGACGGGAGGCGCCTTGCGGCAAACGCCCGGTTCCTATGAGCCGGAAGGCGGTGTTGGGCGTCCGGCCCAGCACCAGTTCTCCCGACGCAGCCAGTATCCAACCACCATCGATTTTAGGCAATACCGAATATTGGGGTGATTGGACGCATTTGCTACTTGGCGTCCAAGCGCCGGCTCAGACGGGGGCCATTGCGGCCGAAAGGGCCGAGCCGTGCAGGATGTCGAGCTCCGAGACCTCGATCTCCTTCATCTGGAATGCGCGCATCACCTGGACGAGGATCACCGTGCCGGCGACGATCGTCGGGGCGCGACCGGGGTGGAGGCCGGGGACGCGCAGCCGCTCCGCGAGCGACAAGCAGGAGAGCCGGCTGAGCATCCGCTGGATCGGCTTCATGCCGAGTCGGTAGCCGTGGACCCGGCCAGGGTCGTAGGGCTCGAGCCCCTGGTCGATCGCGGCCAGCGAGGTCGGCGTCCCCGCGACAGCGATCGCCCGGCCGGGGTTCGCCTGCGGATCCGTCGCGATCGCCCGGTCGATCAGGTTCCGGATCTCATCGGCGAGGTCCTCGAGCTCATGTGGGTCGGGAGGATCCGAGGTCAGGTGGCGCTCCGACTGGCGGATCGTCCCGGCCTGCAACGAGGTATGGAACCCGACCTTGCTCCCGGAGCCGACGATCAGCTCGGTGGAGCCGCCGCCGATGTCGAAGACGAGCGTCGAGCCCTCGTCGGGGCGATGCGCGGTTGCGCCCTTGTAGGTGAGGTTGGCCTCCTCCTCGCCGGTGAGCAACCGCGCGTCGAGGTTGAAGCGCTCGCGGAGCTCGGCGATGAAGGCCTCGCCGTTGACGGCGTCGCGGACCGCGCTGGTCGCGATCGTCATCACGCGCTCGGCGCCCATCTCCTCGTAGCGCGACTTGTAGTCGCCGATCACCGTGCAGACGTCATCGACTGCGTCCGAGCAGATCGATCCGCTGTGGTCGACGCCGCGGCCCATGTTGGTGACCGTGGTGCGCCGCTCGACCTCGGTGACGCGCGTTCCCTGCACGTCCCCGATCAAAAGCCTTGTGGAGTTGGTGCCGATATCGACTACGGCGACCCGCACTGCGGCATCCAATCCCTCCGATCCCCGTTCACGGCGAGGCATCCTAGTCCTGAAAGCGGCGTCGCGCATCTTCTCTCCCCTTGCAGATTCCTTCGATGGCGAGCTAAAATCGTCAGACCGACGCGGGGTGGAGCAGTCTGGTAGCTCGTCGGGCTCATAACCCGAAGGTCGCGGGTTCGAATCCCGCCCCCGCTATGTCTCTCAGTACCACCAAGGAGCCCTCCTTCGGGAGGGCTTTCTTCTTCTCGAAGGCATTGGCGACGGCCTCCGAAACCGTGGCCGAGATCTCGATCCGGCGCTCCGCCTTGTCGTAGACGATCTGGAGCTCGAAAGCCTCGAACACCTGGCGCTGGACCTCGGGCGAGGCCTCGCACAGCCTCTTGGTCAGATCCGGCATCCGCGCCAGCTGCTTGGCCAGCTCGTCGGCTTCCGCCTCCTCGCGCTCGGCTCCGATTTCGGCGAGCGCCTCCTCGAGTGCCTCCCTCTCCCCGCGCAGCTCGGCGATCCGCTCGGAGACCAGCTCGGGCTCGATCCCCTTCTCCAGGGCCTGGATCTGCGCCTTGATCTTGCGGTCGAGCTCGGCGATCTGCTTGCGGATCCGCGTGCCGGCCAGCTTGCCCTCCTTGCGCTGCTCGCGGCGCTCGCACGCAGCTGCTTCTCGAGGCGCTCGATGCGGAGCGGCCCGAAGATTCTCTGCTCGAAGAAGCTGAACACCAGCCGCAGCAGGCGGTCCTCGCGCGCCGAGATCGACTTCTGGCCGCGTGATCCTCGATCGCGGCGGTAGTCGCCGTAGTCGTTCCCGTACCCCGCATGCCTGGTGTCGCCCACACCACCACGATCGTCATAACCGTTACCGGCGGCACCGGGCGGTTCTCTGACGCGAGCGGAACGCTGACAGCGATCACCGAGGTGAGCCCCATCTCGTTCGAAGGAGCGACGCTGGTCAGCGTCGAGGGCACCGTAACCGGGCAAATGCAGCCACTAGGAGGTTCGAGTCGGCACCAGGGGGGCCCTCACGATGAGGGCCCCCTTTGCTCAGCTCAGCATCGTCCGACCAGTATGTCGCGCAAAACCGCCGCTTTCCATGCAAAGCGGTAGTGCCCTGCCCCTCAGGAGTCCTGGCACCACGGGGTCTGCCTCAATCAAATGTGGCGCGGCCGGCGTCGGCTGCGAGCATCAATCCGGGCATCAATCTGAGGACAACTAGGGAGAACTCAGGCGACCTCGCTGGGCTTGAACTCATGCCTGAACAGGCGAGAGACTGTTGTGCTGTCGATCTCATAACCCGAAGGTCGCGGGTTCGAATCCCGCCCCCGCTACTAGCCAAGGGCCCTCGAAAGAGGGCCCTTGGTGTTTCTCCCTCTCGGCCCTGTGCGTCCGCTACTCAACCCAGATCTGGTCGAGGAGCACGCCGTTGAGGAGGTGGAACTGCACGTTGCCCGCGCGAGAGGAGATCACGACGACGTACCGACGCGTGGTGAGGGGAACGACGGGCGCGCGCTGCGCGATCTGGCGCTCGATCCGCTGCCATGCGGAGCTGCCCTCGGCTCCGGCGGCCTCCGCCCGAGCGATGGCGGTGTCGATCTCCGGATCGCAGAAGCTCGAGAGGTTGAACTCCCCCTCACAGCCGATCAGCGCTCGCAGGAACGTCGCCGAGTCCGGCGAGTCGGCGATCCATCCATTCAGGCCGATCTGAGGCCGTTCGCCGGGCCGCTCGACTGCCTCGATGCTCTCGCCGAGGCCCTCCCTGAAGACGCGCACGTGCGCGGGGAACCCCAAGCCGGTCAACACCTCCGCCAGATATCTGCCGACGCTGGCGCGATCCGGCCAGGTCCAGACCTCGATCGGCGTCCCCCGGGCGCCGGACTGGGCGATCAGTGCCCGGGCCCGCGCGGGGTCGGCTCCCGTCCAGGCGCCGGCTGGGGACGGCGCCACCGTGAACGAGCAGACCGGCCGGTAACCGGGAAGGCCGGGCGGCAGAAGCTGGCAGGTCGGGTCAGCGGATTCGGTCCCCCCGGTCAGATCGACAATCCGGCCTCGGTCCACGGCGAGGTTGAGGGCCTGGCGGACGCGTTGATCGTCGAAGGGCGGGGCGCTCGTGTTGAGCCAGGCGTACTCGGTCATCGCGAAGGGGCCGGAACGCAGGCGCGCGCCGAGGCGGGTTCGAAGGGCCGCCGTGGCCCCCGTGAGCCGGAGCGAACACGGTCGCAACGTCGAGACGCCCTCTCTCGACGGCATCGGCCTGGGCGCGCTCGTCGCCCATCTCGAACTCCACGCGGTCGGCGAATCCGGCTGGGCGCTCAGCCTGTTGGGCGGGATCGAAGTACGGGTTGCGGCTCAACAGGGCCCGGCGGTCGGGGACCACCTGCTCGATCCGGTACGGCCCCGTCCCCGGCGGAGGATGGGTACGGAGCGGCGTGCGAGGGGTGTCCGCCGGAGTCACGAAGAGGATTGCCAGCTTCTCCAGGAGCTGGGGATCCGGCCTGCGAAGGTTGATGGTGACGGTCCCGGCCTGCTCGTTCGTGACGATTCCAGCCGACAGGTTGCACCTCGGTCCTGCCCCGAGGCAGCGATTCACGCCGACGACCGAGTCGAAGAGCAATGCGCCCACCTCAGGCGAGAGGACGATCGTGCGCTCGACCGACGCCCTGACGTCGGCCGCCCGCAGGGGACTGCCATCCGAGTATCTGACGTCGTCGCGCAGCTGGAAGACGTAGCGGCGACCCCCGTCGACGGGGCTCGGCACGTCGGTGGCGAGCTCGCCGACCAGGCTGGCTCCGGCGGTCCCGCCGACCCGGCGATAGCCCACCAGGCTTTCGTAGGCGAGCCCATCCACGAGGAAGGAATCCAGCGCGTAGGTGCCGAGGGCCGGATCGAGCTGAGTCGGCGCACCGCCGACGCGCAGGGTGCCCCCGCGGTGCGCGGCCGGCGGGGCCACCGTGGTGACCCAGATCGCGTCGTCGAATTCGACCAGGCCGGTCGGAGCACTGTCGGTGTCGACCCGGGCGTCCACCTCGTCGGTCTCCGCATCCAGACGCAGGAGCGCTCCCTCCGCGTCGGCGACCCAGAGGGCGTCCTCGCCGATCGCGAGCGCGGTCGGCTCGTGGCCTGCCGGGACCGTATTGGTGACGCGGCTGGCCGCCGGGTCGATCCGCGACACCGTCCCGTCCTCCCGGTTGGCGGTCCACACAGCGCCCAGGCCGACGGCCACGGCAGTCGGCCCGTTGCCGACGGCGATGGCGTCGAGGGCCTCGCCCGTGCCCGGATCGATGCGAGCGACCGTTCCGGATTCCTCGGAGGCGACCCAGACGCCGCCGGCGCCGGTGGCGAGCGCGACGGGGTGGCCTCCCACCGCGACGCGCTTCGTCACCTGCCCGGTGCCGAGATCGACGCGCACGACCTCGCCGTCGAGCGCCGTCGCAACCCAGATGGCTCCATAGCCGACGGCCACCGCGCTCACCCCGTTGCCGACCGGGATTCGCTGCACAACGCGGTTGGCGTCGGGGTCGACCTGGGCGAGGGCGCCGTCGTCGGCGGTCGCGACCCACATGGATCCTCCGCCGAATGCCAGCGCCGTCGGAGAATGCCCGACGTCGATCGTGTCCACGCGGTCCTCCCCCGGATGCAGACGAGACACGGTCCCGTCGCCCGGATTCGCAACCCAGATCGAGCCGGCGCCTTCCGCCACGGCCCCGGGAGCGGCGCCGAGGCGGTACTGCGTGGTGATCTTGGCCTCGTCCGGATCGATCACACCGACCGAGTCCTCGGCCAATCCCGAGAGGTGATCGGAACCGAGCAGTCGCGTCAATCCGAAGACGACCGCGGCCAGGATCGCGACCGCGACCGCCGCCCAGACGAGGCGGCGAGTGCCGGGTTCACCTCGCGCGGCGCGCGGGGCTGGTCGTCCGGCGCGCGCGCGGACGGACGGCTCGGGCGTCGCGGCGCTCGAGCGACGGGTCCTGTCGAAGCATCCGCGCCTGCAGATCCCGGAGCTCGCTGCCGGGCTCGACACCGGCCTCCTCCACGAGCCGCCGGCGCGCCGCCGAATAGGACTCGAGCGCCTCCGCCTGCCGGCCCGCGCGGTAGAGGGCGAGCATTCGCTGCGCGTAGAGGCGCTCGCGCAGCGGATCATCCTCGATCAGGCGCTCGAGCTTGGCGAGTGCCTCCTGCTCTCGCCCGAGCGCCAGGTCGTCGTCGATCGCGAGCTCCGCCGCTCGCAGTCGCAGCTCCTCGAGCCGGCGGATCTCCGCCGCCGCGAAGGGCTCGTTCGCGACGTCCGCGAGCGGAGCACCCTGCCAGAGCGTGAGGGCCGCATGGGCGGCCTCGTTCGGCACGCCCCGGTCACCGGCGGCTTCCTCGACCAGGCGCTCGAACGACGCTGACGTCCACGGCGGTCGGATCGATGCGCAACTCGTAGCCGCGACCCTGCGTCACGATCTGCGCCGAATCCGCCGCCAGCAGCCGACGCAGCTGCGAAACGTAGAGCTGGACCATCTTCCGGGCGGTCGCCGGCGGTCGGTCGCCCCAGAGGGCATCCACGAGGCGGTCGACGGACACCGTCTCGTTTGCGTGCAGGGCGAGCACCGCCAACAGGCCGCGTTGCTTCTTGGGACCGAGCGAAATCGGCCGACCGTCGATCGTCGCCTCGACCGGTCCGAGCAGCTGCAGCTTCAGTTGTGAGTCGGGCATGGAACTCGCCGAAGATTCGAGCCTACGCCGCCTCAGCGGGTGCCACAACCGCAATAAACCGGGAATCAACCGCTTCTTGACCGAACCTCGACCGGCCTGGTCCACGCTTGCGGCGCCCATCGACTCACCACCGAGGAGGAACCATGTTCAGGTCAAGACGACGTCTCAGCTCCGCAATTGCCGGCCGCGCTCGCGATCGCCGCGCTCACCGCTCCGGCCGCCAACGCGGTCACCGGCGAGGAGTGGCGAGGCGGCTTGCCGCTCCGATTCGACGTCGGCCATCGAATCGACCAACAGCCCCGCGCCCACCGTCACCCGCACGGTCGACGACGGGTTCGACCTCGGCTCGGCGGCGATCGGCGCCGGCAGCGCCGCGACGATCCTGCTGCTCGGCGGTGCCGGCGCGACCGCCGTCTCGCGGCATCGCCGGCGGGTCCGCCCTGTCGGCTGATGCGGCGAACCGCGCCCGATAGTCGGCCAAGGGCCCTCGAAAAGAGGGCCCTTGGCTTCGATTCCACCCCGACGCCACTTTTCGAATACTGTCGGCGCGTCGAGCCTGAGGAGCGTGACCATGTCTGATGCAGAGCTGAAGGCGCGCCATCGAAAGATGTGGGCCTCGGGTGACTATCCCGAGATGGTCGAGACCTTTCTGCTGCCCTTGGGGCCGAGGCTAGTGGAGGCCGCCGGGATTGGGCCTGACATGCAAGTCCTGGATGTCGCCGCCGGTACCGGCAACGCGTCGATCCCAGCGGCGGAGGCTGGCGCGAGCGTTACGGCCAGCGACCTGACGCCGGAGCTCTTCGATGCAGGACGCGAACGCGCCAAGTCGGCCGGGGTCGAGCTTGAATGGGTAGAGGCCGACGCCGAGAACCTGCCGTTCGACGACGAGTCGTATGACGTTGTCATGTCCTCAATTGGCGCAATGTTCGCGCCTCATCACCAGGACGTCGCCGACGAACTCGTCCGCGTCTGCCGTCCGGACGGCAAGATCGCCCTGCTGAGCTGGACCCCCGAGGGCATGATCGGCGCCCTCTTCAGAACGATGGGCCCGTTTGCCCCTCCCCCTCCACCCGGAGCGCAACCGCCGCCCCTGTGGGGCAGCGAGGACCACCTGCGGGAGCTGTTCAGCGACCGTGTCGACTGGGACAAACTCGACCGCGACAACCTGGAGATCACCGCTTTCGTGCATCCCCGCGACTACGGCGAGCACTTCAAGGCGTACTACGGTCCGACGATCGCGGCGCGCGCCAACGCGGAGAAGGACGGACGCGAAGCGGAGTTCGACGAGGCACTCGACCAGTTCTGCGACGAGTGGAACCGCGGCACCCGCGAGAAGGCGCGATTCGAGAAGGAATACCTCCTCGCCGTTGGCACGCTCGCCTGACTGGCGGACCAAAACTTCGACTCTCGGGCTTCGTCTGCACAGGCGCAACAACGGTTCTCTGACGCGACCTATCTTTGAAGACCGCGGCTGTACATGGAAGGCAGCAGTCAGGCCTCTGGCGGCAATCTACGTTTGATCGGCGGGCCTTCCGAAACTAGTGTCAACAGACTCGAAGGAAGGAGGACGCCGTGAGCGACAACACCGAAACCGCGATCCTCGCGGGAGGCTGCGCCTGGATCATGCAGCAACTGCTGCGCCACCCCGACGGGGTCATCTCCACCCGTGTCGGATGGACCGGCGGCGAGGGAGACAACCCGACCGAGGAGGACCCTCAGGGTCACGCCGAGGCGGTCGAGGTCGTCTTCGATCCGGAGCGGCTCTCCTATCGGGACGTACTCGAGTACTTCTTCCAGGTCCACCGAGCCGACCTTGGCGAAGATCTCGTCGGCTCCATCTACCGCTCGGAGATCTTCTACACGAGCGACGAGCAGCGCACGGTGGCCGAGGAGACGATCGCCGACGTCGACGCCTCGGGCCACTGGCCCGGCAAGATCGTGACTGAGATCAGCGAGGCCGGCCGCTTCTGGGAGGACGCGGCCGAGGATCAGGACTACTTCCAGCGCTTTCCGGACTGGGCAGCACGCCCCCTTCCCGCGCACGGGGTGAAAGCTGCCAACCGCGAGACCGCGGCCTAGCTCAGCCTGAATAGAAGCCTCTCCACCTTCAGGCCGGATAGCCGCTTTGGACGAGAAGCGGCGCTTCGCATGGAAAGCAGCATCCGAATGACTGCCCGGGAACATTGGTGGGCGATTCACTCGGCTTCGCGCACTCCGCCTAGAATCGCCGCACGATGACCGATCAGATAGAGGTCGTCGTTGTCGGCGCGGGTCAGGCCGGACTCGCGGTCAGCCGCGAGCTCACGCGAGGCGGGCATCGCCCACGTAGTGCTCGAGAGGGGCCGTGTCGGGCAGACCTGGCGGGGCGCTGGGACAGCTTCTGCCTGGTCACGCCCAACTGGTTCCTTCAGCTCCCCGGCTACCCCTACGAGGCGACGACCCCGATGCCTTCATGCTCCGCGATGAGGTCGCGGCGTACCTCGAACGCTACGCGTCAGGATTCGAAGCGCCGGTCCGGGAAGGTATCGAGGTCACCGCGCTCAACTCGGGGCCTGACGGGGGTTTCCTCCTGGAGACCTCGGCCGGAGAGATCATGGCCGGGACGGTGGTCCTCAGCACCGGCGCCTACCAGCGGCCCCACCGACCGGCGGCCGCGGCCGCGCTGCCGGAGGACCTGCATCGGATCGATGTCGAGGGCTATCGCAACCCGACGGAGCTGCCATCGGGTCCGGTGCTGGTCGTCGGCAGTGGCCAGTCCGGCTGCCAGATCGCTGAGGAGCTCCACAAGGCCGGCCGTGAAGTCTTCCTGGCCTGCGGGCGGGCTTCGTGGGCCCCCCGCAGGCTCGGCGACAGGGACCTCTCTTGGTGGGCGCTCGAGACGGGCTTTCTCGATGCGCCGCTCGGCTCGTTGCCTAGCCCGGCTGCGCGGTTGGCCGCCAACGTGCAGGCGAGCGGGGTGGGCGGTGGCCACGACCTCCATTACCGGACGCTGCAGAAGATGGGCGTCACCCTGCTCGGCCACTTCCTGGGCGCCGAGGGCCGCCACGCCCGCTTCGCGCCGGACCTCGGAGAGAGCGTCGCCTGGGGCGATGAGCGAAACGCGCAGCTCATGGATCTGGTGCGAAAGCTGGTCGCCGAACGCGGACTGCCACCGCCGGAGATCCCCGAACCGGAACCGTTAAAAGCGGACGCGCCCGAGGAGCTGAACCTGACCGGCTTTGCGGCCGTCATCTTCGCGGGTGGCTTCCGGCCCGACTACGAATCCTGGGTGCACTGCCCGGGCGCGTTCGACGAGCTCGGCTTCCCGGTCCACGAGGAAGGGGCCAGCACCGTTGCCCCAGGGCTCTACTTTGTCGGCGTCCACTTCCTCCGCAAGCGCAAGTCATCGCTCCTAAACGGGGTCGGCGAAGACGCCGCCATCGTCGGCCGCCAAATAGCCGCGCGACGAGTCCAACCAGCGTGGCTAGCCAACCAAAAGGCCCGGAGATCCGGGCCGGCTCTGGTACCGCTCGCCGTACCCGATGAGACGGCTCCGATCCACGCGATCAGCATAAGGCCGCCAGGGAGGTCCGTTAGTCGCCTAACCCACGATTCCGCCTGAGCGCTCCGCACTCAGGTGACTTCAGAGAGACGGCCAGTCTTCACGTCGTAGACGAAACCCCTCACCTCATCCGTCTTGGGGATGAAGGGACTTTCCTTTACTCGCTTGATGGAGTCGCGGACGTCATCTTCCAGGTGAGGAAATGATCGTGGGCTCCACTCCGGCCGCCGGCCAGTCTCCTCCTCGAGCCTCTGCTCGAATTCCGCGTCATTGAAGGTGAGCATCCCGCAGTCGGTGTGATGGATCAGCATGATCTCCTCCGTTCCGAGAAGGTGCTGGGAGATCGCCAGCGAGCGGATCTCGTCATCGGTGATCACGCCGCCCGCGTTGCGGATTACGTGGGCGTCGCCGATCGACAGTCCGAGGATCGGATACGGATTGAGCCGCGCGTCCATGCAGACAACGATCGCGACCTTCTTGGCGGGCGGCAGCGGCAGGTCGCCTTTATCGAAGCCCTGGGCAAAGGCCTCGTTGTTCTTCAGGAATTCGTCGATAGCGCTCATTTGGGCCCCTTTCGGATTTGGTCCACCAAGCATGTCAAGGGAGACCGCACGGACGAGCGTTGTAAAGAAGATCAAGGTCAAGTAGCCGCTAACGGCGCGGATAGAGTTCGCGCCGTGCGGCTGATCCACACCTGCTACCGAATCACCGATCCCCACAGATCGGTGGCCTTCTACGAGGCCCTGGGGCTCGAGAAACGCCGCGAGATGCCTATCCGCGACGAGGCAATCAACATCTTCATGGGCGTGCCGGGTGAGGAGCTGCCCGAGCTCGAGCTGACCCACAACTATGAGGTCGAAAGCTACGAGCTGGGCACCGCCTACGGTCACGTGGCACTCACGGTCGACGACCTGGACGTCACCCTCGAGCATCTCAAGGAGATGGGGATCGAGCCGGAGAAGCCCCCTTATCGAATCCACGAGGGTGGCTCGCGCCTCTGCTTCGTCAGGGACCCCGACGGCTACAGGATCGAGCTGCTCGAGCTGGCGGGCTGAGGGCCCGACCTCGGCCATCCCGGATTTGCCACGGCTACCCCCGTGGCGCTTGGTCAGCCGGCCGTTGCCGGCGCGGTGACCGTTACTGGGGGAGGCCCGAACCGGTTCTCGCCGGCATCGCTCTGCTGCAGGTAGAAGACCAGCAGCACGATCCACCCGATCACTGGGATCAGGCCGATCAGGATCCACCAACCGGTGCGGTTCGTGTCGTGAAGCCTGCGGATTGACACCGAAATGTTTGGGAAGCAGGAGCCCCAGTCCCGCAATCGCGCTGAAGATAGGGGCGCCGATCGCCAAATCGATGAGGTTCACCGCAACATCAACCAGCAACACGAACAGGGCCCACCACCAGAATGCGGGTCGCGAGGCGCGGCCATCGAACTTGGCGTAGTGGTCGAATCCAGACCGGACGGCCTCGCCAAAGCTCATCTCTCCCTCGCTTGGTCGGTTGGTGAGGAAATGCTGGTCGCACCTTATCCCGCCGAGGCACGGCACGCGGGCAGCGCCGACCATCGGACCGCGGCCTAATCCCCCGCGTTCGCTCAGCGCCTTGCAGTGGCTTGATCGGATGTCCCCCCGGCACGCACGAGACCCTCCGTTCGACCGGCCGGAGGGTAGATTGGCTTTTCCGGTGAAGCTTCCGTGCGCCGCGTGTTTCTATCGCTGAGGAACTACCAGCGGGACTGGGTCCGTGGGGACGTTGTTGCCGGGCTGACGGTGTGGGCCGTGCTCATTCCCTCATGCCTGGCCTACGCGACGATCGCCGGCGTTCCGCCCGTCGTCGGCCTCTACACGGCGCCGGCCGCGTTGGTTCTCTATGCGGCTTTGGGCAGTTCGCGGCTGCTGATCACCGGGCCATCCGCCGCTGCCGCCGCCCTGTCTGCCGCGATTGTCGGGAACGCCGTTGCGGGCAACGGAGATCAGTTCGTCACCACCACGGCGGCGCTCGCGATCGGCGTCGGACTCGCCGCCTTGGTCGCCGGCGTCTTGCGCCTCGGGTTCCTGGCGAACTTCATCTCCGAGCCCGTGCTCAAGGGGTTCATCGTCGGCTTGGCACTGACGGTCATTGTCGGGCAGGTCCCGAAGCTGTTCGGAATCGAAACAGGCCACGGTGACTTCTTCGAGCGAGCCTGGGACTTTCTGACCAACATCGATCAGACCGATGGCCTCACGCTGCTGGTCGGGATCGGGTCGCTCACGGTCCTGTTCGCGATTCCTCGGGTGGCGCCCGCGATCCCGGGGACGCTGGTGGTCGTGGTTCTGGGAATCGGCGTCGTCGAGCTCTTCGATCTCGGCGATCACGGGGTGGCAATCGTCGGCTCGATCAACCCTGGCCTGCCTTCGCTCGCTGTCCCCGACGTCAGCCTCGACCGCTTCGGGGCCCTGATGGCCGCGGCCGTGGGGGTGATGCTGATCGGCTTTGCGGAGGGCCTGGGGACCGCCAAGACCCTTGCCCGAAGGAAGACCCACAGATCGACGCAAATCGTGAGCTGATCAGCCTCGGCGCCGCAAATCTCGGCGCTGGAATCTCCGGTGGGTTCGCCGTCAACGGCAGCCTTTCGAAGACGGCGGTGAACAGCACCGCAGGCGGGCAAACCCAGCTTGTCGGCTTGATCGCCGCCGGCTTGACGATTGTCACCCTGTTCCTTCTCACGGGCTTTTTCGAGAACCTGCCCGTGGCGACCTTGGCGGCCGTGGTGATCGTCGCCCTTGTCGAGATGATCGACCTCTCGACCCTGCGCGACTACTACCGCGTCTACACCACGCGGCTCGGCCGGGCCTACGGTTTCGCGGCCAGGACGGACTTCATCGCAGCGGTCGCCGCGATGCTCGGGGTGATGATCTTCGGCATCTTGGCGGGGTTGTTCACCGGAGTTTTGATCTCGCTCCTGCTCCTTCTCTACCGCACCTCACGGCCTCCGGTGGCCGAGCTCGGGAGAGTTCCCGGGGACAGCGGTCACTTCTCGGATCTCGATCGGCATCCGGAGAACCAGCGGGTCGAGGGCATCGCCGTGCTGAGGATCGAGGGCGGGCTCTACTTCGCCAATGCCACGCCGGTCGCAGCCGAGATTCGAAGCGCGGCACACCGCGATGACGTTCGCGCGGTGGTCGTCGACGCGGAGACGGTGCCGTTCATCGACGTGACCGCTGCCCAGATTCTCGACCAGCTGGCGCGAGAGCTCCAGGCGGACGGCACCCGACTGGTGATCGCGCGGAACATCGGTCAGGTTCGTGATGTCGTTGGCGCAGCCCTGGGTGATTCGATTCTTGACACCGCGTATCCGACGGTCGACGAGGCCGTGACGCGGGTCGTCGCAGAGCGCTGACGACCCGGGACGCCCCCTGTCGGGGGCGGTGTCGGCATCCGAGCTTCGGCTTTGGCACCCGTGGCGTTGACGGTTGTTGGATCGCACGTGTGTTACGACTCCGCGAATGGCGGTCACCGATTTCTCCACAAAGGCGGCGGTCGTCGTACGCGACGATCTGGTGCCGTGGCGACGACTGAACGTGACCGCATTTCTTGTCAGCGGGCTCATCGGCGCGGCTGATGCTGAGGCCATCGGGGACGCATATGAGGACGCCGATGGCATTGCCTACCTGCCGCTTCTCGTTCAACCCCTGCTCGTCTTCGAGGCTTCCGCGGATCAGCTGCGGCGAGCAAGGGCGAAGGCGTCAAATCGGGGTGTGGCGCTTGCGATCTACACCGCCGAGATGTTCGCGACCGGAAACGACGCGGAGAACCGAGCGGCGGTCCGCGCGGTCCCCACGGAGGAACTCGACCTAGTGGGGATCGGTATCCGGACCAACCACCGCGACGAGGACGCCGTGCTTCGCGGCTTGAGGCGCCACCCATGACCGGCCCACATCGCACGTGCGGCGGCCCTTGGTGCTTCCCGACTCAGCCCTCGGCGAGGCTTGGGAGCGCGCCCTCGGCGACGGCGCGTGCAACCCGATCGTGGTCGTCTTCGTTCTGGTCGGCGTAGGCGAGGGAGAAGGACTCGATCGCGCGATCGAAGCGATCCGAGCTCGCCGAGATACCCGGCGATCATCGGGGCGCGTCCCGTGCGGGCGTGTGCGCGTGCCAGCGCCCAGCCGCACAGGGCGGCGTACCTCTCGAGTTGACGCGGCTTCATCCCGGGGATGTCCATATCTCCCTTCATGTCTCGTAGCTGGCGCACGTAGTACTGCTTCGGCGTTGCGCGGTCCGAGCCGACCGCGGTCGTCCAGCCGAGGAAGGGATCACCGGCGGCCTGCATCAGCCGCTGTCCAGCAACGACGCGCTCACCCTGGTGCTCGTAGATGCTCGCGCCCGCGTACGGCGCCAAGACCGACTCCTGCGCCTCCTTGATCTGGAGGAACAGCGGCGCTCCTCGCGTATCGCCCATCAAGAGCAGCACGAACGCCTCGGTGCCCACGGAGCCCACACCGACGACCTTGCGTGCGAAGTCGGCGAACCAGTGGCGGTTGACCACCTCGCGCAGCTCGACCGGGAGCGTCTGCTCATAGGAAGCCATCGCCTCCCGCAAGACCTCCCTCATGTCGGAGTGCTCCTCGACCGGCACACGCACGATCAGCGGCGGCGCGGACTGGATCCGGTACTCGCCGTCGACCTGCTGACAGAGCTTCGCGAGCGCGGCCACGCTCGTCCTCCTCTTCGCCTTCTCGATCAAACGGTGGCGCTGGCGCACGTCGGCCTCGGACTCAACGGCGTCATAGATCCGAACCAGGCCGTCGACATCGATCCGCGAGTACCAGACGTCGATGAAGGTCATGTCGGCGAAGCGCTGCATCTGAGTGCGGTAGGCCCTCGCCGAGCCACGCGCCGCCGCACGTCCTCGCGAATCGGCGAAACCGTGATCGCGGGCGGCGACAACAACGCTCGCGGCCAACCGCTTGACGTCCCACTCGAATGATGCGGGCAGCGTCTCGTCGAAGTCGTTCACGTCGAACACGAGGCGCCGATCGGGCGCGGCGAAGAGGCCGAAGTTCAGCAGGTGGGCGTCGCCGCAGGCCTGCACCCGGATGTCCGTCGTCGGCGTGTGGTCCAGATCCCAGGCCATCGGTGCCGCCGCTCCGCGGAAGTAAGGAAATTGGGATTCCGCCATCCGCGTATGGCGGATCCCGACGATGTCGGGCACGCGACTCGCCTGCCTGCTCCTGCAGGATGGCGACGGGGTCCGGCCGGTCGGGCGGAGGATTCCACTCCGCGTGGCTCGAACGGCTGACAACCTTGCGTCGCGCACGACCGAGCCGGCGCCATTCCTCCGGGGCCAACACCTCGTGCGGCGGGGACACGATCCCGGGGGTGAGCTTGGCCACGCGGCGAGTATGGCACCGGCGGCCCTTAACGCTTGACTGTCACCCGCAGGAAGGTCGCCGGGATCGAGGTGCCCTCGTCGCTCGTGTTCTGTTCGTTGAACAGGGCGTCGAGCTCAGCCTGCAGGTCAGCCTCGCGGCCGTCCGCTGCCGCCGCCTCGAATGCGTTCATGGTCGGCCCGTAGTAGCTCCTGAACGCAGTCACCAGCTCCGACGGTGAACCGGGGTAGTTGAAGGTGTAGGTGTCGCTCTCGAACGAGATCCCCTCCTTCGGGACCCCGGCTGCCCCGAACCGCTCGATCACCTCGTCCTCTACGCCCCAGGTCATCGGGCTGATGAAGCCCTCCGGGGGCGGCGGCGAATAGGAGGCGCTGATCTTCAGGATCTGGGCCACCAGGGTCGGGTCGTTCGGGATCCAGTTCCCCATCACGATCCGGCCGCCGGGCTTGGTCACCCGGACCATCTCCCTGGCCACGTCGAACGGCTTGGGAGCGAACATCGCCCCGAAGATGCTGACCACGAGGTCGAAGCTCTCGTCATCGAGCTCGCTCAGATCCGTGGCATCGCCCTCCTGGAACCTGCAGGTTGGTCAGGCCGAGCGCCTCGGGCGCGTTCGTTGCCGGCGGCGACCAGGTTGCTGGCGATGTCGACGCCCAGTACGTCTGCCCCGAGCTGAGCCGCGGGCACCGCGGTCGTTCCGTCGCCGCAGCCGAGGTCAAGCACGTCGAGCCCGTTGGTGATCCCCACTTGCCGACGAGCGCCTCACCGCTCTCTCGCATGCTCGCCGCGATCGGGTGAAGTCGCCCTTCTCCCACAGCGCCTTGTTCGGATTCGTCGTCGCAGTCATCGGTCCTCTTCCAATCCTTTGTTCGAGGTTGATTGAGTTAGGAGATGGATACGACTTGATGTAGGAACGAGATTGTCAGGCCTAGGTTTGTGTGCGGAGACTCACGCGGAGGAGATGACCTGTTCGGCCGCCCGTTGCCCGCTCCGCAGCGCCCCCTCCATCAGCCCGTGCCATTCGCCGGCCGTGTGTTCGCCGGCGAAGAACAACGGGCCGATCGGCCGGGCCAGGTCATCGTCGCGAAGTGGCGATGAGATCGTGCGAGCCGAGTAGGAGCCCCGCACCCAGGGATCGTCGTCCCAGCTCGAGAGCAGGGCGCCCCCGGGCTCGAGGTCGAGGTCCTGGCGAAGCGCGAGCAGAGCGGCGACCCAGCGCTCGACGTCGTCGGAGCCACCGAGGGCCTCGATCGCGGAACCCGTGCCCGTGTAGCCGACCACGAAGGGAGCGGGCTCACCATCCGCGCCGAGTTGCGTGTAGGTCCAGAAGTGCCCGGCCACGGACATGATCGCGCTCGGCGGCGCGGGCGAGCGCAGGCGGCAGGAAGAGCTTCGAGTTCTGGCCGTAGGTGACCGCGCGCAGCGCGTCGGCGGTCGCGCCCTCGAGTGGAGGATCGAACTCGATCTCGGCGAGCGGCGCGGTGGGGATGGCGACCACCACCGCGTCCGCCTCGATCTCGTCCCGTTCGGTCGCGACGGTCACCTCTCCGTCCGACCAGCGCACCTTCCGCACCGGGGACGAGAGATGCACGGCATCCCCGAGCTCGGCCGCCAGTGCGTCGGCGAGCCGCATGTTGCCGCCCTCCAGCGTGTGATTGTCGAAATCGCCGAATGTCGACGCTCCCTCGTCGAGCACCGAGGCCTCGAGGTCGTCGACGGGGTGGCCATTCGAGATCGCCACACGCGTCCGAATCAGCGCCTCGACCGGCGGGTCGAGACCCAGGCCGGCGATCACGTCGGCGGCGCTCGCCGCGTCCGGCGTACGGGCGTCGGCGATGCGCGTGAAGGCATCCTCGAGGTCGGCCTGGGGGACGGCCTCGTCGCCGACGGGCACGCGCCGTCCGTACGGCGTCCCCTTGAGCACCATCGGGATCCCGAAGCGGGTGGCCAGTGCCTCCATCGACTCGTAGCCGGGCAGGATGAACTCGGCGCCGCGCTCGACGATCGCCCCGTCGCCGAAGGGCACCGACCAGACGCGGCCCCCCACGCGGTCACGGGCCTCGAGCACGGTCACCTCCGCTCCGTCGGTGCGCAGGGCGTCAGCCGCGGCGAGGCCCGCGAAGCCGGCGCCGATGACGACTACCCGTCTCATTCATCTCCACCTCGCTCACGCTTCACCCCGGGATCCTCCCCACTATCCCGACGCCCAGCGGACCTCGAAGGGCAGGATCGCCGGGTGCGCGAGGGCGTCGACCGCTCCCATGGTGAGGCCGGGGTACTGCGTGGCGTAGAGGCGCATCGCCTCGAGCTTGGTTCGCTGCTCCTCTTCGGTGAGCCGGATCGAGCGACCCTTCGAGCTCCGGTCGAGCCACTCGAAGGCGGGGGTCCCAGGTGGCCTCGACGTCCAGGTTCGGATCCGGATCGGCGCCCAGCCCGGCCATCCGTAACGAACGCAGTAGTGCTTGTCCAGGTACTCCAGGTTGATCCACTCCGCCCCTGCCACGGCGAGGGCGCGCTCGTCCTCTGCCAGGCGGACGCGCACGTGCTCCGCCGAGTCCTTCCCGCCGGTCAGCCCCGTCCCAGTATGCGAGCTGCCCGCCCGGCGGGACTGCCGTGCAGACATTGATCACCACCGCTCGCGGTGCTCTGGCGAGGTCGGCCCAGCAGCCGAGGACGGCGTCGTCGAGGTGGGGAGAGAGAACCGCGGTCGTCCCAGGTTGCGCTCCCATGGCCGGACCCTACTGCGGCGTGCGGGCACCCGGCCCTGCATCTAGGCTGGCCCGATGGCCGGAGCATTGCCGGTGATCCTGCCCGTCTGGAGGCGTCCGGAGCTCTTTCCCGGGACGCTGGAGTGGCTGGCCCGACAGGAATCGGTCAGCCCGCACCTCTACGTCTTCAACAACAACTGGGACGCGCGGGACCGTCTGGAGCGGTTCGCCGGCGAGAGCCCGGTTCCCGTCTCCTTCATCCACAGCCACGAGAACGTAGGCTCGATCGCCCGGTTCGAGTGGGCCCGGAAGCTGTACCTGGACCATCCCTACCTCGTCTTCATCGACGACGACCAGCGCTTCGAGCCCCACGCCCTTGCCGGGCTGCTGGAAGAGGCCGCCCCCCGATCGATCGTGGGAGTCTGGGCCTGGCGGATCAACTCGATGGTCTCGTACTGGGAGCGCGAAAAGGCTCCACCCGGCGGGGAGGCCGACTACGTCGGCACCGGCGGGCAGATCATCGACTCCTCGATCTTCGGCGAGGAGGAGGTCTACAAAGTGCCGAAGCCCTACGCGCCCGTTGAGGATCTCTGGCTGTGTCACCAGGCCCGCCGGCGTGGATGGGCTCTGTCCCGGTCTCTGAAAGTCCACTGGACCCCACCGGACGCCGATGAGCTCGACCAGTGGCGGGTGCTCAGGCGGGAGAAGGACATGCTCTACCGGTTCGTGGTGCGGGACGGTTTCCGGCCACTCAAGTTCATGGGCAAGGAGGGTCGCGCGCAGAGTCCTGACGTACGGTCGCCTCGTGGCGCAACAGCCGACCCTTGGGACAGTACGATCGTGACGGGTCTATTGGGTGAGGAGAGTGGTTGTGGGGTATCAGGATCTGACAGACGCAGACACGGCCGTCGCAGCCGGGGAGCCCAAGAACAGCTCGACGACCGTCCTGGTGAGTCGCCGTGAGTCGTTCAACGCCGCTCACCAACTCCGAGACCCAGGCTTATCGGACGAGGAGAATGAGCGTCTCTTTGGGAAGTGCGCGAATCTGCACGGGCACAACTACGTGCTCGAGGTCGTTGTGGCGGGCGAAGTCGAACCCGTCACCGGCTACGTCCTGGACCTGAAACAGCTCTCGGATGTAATCCATCGGCGCGTCATTCAGGACGTGGACCACCGCAACCTGAATACCGACGTGCCCTGGCTGGAGGGGCGCATCCCGACCGCCGAGAACCTGGCCGTGGCGTTCTGGGAACGGATCCGGTCGGAGCTGCCAGAAGGGCTGCTGCGGACCGTCCGTCTGTGGGAGACCGACAAGAACTGGGCCGAAGTTGGTGACAACACCTAAGACGCCGTGGCGGCGGGGTCGAGAGGTGCGAAAGCGCTACACCACCGCCGACCTCAGCGTGCTGACTCGAGAAGAGGCGAGCCGCTTCGTTCCCCGAGGCGACGGCGATCCACAACTCGACCTCACCCTGGCCTGGGAGCTGCTCTACCGGCTCGAGCCGGAGCTCTATGACCGGCTTGTCAGCGCGGAGAGGCTCCACCCCGGTGTGCTCGGATGGCTGCCTGACGAGGTCGAGCGGATCGTCGAAGTCGGCTCGGGCGCGGTCTGACGGTCGAGCTGATCCACCGCGCAAGGGAGGTGGTTGCGGTCGAGCCCGAGCTTTTCCCGGCGGCAGCTCCTCGACCGCAAGCTCTCGCGAGTGGACCGTCGGAATCGCGTCCGGGTCACGAGTGGCTTCTTCGACGACCTGCCGGTGGCCGACGACTTCGCCGACCTGGTCGTCGCCTGCTCGGCTCTCACACCCGCCACAGCCCACGGCGGCGATCCCGGCTTGGCGGAGATGGAGCGGGTCTGCAGGCCAGGTGGCTGCGTGGTCATCGTCTGGCCAAACCACGTCGACTGGCTCGCTGCCCATGGCTACCGGTACACGAGCTTCGCCGGCGAGATGTTTGTCGAGTTCGCCAGCTACGAGGAGGCCGGCCTGAGCCACCGAAATCTTCTATCCGAGCGCGGTCGCGGAGGTACGTCGCCTCGGTGAGAGGCGGGTTCCGTACGAGCTTCTGGGAATCAACCCGCCGCGCGACATCGCCTTTAAGGTGATGGCGGAATGAGGATCGCGATCATCGCGCCACTCGTGGCCGCCATTCGCGAGCCCCAGCGCGGTGGGTCACAGGCGTTCGTTGCCGACCTCGCGCGCGGGCTTATCGGTAGAGGTCACGAGGTTCACCTCTACGCGGCGTCCGGATCCGACGTTCCAGGCGTTCCGGTCATCGACACCGGAGTCGACCACCGGCCGTTGAGCGCCACGCTCTATCGAGCTTCCGGCGCTGCCGATCGCCCGTCGGCCGCGACCGAGAGCGCCTTCGTCCGCGTCTACTCGGCCGTGCGCGAGGACCAATACCACGTCATCCACAACCACGCCTTCGACGCGCCCGCGATCCGGCTCGCCACCGGACTCGGCGCTCCGGTGGTCCACACGGTCCACCTGCCCCCGGATGACGCAGTCGCCGCTG
>CAVZRH010000011.1:0-88084 GCA_963777575.1 uncultured Solirubrobacterales bacterium | reverse complement strand
AGGTGCCGGAGGTGGGATTCGAACCCACACGCCCCGAAGGGCACGGCATTTTGAGTGCCGCGAGTCTGCCGTTCCTCCACTCCGGCTTATCGCGAACGATAGAGGCGTCCCCGGGACGAACCGCACCGGGCGCTGCGCCAGCAGGCGATAATCGCCGCCGGTGGACGACGCGGGACGCATGGAGGTGATTCGCGAGCTCTGCTCCTTCGAGGGGCGGGGGCCCGGCACCGACGCCGAGCGGCGCGCCGCGAACGCGCTCTCGGGGCGCCTGCGGCGGATGGGCCGCCGCGCCGACATCGAGCCGTTCTTCGCCCACCCGCAGTACGCCATCGTCTATCTGATCCACGCCGTTCTGGGAATCGCCGGCAGCCTGCTCGCGACCGTTCAGCCGGCCGTTGGCTTCGCGCTCGTCCTCTTCGCGGCCGTCTCGACCTACCTCGATCTCAACACGCGCCTCTACCTCGTCCGCTCGCTGCTCTTCCGCCGCGTCTCCCAGAACGTGGTCTCACCGGGCAACAACCCCGAAGCCCCGGCGCGCCTGATTCTCATGGCCCACTACGACGCGGCCCGCACCGGCTACATCTTCTCCAAGGCGTCGAAGCGGATCCGCCGCCTGCCCGAGCGGACCCGGCTCGCGCTCGGCCCCTTTCGCCTCTTCTTCTGGCTCGGCCTCGCCCCCCTCCTCCCCATCCTCGGAGCCCGCATGGCCGGTCTGGATGCGACCTGGCTGAACGCGGTCCAGGCGATCCCGACCATCGTCCTGATCGTCGCCGCCTTCCTCCTCATCGACATCGCCCTGTCGGAGATCGTTCCCGGCGCCTACGACAACGCGTCCGGCGTCGCGGCGGTCCTCTCCGCGGCGGAGGACCTGACCACAGAACCACCGCCGAACCTCGACGTCTGGATCGTCCTGACCGGCTCCGAGGAGTCGTTCTGCGAGGGCAGCCGCGCGTTCGTCCGCTCCCGCCGCAAGGACCTCGACCGCGCCACCACCTACTTCGTCAACGTCGACTCCGTCTCATACGGCCAGGTCGCGTACGAGGTGAGCCAGGGCGCCGTGATCAGCGTCCCGCACGACCGCCACCTGGTGGAGCTCGCGGAGGCCCTGGGGACCGCGGGCGCGGCCGACGGCGGCGCCATGCCGATCCGGCACCCGCTGCTCGACGACGCGCTCCCTCCACGGATCAGAAAGCTGCGGTCGATCACCCTTCGCACCACCGACGCGGGCGGCAACCTGGCGCCGTGGTACCACACCCACGAGGACGTCCCCGAGCGCATTGACGCGGCCGCGCTCGATCGCGCCACCGAGTTCGTGGTCTCCCTCTGCCGGCTGATCGATCGCGAGGCGGGCCGCACCGCGGGCACCGCGATCCAGAGCGGCGCCCCGGCCGCCGCCGAGCCCGTGTAAGGATCAGGCCGTGGAGGAGAGCACCGTCGAGGGAAAGCCAGCCGAGCCCGAGATCCTCTGGGCGCCCTCGGCCGAGATGGTCGAGCGCTCACCGCTGACCCGCTACCTGCGCTGGCTCGCGGACGAGCGCGATCTGCAGTTCGAGGACTACCACGCGCTCTGGCGCTGGTCGACCACGGAGATCGAGGAGTTCTGGCGGACCATCTGGGACCACTTCGAGGTGATTGCGTCCGGCGGGGATCAACGCGAGCTCGAGGATCCCGCGCCAGAGGTCGTGCTGGAGGAGCGCGTCATGCCGGGAGCCAACTGGTTCCCCGGCACCCGGCTCAACTACGCCGAGCACATCTTCCGCGGCAAGGCCGACGACGAGGTCGCCCTGGTCTACGCGTCGGAGCTGCGCGAGCTCTCGGAACTCCGCTGGGGCGAGTTGCGTGAACGGGTCGCGGCTGTGCGCGAGGGTCTCCGTGCACTCGGCGTCACGAAGGGCGACCGCGTCGTCGCCTACCTGCCCAACGGCCCGGAGGCGGTGATCGCCTTCCTCGCCGCGGCCAGCCTCGGCGCAATCTGGTCGAGCTGCTCGCCGGACTTCGGCCCCGGCAGCGTCGTCGACCGCTTCGCCCAGATCGAGCCGAAGGTGCTGTTCTGCGTCGACGGCTACCGCTACGGCGGCAAGGACTTCGACCGCCTCGACACCATCGCCGAGATCGCCCGACAGATCCCGAGCCTCGAGCGGATCGTGGTCGCGCCCTACCTGAGCGATTCGCCCGAGCTCTCGGTCCTCGAGGAGCGCCAGACCGCCGTGCCGATGAGCTGGAACCAGCTGCTCGACCTCGGCTCGGGCGTCGAGCTCTCCTTCGAGCGCGTTCCGTTCGACCATCCCCTCTGGGTCCTCTACTCGTCGGGCACCACCGGCCTGCCGAAGGCGATCGTCCACGGCCACGGCGGCATCCTGCTCGAGCAGCTGAAGAAGGGCTACCTGCACCTCGACGCCAAGACCGGCGACCGCGTCTTCTGGTTCACGACGACCGGCTGGATGATGTGGAACTTCCTGGTCGGCGTCCTCCTCACCCCGGCCTCCATCGTCCTCTACGACGGCAACCCCGCCACCCCGGACATGGGCGTCCTCTGGGACCTCGCGGAGCGCACCGGTATGACCTGCTTCGGGACGAGCGCCGCCTACATCGCCGCCTGCATGAAGGACGGCGTCGAGCCAAGCAGCGGCCGCGACCTCTCGCGCCTGCGCTCCGTCGGCTCGACCGGCTCCCCCCTCTCGCCCGAGGGCTTCCAGTGGGTCTACGACCACGTCGGCGCGGACACCTGGCTCTTCTCCACCAGCGGCGGCACCGATCTCTGCACCGCCTTCGTGGGCGGCGTTCCCCTGCTCCCCGTCTACCGCGGCGAGCTCCAGGCACGCGCGCTCGGCGCCAAGGTCGAGGCCTTCGACGAAGCCGGCAACTCCGTGGTCGACGAGGTCGGCGAGCTGGTGATCACCGAGCCCATGCCCTCGATGCCCCTCTTTCTCTGGGGAGACGAGGACGGCTCCCGCTATCGCGCCAGCTACTTCGAGATGTACCCCGGCATCTGGCGCCACGGCGACTGGATCGAGATCACCTCTCGCGGCACCGCGATCATCTACGGCCGCTCGGACTCGACCATCAACCGCGGCGGCATCCGCATGGGCACCGCCGAGATCTATCGCGCCGTGTCCGCCGTCCCGCAGGTCACCGACGCGCTCGTCGTCGACGTCCCCAAGGAGGGAACTGACGGATGGATGCCGCTCTTCGTCGTCCTGGAGGAGGGCGTCGAGTTGAGCGACGACCTCGTCGGCGAGATCAAGCAGCGGATCCGCGAGCAGTGCTCTCCCCGCCACGTCCCAAACGAGATCTTCCAGGTCAAGGAGGTCCCCAGGACCCTGAGCGGCAAGGTGCTCGAGGTCCCGGTGAAGCGGATCCTCATGGGCGAGGCTCCCGAGAAGGCCGCCAGCCGTGACTCCCTCGCCAACCCCGGCTCGCTCGACTACTTCACCGAGCTCGCAGGCCAGCACACCTGAACGATTGATCCGTCCGCGTTGGACCGGCGTAGTCCGTCCCGATGCACCCGACGGAGATCCCACCCCGTGAGAGCTGGAAGCAGGACCTCGCGCCGTACCTGCAGCCTGACGAGCGGCGCAGCTTCGCCCAGATAGCGAGCGTCGTCCTGCCCTACCTGGCCGTCTGGATCCTCGCGGCGCTGATCGAGCCGAGCCCTCCGGTCGCGATCGCCCTGGGCCTGGTCGCGACCGTATTCCTCATCCGGATGTACTCGCTCTTCCACGACCTCACCCACAACTCCCTGTTCGGATCCCGCCGCTCGAACAGCCGCTGGGGTCACCTGCTCGGCTACCTCCTCTTCACCCCCTACCGCTGGTGGCAGCGCCAACACGCGATCCACCACGCGCACACCGGCGATCTCGAGCACCGCGGCGTCGGCGAGATCAACACGATGACCCTCGCCGAGTACGAGAGCGCCTCCCGCCTGCGCCGGCTCGGATACCGCCTCTACCGGAACCCGGTCCTGATGCTGCTGGTCGGCCCCAGCCTCGTCTTTCTCTTCGAGCGCCGGTTCCCCCAGCGCGGCATGACCACGAGGATCCTGCTGAGCGTGGTGGCGACGAACGTCGCGCTCGTCGCCTGGGTGCTGGCCTGGTCATCGATCGTCGGCTGGGGAACCTTCCTGCTGATCCAGGGCACCACCCTGATCGCGGGCGGAGCCATCGCCGCCTGGATGCTCTACATCCAGCACCAGTACGAGGACACCTACTACCAGGCGCCGGAGGAGTGGCAGTTCGAGCTCGCCGCGCTGCAGGGCAGCTCATACCTCAGGCTGCCGCGGCCGCTCGCGTGGGTCGTCGGCAACGCCAACTTCCATCACGTGCACCACCTGAGCGCCAAGATCCCGAACTACAACCTCCGCGCCGCCCACGAGTCACACCCGATGTTCCGGCGCACTCCGGTCGTCACCCTGCGGACGAGCGTCGAGGCTTTCCGGCTGAAGCTCTGGGACGCCGGGTGCGAGTCGCTCGTCCGGTTCCCGAAGCGCCAGACGTCAGGCGGGCGTGACAGGGTTGCGGCGCTCGGCGAAGCGGCGGTCCTTGGTGGCAGCAAGCGCGTAGCGTCGGATCAGCTCGGCCCGTAGCGCATCGGGCTCGATCACCGCGTCGACGACGAGCTCCGAGGCGAGATGGAGGATGTCGATGTCCTCGGCGTATTCCTCGCGCTTGGCCTTGACGAAGCTCTCGCGCTCTGCCGGGTCCTCGATCTCCTGGATCTGGTTGAAGAACACCGCGTTGATCGCCGCCTCCGGACCCATGACGGCGATCTGCGCCTGGGGGAAGGCCAGGCACGAGTCCGGCTCGAAGGCGGGGCCGGCCATCGCGTAGAGGCCGGCGCCGTAGGCCTTGCGCACGATCACCGAGATCTTCGGCACCGTCGCCTCGGAGACGGCGCTGATCATCTTGGCCCCGTGCCGGATGATCCCCTGCCGCTCGACGTCCTTGCCGATCATGAATCCCGGCACGTCCGCGAGAAAGAGCAGCGGGACGTTGAAGGCATTGCAGCTCATGATGAACCGGGCCGCCTTGTCCGCTGAATCGACGAACAGGACGCCGCCCTTCACCTTCGGCTGGTTGGCGACGATCCCGATCGCCCGCCCGTCGAGGCGCGCGTAGCCGACGACCACCTCCTTCGCCCAGCGCTCGTGCACCTCGAGAAAGGAATCGGCATCGACGACCGAGCGGATCAGGTCCTTGACGTCGAAGGCGTCCTTCTCGTTCTCCGGAACGATCTGCGAGGGCGAGGCCTCGGAGGCCGGTTCACCGGGCGGAGCGGCCGGTGGGTCCTCCCGCCAGTTGGCCGGCATGTAGGAGAGGTAGCGGCGCGCGAGGTCGATCGCGTCCTCGTCGGACTCGCTGAGGAAGTGCCCGCATCCCGAGACCGAGGTGTGCATCCTCGCCCCGCCCATCTCCTCGAGGGTCACCTTCTCGCCGATCACCATCTCCGCCATCCGCGGTGAGCCGAGGTACATCGACGCGTTCCCGTCGCGCATGATCACCACGTCGCAGAAGGCCGGGATGTAGGCGCCGCCCGCCGCGCTCGGCCCGAACAGCAGGCAGACCTGGGGGACCTGGCCGGAGAGCCTCACCTGCGTGTGAAAGATGTGACCGGCCCCGCGCCGTCCGGGGAACATCCGGACCTGATCCGTGATCCGGGCGCCCGCGGAGTCGACGAGATAGACGATCGGAACCTGGTGGCTGAGTGCTCGCTCCTGGATCCGGAGGATCTTCTCGACGGTCTTCGGCCCCCACGACCCGGCCTTGACTGCGGGATCGTTCGCCATCAGCGCGACCGGCCGCCCGCCGACGGTCCCCATCCCGGTGACGACGCCGTCCGCACCGAGTCCCTCCTGCTCCCAGTTGGCCAGCAGTCCTTCCTCGGCCAATGAGTCCGGGTCGAGCAGCCGCGCGACGCGCTCGCGCACGGGCAGCTTCTCTTGCTCGGCGACCTTCTTCCGGTGCCGCTCGGGCCCGCCCTCCAGCGCCGCGTCGAGGGCCGTCCTGACGTCGCTCACGATTCCCTCAACTAGATCTCAGGTCCGCTCGCTGCTCGGGCCGGGGCTCCGGAGGAATCTCCCGCTCTGCGGTGACGTCGTGCTCCTCGGTCTCCTGCGGCTCCGGGGCGGCGTCGGTTTCCTCCGGCGACTCCGCGACGAGATCGGTCTCATCGGTTTCCGGGACTTCGGTTTCATCGGTCTCCGGGACGATCTCGGTCTCCGCGGCCGGCTCGAGCACCTGCAGGTCCTCCGAGCGATGCTGCTCCGCGGCCGCGCTGAGCTTGCTCGCCAGCGCCTCGGTGTCCGAGATCACGTCGTTGCGGCGACGGACCAGGTCGTCGATCAGGGCCTCAATGTCCTCGCGGCGCTGATTCGCGTCCTCGACGATCTGGCGAGCCTGCGCCTGCGCGGACTCGATCGCCTCGCGCGCCTGGCGATCCGCCGAGGCCCTCGCCTCGTTCGCGTAGTCATCCGCCTCGGTACGGGCCTCGGTGGCCTGCAGGTTCGCGCTGTTGACCGTGCCCCGAGCCTCCTCCTCCGCCTCGGTGCGGATCTGCTGGGCGCTCTCCTCGGCCTGGGAGAGGATCGCTCCGGTGCGCTCTCCGACGCGCTGGAGCTCCTTCTTCACCACCTCCGAGCGTGATTCGTCCCCGCCCCCGGTCTCGAGCCAGTCCGCGAGGCGCCCCAGGAACTTCTCGACCTCGTGCTTGTCATATCCCCGCCTTGTGGAAGGGAAGGTGGCGTTCCTGATGCGGTCGAGGCTGGTCTGGTCAACTCCCATGCTCGAACCCTCCTTGAGCTGTCCCTAGCTCCCGGAATCAACCGGGACGGGCTGGTCGCCGGAGTAATCGTAGAACCCACGGCCCGACTTCCGCCCGAAGTCTCCCGCCGAGACCATCTTCTTGAGCGTGTCCGGCGCAGCAAAGCGCTCCTCGCCGTAGGCGTCGACCATCACGTCGGCGATCGCCGCCAGCGTGTCGAGCCCGACGAAGTCCGCCAGGGTGAGTGGGCCCATCGGGTGGCTGGCGCCGGCCATCATCCCGGTGTCGATGTCCTCAATCGACCCGACGCCCTGCTTCGTGGGCGCGGATCGCGTCGAGCATGTAGGGAACCAGCAGCCGGTTGACGATGAAGCCGCGGTTGTCATTCGCCGCAACGGTGGTCTTGCCGAGCTTCTCCCCGAGCTCAAATCCCAGATCAACTGCCTCGTCGCCGGACTTCTCGGCCCGGACCACCTCGAGCAGCGGCATCACCTGGGGCGGATTGAAGAAGTGGAGCCCGATCATCCGCTCGGGACGATTGGTCGCATCGGCCTGCGTGGCGACGGAGAGCGAGGAGGTGTTGGTCGCCAGGTTGGCGTCGTCCTTGACGATCTCGTCGAGCTCGCCCCACATCTCGAGCTTGCGGTCGAGGTCCTCCGTGATCGCTTCGATCACGAGGTCGCAGTCGGCGAGGTCGGAGTATTCGAGCGTGGGCGTGATGCGGCCAAGCACGGCGTCCGCCTCCGACTGCTCCATCCTGCCCTTCTCGACGGCGCGGCCGAGCTGCTTCTCGATCTTGCCCATCCCCTTGTCGAGAGCCCCCTGATCGATCTCCCGCACGACGACGTCCCAACCCGCCTGGGCGCAGATCTGGGAGATCCCGTGGCCCATGAGCCCGCAGCCCACGACGCCGACCTTGCTGATCGCCATATTCGCTCGCTCCTGTTCTGCGAGGGCGCGCGTCAGCGCGACCCGTTTGATGAGGTGACCTGACTGGCGGGCGGGAGCATACGTTCCTCTACCTTTCTCGGCTCCGCGGGGCCGCAACCACTCAGGGGGTTGCGGGTTTCTTCTCCGATGACGCCCGGGAGGCCACACAG
This sequence comes from uncultured Solirubrobacterales bacterium, assembly GCA_963777575.1. GTDB lineage: Bacteria > Actinomycetota > Thermoleophilia > Solirubrobacterales > 70-9 > DASUPK01. Next base: position 80,228 of record CAVZRH010000011.1, on the reverse strand, counting down.
ACGAGCGTTTTCGCTTGCCGTGATCGCGGCGAGCCTGCTCGCCTGGGCAGCGGCGGGGCTCCTGGGCGCGCCTTCCTCCGGCACCGCGGCGGCGACAGCCGCCCCCACGGCGCACCGGGCCGCCGCTTGTGATGCGAAGTGTCAGGCGGCGAACGACCGCCACCGCGACAAGCGCGCCGCGCTCCGGCGCAAGAACGCGCGGCAGAAGCGCCCGAATGTGGTCCTGATCAACACCGACGACATGAACGTCACGGACATGTTCGTGATGAGGAACACCCTCAGCCTGCTCGGGGCGCACGGCACGACCTTCCGCAACGGCTACGTCACCTACCCGCTCTGCTGCCCCTCTCGAGCCACTCAGCTCACCGGTCAGTACGCCCACAACCACGGCGTGCTCACCGACCAGCGCTTCACCGACCTCGACAGCTCGAACACCCTCGCTGTCTGGCTCAAGCGAGCGAAGTACCGGACCGCGATGGTCGGCAAGTACCTGAACGGCTACGGGGTGGTCGACCCGCGCCAGGTGCCGCCGGGATGGAAGCAGTGGTTCGGCGCTCACCGGCGGAACCGAGCAGAAGCGCTACGGCTTCAAGCTCAACGAAAACGGAAAGGTCCGGAACTACCCGCGCAAGCCCGCCAACTACATCGACTACGTGCTCGGCTCCAAGGTCAACGGGCTGCTCAAGGAGTGGGCGCCCAGCCCGAAGCCGTTCTTCCTCTACTACAACCCGAACAACCCGCACGGGGAGAAGGGGACACCGGTCTGGTCCACGCGCGATCCCGAGCCCGCACCGCAATACCTGGGTCGATTCGGCGACATCCAGGCACCACGCCTCCCCAACTTCGATGAGCCCAACGTCTCGGACAAGCCGAAGCAGATCCGCGAAATACCCCGTCTCGACGACCAGCAGCTCGCCGACATCGACCGCCGCTACCGCGGCCGGCTCGAGAGCCTGCTCTCCGTCGACGACGAGGTCAAGAAGATCGTCACGCTGGTCCGCAAGTACGGGGATAAGCGCAAGACCTTCTTCATCTTCACCTCGGACAACGGCCTCGAGCTCGGCGCGCACCGGATCGAGTTCAAGGACTACCTCTACGAGGAGGGCGAGCGGGTCCCGATGATCATCCGCGGCCCCGGCGTGCCCCAGAACACGACGCGCGAACAGCTCGTCGCCAACATCGACATCGCCCCGACGATCACGGCCATCGCCAACGCGCGACCCGGCCGGGTCATGGACGGCATCGACCTCCTGCCCCTGACCCGTGACCCCAACATCGCCAACAGCCGCACCCTGCTCTTCGAGAGCTTCGACATCGGCAGCTTCGGCGTGCGCCGAGGTCCCTGGTCCTACAACATCTACTCCGACGGCGAGGACGAGCTCTACAACCTCGACAGCGACCCGTACCAGCTGACCAACATCGCCGACAACCCGGGGCTCGCCTCCCTGAGGGCGTCGCTGAAGGCCGAGCTTCAGCGCCTGCGCACCTGCTCCGGGCCGACGTGTCAGGTAACGACGACGGCGCCCTAGGCGGGCGAGGCCTCTTCGAGCTTCCGCTGCATCGCCTCGGCCAGGGCATTCACTCCGCTCATCGGCCGGACGTAGACGGCCATTCGGTCGATGCGGCCCTCGGAGTCGAAGTGGAGGTAGTCGACCCCGTCGAGCTCGCGCTCGCCGACACGAGCGCTGAACATGAGGGTGGCGGCGTCACCCGTCTCGACCTGGTCGGTGTAGCGGAAGTCCTCGAAGACCTGGCCCACCGCGCCGAGCAGCATCGCGATCGCCTCACGCCCGTCGTAGGGCTTGAAGACCACCGGGCTGCGGAAGACGACCTCCTCGGCGAAGAGCTCGTCGATCGCCGAGAAGTCCTTCGTCTCTGCCGCCCGGCGGAACAGATCGCTCTTCATGCGCCCACCCTACCGGCGATCTATGAATCCGCCCCGCCCGCGGGCTGCCAGTCGACCGGCCCCGCGGTGAGCAGGTGCGCGCCGAGGGGACGGCCGAGCACCTTCTGAACCTCCGCGGAGACCGCGATCAGCTTCGGAAGATCCACACCGGTGCCGACTCCCATCTCCTCGAGCATCGAGACCAGGTCCTCGGTCGAGATGTTCCCGGTCGAGCCGGGAGGCACAGGGCAGCCGCCGAGCTCGCCGAAGGAGCTCTCGAACGATTCGATTCCCTGCTCCAGGGCGGCGAGCACGTTCGCCAGGCCCTGGCCGCGTGTGTTGTGGAAGTGGGCCGTGAGCTCGGCGCCGGAGAGGCGCTGCCGCGCCGAGGCGAAGAACTCGCCCACCTGGCGCGGGTTCGCCATGCCGGTGGTGTCGCCGAAGGCGATCTCCTCGCAACCGAAGCCCACGAGTCGCTCGGCGATCTCGAAGACACGCTCGGCCGGCACCTCGCCCTCGTATGGACAGCCGAAGCTGGTCGAGATCACGCCCTCGCAGCGCACCCCCGCGTCGCGGGCGGCGCCGATCGATTCCTCGAGGTCGGCCAGCGACTCCGCGATCGAGCTGTTGACGTTCTTGCGGTTGTGGGTCTCGGAGGCCGAGAGGAAGAAGTTCGCCTCCTGGAAGCGGTCCCGGAGCTTGAGAGCGTTCTCGAGCCCCCTCCGGTTCGGGATCAGGACCGAGTAGGCGACACCCTCGACCGGCTCGAAGCGCGTCAGCACCTCGGCCGCGTCGGCGAGTTGCGGGATCACATCCGGGCGCACGAAGGAGGTGAGCTCGATCCGTCTCAGGCCGGACTCGCCGAGCAGGCCGATGAGCCGGACCTTCTCCTCAGTCGGGATCACCTCGGGCTCGTTCTGGAAGCCGTCGCGGGGCCCAACCTCGCGAATCCGAACGGATTGAGGTAGCGCCTCGGCCATGCCTCTCAGCCTAGCTCCGCGCTGGTCTAGCCCTGCTCGCCCGTGACCGAGCCGATCTCGATCACGCGGCGCTCGTGGGTGCCGACGCCGACCGTGCGCTCGCCCTCCTTGACCTCGACGTCGAAGCGCAGCTTGCGCCCGTCGGCGACCTCGCGCAGCTTCGCGTGGGTCGTGCATGTCTGGCCCTCAGCGGCGGCCGCGACGTGCTTGACGCAGACCTCGAACCCAACGGTCGCCTTGCCCTCGTCGAGGTTCTCGAAGGCGAGCGCCGCCGCGTTCCCCTCGATCATCCCGATCATTCCCGGGGTGGAGAGCACGCTCGCCCCGATCGTGCCGCCGACGTCCGTGAGCAGCCGCCCCTCGACCACGAAGTCCATGCTTCTCTCCATGCCGGGCTCGAGGGCCATCAGACCATCCCCAGGCCGCCGCTGACCCCGAGGGTCTCGCCGGTGACGTAGGACGAGTCATCCGAGGCCAGGAAGGCGACCGCGGCCGCGACCTCCTCGGGCTGGCCGAGACGCCTCAGCTGCGTCCCCGCCTTCATGTTCTCGATGATCTTCTCGCCGATCTCGCCGAACTCCTTGGCCTGCATCAGCAGGGGGGTCTCGATCGGGCCGGGCGCGATCGCGTTCGCCGTGATGTTGAAGCGCGCCCCCTCGCGGGCGATCACCTTCGTGAAGCCGATCACACCCGCCTTGGCGGCGGAGTACACCGCGGACCCCTTGGACCCGACCCGGCCAGCCTCCGAGGAGATGTTGACGATCCGCCCGTAGCCGGCCTCCTGCATCCCCGGCAAAGCCGCATAGGTGCAGTGGAGGACGCCCATCAGGTTCACCGCGATCACCTTCTCCCACTGCTCTGGCGTGGTCTGGGTGAAGAAGCCGAACTCGTCGGTGCCCGCGTTGTTGACCAGGATGTCCAGCGGCTTGCCCGCGCTGTCCACCGCCGCCTGCGCCGAGCCGAGGTCGGTTACGTCGAGCTCGATCGGTAGACCCGAGATCTCCCCGGCCACCTCGGCCGCGCCCTGGAGGTTGAGGTCTCCGATCGTCACCTCGGCCCCCTCCGCCGCGAGCCGCCGTGCGACCGCCGCGCCGATGCCGCTCGCGCCGCCGGTGACCAGTGCCCTTTTCCCCTCGAGCCTCACAGGTGGGCGCAGCCTATTCCGGGCGCCCTGTAGCTTGCTCGCCGGTGGCAGAGCCAATTCCGATCATCGGCGGGACCGGCGCGCTCGGGCACGGCCTCGCGCTGCGCTGGGCTCGCGCCGGACAGTCGGTCGTGATCGGCTCTCGCGACGCCGGGCGGGCGGAGGAGGCTGCCGAGCGCGTCCGCAGCGAGGTCCAGGGAGCCGCGGTCGAGGGCCTCCAGGACAAGGAGGCAGCCACCCGAGGCCCGATCGTGTTCCTCACCGTCCCCTTCCGCGCCCAGTCCGAGGCCCTCACCAACCTCAAGGAAGCTCTGTCGGAGGGGCAGATCCTGGTCGACTGCACCGTGCCGACGGCTGCGGCCGTGAGCGGCAAGGCCTCTCGGACGCTCGCCGTCTGGCAGGGCTCCGCCGCCCAGCAGGCGGAGGAGATGGTCCCGGATGGCGTCACGGTGATCTCCGCTCTGCACACTGTGAACGCCAAGCGGCTGGCCGAGGGTGAGCCGCTCGACGAGGACGTCCTCATCTGTGGCGACCGGAAGGTGGACAAGGCTCGGGTCGCGAGGCTGATCGAGGAGATCGAAGGACTCCGCGCCGTCAACGCCGGCGCGCTCGAGATGGCCCGCATCGTCGAGACACTGACTCCGATGCTGATCTCGATCAACGTCCGCTACAAGTCCGCCGCGGGCATTCGGATCACGTCTCTGCCCGAGGGCGATCCCTGGGCGTGAGCGGTATCGAGCGCTGCGTGGTCCTCGCCGGGGGGACCGGCGGGGCAAAGCTGGCGGCCGGCATGCAGGACCTGCTCGGGACAGGCCTCTCGGTGATCGCCAACACCGCCGACGACATCGAGATCGTCGGAGTCGACGTCTCCCCGGATCCCGACCTGATCACCTACTGGCTGAGCGGCGAGATCGACGAGCAGCGCGGCTGGGGCATCAAGGGGGACTCCTTCACCGCGTTCGACCGTCTCGCCAGGCTCGGGGCCCCCGACTGGTTCCGGCTCTCGGATCGAGATCTCGCCACCTGCCTGTACCGGCGCGTCTTCGTCGCCGACGGCGGCCGCCGCACGGATGCCCAGGCGCAGATCGGGCGGGCCCTGGGCGTGCGCGCGGCGGTGCTGCCGATGTGCGAGGAGCGGGTCCGCACGCGGGTGCAGACCGCGCAGGGCTGGCGCGACCTTCAGCGCTACCTGGTCGCCGAGCACGCCGAGGCGCCGGTCGAGGGGATCGAGGTGGACGGGATCGCCGACGCGGTGCCGACCCCGGAGGTGCTCTCGAGCATCGCCGAGGCGGAGGCCATCGTCATCGGACCATCCAACCCGGTGATCTCGATCGGCCCGATCCTGGCCATCCCGGCGCTCCGGGAGGCGATCGCCGCCGCGGAGGCGCCCGTGGTGGCGGTCAGCCCGTACGTCGCCGGGCAGGTGGTGAAGGGACCGACCGATCTCTTCATGCGGGGGGTCGGGCGGCCATCCACCGCCGCGGGGGTCGCCTCGCTGTACGAGGGCCTGATCGACGCCATGGTCTGCGATGCCGAGGACCCCGATCCACCGCCCCAGAACCTGCGGGTGCTCGGCTGCCCGACCCTGATGAAGGGGCCTGAGGGGAGACGCGCGCTCGCGGAGCGAACCCTCGAGTTCGTCTCGACACTTCGCGGCGCCGCCAAATAAAAGCCGCATAGTGGGGCATAAATTGCGTCTCCTCCGGTAGCCTCATTTCCGTGGGGTCGGAAACGCACCAATTGCATACGACAGCGATCGTTCCGGTGAAGGGATTTTCGGCCGCCAACGGCCGGCTCGACGGCCTGCTCGACGAGGACGAGCGCACCCGCCTGGCTGAAGCCCTGTTCCTCGACTTGATAGTGAAGCTGCCTCGATCCCGCTGCATCGATGACGTCCTCGTGGTCACCTCCGACGCTTCGGTCGCCCGCCACGCCGGCTGGTTCGGGCACAAGGTCCTGGTCCAGGAGAGCGACGAGGGTCACGCCGAGGCAGCCGCGGCGGGCGCGCTGGCCGCGATGGCCGATGGTGCCCAGCGGGTGGCGATGCTGCCCGTCGACTGCCCGATGCTGGAGACGGACGAGCTCGATGCACATCTGGGCCGCTCGCCGCGCACGGCGCTGATCGTCCCCGACCGTCACGGGACGGGCACGAACGCCCTGATGCTCAACCCGCCCGACCTGTTCCTCCCGGCCTTCGGTCCGGACAGCTGCGCGAGACACGTGACCAGGGCGCGGGCGACCGGCCAGAGCTTCGCGCTCGAGGAGGTCGAGTCCCTGGCGACCGACCTCGATACACCGGAGGACTTCACGCTGCTGCGCGACCGGCTGCTGCTCGACCCGCAGCCGGCGCCGCGGACCGCCAAGGTGCTCTGGCAGCTCGGCGACCGCGCCCAGCAGGCCGCCGCCTAGCCTCGCTTGACCGCCCGTCAGCTGCGGATCCGGCCCCTCACCGGGCTCCCCGAGCTGCAGGAGGGAGATGACCTTGGGCGCCTGATCGCCGAGGCCGCGGCGCCCGCCGCGGACGAGATCGTGGTCGTCTCGCAGAAGGCCGTCTCCAAGGTTGAAGGGCGCGTGCGCCGATTGACCGAGGTCGAGCCGGGCGACCGCGCCCGGGCCGTCGCCGCCCAGCTCGACAAGGACCCGGCTCTGGTCGAGTTGGTTCTCGCGGAGAGCAGGCGCATCGTGCGCGCCGAGCGCGGGGTCCTGATCACGGAGACCGATGCCGGCTGGGTCTGCGCGAACGCGGGCATCGACTCGTCCAACCTCGAGGAGGGCCTCGTCTCGCTGCTGCCCGAGGATGGGGACGCCTCGGCCCGGCGAATTCGCCAGGAGATCGGTGAAGCGTCCGGGGTCACACCGGCCGTCGTGGTGGCGGATAGCTTCGGCCGCGCCTGGAGGATCGGTCAGGCGGATGTCGCGATCGGCTGCGCCGGTCTGCCGCCGCTCGCCGACTGGCGCGGCAAGCGCGACCAGCATGGTCGCGAGCTCTCGGCGACGCACATCGCGCTCGCCGACGAGCTCGCCTCCGCCGCCGACCTCGTGCGCGACAAGGACTCCGGGGTGCCCGGCGCGATCGTCGCCGGCCTGGAGGATCTGGTGACGCCTGAGGACGGTCCGGGCGCGCAGGCCATCCGGCGTCCGCCCGAGGAGGACCTCTTCCGCTAGGCCGGAGCGGAGTGCTTGGTGGCGATCTTCTCCAGAGGAGGCGGCTTGGTCCCCTCCTCTGTGAACTCCGGCGGCACATATGCCCTGCCGGGCACGGCGCCCATCGCCAGGATGCGTGCGGGCTCATCGCCGGTGACCAGCTTGCGCTTCTCCGTGGCGCCGACCCGGGCGAACACGCCGGGCTCGAGCTCGTACTCCTCGCCTTCGACCGTCAGCGTCGCCTTGCCGGAGAGGGTCGTGTAGACCTCCTCCTGGTCGTCGTGGGTCTGATCGTGCTCGGGAAAGTGCTGGAAGTTCGGCGGCAGATCGATCACGGCAAGGCCGAATGAGGTCACTCCCAGGCCGGCCCTCACGCGTCGAAACCCGCCGCCGAAGATCGCCTCGAAGTCCTCGACGCGCTTAACGGTCACATCTGGCATGACTTCCGTTCCTCTCCCCTGAGGCTATCCACCGACTGAGAGTACGGCGGTGCCACGAACCCTACCGTGACGCACGTCATCCAACGCACTGTTCGCCTCGGCCAGCGGATATACCTGAATCTCGGTCTCGCACCGGCACCTCGGGGGCCAGGGAGATGAATTCCTCGCCGTCCCGCCGCGTCAGGTTGGCCACCGAGCGGACGGAGTGCTCGTGCCAGAGGATCTCGTAGGGGAACGAGGGAATGTCGCTCATGTGGATGCCGGCGCAGACGACCGTCCCGCCGGGCGCGAGGGCTCTGAGCGCCTCCGGGACGAGCTCGCCGGCCGGGGCGAAGATGATCGCCGCGTCGAGGTCTCGAGCCTGAGGGTCCCCCACGGCGCCGGCCCAAGCGGCTCCGAGCGAGCGGGCCTCCTCCTGCTTCTCCGCATCGCCCTCCCGCGTCAGCGCGTAGACCTCCCAGCCCCGGTGAATGGCGACCTGGATGATCAGGTGCGCCGAGGAGCCGAAGCCGTACATCCCGAGGCGTTCCCCCTCCCCCGCCAGTCGCAGCGAGCGGTAGCCGATCAGCCCCGAGCAGAGCAGCGGCGCGGCGTGCTCGTCGGTGTAGGAGTCCGGGATCGGGAAGCAGAAGCGCTCGTCTGCGACGGTGCGCTCCGCATAGCCGCCGTCGATGTCATAGCCGGTGAACTTGCCCTCGACGCAGAGGTTCTCGCGCCCCGTCCGGCAGTAGCGGCAGGTCTCATCGACCCAGCCGAGCCACGGCACGCCCACCCGGTCACCCTCGGCGAAGCGTGTCGCCTCCTCTCCCCTGCCGGCCACACGGCCGACGATCATGTGGCCGGGGACGAGAGGAAGCTTCGGCTCGGTTAGCTCGCCGTCGAAGATGTGCAGGTCCGTCCTGCAGACGGCGCAGGCCGAGATCTCGATCAGGACCTGGCCGGACCCCGGCTCCGGATCGGGCAGCTCGCGCTCCACGAGGGGACTACCCGCCTCCTCAAGCACCATCGCCCGCATACGCAGCTAGTAGGTCTCGACGATCTCGTAGAGCGTCGTTCGCTGGGCCGGGGTCCGGCCAGCGCGCCGGGCGGCATCGATCAGCTGCTCGGGTTCGAGCCGGACGCCGTGGTGGGAGCCCGCCATCCGGGAGATGTTCTCCTCCATCAGCGTGCCGCCGAGGTCATTCACGCCCCAGCGCAGGCTCTCGGTGGCCGCGTCGAGGCCCATCTTCACCCAGCTCGCCTGCAGGTTCGGAATCGTCTTGCCGAGCCCCAGGCGGAAGGCGGCTGTGTGCTTGAGGTTGTCGGAGCTGGAGATCTCCTCCACCCCATGCGTGCGGCCGAGGAGAGTGTTGAACGGGATGAAGCTGAGGGGGACGAATTCGGTGATCCCGCCCGTCCGCTCCTGCAGCCCGCGGATCACCCGCATATGGCGCGCCAGCTCCCGCGGCTCCTCGATGTGCCCGAACATCACCGTCGAGGTCGAGCGCAGGCCGGCGCGGTGAGAGGCCTCGATGATCTCGATCCATCGCATGACCGGCAGCTTGTTCGGCGAGATCCGCTGGCGGACGCCGTCGTGAAGCACCTCGGCGGCCGTCCCCGGCGTCGAGCCCAGACCGCACTCGATCAGGTAGTCGAAGACCGACTCCGGCGAGCGCCCCGAGCGCTCGCACATGTAGTGGATCTCCATCGGCGAGTAGGCGTGCAGGTGGATCTGCGGGGCGCACTCCTTCGCCAGCCGCAGCCAGCGCCCATAGTCCTCGAGCGTGTACTCGGGGTGGATGCCGCCCTGCATGCAGATCTCCGTCGCGCCGAAGTCGATCGCCTCAGCCACCCGCGCCGCGAAGTCCTCCTCGCTGACGAGATAGGCGTCCGGCGAGCGCTTGCCCTGGCCGAAGCCGCAGAAGGCGCAGCCGACCACGCAGACGTTGGTGAAGTTGATGTTCCGGTTGACCACGAATGTGGCCGTCTCCCCCGCGAGCTCGGCCCGCAGCTCGTCGGCCGCCGACCGCATCTCCTCGATCACCTCCGGGCGGGTCTCCGAGAAGAGGGCGGTCAGCTCCTCCTCCGTGAGCTCCTCACCCCGCCTGCCCTTCTCGATCGCGCGGGGCGCCACCTCGGGCTGTGGCGGCGACTCCTGCCGCCGGCCCGAGCCGCGGCGCGGGATGAAGCTCCAGTACTTGAGCTTGACCAGGTCGAGGACACCCTGCTCCATCCACTCGGGATCGAGGTACTGCGGGTAGGCGCAGAGCCGCTCGGTCAGCGCGTATCCGCGCGGCGCCAGCTCCTTGCGCACCTGGTGCGGGCTCGGGAACGGCTCCTCGGGACTGATGTGGTCGCCGTTCGCGGACAGCCCGCCGAGATCGGTCGCGCCCGCCTCGACGAGCTCGGGCCACCAGTCGGCGAGGTTCGGCGGCACCTGGACGCCGACATCCGGCATCAGGCGGCGACACTCGGCGATCAACCGCTTCATCTCGTCGACAGAGACCGGGCCGGCCCAGTCCGGGAGCGGAAGCTCGGATCCAACCGTCTTTCCGTTGGTCCAGCGTTCCCGGGAGGCGGCATCCGCGATCTCCGCCACCTCGGCGCCGTAGTAGCGCGGATGGGGAACGAAGTTCTGGAGGATGACCTCCTGGATGTGCCCGTATTCCGCGTGGACGGCGGCGATCGCCTCCAGGGCACCGACCCGCTCCTCCTCGCTCTCCCCGATCCCGACCAGGATCCCGGTGGTGAAGGGGATTCGCAGATCCCCCGCCAGCCGGATCGTCTCCAGCCGCCGCGCCGGGTGCTTGGTCGGGGAGCCCTGGTGCACGACCAGGTCGGGGTTGATCGACTCGAGCATCAGGCCCTGCGACGCGGTCACCTCGCGGACGCGCTCCAGGTCCTCACGCGAGAGCACCCCGAGGTTGGTGTGGGGCAGCAGCCCACGCTCGATGCCCCGCTGGCACGCCCAGACGACGTAGGAGGTGAAGTCGTCGTGGCCCCAGTCGCGCAGTCGCGCCGCGACCTCCGCGTTCACCTCCGGTCGCTCGCCGGTGAGCACGAGCAGCTCCTTGGCGTTGCGGCGCACCGCCTCGTCCAGTCGGCGCTCAACCTCATCCGGGTCGTGGATGTGCGCCCGGTGCGTGGCGAAGGCGCAGTACTTGCAGTAGCACTGACACGTCCGCGACAGCGAGAGCGTGTAATTGCGCGAGAAGGTGACCCTGCGCATCGCAGGGAGAACCTAGCGGAGTGGCGCTATGTGCCCTGCGTGCCTACGAGCCCGCGATGCCACCGGGCGGCGGCGAGGGCGGGCGCTCCTGACGGAGCGGTGGCGCCTCTCCGGCAGGCGGCGCGGGGCCGCGCGGCGCGACCGTATCCGCAAGCTCCTGCACCGGGCCGCTGGCCGGCTCGATGATGAACCTGTAGACGGCCGCCGCCAGCAGTCCACCGACGATCGGGCCGAGGATGTAGGCCCAGGCGTCCGTGAAGTGGTTGCTGACCAGGGCCGGACCGAACCAGCGGGCGGGGTTGAACGAGCCGCCGGTCAGCGGGCCAAGCGTCATGACCCCCAGTCCAAGAGCGCCGCCCGCGGCGAGCGCCGCCCAGCGCCGGATCTCGGGGTTGAGGGCGACGGCGAGTACCGTCAGCACAAGAACGAAGGCGCCGATGCCCTCCACCAGGAAGCCCTGGAAGGCCCCGCCGAGCAGAGGACTGATCTTGGGCGTCCCGTAGTCGGAGGCGCGGCCCTCGTCGAGCAGGAAGGCCTTGGTGAGCAGAGCACCGAGGACGCCGCCCGAGAGCTGGGCGAGGATGTAGACGAGGCCGTCGATCGGGTCGATCCGGCGGAGCACGATGAATCCGGTGGTCACCGCCGGGTTGAAGTGCCCACCGCTCGCCACGCCGATGCTGATGATCAGAGCGAAGAGCACGAGGAAGTGGACCAGGCCCACGACCGCGTAGTCGGATCCGAACTGGGAGTTCTGGCCGGTCGCTATGTAGAGCGCGACGACGCTGGTGATGAAGAAGACCAGGAGCATCGTGCCGATCAGTTCGGCGACGTACGCAGCGAGACCTCGATCTTGCACTTGAAGCGACCTCCTCGTAGAGCCTCAAAAAAAGTGCCGACCGGACGTCGGCGCGGCGCGCAGTCTAACCGGAATCGAGGACGCGCCTCGACCCCCTCCGAATCCTTTATGAGCCCCTTATGAAACGGGTTGCTCCTCGGCTTTTGCCTCGGAGCACCCTCGCGTATAGGGTCAGCCGCCGATGAAACGGGTCGCCGCGCTGCTGGCGGCCGCCTTCCTCGGTGTGGGTCTGTTGGGGTGCGGAGGAGGCGGCGCTGAACCGGGCGCGCCGGAGGGCGCGACCCTGGTCCTCGACTTCCAGCCGAACGCCGTCCACTCCGGGATCTACGCGGCGCAGGCGAACGACTACTTCCGCGACGAGGGCATCGACCTGAAGATCCAGGAGCCCTCGAGCACGGCGGACAGCGCAAAGCTGCTCGAAGCCGGCCGCGCCGACTTCGCGATCATGGACATCAACGACTTCGGCATCGCCCGGGAGCGCGGCCTCGACCTGGTGGCGATCGCCGCGATCGTCCAGCGCCCGCTCGCCTCGGTGATCGCCCGCGACCGAAACGAGATCCGCACCCCGGCCGATCTCGCGGGCAAGACCATCGGCGTCACGGGCGTCCCCTCGGACGACGCCGTTCTCGACACCGTCCTGCGCTCCGGAGGAGTGGATCCCTCCGACGTTCACCGAGTGACGATCGGTTTCAACGCGGTCGCCGACCTGGCCGCCGGCAAGGTCGACGCCGCCACTGGCTTCTGGAATGCCGAGGGCGTCCAGCTGCAGCAGATGGGGATCCCTGTCCGCGAGTTCCGGGTCGATCAGTTCGGCGCGCCGAGATACCCGGAGCTGGTCGTCGCGACCTCGGAAGCAAGGATCGAGCGCGACCGGTGCGCGCCCGCTCGCTCGCTGGTCGCGGGACTGGAACGCGGCTACTCCAGCCTCCAGAGAGATCCCGGCTCGGCACTCGATGACCTGATCTCCGAAAACAGCGGGCTCGATCGGGACTCTCAGCAGGCGCAGCTCGACTCGCTCTTGACGGCGCATGCGTGGTCGGTGACGGATCGGACGCCGGGATTCACGGCCGGACTCGTGAGCCCCCACGCCTCGGCCTGGGTTCAGTGGGCCGGAGCCCATGGCGTGATCACGGATGCGGCCGAGAACCGGGTCTCCCAGGGATTCGTCCGGATCTCGCCGAGCCAGGGCTGCGAGTAGCGCGCCAACTATCAGCCGAGCGCCCGCTCCACCAGCTCCGGCAGCTCCCTGACCATCCGGCTCCGCGGGACCGCCAGGGTCAGCCCGGCCTCTTCGGCGCGGGTCTTGGTGTCGACGTCGGTGTGCTGATAGAAGCCGATCACCGGCACCGCCAGGTCCCCGAGCGCCTCCGGCGCGACGACGTCGAGATCCGCCACGACCAGATCGACCCCGTCGAGCTCATCGGGAAGCTCGGTGTCCTGCTCGACCTCGTGACCGCTTGCCTCGAGTGACGTGCTCACCCGGCTCGCGAGCATCAGATCCGCCACCACGGCGGCGATCCGGGCCATGAGGGCCTGCTACAGACTTCGCCGACGTCTGAAGTCGCGCCGCACGCTCTCCGGGCGACCCCACATCTGGACGACCTCTGCCCGGCCCTCCTGCGCGTCCCGGACGCGCATCTCGCCCCCGATCCCCTCACGGTCGAGCTTGGTCAGCACGCCCCTCACCGTCTCCGCCGCGGCGGCGTGTCCGAACCGATGGGCGACGTTGATGCGCCAGTGCCAGTCGGCTCGCGAGTACGGCTGGGCGTTCACCTGGGAGAGCATCACCGCGGCGTCCACGTAGCGTGTCTCGTCGGCGATCCGCAGGTCCAGAGCGAGATCGGTCCAGTCGTCCGGCAGGGTGTCGACCACCTCCTGGAAGTCCTGGGCGAGGGCCATGGACTGACTCTAGCTACCCGAAGAAGAGCTGCTCCAGCAGGAAGACGTTGAGGGAGATGATCAGCGCCGACAGGACGCTGACGATTGCGGTCAGCCACGGCGGGTTGGTGAGCGATCCCATCAGGTCGCGACGCCGGGCGAGCATCACCAGTGGCACGAGCGCGAACGGGATCCCGAACGAGAGCACGACCTGGCTGCCGACGAGCGCGTCCGTCGGATCGAGGCCGATGCCGAGGACGATCAACGCGGGCGCCAGGGTGATCGCCCGGCGCGCGAAGATCGGGATCCTCCGGCGGATGAACCCCTGCATGACGACCTGGCCGGCCATCGTCCCGACCGAGGAGGAGGCAAATCCGGAGGCGAGGAGCGCGATTCCGAACACGGTCGCGGCCCCCGGCGAGACCAGTTGCTTGAGCCCGTCGTAGGCGCCGTCGATGCTGTCTATGCCGACAAGGCCGCTGTTGTGAAACAGGCCGGCGGCCATGATCATCATCGAAAGATTGACCGCCCCGGCCAGGGCCATCGCTATGACGACGTCGATCTTCTCGAAGCGAAGAATCTGACGCCGCTCCTCCGGGTTGCGGCCGACGATGCGTCGCTGGGTCAGTGCCGAGTGGAGGTAGATGACGTGGGGCATCACCGTGGCGCCGATGATCCCGGTGGCGAGCAGGATGCTCTCGGTGCCGTCGAAGGCCGGAGTGAACAGGTGCTTGGCGACCTCGCCCCCGTCCGCATTCGAGTTGAAGATCTCGAACGCGAAAGCGAGCACGACGACTCCGACCATCCCGACGATGACGGCCTCCAGACGCCGGAAGCCGCGCTGCTGGAGCCCCAGGATGGCGAACGCCCCGGCGCCGGCCAGCAAGCCCGCCGGAAACAGCGGAATCCCGAACAGCAGGTTGAGCCCGAGGGCCGCACCGACCACCTCGGCCACGTCACACGCCGCTGCCACGATCTCGGCCTGAAGCCAAAGCCCGATCGAAGTTCGCCTGGAGAAGGTGTCGCGGCACGCCTCGGCGAGGTTCTTGCCGGTCGCGATCCCGAGCTTCGCGGACTGGGTCTGGACGACCATCGCGATCAGGTTCGCCCCCAGGACGACCCAGAGCAGCAGGTACCCGAACTTGGCCCCGCCGGCGATGTTGGTGGCGAAGTTCCCGGGGTCGATGTAGGCGACGGCGGCGATGAAGGCCGGCCCGAGGAACGGCCAGATTCGCGGGACGCCTCGCGTCCGCCCCTCGAGGGAGGCCCGGGCCGCCCGAGCGACGGCGGCCTCGCCTGGAAGAACCCTCTCGACGTCCCCATCACCGTTCGAGGGCTGCCCCGAAGACGGACCGGAACCCGGCTCGACGAGTCCGACTTCCTCCTCTCCCACCCGGAGGTCGGGCCTATTCATCGCTCGCCTCCCGGCGGACCCTCATGCTCTCGGCCAGCTGTGGCCCGAGTGGATGCGCGCGGCCCGCGACCTCGACGATCAGCGGCCCGCCGAACGGCTCCTTCGAGCGAACCAGCAGCGCGGCGCCGGGCTGGATCTCCCGCTCGGCCAGGTAGCGGAGCATGGACGCGTCGCTGTCGGAAACGCGGGCGAAGACGCCGCCCTCCCCCGGTTCGAGATCAGTGAGCGCGACCGAGTCCTCGATCGTGATCTCGAGATCGCGATCGGGGATCGGATCGCCATGGGGATCGCGCACCGGCTGTCCGAGCTTGGCCGCGATCAGCTCCTCGAGCTCCTCGGAGATGTGGTGCTCGAGCACCTCCGCCTCCAAGTGGACCCGGTCCCAGGGCATGTCGAGTACCTCTGCGAGAAAGAGCTCGAGCAGCCTGTGATGGCGGATGACCTCGAGCGCGATTCGCTCCCCCTCGGGGGTCAGGCGCACGCCGTGGTAGGCCTCGTACTCGACCACACCATCGTCGGCAAGGCGCTTCAGCATCCCGGACGCCGAGCCAGGCGTGACGCCGAGCCGCTCGGCGACGGCCTTGGTTCCGATCGGCGTCTTCCCTCTGCCCTGGAGCTCGTAGATCGCCTTCGCATAGTTCTCCGCGCCCTCGTTGGTGCGCCGCTTCGGGTGGGCGTTGTGCGCCTTGCTGGCCATCGTCCGAATTTATAGCACGCCCAAACTCCAAAGTTAGTCACTCCTAACTTCATCCAGCGACGAGCCGGCGAAGCCCGCGACCTAGAATCGAGCCATGGCCGAGATCGCGACAGCGGTGGAGCTCGACGGGCAGTACAGGGCCCTGCGCGAGGAGGCCGGATACCTGCCGCGGGCCCGCGCCGCCCTGACCGTCCGGGGCGCAGACGGGGCCGAGTACCTCCAGGGTCAGCTGACCAACGACATCGAGGCGCTCGAGCGGGGGCAGGGCTGCTACGCGGCGCTGCTCGATCGCAAGGGACACCTGCAGGCCGATATGCGGGTCCTACGCCTCGAGGACGAGGAGATCTGGGTCGATCTGGAGACCGGCCCCGCCCCGGCCGTCCTCAAGCACCTGCGCACGTACAGCATCGGCCGCGACGTCGAGGTCGAGGACGTCAGCGACCGCTGGGCGATCACATCCCTGATCGGCCCCCGCGCCCGCGAGCTCGCCGGGTTCGAGGGCCTCGCCCCCGAGCACGCACAGGGCTTCCGGGACTGGGACGGGATCGAGGTGCTGGCGGTCGCCACTGACGTCGGCCTCGATCTGGTCACGAAGGCGGACGCGGCGGCGCGCTTGGGCGAACTGCTCGCGGCCGGAGGCGCCGTGGAGGTGAGCGAACCAGCAGCCGAGATCATCCGCGTCGAGTCGGGCAGGCCGCGGTTCGGACTCGACATGGGCCCCGAGTCGATGCCCGCCGAGGCCGACATCACCGAGCGAGCCGTGAACTTCGAGAAGGGCTGCTACATCGGCCAGGAACCGGTGGCGCGGCTGCACTACCGCGGCAAGCCGAACCGGACGCTCCGTGGGCTCCGCCTCAGCGCTGCGGCGGAGCACGGCACTCCCCTCCTCCTCGGCGACAAGGAGGTGGGCACGATCGGCAGCGCCAGCCTCTCCCCCGCCTTCGGTCCGATCGCCCTGGCGATCGTCAGACGCGAGGCCGCGGAGGGCGACCGGCTCGCGGTTGGCGACGGCGACACGACCGCCGAGGTCGTCGGTCTGCCGTTCGCTGCATAGGCCGCTCGGGGCCTCGGCTTCCGCGAGGGTTCCCCGCTTCGGCTAGATTCCTCCGCGCATGCTGCGGGAGAGGGGCAGAGTGCTGCTGTTCGCCGCCGCCCTCGTCACGGCGCTGGCGGTTGTCGGCTGCGGGCAGAGCGACTTCAAGAACGACCCGCGGCCACCCGTCCCTGCCGAGATCTCGGTGAAGGTCGCCAAGGATGGCGTCGCCGTCTCACCAAGGGAGTTCGGCGCGGGCCTCGTCAACTTCACGATTGCGAACCTCACGACCCAGCCGGGGACGTTCGCCATCCACGGACCGGTCGATGCGGAGAGCAGCGAGATCCCGCCCGCCGGAACGGACAACCTGAAGGTGGAGATGAAGACCGGCAGCTATGAGGCGAGCGCGAGCGGGCTGGCGGTGGCCCCGTTCAGCTTCAACGTCGGGCCGGAGCGGGCCTCCGGGCAGAACGACCTGCTGCTGCCTTAGGACTCGGCGAGCCCGTCGCGCTCGTCGGCCACCAGCCGGTCGAAGATCGTGTTGACCATCAGCTCGAGCCGCGCATAGCCGGCCGGATTGGCGCCGGAGGACAGGGTCTTCACGACCCGATCTGGGTCCACCCGGTGCAGGCCCGTGCCATTGCCCCCACGCCCCGGCAGCTCGCTGTTCTCGGACGCTTCCATGGTCTCTCTGCGCTCTATTTCGTCCACGGCGGATGTGTCCAGAACGTTTCGCGATTTGCTTGGACGCAATGCCGCTAGGCGGCTGACTCCAGCGCATCCGCGATCAGGCTATCCGCACGTGCAAGGGCGGCCTTGGCCCCCTCCTCCATCGCGGCCAGCGTCGACTCGATGCTGTCAGCGTTCTTGCGGACGCCCGTCAGCGCCTGGCGCGCTGTCTTCAGCGACTCCAGGGCCCGCCTTGCCTCGTCGATCGCCTCCTTCATCGCCGGCGCATCCAGGGCGAGCTCGTCCTGTCTGGCGGCCAGTGCACGGGCCCGGGCTATGCCATACGCGGCTTCGAGAAGATTCCGTTCGGGGTCTTCCCTGTCGACCGCGACGATCAGCTTGTTGCCTTCGTACTCAACGAGGCTCTGGGTCTTCGCGGGCACGTTCTCCTCGGTTGCAACGACCAACACCGCGTACGCCGCACCTCGGTCGTCGAGAGATCCGTTGAGGACCTCCCAGGCCTTCGGCCGGGTGAGCTGGCTGTCCTTCGGGTCGAAGGCGATCTTCGCGAGGCAGGGGCCAGCCCCGGCGCCGATCTCGACGACGGTGTCCCCCTTCTTGCCCCGGGTCTCGCCGGCCTGATCGCCGACATGGTGCGCGACGTCGCCGCGGGCGGTCGCGATCTCGTCGAGCAGGGCGTGGATGCGCTCCTCGAAGTCGCGGCCCTTGGCGGTCCCGCGAGACTGCTCGGCTTCGATCTCCTCCTTCGCCCCGAGACGCTCCTTGAGCGCCATGAGCTCTGCGGTCAGCGCCTCGATCCGCCTCCGGTCCTCGACGTGCGCGGCCTGCTGGAGCTCTCCAGAGCGCTGGACGGCGCGGACGACGCCCTCCTTGAAGTCGGCCAGAGGGTTCGCGCCATCCTGCGCCGAGAACTGCTTCGCGAGCTGGTTTCGCTGGTGCTCCATCGCCGTGATCAACATCTCGCGGATCTGCTGCTGGACCGAGCCGCTTCGCTCGTTGTCGAAGCTGCTCGCGAGCCGCTCCGCGAGCTCCTCCCGCCCCTCCTCGATCACTCCCCCGAGCTCTTCTGCGAGCGGACGCATCTGTCGCTCCAGCTCCGCTCGAACGTAGTCGACATTCGCGGCGGTGCCCTCCGACTCGATCAGCCGCGAGCCGATCTCGATCGCCCGCGCCACGGTCTCTGCCGGGGAACGCTTCTTTGCGGCCTGCTCTCGCACGACGCGAGCGGCGCCCGGATCGTTGACCTCGAGCCTTTCGATCACCAGACGGTCGTCGATCGCCCGCACCGCCCCTTCGCCGGTGTCGTGATCGAGTGGGAGCTGTGGCTTCTCGGAGGCTTCCATCGGACTCATGAACGTAGTCGCGGTCCCGGACGGGAACCTGACGAGAGTGGGTTGAATACGATCCAGCCGTCCACGACCACCGAACGGGAGTCAAATGGCCGTAGAGATCGCCGACGTATCGAAGCTCGATGTCCAGCCGGGCGAGCTGCCCGAGAAGATGGCCGCCTGGGTGATTCGCCCCGAGCGCGAGGGCGAGCCCAAGGATGCCTTCCAGGTCGAGGAGATCGACGTCCCGCAGCCCGGCGCCTTCGAGGTGATCGTCCGCGTGATGGCGGCCGGCGTCAACTTCAACAACGTCTGGGCCGCCCTCGGCAAGCCCGTCTCGGTCTTCGGCTACGGCGATCACGAGGAGTACGGCCACCACATCGGCGGCTCCGACGCTTCGGGGATCGTCTGGAAGGTCGGCGAGGGCGTCACCAAGTGGAAGCCGGGCGACGAGGTCGTCATCCACTGCAACCAGGCCTCCTATGAGGACGTCGAGGTCCACGGTCTCGATCCGCTCGCTGCCCCCAGCCAGGAGATCTGGGGCTACGAGACCACCTGGGGCTCCTTCGCCCAGTTCACCAAGGTGCAGGCGCAGCAGTTGCTGCCGCGCCCCCAGAACCTCTCCTGGGCCGAGAGCTCCGCCTACGGCCTGACCTACTTCACGGCCTACCGGATGCTGATCGACCAGTGCAAGCTCCAGGCGGGCCACAACGTCCTGATCTGGGGCGCGGCCGGGGGGCTCGGGGTGTTCGCCACGCAGCTCTGCGCCGCCTCCGGAGCCAACGCGGTCGGCGTCGTCTCATCCGACGACAAGGGGGAGCTGGTAAAGCGCCTCGGCGCGGTCGACTACATCAACCGTGCCGACTTCAGCGGCATGATGCGGACGAACGAGAACCTCCAGGACCGCGAGGCCGAGAAGGCGCGCTTCAAGGAGTCGCGCGGCTTCGCCAAGCGGGTCAAGGAGATCCTCGGCGACTCCCCCGACATCGTCTTCGAGCACGTCGGCCAGGCGACGTTCCCGACGTCGGTCTTCGTGGTGAAGCCGTTCGGCAAGGTCGTGATCTGCGGAGCGACGTCCGGCTACACCCTCGACTTCGACGTCCGCTACCTGTGGATGCGCCAGAAGCAGATCATCGGCTCCCACTTCGCGAACGCCTACGAGTGCTGGCGCGCGAACGAGCTGATGGCCGAGGGCAAGATCCAGCCGGTGCTCTGGCGGGTGATGGGCTTCGACGGCGTGGCCGACGCCCACCAGCTCCTCCATGAGAACAAGCACCTCGGCAAGATCTCCATCCTCGTCGGCGCCACCAGCGAGGAGGAGGGCAAGGTCGAGGAGGGCCCGGGCGCGATCAGGGCGGAGGTCGGCGCGGTAGTGGCGAACGGATCGGGCAACGGAGCCCTCGAGATCGTCTACATCGAGTGGCACATCACGCCGTTTCGCGCCGAGCGCTGGTATGAGATCTGGGAGGCCGCCGCCGCCCGCGCGATGTCATTCGGTGCCAAGGGCTGGTCCCTGACCCGCAACGAGGAGGATCCGCTCCACTTCCGCCAAGCCTCGATCTGGGACAGCCACGAGGATTGGGAGCGCTACTGGTACTCGGATGAGATCGCCGCCCTTCGCCAGGAGGCGGTCAACTACTACGCCAAGCCGGTCCTCCCCGTCTGGCACACCCTGATCGCCGGGGAGTAGGCACCCAGCTACTTCCCGACGTTCGCCGTGTTCCTTCACTGCGCGTGCCCGCGATACGACCAGTCCTGCGCCTGATCCTGCCCGCGGCCCTCCTGGCTGCGGCCCTCGCCATCCCGGCCGGCGCCGCCCACGCCAAGGTGCGCTCCACGGTCAACGGGCAGCTCCTGGTCGTCAGGGGCGGCAAGGCCGCCGATCGGGTCAGGGTGGTCTGCAACGCCGGTCTGGTGAAGGTGAACGGCAAGAACCCCCGCACGGGACCGATCGCCTGCGCTCGCATCTCCGAGGTCGACGCGCTGACCGGCGCCGGTAACGACCGAGTCATCTTCTCGGGGGTGGGCAGCGACAACGGATTCGGCCAGCGCGACCTTCCCGGCGGCTTCGGCCATGGGACGGGCTGCGGCGCGGCGCTCGGCTCGGGTGACGACCACTTCATCGGCGGCGGCTTTTGCTTCAACCTCGTTCTCGCCGGTCGGGGCGATGACCATGCGAGGGGTGGCATCCTCCGGGATCAGATCACCGGCGGCAGCGGGGACGACCAGGTCACGAGCTTCAGCGGGCGCGACATCCTGATCGGCAATTCCGGCAACGACAAGCTCAACGGCGGCACCGACGACGATCTGCTCAGCGGCAACAGTGGAGACGACCTCCTCCGCGGCGCGGCGGGGGCCGATCTGCTGGGAGGCGGCCCGGGGATGGACCGGCTCTTCGGCGGCCCGGGCCCCGATCAGCTGATCGGCGGCCCGGGCAAGGATCACCTCAACGGCGGCTCGGGCAACAACACGCTGGTCCAGGACTCGCCGAAGAAATAGAACTAGCGGGTGAGCGCCGACCCGCTTGGTGCGCTGGTGCCCGGCTGGGAGCCTCCCGCGGAGGCTGACACGGGTGAGGGCGCGCTCGCCGGCCTGAGTGTGATCGCGACGAACAGACCGGCGAAGCGGCCGAAGACGGCGCTCGTCGGATCGTCCGCCAGCGAGGTCGAGAGCTCGACGACCGCCGCCGCGAAGACGAGGTCGAAGAAGAGCTCGTACCAGGTCGCGTGGCGGTCGCTGGTCGGATCCTCGGTCGTGCGCAGCCGTGGCGGCTCGAGGCGAAAGGTCCCGGAGCCGAGCATGCTCGCGAACCTCTAGCCGAAGGTGAACACGTAGGCCTGGACTCCGGGTTCCCGGAACGTGATCTCGAACGTCCGATCCGAATCGCTGTCCGGGCTGGCGAACCAGCTGGTAGAGCCGCTCCTCGGCGACCGTGCCGTTGCCCTCCTCGTCGACGTCGAGTCCGCTGGCCGCACCGGGCGGCTCGCCGTCGACCCGCACCTGAAAGCCCACCGAGCCCCCGCCGCCCTGCGCGCCCATCACCAGATTCACGTCGCGCGCATGGAAGCGGTGCGTGATCCGCCCGCCGGGCTCATTCAGCTCCGTGGGCTGTGCGCCGGCGGTCCAGTCTCCCGAGAGCGACCACTTGTTGAGGTCCAGCGTCGAGGAGGCTCCTCGTAGACGTGACTGCGGTCGCGCACCAGACCGCCGGGAGACGCAAAGCCCGACGCCCGGGCGTAGCCGACGTAGGTCTCCGGGGAGCCCAGGGTGTCCCAGTCGGCGGGCGCGTAGACCCCGCCGGCATCAACCGACACCAGGCTCGCCATCCACCCCGGTGGCCCCGGCTTCGGTCAGCAGCTGCTGGATGACCCTCTCCGACCGCTCGTAGTCCTCCTCGCCGAAGTGGTGATGCCGTATCCGCCCCTCGGCGTCCGCGAAGTAGAGGGCGGGCCAGTACGTTGTTGTCGAAGGCCCGCCAGACGCGCGTAGTCGTTGTCGACCGCGATCGGATAGTCGACGCCCATCTCCTCGAGGGCGGAGCGGATCTTCTCGACGTCGTGCTCGAACTCGAACTCAGGTGAGTGTGCGCGCCGATCACCACCAGTCCGTCGTCGCGATATCGCTCGTCCCAGGCGCGAACGTACGGCACGGTGCGCAGCCAGTTGACGCACGAGTAGGTGCAGAACTCGACCAGCACGACCTGCCCGCGCAGACCCGCCGGCGTCAGCGGCTCGGAGTTGAGCCAGGCAGTCGTGCCGTCGAACGACGGCAGCTCTCGCGTGGACTCACCCAATCCGAACGCCATTGGTCCGTGCAGCTAGACCGCGTCGTGGAGCTTCTCCGGATCGATCGACGAACTCCACGGGCTCACCCCCGTTCAGCGACGGATAGTGGAGCGGGACCAGCGCGGCGACATAGTCGGGGTCGATCGCGGAGCGGAGTGGCCGCGGCCGTCAGCTGCACGTCCGTCGCCTGGAGTCGCTCGATCACGCCGTTCCAGCCCCGAGGAGTCCGCAAAGGCGCCGTGCAACCAGCACGACCGTCGGGGTCCAGCCGCATTCATCGGAGTGACCTGAAGGTCGCCCGGACTTCTTCCGACAGGGTCTCGGGCTGCTCCCATGCCGCGAAGTGGCCGCCCTCCTTGGCGCGGTTGTAGTGAACGAGCTTCGGATACGCCTTCTCCGCCCAGCTCTGTGGGGCCGGATAGAGCTCGTCCGGGAATACGGTGATCCCGACCGGGAGCTCGACGCCCTTGACGTCGAAGAAGCCCAACTTGCTCTCCCAGTAGAGCCGCGCCGAGGAGATCCCGCTCTTGGTCAGCCAGTAGTGGGTGACGTTGTCGAGCACGTCGTCTCGCGAGAGGCCGCCGGGATTGCCGGCGAAGGCGCGCGCGATCAGCTGGTAGCTGGCCTCGTCGTGATCGAGCATCCAGGCCGCCAGGCCGACCGGCGAGTCCACGATGCCGTAGAGGGTCTGCGGGCGGTTGCCCATCTCCCCCGCATAGCCGGTGCCGGTGGCGAAGAAGTGCACCAGGATGTCGTAGGCCTCCTTCTCGTCCGCTGAGAGGTCCGCGGGCGCCGGATCGCCCAACTGAACGCCCTTCGAGATCTCGGGCGAAAGCGTCGCCGGCATGTTCGTGTGGATGCCGAGCAGCCCCTGGGGCTTCAGCAGGGCCAGCTGCTCGGTGACGGCATTTCCCCAGTCACCGCCCTGTGCGACGTATCGGTCATATCCGAGGCGCTTCATCAACTCGGCCCATGCACGGGCGATTCGGATTGGGTCCCAGCCGGTCTCGGTCGGATTCCCCGAGAAACCGTGGCCCGGCAATGAGGGGATCACGAGATGGAACGCGTCCCCAGCTTCGGCGCCATGGGCTGTGGGATTCGTCAGCGGCTCGATGATCTTGAGCTGCTCGATCGTCGAACCCGGCCAGCCGTGCGTGACGATGAGCGGCAACGCGTGCTCATGATCGGAGCGGACGTGAATGAAGTGGATGTCGACCCCGTCGATCTCCGTGATGAAATGTGGCAGGGCCTTGAAGCGCTCCTCGAACTTGCGCCAGTCGTAGTCAGTCGCCCAGTAGTCGGCCAGCGCCTGGATCGTCTCGAGCTGCGCGCCCTGTGAGGGATCCACCTCCCGGTCGGGCCAGTTCGTTGACTCGATGCGGCTGCGCAGGTCGTCGAGCTCCTCATCGGAGACGTCGAAGGTGAACGGGCGGATGTCCGTGGTGCTCGTCGAGGCGGTGGCTTCCATCTATGGCTCCTGAAAGTTGAAGGCGGAGACGTAGCGTCGCACGCCAGCCGTCCGCTCGCGCCCGTGAAAGACCTGGTCTGCTCCCCGGTCACCCTCAGCTCGCCATCGGTGGGCCCGCGCCGGCAGGTCCCGGCGCCGCGGCGATCTCGGCACGAAGCGCCTTCAAGGCGAGGACGAAGATCTCCGAGAAGGTCGGGAACGGCTGGATCGTGTCGCTCAGCACGTCGAGCGGGACGTGCGCGCGGATCGCCAGCGTCGCCTGTTGCAGCCACTCGCCCGCCTCGGGGCCGAGCGCGTAGGCGCCCGTCAGTCGCTCACCATCGCTGAGCAGGGTCAGGAAGCCGTTGGAATCCGCATAGGCGCGTGTGTACGTGGCGGTCTTCGGCACCTCCGTGAGTGGGGCCATGCCGCTGAAGCGAGCAGCGTCGGCGCCCACGGCCGCCGCCTGCGGGTCCGTGTAGGTGACCCGCGGGACCGCCTCGTAGTCGGCCCTCCGAGACTCGCCGAGAATGTTGGCGGCGACGACCTCGCCTTGGTACTTGCCGACGTGGGTCAGGGGCCAGATTCCGACGACATCGCCGATGGCCCAGACCTTCTCGGCGGCTCTGAGGTGCATGTCGACCGGCACCCCGTGGCCGTCCGGGCTCGACCCCGACCGTCTCGAGGCCGATCCCGCTGACGCGCGGACGCCTGCCGGTGGCGACGAGCAGCCGATCGCCCTTCAGCTCCCGTCCGTCGTCCAGCTCGAGCACGTATTCGTCACCCTCACGTCGTGCGGCGCTCGCGCTCGCGGACATGACCAGCTCGATGCCCTCCCCCTGGAGAACCTCGCCGAGCGCCTTGCCCAGGGGAGCCGGCTCCCGCCCGAGCACGTGCTCGGCCATGTCGACGATCACCGCCTCGCCCCCGAGCCGGCGGACGGCCTGCGCCATCTCCACCCCGACCGGACCGCCGCCCAGGATGACCAGGCGCCGCGGGACGGCCTTCATGCCGGTGGCCTCGCGATTGGTCCAGACGCCCTCGAGCTCGCGGAGCCCGGGGACCGGCGGCACCACCGGATCGGCGCCGTTGGCGAGCACGACATGATCGGCGGTGTGGCGCGTACCGTCGACCTCGACGGCGCCCGGGCCGGCCAGCCGGCCCGTGCCGCGCAGCAGGTCGATGCCGTTGTCGGCCAGCCACTTCTCCTGACCGGCGTCGGAGTAGTCGGAGACCATGAAATCGCGCCAGGCCAGCGCCGCATCGACGTCGACCTCGGCTTTGCCCGCCGCCTCGTTCGCGGCGTGAGCCGCCTCGCCGGGGCGCAGGAGGGTCTTCGACGGTATGCACGCCCAGTAGGAACACTCCCCTCCGACGAGCTCACGCTCCACGACCGCCACCTTCAGACCGCCCTCGGCCAGCGCGCCGGCGCAGTGCTCGCCCGGCGAGCCAGCGCCCAAGACGATCACGTCATAGTCGGCGCTCATTGGCTCGGAGTCCTGCGCCCGGAGCACACCGTCCATGTAAGTCCTGGCGTCGCCGTCGGCTTCCTCCGGCGTGCGCCCACCCTCGCGGGCGACGATGTAGGCGGCATAGAACCCCGACCAGTGGTGCTTCGGGGCGGTCGCTTCATACGGACCGTGGTGCTCCTCCGCCTCGCGAAGGAGCTCAGCCAGCTTCTCGACTTCCATTCCCAACTCCCTTCTAGTCGCAGGTCACCGTCCCGGCAGGCGCTCCTTGATCTCCTGGAGCTGCCAGGTGTTGCCGTCCGGGTCCTTGAATGACGCAAACGTCCGGTAGGACTGCCGCTCCGGATCCGGGCCCGGCACCGGACCGCCGTCGAGGTGGTACAGCTCGCTCACCTCGATGCCCCGGCCGATCAGATCCTCGCGAGCGGCGTCGATGTCGTAGACGGCGAGTTCGGACCCCTGGAAGGAGCCGGGCTCGGCCGGCGTGATGCCCTTGCCGAACGAGATCGAGCAGCCGGAGCCCGGAGGCGTGAACTGGACGATTCGAACCCCCTCGCCGGGCTCGATGTCGATGTCCAGCTTCCAGCCGAGGCTCTCGTAGAAGGCCTTCGCCCGATCGATGTCGGAGACCGGCACGGTGACCACCTCGAGCCTTACCTCGCCTGGCTTCGGCGGCTCACTCGCCGTCTCACTTTGACTGCTCACATCGGAGCTGCTCATCTTGATCTCCCCTCTGGTAGTTGGTCAGCGCAGCGAGTGGACGCCGCTCGCACCTCGTTCATGAAGATCTCCGGCTCCTCCCAGGCCGCGAAGTGACCGCCGCTCCCGACCTCGTTGAAAAAGTAGCCGAGGTTGGGATAGACCCTCTCGGCCCACGTTGAAGATCGATGCGCGTGATCCCCGTCGCTGCTGGTCAAAGGTGCTCATGCCCATCTCCATTGCTCGTCGTTGCTAGTGCTGCTCGAGCGGGGCCATCGTGAGCCCCGCTCCCTTGAGCTGCTCCCAGTAGAGCTCCGCCGGCTCGCGCGGACCGGTCCAGACGGCGGCCCGGCCGCTGCTGTGGATCTTGTCCGCGTAGCGATAGCCGCGATCGAGGCTCACGCCCGGGATCACGCTGGAGAGCGTGTGCGCGACGTGGTCGAAGGTGTTGTGATCGTCGTTGAGGACGATCACCATCCAATTCCCTCCCACGCCCTCGCCCGGACCGGCCGATTTGGGACGCTCAACCGTGGTTGTGGCCACCCGGCCGAATTTAGTGGATTCGGCTGCAGGCAACGGGGATTTGTCGCCCGGCACCCGGGACATACACGGTCACAGCGGGCCCGAGCTGCCCGATGCGATCGAGCCGCAGATACCGGCTCGCCCTACCCGAAGGGGTTCGGGACCTGGACCGTGACGTTGTCGAAGAAGCCCGTGATCCCGGCACCGGAGCCGGAACCCTTGGCGCCGCTCGTGACCACGGTCTGGCGCCCGTCGGGCTGGTCCGGGCCCGAGTCGGTGGCGGAGACGACGCCGCGACCATTGACCGTCGCGACCACGCTGGTCGTCGTGCCGCCGCGGGAGAAGGCGCGAATCGCGACCGTGTTCGGCTTCGATCCGACCTTGATGAACTTGCCGCTGCCGGAGGCCTCGAGCTTCGAACCCGCCGCACCCTTCGGATCGCGGAAGTACTGCCACTTGTGCTTGTTCGGCAGGACCCGGAGCACGTAGCCCGCGTTGTCGCTGCGGCGCACCCCCACGCCGACGAACGATTTGGACTGCAGCTTCTTGCTGCCGCCGCCGACGGTCGTGGTGGCGACCATGCCCTGATCGGCGTACTGGTCGGACGAGTCGGCGACCACCGAAGAGCGATAGGCGCACGAGTTGCCCTCCCTGACCATGATCGACATCACCTGATTCCCAGCCCATTTGCGCTTGCACTTGTCCCCGAAGACCTTCTGGAAGGCGGAGACGTCGTCCTGGCCCTGGAAGGTGTAGACCGCGACCGGAATCGGGGCCGCGTGCGCGGCCGCGCCGGCCGCGAGGGCGGCACAGGCGACGATCAGGGCTGTCAGCTTGGTTCTCATCGGTATCCGGGCGTGAGCGTAAACCCGAGGCTTCCGGGAGTCTGCAAGAACACGTTGCAACGCCGGTCGGAGCGGTCGCGCACGTGCAGTCGCAAGCGACCGCGCGCCCCTGGGAACCAGGGACTTACCATTAGGCCATGAGCGAGCACCGCCTGCCGGAGCGGGACCGGCCGTGGGTAATGCGCACCTACGCAGGCCATTCCGACGCCCGCCGCTCGAACGAGCTCTACCGCAAGAACCTGGCCAAGGGCCAGACCGGCCTCTCGGTCGCCTTCGACCTGCCCACTCAGACCGGCTACGACCCGGACGCCGAGCTCGCCCGCGGCGAGGTCGGCAAGGTCGGCGTCTCGATCGCCCACAAGGGCGACATGCACACGCTCTTCGACGGCATCCCGCTCGACGAGATGAACACCTCGATGACGATCAACGCCACCGCGGCCTGGCTGCTCGCCCTCTACGCGACGGTCGCCGAGGAGAACGGGGTTGATCGATCAGCCCTAGCCGGCACCACCCAGAACGACATCATCAAGGAGTACCTCTCCCGCGGCACCTACGCCTTCCCGCCCGGGCCCTCGATGCGGCTGATCGCGGACACGGTGGCCTTCACCGTCAACGAGATCCCCAAGTGGAACCCGATCAACGTCTGCTCCTACCACCTGCAGGAGGCCGGAGCGACGCCGGTCCAGGAGATCGCCTACGCCCTCTCCACCGCGATGGCGGTGCTCGACGAGGTCAAGGCCCGCGGCCAGGTCGCCGACGAGGACTTCCCCAAGGTCTTCGGCCGGATCTCGTTCTTCGTCAACGCCGGCGTCCGCTTCATCGAGGAGCACGCCAAGCTCCGCGCCATGGGCGAGATGTGGGAATGGATCGGCCGCAACCGCTACGAGGTGACCGAGCCGAAGTTCCTGCGCCTCCGCTACGGCGTCCAGGTCAACTCCCTCGGCCTGACCGAATCCCAGCCCGAGAACAACGTGCCCCGGATCGTGCTCGAAGCGCTCGCCGTGACCCTGGGCCGCGACGCGCGTGCCCGCGCGATCCAGCTGCCGGCTTGGAACGAGGCGCTCGGCCTCCCCCGCCCCTGGGATCAGCAGTGGAGCCTGCGGATCCAGCAGATCCTGGCCAACGAGACGGACCTGCTCGAGTACCCCGACATCTTCGAGGGCTCGAAGGTGATGGACGGCCTGGTGGCCGAGATCGTCGAGGGTGCCAAGGCCGAGATGAAGGCCGTCGAGGAGAAGGGGGGCGCGGTCGAGGCGGTCCCCTACATGAAGGCCAGCCTCGTCGAGTCGAACCGCGAGCGGATCGCCAAGATCGAGAGCGGCGAGGTCGTCGTGGTCGGCCAGAACAAGTTCACGGAGGCGGAGGACTCCCCGCTCACCACTGGCGAGGACGGGGGCATCCTCACCCCCGACCCCCAGGTCGAGCGCGAGAGGATCGCCGCTGTCGAGGAGTGGCGCTCGGAGCGCGACCGGGCGGCCGTTGACGCAGCCTTGGAGAATCTCGCCGAGGCCGCCCGCGACGAGGGCGCGAACATCATGCCCGCGACCATGGAGGCCGCAAAGGCCGGCGCCACGACCGGCGAGTGGGCCGGCGTCCTGCGCGACGTCTTCGGCGACTATCGCGCCCCGACCGGCGTTGCGGAGGCGGCCGGCGGTGCAGCGGTGAACGGCGACCTGCTCGGCGAGGTCCGCGAGCGGGTGAAGAAGGTCTCCGAGGAGATCGGCCACCCGATCCGCATCCTGGTCGGCAAGCCCGGGCTCGACGGCCACTCCAACGGGGCCGAGCAGATCGCGGTCCGCGCCCGCGACGTGGGCATGGAGGTGATCTATCAGGGCATTCGCCTGACGCCGGAGCAGATCGTGAACTCCGCCGTGCAGGAGGACGTCGACGTGGTGGGCCTCTCGATCCTCTCGGGCTCCCACCGTGAGCTCGTCCCCCGGGTGGTCGAGCTTCTGCGCGAGCAGGGCGCCGACATTCCCGTCGTGGTCGGCGGGATCATCCCGGCGGTCGACGCCG
The DNA here is from genome assembly GCA_963777575.1 of uncultured Solirubrobacterales bacterium. Taxonomy (GTDB): domain Bacteria; phylum Actinomycetota; class Thermoleophilia; order Solirubrobacterales; family 70-9; genus DASUPK01. The sequence goes on along the minus strand of CAVZRH010000011.1, from coordinate 50,748 downwards.
CCGCGATGCGCGAGGCCGGCGTCGCCGGGGTCTACACGCCCAAGGACTTCGAGATCAACCGGATCATGCGAGAAATCGCGGACCTGGTGGCCGAGCGCCACCGCGCCGCGCAACCAGCCTGAGAAAGGGACTGATGAGACGCCTGCTGACCATCGCTCTTGCCGCCGGCCTGCTCTCGGCGGCACTGTTGATCACCGCCGGAGCGACCGCGGCGGTGAACTGCGGCGGAGGAGTGACCGTCAAGGGCGGCACCGCCTGCTGGAAGGCCAAGTCGATCGTCAAGGAGTTCAAGAGCCGCCGCAAGATGCACGTTCAGGGATTCGACTGCAGCGGCAGGAAGTCGGCAGGACGCTGGATCGAGGTCAACTGCAAGCTGCAGAACAAGCGGATCCACTGGGGGGCCTGAGGCCCTGACCACCCGCAAGGCTGGCGCCGGGAGCGGCGGGGCGCTTCAATAGGGAGAGATGACCGAGCTCAACGGAGATCGCACGGCCTGGCTGCGCTGCTATCGGTGCTGGGCCCGAGATCTGGAAGTGCAGATGCACTACGACGCGATCCTCCGTATCGATCCGGAGACCGGCGAGCCCGCAGAACGGCTCGACGAGGTCCAGGAGGCCGTCGTGCAGTGCCTGCGGTGCCTCCACGACCAGCCCCACCTGACGATTCAGGACGACAAGGTGGTACCGGTGGAGGATCGCTGGGAGCGGATGATCGTCGGCACGCCCTGGGTCGCCTCGTGCACGGTGACTGTCGATCAGGACCAGGTCGAGACCTGCTCGGGGCCAGAGGCGGCCGAGTCCCTCACCTACGGGTCCTTCGGCGAGGCGGGCACGCGGGAGTTCTTCACCCACGTCCGCTTCCACAAGCACGACGAGGAGCGGATCGTCGTCCACCTGCTGGTCGAGCTCTACGCCCGCTCGGCCGAGGAGGCCACCGAGGTCCTCGAGGAGGCCTCACGCGGCGTCCTCGAGATCACCTCGCTTGCCGAGGAGTCACGCCCTCCGGCTCACGCGCCGGACGAGGCGCACTAGCCGCGGAGCTGCTGACGGGATAGGGTCGGCTCGATGGCCCGATCGACACGGACGTCGATCTCTCTCATCGCCGCCCTGGCTCTGGTCCTCGTGCTGGCGGCGGGCGCGGCGACCGCGAAGAAGCACAAGCCGCTCAAGGTGACGTGCGACCAGCTCCACGCTCAGATCTTCCAGACCGCGGAGCGGTTCCGCAGCCAATACAACGCGATGGGCTTCACGATCGAGGACGCCCCGGAGGGGTTCCTCGTCGGAGGCGGCTGCAAGAAGTTCGGGAAGCGGACGCGCCAGGGCACCGCCTACATGGCTGACGTTCACCACTCAGGCGACAACGACCCGCCGTTCCCTGGAGAGACGAACCCGGAGATCGTCGAGTACCACTGGTTCTGGGACCAAACCGTGACGATCACGAAGAAGCGGAAGCTCATCAACACCGTCAGCAACTTCCGCTGCGTCAAGTATTCCCTGGACGACTCCGCGCCCAATGGGTTCAACGAGGTGCCCTGCTGAGCGCTACGGCTGAGGGGGCTTCCGCTCAGCCTCCCCGGGTTTCCCGGGGTCCTTGATCGCCTCGCCGGCGGCCCTCGCCTTGTCCTTCAGGCTGCCCTTGCCGCCGGCGATGTCCTTGAGCTCCTCGGCGTCATCCTTGAGGGCGCCGGTTCCACCGCGCTTGTTGACGATCTTCTTCGCCTGATCGGTGAGCCGCTTCAAGTTCATAGTCACTCCTCCTCTAGCCGGGCTCTTTGCGGGGCACCAACACCGCCCGCTTGAACTCCGCCACCAGTGTCCCATCCTGGTTGTAGGCGCGGGTGTGAACCCGGACGACACCGCGGTCGGGCTTCGACTGGGAGGGCCGGACCTCCAGCACCTCGGACTCGACGAAGAGGGTGTCGCCGTGGAACACCGGATTCGGGTGGCTGAGCTCGTCGGTCGCGAGGTTGGCGATCGCCTTGCCCGAGACGTCGTTGACGGTCATCCCGAAGATCAGGGCGTAGACGTACGGGCCGGCCACCACGTTCCTGCCCTGCTGGCTGTTGGAGGCGTAGACGTCGTTGATGTGCAGGGGGTGGTGGTTCATCGTCAGGAGGCAGAAGAGGTGGTCCTCGGACTCCGTGATCGTCTTCGCCGGCCAGTGCTTGTAGACGGCACCGACCTCGAACTCCTCCAGGTAGCGCCCGTACTCATGGGCGCCAGAGGCCTCACGCTCGGACTGGTCGGTGGTCAGCTGGTGGTTCTCGTCGCTCATCGGCGCGGCATGGTACTTGGGTCAGGCAATCGTGGCCTCCACACCTTCGAAGCGGGCGATGTCCGCGATCTCGGCCTCGATCGCGCCGCCGAGCCGCTCGCGCTCCGTCCTCGGGAGGTTGAGCGAGATCTCCAGCCGTCCGCTCTTGCGCGCCGAGCGCCAACCCCCGACGACGATCCCGTCCTCGACGATCACCGGGCGGATCCAGCCCCCTCCGCCCTCCTTCACGTGTTGGGCGTGCTCGCGAGTCGACCGAGAACGCTCGGTCCTTCCAGCCGAGCAGGTAGGTGTCGAAGTTCCCGAGCATCCGCACCTGCCCCGTGGCTGGCAGCCGCGGAAGGCCGCCGCGCGGTGCCAGCATGGTCACCTCCCCGACCCGCACCTCCTCGATCTCCTTCGAGATCGACTCCAGCCCGGCGCGCACGTCGCGCAGCGGCAGGCCGGACCAGTAGGCGAAGTCGCGATCGGTCGCCGGCGCAAAGGCCCGGAAGTACCGGCGAGCCAGCTCCGCCAAAGCCTTCTCCCGGTCGAATGGCGGCGGCTTGCCGAGCCAGTCCTCCCGGAGGATGAGACACGTCTGCTTACCGCGATCGGGCCCGAGACAGGCGAGTCCCGAGCACGACCGCCAGGCCGACGACGTGAAGGCGGGTGTGCTGGTTCAGCTCGACGCCCGCGGCGACGACGCGTTCCGCGAGCTGCGGCCGGGTCAGCGGGCCTTCGTCGGCGAGGGCCTTGGCCATCACGCGGAGAGCCTTGTCCGTCTGACCCGCCGGCATGCCGAGCTGTTCGAGACGCCGGCGCGACCACTTCTCGATCCCCGGCTCGAAGATCGGCAGCCACCAGCCGGCGTCATCGGTGGGGATCATGTGGACCGTCGTCCGCATCACCCAGGTGCGGAGCAGGGAGCGATCCTCGATGCGGGCGCGCTTGATGTCCGCCGCCGTCAGCTTCCTGCTGCGCGAGCGGAATGTCTGCGGCCCCGCGTAGACGTCCTGCGCCTGGGCGCCCGCGATCGAGCGGGCGATCTCGGCCGGGTCTCGCGCCGCGGTCGGTCGGTGGATCAGCTGGGTGGCGGCGCGCAGCCTCGCGAGCCGCTCCGGATCGACCCCCCTGACTCGCACCCGTCGCTAGTGGACCTTCTTGGTCCGGACGCGCTGCTCGTGGCGCTGTACCACCTGAGCGATGAGCTTCTGGATGTTCGTGTCTCCGCTCGCCCGGATGTGCCCGTTCTCGACCGCCGCGATGTAGTCGCTGACATGCCCCTCGGTCGCCAGCTCGTTGAAGTCGGCGCGCGGGATCGCCACCGCTCACCCGCGCGTCCTCCGTAGAGGCCGCCTTGGTGATCTTGGGTCCGGGCACCTCCACCCGGAACATCTGCACGTCGCCCCTCCCCCGGAGCTCCAGCTCGAAGACCAGCTTGAGCTGCGCGAGCGCCGGAACCTCCGCCTGGAAGCGCTCGATCGCGGTCTTGATCAGGTCCTGGGTCGACGCCATCTCACCACGGTATTGGCTCGCGGTTGCGGAAGAAGCCACCGGTCGGTCCGTCGTCCGGCAGCGTCGCCAGCCAGACGGCCGTGTCCGCACCCTCCTCGACCGACCTCGACGCCGCGGGGCCGCCCATGTCGGTGCGGACCCATCCCGGGCACATCGCGTTGACCTTGACGTCGTCCTCGTCCCAGGCGAGGGTGCGTGTGAGGGCGTTGAGCGCCGCCTTGGAGACGCGATACGCCGCTCGTCCTCCGTTCATGTCGGAGAGCTGGCCCGCCCCGCTGGAGACGTTGACGATCCGCGGCTGGGAGCTGCGATGGAGCAGCGGCAGGAACGCCTCGATCAGCCTCCAGGGGCCGAACGTGTTGACCTCGAGAACCTCGTGTGCGCGGTCGAGGTCGTAGTCCGCAGCCCCGACTGGATCGCCGTAGACGCCAGCGTTGTTGACCAACGCGTCGAGATGGCCCGGATCGGAGCCGATCAGTTCCAGGGCCGAGTAGACCTCGTCCTGATCGGTGACGTCGAGCTCGACGGGGATGATCCCCTCAGCCTCTTCGACGTCGTCGGGATCCCTGGCGCCGGCGAACACGACGAAGCCGTGGTCGGCGGCGAGCTGGCGCGCGATCTCGGCGCCGATCCCCCTACTCGCCCCGCTGACCAGGGCGACAGGCGTCAAATCTTGTTGCGCTCCAGCAGCTTCCTGCCGATCACCATCCGCTGGATCTCGGAGGTGCCCTCGCCGATCAGCAGCAGCGGAGCGTCGCGGTAGAGCCGCTCGATCTCGTACTCCTTCGAGTAGCCGTAGCCGCCGTGGATGCGAAATGACTCCTCGACGACCTCCTTGCCGGTCTCGGAGGCGAGCAGCTTCGCCATCCCGGCCTCGAGGTCCGAGCGCTCGCCGGCGTCCTTCATCCGCGCGGCCTTGCGGGTGAGGAGGCGCGCCGCCTCGATCTTGGTGGCCATGTCGGCGAGCTTGAACTGGATCGCCTGGTGCTGTGCGATCGGCTTGCCGAAGGTCTTCCGCTCCTGGCTGTAGCGGAGCGCCAGCTCGAGAGCCCGCTGGGCGAGGCCGACGCCGCGAGCGGCAACGTTCACCCTGCCGACCTCGAGCGCGTCCATCATCTGGACGAAGCCCTTGCCGAGCCCATCCTCCTCGCCGCCGAGGATCCGCTCGGGCGGGCACTTGTAGCCGTTGTAGACGAGCTCGGTGGACTCGACGCCCTTGTAGCCCATCTTCTTGATCTTCGGCGGGATCTCGAGGCCCGCGTACTCGCCCTCGTTGGTCTCCTTCCAGGGCTCCTTCTCGGTGATGAAGCAGGTCATGCCCTTGTAGGGCGGATCGGCCTTTGTGTCGTTCTTCATCAGCACGAAGACCACGCTCGAGCCGAGCCCGTTGGTGACCCACATCTTCTGCCCGTTCAGCTCCCAGTTGCCGTCGTCGCCCTTGGTGGCCGTGGACTTGATCCCCTGCACGTCCGAGCCGACCTCGGGCTCGGAGAGCGAGAAGGCGGCCCGAATCTCGCCGGTCGCCATCTTCGGGAGGAAGTACTGCTTCTGCTCGTCCGTGCCGAACTTCATCAGCAGATAGGAGCCGATGAAGTGGGTGTTGACGACGCCCGAGATCGAGATCCAGCCGCGCGAGAGCTCCTCGACGATCATCGCGTACGTCGTCAGGTCGAGGCCCATGCCGCCGTACTCCTCCGGGATGGTCACCCCGAACAGGCCGAGCTCCTTCATCTGCTCGACGATCGGCTCGGGGAACTTGTCCTCGTGGTCGTATTCCTCGGCGTTGGGGAGAATCTCGTTGTCGACGAAGCTCCGGACCATCTCGACGATGGCCTTCTGCTCGTCGGTCATCTCCTGATACGTCGTCTGCGCTGCTCGGTGGCTACGGCCATGGCTCCTCTGAAGTCGTTGGTTGAGGCTCCTCCCTGGGCGAAGGATAGTCAGGGGGCGCTAGGCTCGACGCGGATGGCCGGGCAGCTGACCACAGCGCGAACTGGCACGCCTGATCCGCCAGAAGGTCCGTTCTCAGCCTGGAAGTAAGCTCGAGGGCGAGCAGATCATCGAGCCGTCACCGAGCTGCTTCGTCACAACGCCCATCCGGAATTCGTCACCGCTGATGGCAAGCGAATCCGCACCCAGGACTACTCCGGCCCGGAGGGACTTCAAGAGGCGCTGGACCGACTGGGTGAGCCCGTACGAGAGCTTCCGTGTCGAATGTCGACGACGTGCTTCGCAGTTGGACGACAAGCTGGTCTTCCTCGTCAGGCAGATGGCCGCAACCGAAGCACAGCGGCGTCGAGGTCGAGACCGCGAGTGCCGAGCGTCTGGTCGGTCGAGGATGACGGGTCAGATCCGGCGGACTGGCTTCTACCTGGACCGGCGGGCGGCGACTGAAGGCGGCCGGGTTTGACCCCGACCGCCCGTCAGGCCGGCTGACTACTCCTCGGCCAGCAGGCCGTAGAGCTTGCGGCGGGCGTCCTTGAGGATCTCCGCCGCCTTGGTGAGCTGCTCCTCATTGTCGGCGCGGGCGAGTTGCTTTGCCGCGCCCATCAGCTTGAAGAGCTCCTTGCGGGCCTCGAAGCGAGGAGAGTCCTCGTCGCCCTGCTCCCAGGGCCTGGCCGCCCTCGGTCCGCTCCGGGACGGCCTTCTGGCCGGACTCGGTGAGCGAGTAGACCTTCCGGCCCTCGACCTCCTCGGCCGTGACCAGACCCTCGTCCTCGAGCAACTGGAGCGTCGGGTAGATCGAGCCGGCGCTGGGTGTCCAGCGGCCGCCGGTGCGCTCCTCGAGCTCCTGGATCATCTCGTAGCCGTGCATGGGCCGGTCGTCGAGCAGCGCCAGGATCGCGCTGCGAACGTCGCCGCGGCGGACGCGATGGCGTCCCCGGCCGTGACTCCGTCCCCGGCTCATTTCGTGCCGCCCATATTCGTGGCGGCTTCTCTCTCTATGCATCTGCGTTGTTCCTTTCGATCAGTCATGAACTAACGCGATATATCGTAACGCATCGCGATTGGCAACCTTCGCGACGCACCGAGCCTTCTGTGTTACTCCCGCTCTGCGGCTATTTCGCCGGCCTCGCCGCGCTTCTCCACGATCCGAAAGTGTTCGTATCTCTTGACCGCTTCTTCAACGCCCGGTTCAACGTCGGTGGCTGTATGCCCGGGCGCGACAGCGAAACGCTCTGGTCGCGAGCGGACCTCCTGCCATTCCTGGCTGGAAAGTCGCAAGCGGACGCCGCAATCGAGGCGCCAGCACTCACATCGAAAACCTGCCACTTGAAGGCCACTCCTAAGCCAATCGTCCTTGCTCCTGTTGAGGTCCCGGCAAAAGGCCTCGTTGTCCGCGATGCGGGCCTCCCGCGACATCGCCTACTCCCGCAGCCTGGCGGCTTCGAGGGCCTCGGCCTCGCTCCCGAAGGCGCGAATGCACCCCTGCGCCGAACGTGACTGGAACTCGAGGTCACGCACCTCGTACACCTCGGCCGTCGACGTCCAGGAGGACCGCAGTCGTCAATCCCGCGATGCTGCAGCTCAACATTCTCCTGCTGACATCGCCCGCAGTATCTCGCGCGGACCGCTGCTTTCCATGCAAAGCAGCTATTTCCGGGTCGCTAGAGCTCCCAGGCGAAGCACCGCGACGTCCAGCTGGGCTGCTCGCGCTCGTAGAACCGATGGGCGTCGTCACGCGTGTCGCCGCTGTCGAGCTCGAGGTGGGTGGCGCCGCGTTGACGGGCCCAGTCCTTGGCCGCGTCGAGCAGGCTCCTTCCCCACTCCCTGTGAGCGATGGTCGGGGCTGACGGCCAGATCCTCGACCCAGCAGCGGGGGCCGAAGCGCACCGAGTTCATGTCGAGATAGGCGGTGCAGAGGCCTTGCAGCTCGCCGCGGTGCTCGGCGACGAGGACGGCGGCCTCCGGATCCTCGATCGCCTGCGCGATCGCGACACCGCGCCTGGTCGGCGTCCCAGCGCGGCGGCACCGACCCCGGCGGCGCGAAGAGCCACTCGTACATGCCGAGCACCCGCTCGACCTCCGCCGGCTGTGCCTCGCGCACCTTCGCCATGCCCGGAGGCTATCCACGGCGCCTCCCGGCCATGCGTGTAGGTAGCGTTCCGGGCATGAGAAACCCACGCGACTTCTTCCAGCCCCTGGCGATCGGCGCCCCCGACCCGCCCCGCGAGATCCCCTTCAAGCCCTCGCGGATGATCCATTTCTTCGACGCATCCAACGAGAAGATGCGCGCCAAGGTCCCGGACATGGCCAAGCAGGCGGACATCCTGCTCGGCAACCTCGAGGACGCGATCCCGGTCGACAAGAAGATCCCCGCCCGAGAGGGGCTGATCGAAGTCGGCAAGGAGGTCGACTTCGGCGACACGCAGCTCTGGACCCGCGTCAACGCGCTGGAGAGCCCGTGGGTGCTCGACGACATCACTCAGCTCGTCACCGAGATCGGCGACAAGCTCGAGGTGATCATGGTCCCGAAGGTCGAGGGTCCGTGGGACATCCACTACGTCGATCGGCTGCTCGCCCAGCTCGAGGCCAAGGCGAAGCTCGAGAAGCCGCTGCTGATCCACGCGATCCTCGAGACCTCGCTCGGCGTGGTCAACCTCGAGGAGATCGCCACGGCGAGCCCGCGAATGCAGGGCATGAGCTTCGGGCCCGCCGACCTCGCCGCGTCGCGACGGATGAAGACGACACGGGTGGGCGGCGGCCATCCGGGCTACCAGGTGGTCGAGGACCCCGATCCGGACAACCCGGACGCGCCGCGGGCGACGGCGCAACAGGATCCCTGGCACTACTCGATCGCCCGCATGGTCGACGCCTGCACCTCCGCGGACATCCTGCCCTTCTACGGGCCCTACGGCGACATCAAGGACACGCTCGGCTGCGAGACACAGTTCCGCGCCGCCTTCCTGCTCGGTTGCGTCGGCGCCTGGTCTTTGCACCCCGTGCAGATCGAGATCGCCAAGAAGGTCTTCTCGCCGCCGCCCGACGAGGTCCTCTTCGCCAAGAAGGTGATCGAGGCGATCCCCGACGGCGCCGGCGTGCACATGATCGACGGCAAGATGCAGGACGACGCCACCTGGAAGCAGTGCAAGGTGATGGTCAACCTCGCCGAGATGCTCGCCAAGAAGGACCCGGAGCTCGCCGAGGCCTACGGCATGTCGAACGGCAGGCCGGCCGGCGAGACCGAGAAGGCCGAGGCCTAGCCCTCGACGTGAGCGAGCCCTTTCGGTTCACCCACCCGGGTCCGCTACAACGAGTGCGACCCGCAGGGCGTCGTCTTCAACGCCAACTACCTGACCTACTTCGACGTCACGATGACCGAGCTCTGGCGGGAGCTGGGCGGCTACCAGGCGATGGTCGAGGCGGGCGTCGACATGGTCGTCGCCGAGGCCCGGATCCTCTACCGCTCCCCGCTGCGCTTCGACGACGAGTTCGAGGCGGAGGTCGAGATCGGGCGGCTTGGGCGAGACCTCGATGACGCGCCGAGATCCTGCTCGCCCGCGACGGCGAGGCGGTCGCCGAGGGCGAGCTGCGCTACGTCTTCATCGAGTCGGATGCCGGCGAGAAGGCGCGAATTCCGGAGCCGATTCGGGCGGGTCTGTCGCGCTACCAGGACCTGGAAGCGGCCTAGGCTCGCGCTCCTCGGCGAGCTGTGAATCTCCGGGGCCAGTCGTCCGGTGGTCGTTTTCGCGTTACGGGCTTGGGTCGGTGACAGCGGCCGACCAGATGTCCGTGTTGCCGAACGTCGCCCCGCAGTCCGTCAGCGGGGCCGGCGGATCGCCAGCCGTGCCGTCCACCGTCGCCTGGCGGAACGCGTCAATCAAGGGGCAGACTTCTGCGTCCCGGGCGTCGTTGAACACCGACACGGCTCCCGCGTTGGTGGCCGCGACCGTGTTGTAATCGCCGATGAACTCGTCGATCAGCGCGTTTGCGCTGGAGGCCCGGCCGTCGCCCGGATCGCTCGCCGGTGCGCGGTCCACCGTCGCGATGTTGCTCAGGCGTCGTCCCGGAGACGTCGGCGTGCCTCGTCACCCCGACGAATCGCCGCGTGCTCGTCGTGTTGGTGCGGAAGGGATCAAGGAACCCGTCGTAGACGACATAGAGGTCCTGCCCGTTCGGGGACAGCCCGATGAAGGCAAAGTCGGGACGGTCGCCCGACTGCTCGACCTGTACCGGGGTGGTCCAGGCCTGCCCGCCGTTGGTCGAGAACTGCACCAGGGCGTGCTCGTGATTCAGTCCATCCGCGCCGTCAGACCACCCCAGCGCCAGCTTGTCGCTGGCCCCGGCTCCGGTCGGTGCGCCATTCGCCACCTCCAGGCTCGGGAACGAGCTGGTGCGCGCCCCGGCGATGCCGTCGAACGAGATCGACCGGACGCCGTCGAAGATGCCGACGTCGGTGACGTTCGCGATGGTGCGCGGCTTCTCGAAGGAGACGCCGCCGTCGAAGGAGCGCGCCAGTTTGAACACAGCCTGCTTCTGGTGCGAGTCCTCCCAGACCGCGTAGACAGTGCCCTTGCTGTCGGTCCGGATCGAGCAGCCCTGACGGCCCGTGTGCTGCGGATTGTCGAAGGCCGAGCTCAGCGTCGTCGGGCGCGACCAGGTGTCGCCGCCATCGGTCGAGTGGCTCACCGCGATCTTCTCCGGACCAGTGTCCTGCTGGCTCTGAACTGCGTGTAGCAGACGTACGCGGTCCCGAAGCGCGGGCTCGAGGCCGCGTTGTCGGCCCACATCGTCGACTTGTCCGAGAAGGTGGTCGCACTCTGCCGCCGCGCGGTGACGATCGCCGGGTCGCTCCATGCACTGGCGTCGTCGGACGCCGCGGCGGCCAGATCGTCGGCGTGGGAGACGGCGATCGCCTCGAACCCCTTGAACGTCTGGTCCTTGCGCTCTGTGGCGAAGTTCGAGGTCAGGTTCGAGTAGTAAAGGCGCGAGCCATTCGACCAGCTGAAGTGGCCGTTGGCATCAGGCGCCGGTCCGAAGACCGTCACCGGGTCGCCGTCGGAGACCAGTCCGGCCTCGAAGTAGTGCGGCAGCGTGCCGATCGGCCCGACACCTGGAGTTCCGGTGCGATCGCTCCAGCCCTGATACGTCGGCTGGATCCAGCTGGCCCCACCATTGAACGAGAAGTAGATGCCGGAGTTGCCAACCCCCTGTACGAAGGGGCAGTCGGCGCCGACGCAGGGTCCCTCGTCGATCTCATCGTTCGACCCCGCGGCCAGCACGCTTGGGTTGCTCGGATCGATCGCCACCGTCGGCTCGTTCTGCTTGTTCTGCGGGAACGGCGACGGGGGGCTCCCCGTATTGACCAGCGCCTCTGCGGCCTGCGCCGCCGCGGGCATCACGCCGATCGAGAGCACGCCGAGGGAGATGGCCAACCAAGCTCGCTTCAACATCCGGATCCTCCTGCGGTATCTCTCCCCACTGGCACCCTATCGCCTGGGTCAACCCCCCCGGATGGGGGGGTTCAGGCGAGCGCGGGCGCCTCGGGCAGGCGCCCGAGCGCCGCGGAGAGCTCCTCGTCGGGCATCTCCAGGTCCTCCAGGTCGCCCGCGAAGTAGGCGGCGTACGCCGACATGTCGAAGTGGCCATGGCCGGAGAGGTTGAAGAGGATCACCCGCTCCTCTCCGGCCTCCCTGGCGGCCTCGGCCTCGTCGAACACGGCTCGGATCGCATGGGCGGGCTCGGGCCCCGGGATGATCCCCTCGCAGCGGGCGAACCTCACAGCCGACTCGAAGGCCGCGGTCTGCGCGATCGCCTTCGCCTCGACCAGGTCCTGCCTTCACCAGGGCGGAGAGGCTCGGCGCATCGCCGTGGTAGCGGAGGCCACCGGCGTGCACCGGCGGCGGCACGAAGTCGTGGCCCAGCGTGTACATCGGCATCAGGGGGGTCATGCCGACCGTGTCGCCGAAGTCGTAGGCGTAGCGGCCGCGGGTCAGCGTCGGGCAGGCTGCCGGCTCGGCGGCGACGAAGCGGATGTCGGTCTCCTCGCGCAGCTTCTGCCGCAGGAACGGATAGGCGACGCCCGCGAAGTTCGAGCCCCCGCCGACGCAGCCGATCACGACGTCGGGGGCCTCTCCGGCCAGCTCCAGCTGGGCGATGCACTCCTGGCCGATCACGGTCTGGTGCAGGCAGACATGGTTGAGCACCGATCCGAGCGAGTAGTTCGTGTCCTCGGCGCCGGCCGCGACCTCCACCGCCTCCGAGATCGCGATGCCGAGACTTCCGGACTCGTGCTCGGCCTGGGAGCGACCCGCCTCGGTGAGGTCCGAGGGACTCCGGTGGACGGTCGCGCCCCAGGTCTCGATCATGGCCTTGCGGTACGGCTTCTGGTCGTAGGAGATGCCGACCATGAAGACCTCGCACTCCAGCCCGAACAGCTGGCAGGCGAGCGCCAATGCCGAGCCCCACTGTCCCGCACCGGTCTCCGTCGACAGCTTGCGGATCCCGGCCTCCCGGTTGAAGAAGGCCTGCGGAACTGCCGTGTTGGGCTTGTGGGAGCCCGCTGGGGAGACCCCCTCGTACTTGTAGTAGATGTGCGCCGGCGTATCGAGCTCGCGCTCCAGGCCCCGGGCGCGGAAGAGCGGCGTCGGCCGCCAGAGGCGGTAGATGTCGCGGACCTCCTCCGGGATCTCGATCTCGGGGGCTGTCGACACCTCCTGCTCGATCAGCGCCATCGGGAAGATCGCGGAGAGATCCTCCGGCCCGATGGGCTCGCCAGTTGCCGGGCTCAGTGGAGGCGGGGGTGGGTCACCCGGCAGATCGGCCAACAGGTTCACCCAACTGGTCGGGATCTCCTCCTCCGAGAGCTCGAACTTGACTCTGTCTCCCATCGCGGCGCGATTCTATGCGGCGCCACGCGTCCTGACTGGACCGATGTCCTAGATCGGCGGGTCCGATCGGCTAAAGGAGTGCGCGCCCCGCCCGATGAGGGAGTAATGCGGCTTCCCCTCTCATCTCCCCTGAGAATCGCCTTCCTGATCGGATTGGCCACCGGCATCGGTCTGGTCTTCCAGGCGAGCAGCGCGGGTGCCCTGACGCTTCAGAGCCAGAGCTACCAGCTGAGCGGGGCCGACACGAAGCAGCGGCTCACCGTTCGCTGCCCCGGCAAGAAGGCATTGCCGTACAGCGGCGGCATGTACACCGATCCTCTCGGCCCCGACGGAGAAGGGGTCTACCCGCACTCCTACGAGCGTCTTGGGGTCCAGCGCGGCTGGCACGTCACCCCGGTTCTCTACGCGCCCACCGTCCAGCGGAGTGCCAGCCGTTCGGTCACGCTGCAGGTCGTCTGCGGGCCGAGGCTCGGCCCGGTGAGCTCTCCCCATTCGACGGTCTTCGTGGGCCCGGGTGAGACCCGCACGGCGGTCGCGACCTGCCCGCGGGGGAATAAACTTCTCGCCGGGGGATTCCAGCGGACTAACTTCGTCACACGCGGCGGCAACTACGTCACCGAATCCCGTGCCGCCTCGGACCGCTCCTGGCAGGTCTCCGGTAGCGCCTTCGGCAACTTCGGCGGCGAGCTCACGGCGATCGCCTACTGCCTGAAGTCAGGCGGCCCGCTGGTGAGCGAAGTCGACTCCCAGACCGAACTGCCGGTCGAGCAGTCCGCCACAACCACCACGCCTGCCTGTCCGCCGGGGTCGAGCATGGTCGCCGGTGGCTTCTCCACCTCTCCCTCGGGCCCGGCACTGGTCTCTTCCGCCTACTTCAACCCGACCGGAGGCTGGTCCGCGACCGCGTTCAACGAGTTCGGCCCGGACGCGACGGTGAGCGCCTACGGCTACTGCATGACGAACGCGATGATCAAGCGTCGCGCAAAGATGCGCCATGGGACGAGAGCGCAGCACGAACGGACCATCAAGGCGCCCCCGATTCTCGACAGCGCCCTGAAGGTTGCGATCTCCGAGCGCGTCTCCAACAACGGCTGCTTCCCATCCCCCGGGGGCCTCGTTGCGGCCCTCCAGGCAAACAAGATTGACGCCCGCCAGGCCGCCAGCCCCCGCGCCGTCAGCGGCGGCGTGGTGAACGTGCTCACCGATCAGGCCTCGTGCGAGCGGGTGCGCCTCGCCGTGCGGCGCGGGCGCGCCGTGATCGTCCTCGACTCGGCGACCGGCGCGGTCACCAAGCGGCGTCTCAAGTAGGTCCGGCGGCGGTTTTTGTGGCCGCCGAACATGGCGAAGCCGTCTAACCCAACCGCTCTTTCAGCCTCTCGAGCTGCGACTGCAGCGCATCCGGCAGGCGATCGCCGAACCGCGCCAGGTGCTCCTCGACCTGCGGGAGCTGCGCCCTGACGGCCTCGGGGTCCACCTCGAGCAGGAGCTGCATGTCGTCGGGGCTGACGTTGGCGCCCTCGATGTCGATCTCGCCCTCGGCCGGAACGCGACCGATCGGTGTGTCGACGGCCTCGCCCTGGCCCTCCGTGCGGCGGAAGATCCATTCGAGTACGCGGATGTTCTCGCCGAATCCGGGCCAGACGAAGCTCCCATCGTCATCCTTGCGAAACCAGTTGACGAGGAAGATCTTCGGCAGCTTCGCCCCGTCGCGCTCCGCAACCTTCAGCCAGTGCCCGAAGTAGTCGGCCATGTTGTAGCCGCAGAACGGCAGCATCGCCATCGGGTCGAAGCGGAGCTCACCGACCGTGCCGTCGGCCGCCGCGGTCTTCTCGACCGACATCGTCGCGCCCAGGAAGACGCCGTGCTCCCAGTCAAACGCCTCGGTAACGAGCGGTACGACCGTGGCCCGGCGCCCGCCGAAGAGGAAGGCGTCGATCGGCACCCCGGCCGGGTCCTCCCACTCCTCGGCGATGCAGGGGCACTGCGCGGCCGGCGTGGTGAAGCGGGCGTTCGGGTGCGCGGCCGGATCGTCCGAGTCGGGCGTCCACTCGTTGCCCTTCCAGTCGATCACGTGATCCGGCGGCTCGCCGGTCATCCCCTCCCACCAGATATCGCCATCGTCGGTCTTGGCGCAGTTGGTGAAGATCGTGTTCTTCTCGATCGTGGCCATCGCGTTCGGGTTCGTCTTGTAGCTCGTGTTCGGCGCCACGCCGAAGAAGCCCGCCTCGGGATTGACCGCGTAGAGCCGGCCGTCCTTGCCGAACTTCATCCAGGCGATGTCGTCGCCGACCGTCTCGGCGGTCCAGCCCTCGAGCTTCGGGATCAGCATCGCGAGGTTGGTCTTGCCGGACGCCGACGGGAACGCGCCGCTGACGTACTTGACCTTGCCCTCCGGAGAAGTCAGCTTCAGGATCAGCATGTGCTCGGCGAGCCACCCCTCGTCCCGGGCCATGACCGAGGCGATCCGGAGTGCGAAGCACTTCTTACCGAGCAGGGCGTTGCCGCCGTAGCCCGAGCCGAAGGACCAGATCTCGCGCGACTCCGGGTAGTGGACGATGTACTTGGTGTCGTTGCACGGCCAGGAGACGTCCTCCTGCCCTTCGTCGAGCGGCATGCCCACGGAATGAACGCAGGGGACGAACTCCCCGTCCTCGCCGAGGACCTCGAGCGCGTCGGCGCCCATCCGGGTCATGATCCGCATCGAGGTCGCGACGTAGGCCGAGTCGGTGAGCTGGACGCCGATGTGGGAGATAGGCGAGCCGAGTGGGCCCATCGAGAACGGCACCACGTACATGGTCCGACCCCGCATGCAGCCGGTGAAAAGTTCGCTGATGACCTCCCGCATCTCGCCCGGCTCTCGCCAGTTGTTGGTGGGGCCGGCATCCTCCTCGCGCTCGGAGCAGATGAAGGTCCGATCCTCCACCCGCGCCACGTCCGAGGGATTGGAGCGCGCCAGGTAGGAGTTGGGCCGCTTGGCGTCAGAGAGCTTCTCGAAGGTTCCGGCCTCGACGAGCTGCCGAGCGAGGGAGTCGTACTCCTCCGCAGAGCCGTCACACCAGTGGATCGCGTCGGGCTGGGTCAGCTCGGCGATCTCGTTCACCCAGGAAACGAGCTTGGCGTGCTTTGTCGATGCCTCTGTCGCGGCGCTTGTCTCACTCACTGATGCTTTCAACTCCTTGCGTTGAATTGATGACCCCCCAGACCCTGCCAGGCGCGAGATGGTTTCACATCCTCCGGCCGTGAGGCCGCGCTGGCATTTGGGGGGTGTTACGGATCGTAGGGGGTCGTACTGGGCTCGTGCGCAAGGCCGATTCCCGCTCCCCGGGCGGGACTACGCGGGCCGCGGTACGACGAGAACCGGGCATGGCGCCTCGCGGATGACGCGGGAGGAGACACTGCCGATCAGGAGGCGCATCACCGGCCCGAAACCGCGCGATCCGAGCACGAGCAGGTCGACGCCCACCTCGGCGTCCTCCAGAAGCTTCTGGACAGGATCACCACGCTCGAAGACCGGCAGGGCCCGCAGCTCCTCTGGCAGCTCGGCAACCGCGTCGTTGAGCTGCGTCTGGAAGTCCGGCGCCGCCTCGGCGCCGGCCTGCGCGGCAGCGGCCGCCCCGATCCCCGGGACCGGCGTCGCAACGGCGATCACGCGCAGCGACCCGCCGAACTTCGAGACAAGCTTCGCCGCCTCGTCGAGCGCGGCGTAGGACTCCGCCATCCCATCGAAGCCGACGGCTGCCACCCGCAGGCGGTCCTGAGAATGGTCGGCCTGTCCGTACCCCTTCGGCGCAATCATGAGGCGACACTTTGCCCCGTGCAGCAGGTGTTCCGCGACGCTCCCAGGCGATACCGAGCCGAAGTGACCATGGTGGGTCGAGCCCAGGACGATCAGATCGGCGTCGCCTCTCTCGGCGAGGGCTTGGAGAGCGTCCGCGGGGGATCCCCTCTCGACGTGGACGACCTTGAGCTCACCGCCGTCGCGCTCGGCGATCCGCTCGGCGAGCAGGCGCGCGTCCTCCCCGCGCTCGTTCTCCAGGTATCCGACGACCACCTGTGGATAGAGAGGGGGTGCTGCCGCCATGGCCATGTCGATTTTGGCGCAGCGCGTTCGTCGATCCCTTGAGGGCGGCGAAAGGCGCCGCCGTTAAGAAGGAGCTTCAGATGAGTCGACTAAGCCGGAACGGTCTCGGAGCTGAGGACCGCATCGATCAGGCCTGGAAAGCGTGTGTCGAGATCATCGCGTCGGAGTTCGGTCAGCTTGCTGGTCCCCTCACGCTTCTGGCGGATGACCCCGGACTCCCGCAGGACGCGGTAGTGGTGGGTCATCGTCGACTTGGAGACGCCCAGCTCGATCGAGCCGCAGGGGCAGGGCTCCTCGCTGCCGGCCAGGATGCGGACGACCTCGAGCCGCTGCGGGTCGCTGAGGGCGTGCAAGACGCCCGGCAGCTCGATCTCATCCCGCTCCGGGTGATGCAGCTTCGTTGTGTGATCTATTCCCATAGTTCGATTGTACGACGATGATCGAACCTTTGATACGATGACCATCGTACTAACGAACCGGCAGGAAGGCAAGCAGATGCCAGCTCCCGAGAAAATCGAAGTGACCCCCACCGAGGACGGGCAGGGCACCGGCCAGCGCGGCCCGACCGTCTCTCAGATGGCAGCCGCCGTCGAGGCCGCCTACATCCTGGAGGCCGTCCGCAGGTGAACCCGGTGACGGCGGCAAGATCGATCGCGAACCGCAACTCGAATGCGTTGCTCGCGGTCGTCTGTCTCGGCCAGTTCATGGTCGTCCTCGACGTCTCGATCGTGAACGTGGCGCTGCCGTCGATCAAGGACGCACTGGGCTTCTCCACCAACGGGCTCCAGTGGGTCCTGAACGGCTACACACTCACCTTCGCCGGCTTCCTGTTGCTCGGCGGACGCGCGGCTGACCTCTTCGGCCGCAGGCGCATGTTCTACGCCGGGACGCTCCTCTTCTCCGGCGCCTCCCTCCTCTGTGCGATCGCGCCCAGCTCGGGCGCGCTCGTCGCCGCTCGCGCCCTGCAGGGAATCGGCGGCGCGCTCCTCTCCCCCGCCACCCTGGCGATCATCACCACCTCATTCGACGAGGGAGCGCCGCGGAATCGCGCCCTGGGCGCCTGGGGCGCCGTCGGGGCGATCGGGGCGACCTCGGGCGTTCTGCTCGGCGGCGTCCTCACCGAGGCGTTCAGCTGGCCGGCGATCTTCCTCATCAACGTCCCGATCGGACTCGCCATCGTCCTCTTCAGCGCCCGCCTGATCCCCGAGGGACGCAGCGAATCCGAGAACCGCCATTTCGATCTGCCGGGCGCCGTGCTGGTCACCGCCGGAATGACCGCCCTCACCTATGGGATCGTCACCACGGACCGACTCGGCTGGGGCACCCTCGGCGTGCTCGGGCCGGTCGCGGCGGGAGTGGCCCTCCTGGCGGCCTTCGGTATCTACGAGGCGAGGCTGACGCGGGACCCGCAGCGCGTACCCCTCATGCCCCTGAGCGTCTTCGGGCTTCGCAATCTCCGGGCCGCCAACCTCGTGATCTTCCTCCTCTACGGCGCGATCTTCGGCTTCTGGTTCTTCCAGTCCCTCTATATGCAGGGCACACTCGGCTACACAGCGCTGGAGACCGGGCTCGCCTTTGTGCCCATGACCCTCGCGGTCGGCATCGGCGCCACGCTCGCTCCCCGCCTCGCCCGCCGGTTCGGGGCGCGGATGGTGCTTGCGGCCGGGATGCTCTCGGCCACCGCCGGCGAGGCGCTCCTGATCGGCGTCCACCCGGACGGCAGCTACCTGGCGAACGTGCTCCCCGGTGGGCTGTTCGGCGCCTTCGGACTCGGGCTCGCGCTGGTCCCCGCCACCATCGTCGCGGTCGAAGGGGTCCCACGGGCGGTCAGCGGACTGGCCTCAGGCGTACTCAACACATCCCGCTTCATCGGCGCCGCCCTCGGGCTCGCCGTTCTCAGCACGCTCGCCGCCCACCACACCGACGCGGAGATCGGCACCGGCACCTCCGCCGCCAAGGCGCTCACCGACGGCTTCGCCCTCCAGTTCGGCGTCGGCGCGGTGTTCTGCCTGGTCGGCGCGATTGCCGCGGTCGTGCTGCTGCGGCCGCAGCGAGCCGAGGGCGTGCCCGAAGGCGTCCCTGCCGCCGAGCGCGCCTAGGCTGCGTCCAGGCCCTAGCGCGCCGTCCGAGACGGCGGCTTTGTAGGGTTCCCGCCCGCCCCCGGGCGATCGCCATGCGCTTCTACGAGTTCGAAAGCCGCCGGATAGTCGAGCGGGCCGGGATCCCGGTCACCGAGTACGGCTTCTGCACGACCGCGGCTGAAGCTCGCGAGGCCGCCGAGCGGATCGGCGGGCCGACGGTGATCAAGTCCCAGGTCCTGACGGGCGGGCGGATGAAGGCGGGCGGCGTCAAATTCGCGGACACGCCGGAGGAGGCCGAGGCCCACGCGAAGGAGATCCTCGAGCTCGAGATCAACGGCCACATGCCGGTCGGCGTGCTGGTCGACCCCAAGGCGGAGGTCGAGCAGGAGTACTACGCCGCGGTCCTCTGGGACGGGCGCGCCAAGCGCCCGATGATGCTCTTCTCAGACATGGGCGGGATCGACATCGAGGAGGTGGCGGAGAACCATCCCGACCACGTCGGGCGCGGCCACCTCTCCAACCTCCACCCCATCCCGGACTTCCGCGCCAAGGAGGTCGTCGCCTCCGTCGGCATGACGGGCCGCGAGCTCACCCGGGCAACGCCGGTGCTGGCCCGCCTGGCGCAACTGCAGCGCGACTACGACATGACTCTGGCCGAGATCAACCCGCTCGCGCGCCTCTCCGACGGATCCTTCGTCGCGCTCGACGCGCACATGGAGATGGAGGACGAGGCCGTCGGTCGCCATCGGAAGGTGCTGGCGGAGCTCGGCGTCGAGCTCGAGGAGCCGCGCGAGCTCTACGAGCCCTCGGAGTTCGAGCGCAACGTGAAGGCGATCGACGAGGCCGACCACCGCGGCGTGATCCAGGGGAAGGACCACGGCTTCGAGGGCAACCTCGGCCTGGTGATCGGCGCGGGCGGCGGCTCGCTCACCCTCACCGACGCCGTTCGGAGCCAGGGCGGCAGGCCAGCGAACTACGCGGAGATCGGAGGCAACCCCTCCGTAGCCAAGTCCTGCGGCCTCGCAAAGGAGGTCCTGAAGAAGGACGGCGTCGAGAAGATCGCGGTGATGATGTCGATCGTCTCCAACACCCGCGTCGACATCGTCGCCCGCGGCGTGATCAAGGCGTGCCTCGAGCTCGGCAAGGACCCGGCCGAGACGATCACCGTCTTCCGCATCCCCGGTGCCTGGGAGGAGGAGGGCGCGAAGATCCTCAACAAGTACGGCGTCGAGTTCAAGGACCGCTCCACCACGATGTGGGAGGCCGCCGGAGAGGCCGTCGAGAAGGTGCAGGGGGCGGCCGCCTGATGTCGATCCTGCTGACGGAGGACTTCACCTTCATCGTCCAGGGGATCACCGGCCGAGAGGCGGTCAACCTGACCAAGGAGTGCCTCGACTACGGCTCCAAGGTCGTCGGTGGCGTCACCCCGGGCCGCAAGGGCCGTGACGTGCACGGCGTCCCCGTCTTCGACACCGTCCAGCAGGCCGTCGCGGACCACGGCGGGCCGATCGACGGCTCGGTCGTGACCGTCCCCCCCGCCTTCACCAAGGACGCCGTCTTCGAGGCGATCGAGAACGGCATCAAGCTGATCGTCATCGTCACCGAGCGCATCCCGCGACGCGACGTCGCGCAGATGGTCGAGCTCGCCAGCCTGCGCGGTGCCCGGATCATCGGTCCCAACTGCCTGGGAACCATCGTTCCAGGCGTCGCCAAGATGGGCGGCATCGGCGGGCCGGCCAAGGATGCGGCCAAGGCCTACGAGCCCGGTTCGATCGGCGTCATGTCGCGCTCGGGTGGCATGACCACGGAGATCTCATCCACGCTGACCGCCGCCGGCCTCGGGGTCTCCACCGCCGTCTCGATCGGCGGGGACGCGATCATCGGCTCCACCTACGCCGAGCTGATGCCGCTCTTCGAGGCGGATGAGCAAACCAAGGCGATCGTGATCTACACGGAGCCGGGCGGCCGAATGGAGGCCGAGCTCGTCGACTGGCGCGAAGAGAACGATTCCCGCCTTCCGATCGTCGCCTTCATGGCCGGCAAGTTCATGGACGACGAGGAGATGAAGGGCATGAGCTTCGGCCACGCCGGCACGATCGTCGAGGGCGCCGAGGACTCCGCCACCCAGAAGATCGCACGGCTCGAGTCGGCCGGGATCCCGGTGGTCGAGCGGATCGACGAGATTCCCGGAGCTGTCAAGGAGAAGCTGGGAGCGACGGTCTGATGGCGGAAACCCAGGACCTGCAGGGCATTTTCATCGACGTCGAGGTCTCCGACGAGATCCGGGACGACGGCGAGCTCGCCGCGAAGCTCGAGGAGGTCTGTCCCGTCGACATCTTCGATGTCAGGGAGAGTGACGGCTCGGTCGCGATCAACCGCGAGAACCTCGATGAGTGCGTCCTCTGCAACCTCTGCGTCGAGGCCGCTCCGCCCGGCGGCGTGGTCGTCAAGAAGCTCTACGACGGCACCGAGCTGCGGCGGTAGATGCGAGGGTGCGCCGCAGGCGAAGCCGAGGCGCAACCCGTTTAATGAAGCCATGACAGCGTCGATCGTCGCCCGTGACTCCGACACCGGCGAGCTCGGCGTGGCGGTCTTCACCGCCTGGCCGGCGGTGGGCGCCATCGTCCCCTTCGCTGAGCCGGGGGTCGGCGCGGTCGCGACGCAGTCGTTCGTTGAGATCTCCTTCGGGCCGCGCGGCCTCGAGATGCTGCGCGATGGCGCCTCCGCGGCCGAGGCCGTCGAGCGGCTGATCGGGTCCGATTCGAAGCCGGCGACACGCCAGCTCGGCGTGATGACCGCGGACGGCGAGTCGGCCGGGTTCACCGGCGACGGCTGTGTCCCATATGCCGAGGAGGCGACCGGGGACGAGTGCCGCTGCCAGGCGAACATGATGGCCTCCGAGGGCGTGCCCGAGACGATGGCCGCTGCGTTCGAGACCGCGGAGGGTGAACTCGCGCTCCGCCTGCTCGCCTCCCTGCAGGCGGGCGAGGCCGCCGGCGGCGACGCCCGCGGTCGAATATCGGCCGCCCTCTTGGTGGTCCCGTCGGAGGGTGAGCCTTGGCGGGAGAGCGTCGACCTGCGGGTCGACAACCATGAAGATCCTCTGACCGAACTCTCCCGCGCCCTTCGCATTCACCGGGCCTTCGCGCTGTCCGATGTCGCCGAGGAGCGCGCTGCAGCCGGAGACGCCGAGGGAGCTATGGCGGCGGGAATGGAGGCGGTCAGCCTGTCGGAGGAAAATCCGCAGCTGCTCCTCTGGCTCGGGCTGGGTGCCGCGACCGACGACCTCGAAGTCGGGCTCAATCTCGTCCGCCGGGCCCTGGAGCTTCAGCCTTCGCTCGCCGGCTTCCTTGACCGCCTCTCGGACGATGTCGTGTCTTCCGTCTCGGCGGTGCGGGCGCGGCTCGGCGCCGAGAACGCCTAGGCCGACTCGGCGAAGGCGTCGCTAGGCTCTGCCGGTGGCGGAGCCGGTCACTCCCACGCCGCTGCGGGCTGCATTCGAGGCGCGAGACCTCGATGCGGTTGTCGCCGCGCTCGCGCCGGACGTCGTCCTCCGGTCGCCGATCTTCGAGGTGCCGTTCACGGGAATCGATGAGGCGACCGACCTGTTCGCCGTCCTGCTGGACGCGCTCTGGCCGCTCACCTACCTCGACGAGATCCCCGGGGACCCACACATCCTTCACTTCACCGCGGAGATCAAGGGCGAGCAACTCGAGGGCGTGGATCTCCTCCGCTTCGACGAACAGGGCAGGATCAAGGAGATCACCGTGCTCTTTCGCCCGTTTCCCGCCGTTGCGGCCTTCCTGAGCCAGACGGGACCGAAGCTCGCGCGCCGGCGCTCCGGCGCGGGTACGGCCGCCGCACTGCGGCTCGCCGGAGCACCTGTCGGCGCCCTGATGCGCGTGACGGCCGCAACCGGCCCGCGGATGCTCGGCTTGCGCCGCGGCAAGCGCTCGTGACCGCCGCTGAGGACCTGGCGCGCACCGAGGCGGAGAGCGCCGCGCTCGCCAGGCTGCGCGAGATCACCGGCGAGAGCGGCGGCCCGATGGAGCGCCATGGGCTTCGTGTCTTCCTGATCGCCGATCGCCTCGCGACCGCGCGGGACGCGACGGTCGACCGCGAGCTGCTGCTGATCGCGGGTCTCCTCCACGACATCGGCCTCTATGACGAGGCCTCGCACGGCGGCGTCTACGTCCGCGAGGGCGCCGAGTTCACGGCCGAGCTGCTCGGCAAGCAGGGCTGGGATCAGGACCGCATCCGACTCTGTTTCGACGCGATCGAGCGCCACCACGAGCTCCGCTCTCAGTGGGGTCGCGGCGCGGAGGTCGAGCTGATCCGCCGCGCCGACCTGGTCGACCTGACCTCTGGACTTGTCCGATTCGACCTCAGCCGCGAGTGGTTGCGCGACCTCTGGAGGTCAGTGCCGCGCGATGGGACCTACCCGACGATCGGCCGCAAGGTCGCCAAGCAGCTGATTCACCAGCCGCTGCAGTTCGCTCAGATCTTCAGGCCTGACCGCTAGCGATCTGCTCTGCTCGAAGCGGCGCTTGAAGCGCTCGGCGGCCGCTCGCAGCTGCGGTGGCAGTTCGGGGATGCAGGCGAATGCCTTCTCGACCTGGGCGCGAAACTCCTCCGGGTTGTGCTGCCGCGCCCGCAAGGCGCCTCCCGGGTTGAGGAACTGGGGTGAGACGCCATGCTGGCTGAGGCAGTCCCGAAACTGGGCAAGGGCCTGCTGGGTCGGCTGGGCGCCTTGGGGAAGGTTTCCGGGCGCAGGAGGTTGGTTGCCCGGCGTCGTACGGGTCGTCGACGAAGAACCGTTTCCGGGCGGGCGGGACTCTCCCGAGCCCGTGGTGGTCACCGTGGGGATCTGGGCTCGCGGTGGTCGTGCCGGACGCCTTGTCGTCACCGCCCCCGCCGCAGCCGGCGGTGGTGACAACGCAGGCGGCAATGGCCGCCGCGGCGACCACTCGAACCGGCGCCTGTCGAATGCGTCCCACCGAGCGCGGGAGCGTACCCGCTCTCCGGCACCAGTCCTTGAGTAGCATCGCGGCCGATGTCGGGCGGCCGGGAAGAGATCGAGGTCGTGCGCGGCGCGCTCGACGACGCGCGCTCCCAACAGGTCCTCTCCTTCTGGGCGGAGCACGGCATGCTTTCGGAGGACGCAGCACGCGAGCGCCTCCCCGATGTGGTCTGCGTCGCGCTTGACGATGCTGGCGAGATCGTCGGTGTGAACGCCGTCCGCGAGGCGATGCCTCGGCCTCCGGCCAGGCCGATGTGGGTCTACCAGGCGTTCCTGGCCGGCGTCCCGGAAGATCTCTGGACCGAGATGTTCACCGCGGCCTTCGACGCACTCGAGCGGGAGTTCGATGTCGCTCGGGGCGGTCCTCTCGGGGTCTGCGTCCCGCTGGACGCCGCGGAGGCGGCGCGGCGGCCGGAGGCGCTCTGGCCGGAAGAGGACCTGATCTACGCCGGGCAGCTGGCCGATGGCCGCCAGGTGCGTCTCCGCTGGTTCTGGAATGCCCCGGCGGAGCCCGGGCTGCCGAACTCGCTGAGCGTCGACCAGTCCGTGGCGACTGACTGGTCGATCGACGAGCGCTACCGGGTGGAGCCCTACACCGGCGATTCCACGGTCGCGAACGCGATTCTCGAGCTGTGGGCGCGCGAGGGCGCGGTGCCCGAGGCGGACGCCCAGCGTCGCGTGCATCAGACCCTCAATCTGGTGATCGAGCGCGACGAGGGCGTGATCGCCCTGTCGACCGCCTATGTGGAACGAAGCGCACAGGTCGGGCTGGACCTCTGGTACTTCCGGACCTTCGTCTCCAGGGCCCACCGCAACACCCACGTTGCCACGCAGCTCACGATGCACAATCGCGATCTGCTCGAGCGGCGCTTCACCGGCGGCGAGGACACTCGCGCCGTCGGCGTCGCCTTCGAGCTTCAGAACGAGGGGATGAGGAAGTACATCAACACCGCCATCTGGCAACCGGTGGATTTCATCTTCGTCGGCGACAACGAGCGGGGTGAGCCGGTGCGCGTCCACTACTTCCCTGGGGCACAGGTGCCCTTCCGCCAACCGGCGGCATGACCCACTTCCGGGGATTGATCGAGAACGGGATCTCACCTCGGCCCTGTCACCTTCGGGCTCCCCCGCGAGTGGCTGCGGGACCTCTCCCGCTCAGTGCCGCGCGACGGCACGTGCGCGACGATCGGCCCCGAAGTCGCCAAGCAGCTGATCCACGGCCGCTGAAGTTCGTCAGCTCTTCAGGCGCTGACTGATCCGGCCTGCGGGCGATCCCATCTCCGGCCCGCCGCATGACGTTCGCCGAGTTCCGAGGCGGCACCGCGGCTGGTCGCTGTGCGCGTGCCGCTGCGGCTGGGCCTGCAAGCCTTAACCTGCTGCCCTCAGGAGGGTGAGCGAGACACCATGCTCACTCAGGCACTGGCGGAACGACCCGAGCTCCTGCTGCGCCGGGCCGCCCCGGCGACAGGGCGCCCTGTGCCTGTGCCGCCGGACCACCGGAGTTGTTCGCTCCGGCTTCCCGTGTCATCGTCGAGCCGCCGCCCGGTTTGGTGATCTGCGGCAGCGTCACGTTCGCCGAGGTGGAGGAGCTAGGCGAGGACCGGCCCAGCCGGCACGTCCCCGTCTATTACTTCTCCGGCGCGGGGGTGACAGGGCCGGGGTCGCTGGGCTAGCATCGACTTGGTGCCCGGCGAGGACGAGGATCAGGTACCTCCACTGACCTAATTGTGGGATTGACTTCCGCGTCGCGCCTGAGGAAACTGCGCCAGTGAGAGGTGAGGGAGCGCTATGGGGTGGAAGCTTGGATGAGCTTCAGTCGTTGATTTATCGATGGCTGCGGGCAGATCATCCGCGGGCTGAGCGTGGCTGACGCACGGGCCCGCCATCATCTTGGTGGATGACGAACCGGTGACGCGCACCGAGGTGCGTCGTCTGCTCGAGCGAGACGGTTTCGAGGTGAGGGCCGAAGCCGCGGACGCCGAGAGCGCGATCGAGATAATCGTGCGTGAGCGACCTCGGCTTTGCCTGGTGGACCTCCACACGCCGGGTGGCGGGATTCGGGTCGTCCGCGAAGTCTCGCGACTGGTTCCCGAGACGTTGGTCGTGGTGCTGACGGGCTCAGTGAACCGCGTCGACATGCTCGATGCGATCCGTGCGGGTGCCTCCGGATACCTGGTCAAGAGCATGGACCCCGACCGACTCGCCCCCGCCTTACGCGGTGTGCTCGCAGGCGAGGCGGCGATTCCCCGTTTCCTGGTGGCCGAGCTTGTCAGAAACATGCAGACGCTGGGCCGGCAGCGCGTTCTCGCCGGCAGGCGCGGCCGAGCCGACTTGACCAGGCGCGAATGGGAGATCCTTGCGCTGATGTGCGACGGGCTCAGCGGGCGCAACATCGCCGATCGCCTCTACCTCTCTCCGGTGACGGTTCGCCGCCACAGTTCGGAAGTCGTGCGCAAACTCGGCGTTCGTGATCGCAAGGAGGCGATCGCGCTGATCCAAGAGCACGCCCAGGGCTAAGGTCGTTACCTGATCCGAAGCCGGATCCCTGACTCCCCGGACGATCCGCGTGCGTCGCCCTGCTCCTGATGATCGCGGCGACGGCGTCGGCGGCTCACGCCTCCGACCGCGCGCCCGGCAAGGGCTCCGGCACTTGTGCCGGTGGACGGCGGCGCGAACTACTACGCGAGGTTCTCGCATGGACTCCCGGCGAGCCGGTCGTACTTCCCGATCGGCGTCTGGGGAGCGTACGGTCACACTCAGGCGCATATCGACCAGGACAAGGCGGCTGGGCTACAACCTCTACGTCTGGCACTGCCGACGCGGCTCCGACCGTGAGTCTGAGCCTCGCGGCCAACGAGATGAAGGCGCTGTTCGCTTCGGACTGGTACAGCGCTCGGGATCGGCACCGCCTCGGCCAACGCGGGCTACCTGCTCGGCGACGAGGTGGACATGACGCTCGGCCCCGCGAGGGATTCTACGGAGATGCAGCAGGACGCTGCACGCGGCTCCGAACGACGGGCGGATTCGCTACGCCAACTACGGCAAGGGCGTCCTGTTCTGGGACACCGACGCCGAGGCGGCTCGCTTCGTCAACCAGTTCCAGCAAGTCGTCTCGGCGGACGTCTACTGGTTCACCGACCCCTAGCAGGTGCCGACGATGGAGGCACCGGACTGGCTTCCGGAGGCCTGGTCGCGACCATCAGCTACTCCGCAGATCCGCCGCGCGGCCAACTACGGCTACGCAGATCGACCGCGTGCGCCAGCTCGACGCCATGGACGGCAAGCGCCAGCCCATCTGGGCGTTCGTCGAGGTCGGCTGGCCGTTCACCCAGACTGCGGCTGAGGGCGGACGGCGATCACACCTGCTGAGATGCGGGCGGCGGTCTGGCAGTCGATCATCGCTGGCGCTCGTGGGATCGTCTACTTCAACCACTCCTTCGGCGGGCCGTGCCAGACGCAGCACATCCTCCGCGACACGGCCTGCTACGCGGCGATCCAGGCCGAACTGACCACGGACCAACTCGCAGATCACGCAACTCGCCCCGGTGCTCAACTCTCCGACGGTCAGCTCCGGCTGGTCCCAGGGAGCCGGGACGACCGCGATGGTGAAGTGGGCGACGGGCAAGAAGGCCGCCGGGAAGAGATGCAAGTCAAAGAAGAAATGCAAGAAGGCGAAGGGCAAGAAGGCCGCCGGGCAAGAGGATGCAAGTCAAGAGGGGAAGAAGTGCAAGAAGGCGAAGGTCAGGCAACCTGTACGTGTTCGCCGGCTCGGCGGGATCGTCCGTGAATGGGAGGTTCTCGCTGCCGTGCGTCGGCGACCCAACGCCGCGGTGGTGGGCGAGAACCGCACCGTTCCGGTCCGCCACGGGTCCTTCAGAGACCATTTCGCCGACGGAAACGCGATCCACATCTACCGCGTCCCTCGCGGGCCGAAGTGTGCCAGCCCGCGTCAGGCCACGGTCACCCCTGTCGATCTACCCCGCAGCGGCGGTCGTGGAGGTGGGCACCTGCGCCCTCGTCGTCGAATCACCTCTTCCGGTCGTGATCGCGGCGATGGCCGTTTTGCTCCTTGGCTGGCCGCCGCCTACGGCCGCCGGCGTATCGCCCGGGGGCGGGCCCCCGGCGGCCACGGAACCGGCCGAAGCGAGGCCATCGCCTCGGAACCCGGTGACCGGCACGGCACTTGATCGCGGTCATGGATCTCGGCACGTCCGCGATGCGCTCCCTGACGATCTCGGCGTGCGGGCATCGGCGTCATCTCCGAGGCAGACACGAGCTCCGTTGACATCGACTATGCAGCGGCTCATCGAGCAGTCCGGGTGCGGCGTGGTGCCCGAGCGAGCTGATCAGCAGGTCGAGACGCGCCGAGTCTCCACCGTGGAGCAGCCGTCACCTTCAGCGGTAGCAGCCCACGCTGATGCCCCGGTCTCCGAGGTCGGCTGCCGCTCACGGCTTGGCTGCGCTAGCGGCGGCGGCGCCCTGCTTCTGCCGTGGCGAGTTCTTTCGTCGTGCGCACGTCGTGTCTTCGGCCCGCCCCGGGCGCGCCTCCGTTGTGCGCGGTTCGCGCGCCCTCGGCCGAATCTCCCTTGTCGTCTGTCTCGGGCAGGTCGCGCTGCCTCCGCTCGGCCCGCAGGGTGTCCAGCGCCTCGGCCGCCGAGACGACCAGCAGCAGCAGGATCGCGCCGATCGCGAGCACGCCGACGAGCGGACGAAGCTTGCTTGATCACCTGCAGCTTCGGGCTATCGGGGGCCACGACCGGTTGCGTCTTGATCATGTAGTGGGGGTCGACGCCCTGAGACGCCTGCATGCGGTCGAGCTCGCGAGTGAGCGCCGCGCCCACCAGCTCGGCGGTGTGCACGGCGCCTTGCGGCGTGGAGCCCACTCCGGTGATCTCCACGACCGAGGCTCGAGTACCCGAGCTGCAGGTCGGGCGACACCGTGTAACGGGGATCCGCGCCCGCTTTCACCAATTCCTGGCGCGCCGTATCGCTGCTCAGGCTGCTGGACAACAGGCTGACGATCACCGACTGGTCCGAGAAGCGGGTGTATGGGTTGTTCGGATTGATGCGTCCCAGCGTCGGGTTGCGGGCGATCTCGTCCGGCGTCGGCGGAGGCGGAGGATTGATCAGGACGTAGCTGGACGAGACCTTGTATTCCGGGGCCTTGACGGCGATGACGTAGAACGCCCCGAGCAGGGTGAGGGCGATGACCGGCAACGTGACGAGCCGGTAACGCCAGATCTTCCGCGCAGATGAGCAGTAGGTCCATGGTCAGCCTCCCGCCGGCAGTAGTGTTCGGGTGGTAATCGGACTCGGGCGCAGGGGAACTTTCGGCACGGACCGCGTGCCGGCGCCTCGGCGGCCGCGAGTCGCCACACGGCACCGATCAGCCCGATGACGAGCGCGTAGAGCCCGGTGAACATCGGATACGACAGCGAATCGAAGGTGAACGAGCACGCGGTTGCGGCCAGCGCGGCACCGGCCAGCGCCGCGCACAGGAGCCGGAGCTCAGGGTCGCTGCTCCGTCGCCTCGCGACCAGAGCGGAGATCGCCGGCACCAGGAAGAAAGCGGTCAAAGCGACGACCCCGACCAATCCCAGTTCGATTGCCGTCTTCAGGAACTGGTTGTCGAGGATGTTGCAGGCCGGTGTCCGGGATGTACGTCCCGCCGCCGCGGCCGAACCAGGGCGCCTGCTCCAGGAACCGCTCGACCAGCGGATAGTCGCTGACCCGATAGGCCACCGACGAGTCGCCGGTGCCGGCCCCGAAGAAGGCTGCGAGGGTGCCGATCAGGCCAGGGGCCGTCATGAAGACGGCTGCCAGGGCGAACGGCAAAGCCAAATTGAGACCAGCCGCTGTGGCGCCGGCATCAGCACCACCAGCACCCCCAGCGCCACGGCGACCGAGAGGACCGCCGAGCGGGAGACCGACGCCGGGATCGCGAGCGCGATCAGCCCCACCGGCGCCCACCGGCGCCGGGCACTCCGCTTCGTGTCGTAGATCGCGAGGTAGACCGCGAGTGGCAGCAGCATCCCCGCCACGACTCCGAGCTCGATCGGGTAGATGGCGGTCCCGCTGACCCGGTTCAGTGCCCCCCGGGTCACGATTCCGACGTCATCGACGTTGAGCGAGAACCCCGGCAGCTCGCGCAGGTACAGCGAGAGGTCCAGGCTGATCCAGAACTGAAGCGCAGCCACCACCCCGCAGAACGCGCCACCCCAGCAGAGCACCCTCAAGACCCTGCGCACGTCGCTCAGCGAGCCGAGGAAGTCGGCGGCGATCAGCGCCACTCCGGTGATCACCGCCAGCTGCATCAGCAGACGGTCGGCGCTCGCCAGCTCGGGCACGGTCAGCGCGTTCCGATCCATCAGCACGTAGGAGGCGAGGACGGACAGCCAGAGCAGGCAGAGCACGGCACGTATCGGATGTCGCTGCCGCAGCGGGTTGTGGAGACCGAGCAGGGTCACGGTCAGGAAGGCAGCGAACGCGAACATCCCGATCAGGCCGGCGGGGTAGCCGCCGGCGCCGATCGCCTTGATCACCGTGTCCGAAGGAATCACGAACAGCGTCACCGCGAAGACCTGCAGGAAGAGCACCGCGCGCGAGCGCGACGACATCGACCGGACCAGGTCGAGCGTCGCCGGCGGCGTCGAGAGATGGCGGCTGGCCATCTCAGGCCGCCCTCGAGCTGTAGTCCCGCTCCCACCGCTCACCGGCAAGCGTGGCACCGCCCCTGTGAGGAAGAGCCAGTGCGAGCCGCGCCCCTGCTGCGAAGGCGGCGTACGTCGCCGCGTCGACGCGCCGCAGCCGGGCCGACCATGGCAACGCGTCCCAGGTCTCGAAGAGTGGACACCACGGTCTCAGGTGCGCTGTCCCGCAGATCGGGCGCGAACGCCATCTCCCTCTTACCCCGATAGGTACGACGGAGGACCCGCAGAAGATCGCGACTGCGGCGCGGCACCGAGACCACGACCGGCGCACTATCGACGATCTCCACCTCGCCCTCGTCGAACAGCCGGTCGACCCAGAGGTCGTCGGCTACCACGTCCGGGAAGGCGCCGAAGCGGCTCCGGCCGGTTGCAGAGAGCCCATACACGCCTGCACCCCAGAGCGAACCCAAGACGGCCGGAACCTGCGACCGAGCGCGATAGTAGCTGCGCACCGGCGCAGACGCGCCGCTCGCCTCGTATCGGATCGGCGGTCGGGCGGCGAGCGCCCCGGACCGCAGACGTTCCAGCACGACGCGGGCTGCGGACCCAGGCAACACTACGTCGGCATCTAGGTACAACCGCGGGAATTCCCTCGCCGCCGCGTCTCCCCACCGCAGCGCGGCGGGCTTGGAGGCAGACCGCAACTTCGCCACCCTGACTGGGTGACGTGATGACCGGGCCAGCGCCGCGGTCTCGTCCGAGCAGCCGTTACAGACGACGACGACGTCCAGCTCACCCTCCAGGAAGCCGGTGAACAGCGCGTCAAGACAGCGCCCGATGACGGCAGCCTCATCGTGCGCCGGAATCACCACCGAGCCCAGCGGCTCCACCGCAATCACTGCCCGCTGTCCGGTGCTCTCCGAGCCAACGCGCCCGGCTCAGAGTTGCGGTCGGCGAGATCACGGAAAGGCCATACGTCGTGTGCACCGAGTAAGAAAACGCGGAGCTGACGGCCGAGGTGCGGCGGGGTGACGGCGATATTCATTCGAAATTCATTCGATCTGACCTCGCCCGATGAACGAATCGACGGCCCGGAATCTTCTGTCGCTTCACGCAGATGGGCGCTCACGCCGGCGTCAGAGGACCGAGCCGAACTTCTCGACCCGGGGCGTCACCTCGTGCATCAGCTCGAGCCAGCGGATGTTGTAGTGGCGCGGGTCGGTGAGCATGGTGCGGTCCGTCCCGTCGATCGAGTCCAGCAGGTCGGTGATCGCCATCACCACCGACCGCGTCGGGATGAACCCCAGGGTGGAGGAGAGCTTGGCGTTCGAGCACTCGTAATCGCGAGTCAGAGGCGGGGCCGCCACCTCCTCCAGGCGCACGGTGCGCCCCAGAAGCTGCACGGAGCCGGCCACGAGCATCGCCAGCTCGCGGATCTGATAGTTCGAGTGCAGGACGTTGAAGACCTCGCCGCGCACCAGCTCGTCCGGCGCCTCGAGGGCGGCGATCATCGCGTCGGAGACATCGCGCACGTCCACGAGCGGCCGCCACATCCAACCGCCCCCGTGGAGCAGAAGCCGCTCCTCGAGTAGAGCGTCCTTGACGAATGTGTTCACGACGAGGTCGTAGCGCATGCGATGGCTGTGGCCGTAGACCGTCCCGTTGCGGAGAATCACCGGGCACAGGCCCCTATCGATGAGGTCGATCAGCGCCTCCTCGCCGTAGCGCTTGGAGGTTGCGTACGCGCCGCTCGGCGCGATGGTGGCGCTCTCGTCGTGCATCCCCGGGGGCAGCCCGTCGTACAGAGAGCAGGAGGAGGCGAACACGATCCGCTCGATGCCGCGCTCCACACAGGCGTTCCCGAGCGTCTCCGTGGCGACGGCGTTCATCTGCCAGTTCGCCTCCGGGTCGTACTCGGCGGTGGGGTCGTTCGAGAGCCCTGCCAAGTGGATCACCCCATCCACGCCGTCGAGCGCCGACGACGGGATCTCCCGCACATCGGCCACCTCGAGCTCGATGCGCCCGCTGTAGTCCTCTAGCGGACCTTCGCCCCAATAGAGGCGGTCGAGCACGCGCACGTTGTAGCCGCGCTCCAGCAGGCGACCGATGTAGGACGCTGCCGATGTAGCCCGCCCCTCCCGTGACCAACACGGTGCGCCCCCTCTCCGGCGGCGCGGGCGAGAGACCGTTCGTGCGGGTCTGACGGAAGCTTCGGTGAGAGGCACCATTGCCGTTCGCGCTGATCATGCGTTCGAGTACTCCTTGCCAGTCGGGGTAGGGCGTGCTACTGCGTTCACTAGATCAACGGCGGGAACGAGGGGTTTCTCGCGCAAGACCAGCGTCGCGCGGCGAGTTGTTAGAGCGATCGGAACCGACAAGGAGGGCAGATGGAGCGACTGGAGACGAGACTCGAAGGACCCATGCTGGTCAAGCCCGTGATCCACGGAGACGAACGGGGTTTCTTCCACGAGAGCTACCGGCGAAACGTGTACGCCGAGCTCGGCATTCCCGAGGAGTTCGTCCAGGACAACCACTCCCGCTCGAGCAAGGGGATCGTGCGCGGCATGCACTTCCAGGTCGGAGAGGGGATGGCCAAGCTCGTTCGTTGCGCCAGGGGCGAGGTGGTGGACGTGGTTGTCGACCTGAGGAAGGGCTCACCGACCTTCGGGGAGTGGGAGGCCTTCCGGCTCAACGACGAGAACCTGCACCATCTCTATTGCCCGATCGGCTTCGCCCACGGCTTCTGCGTCACCAGCGACGTCGCCGACGTGATCTACAAGTGCGACGGCTACTACGACGAGTCGATCGAGCGCGGGATCGCCTACAACGATCCCGACGTCGCGATCGACTGGCCGAAGGACGTCGAGCTCGTGCCCTCGCAACGCGATGCGAACGCGCCCCTGCTGCGCGACATCGAGAGGGAGCTGCCGTTCGTGTACGAGCGCGGGTCGCGGTAGCGAGCTAGCGAACGCTTGGTTCAGCGGCGAGGCCGGCGCTTGCCATGTAGTCCTCGAGAGCCGCGTCCCAGGAACGCAGGCTCGAAAGCCCGGCCTCGCCGGCTCGCTCCGAAGACAGCACCCCATTCGAGGGCCGGTCGGCGCCGCCCGGTGCCCGGATCCGTCCGGACCGGTTCCACTGGAACGTCTATGCCGGCGGTCTCCATGATCGCGAGAGTGAACTCGTGCCACGAGCATGACCCGGAGTTGGTCACGTGAAGGAGCCCGGAGACGTCCCGCTCCACCGCGGCGATGATCGCCTCGGCCAGATCGGCCGTGTAAGTGGGCGTCAGCCGCTGGTCCGCGACCATCTTCAGCGCACCCTGCTCTCGCGCGCGGTGGATCATGCGCTGCACGAAGTTGCCGCCCTTCGACGCGCTTCCGTGGTGGCCATAGAGACCTGAGCCGCGAACGACGAGCGCGCGGGGGCAGTAGGCGAGCGCGGCATGCTCTCCGGCCAGCTTGGAAATGGCGTAGATGCTGCGTGGGCTCGGTCGGTCCGCCTCGGAATAAGGCGCGTCGCGGTCACCCGGAAAGACGTAGTTGGTGCTCAGGTGCACGAGCCCCGCGCCGGTGTCTGCGCAGCGCTGCGCGAGGCGCTTGACCGCTCGTGCGTTCACCTCGAACGAGCGGTCTTCCTCGCGCTCGCAGACCTCGACGTTGTGAAACGCGGCACAGTTGAAGACGACTGCAGGCTGGACCCGTTCGAATGCCTCGTCCAGCGCCCCTTGGTCGGTGATGTCGAGTTCGCCGCGGCTGGGCGCGGACACCAGGCAGCGGTCGCGGAGCTGCTCCTCGAGATCCGAGCCAAGTTGACCTCCGCCGCCGGTGATCAGGACGCTGTGAGCGTCGATCTTCATCTGGTCAGATCCGGCGCGGGCAGCTCACGCCGGCCGGCGGACCGCTGCTCTGTGCGGGCGATGCGAACCGAGTAGCGGCTCGGCGGGCCGAAGGGCACCGGGGCACGGCCCAGCAGCGTGGCGACCTTCCGGCGGTTAGCCGCCTTCACCCGCCGTCCACGCTCACCGGAACCGCCGTAGACCGATCGCAAGGAAGCTCCCAGCAGCACGGCGCCGAAGTACAGGAGACGATGAGCGGGAGAGAAGTGCTTCCGCGCGTACAGCATGCGCGAGGAGGCGCTGAGGCTCTCGATGCTCGGCTTGATCCCCGCCTTTCCCTCGTGGTGGATGATCGTCATCGACGGCAGGTGCCGTATCTCCCACCCGGCCCCCTTGATCCGCCGGCAGAAGTCGGTTTCGTCGGAGTACATGAAATAGCGCTCGTCGAGGAAGCCCGCGCTCTCGATCGCCTCGCGACGCGCGAGCATGAACGAGCCGCTCGTCCAGTCGCAGTCGACCTCGCGGTCATAGACGGATCGATCGAGCTCGCGCTCCCCGAGCCAACGTGGACGGCGCGGCAGCCGCTCCGAGGCGAACGAGTCACCGAGCGCGCGCAGCGCATTCGGAAAGCGGCGGATCGTCTTGTCCATGCGCCCGTCCGGAGTGACCTGGCGCACGCCGATCAGCCCTACCGTCGGGCGGGCGTCCATTGCGCGAACCAGGTCCTCGAAGGTGCCCTCCACGATCTCGGTGTCCGGGTTCAGGAACAGGACGTAACGGGCGTCGCAGGTCATGAGCCCGCGGTTGTTCGCGTGCGAGAAGCCGTGATTGCGAGACGGCACTACGCGGGCGTCGGGAAACTCCGTCTCGACCACGTCCGCCGTCCCGTCGCGCGACTCGTTGTCCACCACGACGACGTCCGCGCTGACGTCCCCAATGTGGGCGAACACGGTGCTCAGGCAGGGCCTGAGCCAGTGGGCCTCGCTGGTCGAGACGGTGATGATTGCGATGTCGTCCACGCCAGATGACAAACGGCGCAGACGCGGCAGCGCTTTCACGGCGACTACGCGCGAGCGCCCGCAAGTTCGCGGAACGGGTCTTTCGTTCCCAGGTGTCACCTCCTGCGGCGTCCGTACAACCCGCAACCCCGCACCACTTCTGTCGGTCTAAGCGCCCCGGGCGATGACGAGTAGGCGCGTGAAGCCGGGCGCGTGAAGCACCTCGTCGAACGCCTCCACCTCGAGGCCGGCCTGCGACACGATCTCACGAATCTCGGGCCGTGTGTACCACCGGATGTACGTCACACCGTCCGGCTCGAAGTAGCGCCGCTCGCCCTCGATCAGGTCGAAGATGGCGACCGCGCCCGGGTTCAGCTGGCTGCTCACGTTCGTCAGCGCCCGTTCGAAGGACGGGAACATGTGTTTGAGGGTCAAGGACGACAGCACGGTGTCGACGGAGGCGGGAAGTTCCACCGTCTCGACATCACCCTCGATGAAGCTGATGCGCTGGTCGCTCGCGAAGCGCTTGATGAGGTGCTCGACGTTCGAAGCGGACAGATCGACGCCGAGGTAAGACCGGAACTCGCGCCCCTGCTCCAAGCACGACGACAGCAGCCGGCCATAGCCGGGGCCGATCTCGAGGATGTTCCTGTCCGGTCCGTACCCCCCAACCGAAGCGACCTTTTCGACGAACGCATCTCCCGTGAGCTGGCGGCCCCACGTGAGATCCGGGTCCGGCGACACATGGCGCCAGCGCTCCCGCGATCGGGCCCATGTCTCGTCGCGGGACTCGTGCAGCAGCGTCTCGAGCCGGCCCAGCTCCTGTTCGAGGGCTGCGACCCTGTCCGGGAGGCGCGCCAGGCTCCTCAGACGCGCGCGAGCGGAGCTGGGCAGCGCCGTCCGAGCCAGTCGCCGGCCGGGACCGGGTGGTGTCGCTCGTTTCATGTTCGGGTCCTTCTCGTCCATTGCGACCTCCCTCCTGCCGGCCGTCACCGGAGGTTCAGTAGGATTGCATCACCCCGGCGTTGCCACGATCCAACACATGTCATGTCGCCGGACAGACTCTCGCGATCGAGCGCCCGTACGGTAACGCACGATTCAGGATGAGCCTCCGTATCGGTCCTCCTCGTGGTCTGGAACGCGCTGCCCCGGCTTCGGGATTGCCTTGCCTCGATCGCGGCTGACGTGAACTCCGGGTTCGCCAAGGTGATCGCGGCGGACAATGCGTCACCGGACGGGAGCGTCGCGGCCGTGAAGGCGGCGTCCCCGGATGGGACCGTGGTCCGCATGCAGGAGAACCTCGGATTCGCCGGCGGAGGTAACACCGTTCGCGGAACGGCGCACCGTTTGTTGGGCGGTGAGAACAAGTACTTAGGTCCCCTCCCTGCCACGGCAGGTACTCGGTCTTAGACCGAGATCGTCAGGATCACCCGACTGCCGCGGATAACGCCCAGTCGACCGCCCCGCCGAGATCGGCCACCTGGTGGGAGGCGCCGGAAGCGGATCCGATTGCCACTGTCTTGATCCCGGCGGCGCGGCCGGCGTCGACATCTATCTGTGAATCGCCGATCATGACAGCGCGCTCGAAGGTGATCTCAGGGTCGTCCTCGTGCGCTCTCTTGAGCAGGCCAGTGCCCGGCTTTCGGCAGTCGCATACGCCAATTGCATGCGGGCAGTGATAGATGCCGTCGACCGTTGCTCCGCAATCCCCGAGCAGCTCCAGCAGGTGCTCGTGCACGCGACGAAGGTCGTCCTCGCTGATCAGACCCCGCGCGATGCCACGTTGGTTGGTGACCACGACGACACGCCAGCCAGCCTGGTTGAGACGCCGGATGGCACTGCCGGCCCCTGGGAGAAGCCGGAGCTGATCGGGTGCGAGCACATAGCTGCCGACGGCAGGCTTTTGGTTGATGGTTCCGTCCCGATCCAGGAAGGCGGTCCAGACGCCCTTCATCTTGCGGCCATGGCCCGTTCGACGATCTCGCACAGCGTGTGGCCGATGACGGCGTGCGCCTCCTGGATCCGAGGAGTCTCGGTGCTGGGAACCGCGAGAAGGTGATCGCAATGGGTGCCCACCTCCCCGCCATCGCGACCGGTCAGGCCGATGGTCACGGCGCCGATCTCGCGTGCGACCTCGAGCCCGAGCACGACATTGCGCGAGCGTCCCGAGGTCGAAAGGCCGACGACAACGTCGCCCGCAAGCGCAAACGCGGTGACTTGCCGCGCGAAAATCACCTCATACGAATAGTCATTCGCTATAGCCGTCACGCTCGAATTGCTGTCGGCAAGCGCCAGCGCGGGCAGGGGGGGTCGGTCCACCAAATATCGACCCACCAGCTCGCCAGCCAGGTGGGTGGCCTCGGCCGCGCTTCCGCCGTTGCCCATGAAGATGGCCTTGCGACCGCTGGCGTAGGCATTGACCATCGCCCGGCCGGCGGCCGTGATCCGTGCCGACAGCTCCGCGTCCGAGGCGAGCGCATCCACGGCTGTTGCCGCCTCAGCGAGTCGCCCGCCCACGAGCTCCTCCATCTCGTCAACGGGCACTTGGCATCCAGGTCCGCATTCCGCGCCGGTCGAATGCGAACCCGTCCTCCACTATTCCGATCTCGGCGAGGGCTTCGGCGACCAGGTGACGGCGATGGAACGGGGCAGCGAAGAGAATGAAGCCTCCTCCACCCGCACCGGTGACTTTGCCGCCGATTGCTCCAGCCCGTTTTGCCGCCTCGTAGACCGAATCGATGAATCCATTGGAAATTTGAGGGGACATCCGGCGTTTGGCCTCCCAGGCGGAGCCAAGCAGCTCTCCAAACCGAACCAGATGCCCCCGCAGTAGCGCGTCTTTCATCTCTGGTACGAGCTTCTTCTGTGCACGCAGGCCCGCCAGGGTCTCTGGTGCACCTGCCTCATAGCGGGTGGTTTGGTCCTGGATCACGCGATCGCTCGCCCGTGTCTCGCCGGTAAAGCACAGCAGCAGACTGGCTTCCAGCTCGTCAACCACATCCTCCGGGATGCGCAGCGGGTTGACGATTGTGCGCTCGGCTTCGAATTCAATGAAGTTGAAGCCGCCAAAGACGCTCGCATACTGATCTTGCAGCCCGCCTCTCAAGCCGAGGTCCTGACGCTCGATCTGCCAGGCGAGGGAGGCCATCTCGTGGTTGTCCAAGTCTTGGTCGAGAAACCGGCTGAGCACTCCAACCAGGCACACCATCAGGCTGGAGGAGCTTCCAAGCCCAGATCCGGGAGGCGCCGAGGTCCGGAGAACAAGGTCAAATCCGCGCTCCGGCCGTCCTCCGGCAAGCCTCCGGACGGCAGCCTTCACCAAGTCGAGTTCCCCATCCAGCTGGAGCTCGTCGTCAGCTCCGAAATGGCGAGCAATGTTCAGGTCCAGGGAGTGAACTGTTATCGCGCTGTCCTGACGCTCTTGAAGGGTGCCGTATGCGTAACGGTCGATGGTCGCGTTGAGAACCATTCCCCCTTCGCGCTCGGGAAAGGGCGTCACGTCGGTGCCACCGCCGGCGAAGGAGACGCGCAGAGGGGCCTTGGCGCGAATCGTCCGGGCCCCTCGACCGTCGGAGGAATCAGCCACGAGCAGTGGGCTCTCTGATGTCCTCTGATCCAGCACCGAATTAGGTACGGCGAGATCGGTCACTCTCGCTATCAACGGCTGGAAATGGGCAGGGCTTCCGGCGCGCGCGCTCGTCATCCCGGGCGCGAGAATCGTTCTTCCCCGCCGTTACTAGATAGATGCGGCCAGACCTTGTCACGACCCGCGAGCCGACGGCCGAGGCCGACGATAGAGGCGGTCAGCCACCGACCACACGCCCGTTTCCTTCGGCGCCTGAGACCGCGTCGATCATGGGCCTGCCCTTTCAACAGCTCGACCAGCAGACGCTGATCGGAATCGTTCATGGAGGGCCTCCGC
Source organism: uncultured Solirubrobacterales bacterium (assembly GCA_963777575.1). GTDB lineage: Bacteria > Actinomycetota > Thermoleophilia > Solirubrobacterales > 70-9 > DASUPK01. The sequence goes on along the minus strand of CAVZRH010000011.1, from coordinate 11,562 downwards.
GCGCGGAACGGTGGGTGGATCACCCCGGTCAACCTCGACGTCCTGCGTCAGTTCACCGAGGATCACGAGAGCCGAGAGCTGATCCTTGCCGCCAGCCATCGGGTTGCCGATGGGGTGCCGATCGTCTGGGCATCGCGAGTGGCCGGCACACCTGTGCCGGAGCGGGTTAACGGCACCGATCTCGCATTCAGCCTGCCGCAGGCGGCTGCCCAGGCCGGAGTGTCGGTCTTTCTTCTGGGTGGAAATCCCGGCGTGGCAGCGGCCGCTGCCGGACGACTCCGGGCCCGGTACCCCGGCCTTCGAAGCGTCGATTCCTACTGCCCGCCATTTGGATTCGAAAACGATCCGGAGGAGCTGGACACGGATCAAGGAGGCGGTTCGAGGCGCACGGCCGGCGCTGGTCCTGGTTGGTCTTGGCTTTCCGAAGCAGGAAAAGCTGATCAGCTGGCTCCGGTACGAGCTGCCCCAAACCTGGTTCGTGGGTGTGGGGATATCGCTCAGCTTCCTCGCGGGGGAGCAACCACGCGCACCCGTTGTCCTGCAACGCCTCGGTCTCGAGTGGATGCACCGTCTCTGGCACGAGCCCCGTCGACTGTTCAGGCGGTATGTCGTTCAGGGTCTCCCGTTCGGCCTCAGGCTTTTCGCCTGGGCGCTGGCTCATCGGGTGGGCGGGGAACGCTGAATGCGCAAGTGGCGCAGGAGCGCAAGCGTTGTTTCCACGAGCCGCCGGGTCGTCCGTGGGCCACTCTTTGGGCCTCCCGGCAGCAATTCGATCGCTGAAATCAACAGGAGGTTCCCTTGCGCGTACTCGTAACCGGTCACAACGGCTACATCGGCTCGGTGCTGGTCCCGGCGCTGGAGCAGGCGGGGAACGAGGTCTTCGGAGTCGACTCCGACCTGTTCGCCGCCTGCACCTTCGGCCCCCACCCCCCGGAGGCCGACGGCCTGCAGATGGACGTCCGGGACATCGAGAGCGAGGACCTGGTCGGCTTCGACGCGGTGATCCACCTCGCCGCGGTCTGCAACGACCCTGTCGGCGACCTCAATCCGCAGGCGACGTACGAGATCAACCACCTGGCCTCGGTGCGGGTTGCCGAGAAGGCCAAGGAGGCCGGGGTGACGCGCTTTCTGTTCTCGTCGTCGTGCAGCCTCTACGGCAAGGCCGGCGAGGAGATGCTCGACGAGAGCGCCGAATTCGCGCCGGTGACGCCCTATGGCCACTCCAAGGTGCTCGCCGAGAGGGACATCTCGAGGCTCGCCGACGACTCGTTCAGTCCCACCTTCCTGCGCAACGCGACCGCATACGGTGTCTCGCCGCGGTTGCGCGTCGACGTGGTGGTCAACAACCTCGTCGGATATGCCCACACGACTGGGGAGGTCCTGATCCAGAGCGACGGGACGCCGTGGCGCCCACTCGTGCACGTCGAGGACATCGCCGGCGCGTTTCTCGCCGTCCTGCGCGCTCCTCGCGAACTCGTCCACGACGAGGCCTTCAACGTCGGGCGCAAGCGCCGAGAACTACCGCATCCGGGATCTGGCCGAGATCGTCGAGGAGATCGTTCCCGGTGCGCACGCCTCCTTCGCTGACGGGGGCGGGCCGGACAAGCGCTCCTACCGGGTGGACTGCTCGAAGATCGCCCGGGTGTTGCCCGAGTTCGAGCAGCGCTGGACGGTGAGTCGCGGCGTCGAGCAGCTCCACGACGCCTACGCTCGCCACGGTTTGACCTTCGACCAGTTCACCGGCACCCGGTATCTGCGAATCAACCGCGTCCGAGAGCTTCAGGAGGCGGGCCGACTCGATGATGAGCTCCGCTGGCGGCTGCCCGTCGGCGCGCGCTGATCGACGAGAGACGACGCTCCCCGGGCCCGGCCGTGATCTTCACCCCAGCCCCGCTCGATGGCGCCTATCTGATCGACGTGGAACGCCACGCTGACGAGCGAGGATTCCTGGCTCGAACGTTCTGCGAGCGAGAGTTCGCCGAGCATGGTGCGCCGATGCGCGTCGTGCAGAGCAGCACGATCCACAGTCCGCGACGTCACACGCTGCGCGGCCTGCACTACCAGCGACGCGCCGCACGCCGAGGTCAAGCTGGTTCGGTGCACGCGCGGCTCGATCTTCCTCGTCATGGTCGACCTTCGCCCGGGCTCCGCGACCCGCAACGAATGGCTCGGAGTCGAGCTGAGCGCGCACAGCGAGCGTCTCGCCTACGTGCCCGAGGGATTCGCGCAGGGCTACCAGACCCTCGAGGACGACACCGAGGTCCTCTACCAGATGTCTCACCACTACGTGCCGGAGGCTGCCCGCGGAGTGCGCTGGGACGACCCGGCGCTGGGCATCGAATGGCCCGCCGCCGAAGATCGCATCATCTCGGAGCGCGATCGCGCGTGGCCCGACCAGCCCCGGAACGGCCGTCCCGGGACATGAAGATCGCATTTCTCATTCCCGACACCGGGATCGGCGGTGGAATCTCTATTGTGCTGGCGCACGCTCGCAGCGCTGCCGCCGCTGGCCACGAGGTCACCATCGTGGTCTCGGGAGCCGTTCCCCCCGCAATAGACGTGTTTTCTACCGATCGGCTGCGGGTCGTTTCGCTCGCGCACGCCTCAGACACGATGTTCGACGTAGCGATCGCGTCGTGGTGGCAGGACACCCTCTTGCTCCCGCAGCTCAGTGCAAGCAGGCACGCGGTACTCGCTCAAGATATGGAGGATCGCTTCTATCGTCACAACGACCCGCGACGCTCCCTGGTACAAGAGGCCTATCGGGTCCCACTTCCGGGGATCACTGTCTCCCACTGGGTGAGAGACCGGTTCCTGCTTGAGTACGACCGATCCTTTGCCGTCGTGCCAAACGGTCTCGACAAGTCGGTATTTCGTCCCGAAGGGCCCGACATTGCGCCCCGAGGAGGTGTTGCTCGTGTCCTCGTTGAGGGACCGCTGAGCTCGTGGCGCAAGAACGCTGTTCCAGCCCTTCGACTGGCACGCTCGTTGTCCGACGAGACGTGGCTTCTTACCTCTACAGACGTCGGCGCGATCTCGGGTGTCAACCGAGTCTTCTCGCGCCTCCCACCGGCCGAAACCGCCGCTGTCTATCGATCTTGCGACATTCTGCTCAAGCTCAGCTTGGTCGAGGGGTTCGGGCTGCCGCCGCTCGAGATGTTTCACTGCGGCGGAACGGTGGTGGGCTTTGATGGCCCGAGCACCGCGATCACGGAGTACGCCAAACACGGGCGCGATGCCTTGCTTGCCCCGGCCCCTGACTACAAGGCCGCCGGGGAACATCTCACGGCCTTGCTCAAAGAACGCCACCTGCTGGACACGCTGAAATCAGGAGCCCTCGAGACGGCTCGCGCTTGGCCGAGTCAGTCGGAGGCTGGCGAACTGTTTGTCAGCGCGCTCGAGTCCTTGATCGAAAGCCACCCGACCACCGACGCCGGTCTGCTCAGCCGCCTCGAGTCCTTATCGCGTTCGGCCCGAGGTCCGAGCCCCCGCGCTTTCAACCGCCTCCGCCCTAGCATCGGCAGAAATCGCCTGACCCGCTCCATCCGTTACAGCATCGAAGTTCGCAGGCCGACGATTAACGCCTTTAACTTCGTTCCTTGCGCCTTCGGGGAGTTCCTCGCGCCCCAGTTCTGATTCGAGCTCAGCTCAACCCGAGCTGAGCGGAGCGATCCTCTCCCACCCCTGACGGCGACCCTGGTCAATTCGCCGGCTAGGCCGGTCGTGGGTCACGCTCACCTTCGAAGTCAGCCTCGGGCTCTGGCGCCGGCCGAAGACCAGCGACCATTCCGAGTAGCTGGCGTAACACGCCTCGCGCGAAGAGCGCCAGCAGCGAGAAGTAGGTGACCGCGCCGACCACAATCGAGAGTGCCAGACGCGGTTCGCTTGAGATCCCGCCATGCTCCAGCGCCTGACGCGCGAAGACGACAGCAATGCATGCCGCGGCAGCCGAGAACGCGATTCCGCGAATACGTCCAAGCACGCTGAGCGGTTTCAACGAGAGGTGACGTGTCGTGATCAGAAATGCGGGGAGCTCGCCGAAAATGAGTGCCGCGAGGGCGTAGGCGACTGCGACACCCTCGATTCCGAACGCACTTCCCAACCAAGATGCTGGGTGGCAGAGCGATGAGGACCGCTCCGGTGAGGAGCATGTTGACCTGCGGCCTCCCGGCGGCATCCAAGACGGCGACGTTCCACTGTTGCAGCGCCCGGGACATGATCAACACACACAGGGTCTGGACAACGGGAACGGCCGCCACCCATTGCCGGCCGAATGCGAGGGGGACCAGGTCCGGCGCCACGGCAATGAGGCAAAACAGCACGGGAAGCAAGACGGCGGCGAGCATCGTGAATCCGTTCAACCACACTTCGGTCACGCGCTCCTGGTCGTCACGCATTCGGGCGAAGGCCGCGTAGACCACCCGCGAGATCGGCGCAGCGAGGAGGGTCATGGGGACGACCACTATCGCCATCGAGAGGTTCCAGATCCCAAGCTCCTCAAGCCCGAGGAGGGCTCCGACGAGCAGCACGGTGACCAGTCCCTGGAAAACGATGAAAGCCGACCCCGCGGTATACGGAACCGCGAACCTCGTCAGAGAGCGCATGGCGGCTCGAGAGAACTCGAGCGACGGATGCCAGCGTGCCGCCACGATGAAGCAGGCAGAGGTCACCGCGGCGAGGACGACCTGCTGGAGGACGAGAGCCCACGCGCCGGCCCCAAGCACGGCGGCGACGACAGCAGACGCTGTCGCGATGAGCGCGGCGATCATGCCCGCGCCCTGGATCACGCCGAAGCTCATCGATCGCGTAAGCAACGCGTTACTTGTCGATCCGGCGGCGACCAGGAACAGGGTGAGCCCGCCCGCGATCACGAGGCCGGTCACTTCAGATTCACCGAGCAGCCGAGCAGCCGGATAGGCGCCAAGCACCACGATTCCCGATCCGATCATCCCGGCCCCAAGAGCACACCAGTATGCAGTCGAGGCCCGGCGCTGCGACGCATTCGGGGCTTGAACCAGCGCCGTTCCGTACCCTAGATCGCCGAGGATCATCGAGTACATCCCGATCGTGATCGCCAGGGCCGCGGCGCCGTAGTCGCTCGGAGTCAACAGACGGGCGAGGGCGACGACGCCAGCGAAACGGATGGCCTGGACCGCGACCTGTGACCCGAGTGCCCAAAGTGCGCCGCGCTTGAGCGCGCGCTCGATTTCGTGCGGCGCGACGTCAGTCGGCCGCTTCGGGAGGCGCTTGCGCTGGGCCTCTCCTACCGCGACGCCCCCCGAGGGAGTCAACGGGGCCACGCTGCCTAGAACACTCGGCGCACGCCGTCGCGGAGCCGGCGCGCACCGAGCTGTCCGACGATGAAGCGCCACGTCGTGGGATCGAGCCCGAGGTGAGGATCGCGCCGCAGCTCATTCCCAAGAGCCCTGAATACGACGGGCGAACGATCTCCCGTATTTGCCCGCATCGAGAGGTACCGGACGCGATCACGCCGGTATGTCCTCTCGGCGATCCTGGCCAACCGTCGGGTCTCGATTTCAGGAAGATCCGCCTCGGCGAGGAACCTCAGTCTGCGCTCGTAGAGCATTCCTGGCAGCGAGCGGGCCCACCGATAACCGGAACCGTCAGGCGCAAACGAGCCGATGGCGGACGACGCCGCCTTAGCGTGCCCCATGACGAAGGTGAGGGCCCGATTGAGGTAGGCGAAGTCGCACTGGGTCGCGATTCGCAGCAGCAGCGCGAAGTCATCGACCGCGCCGTCCTCCGGCCGCAGGCCTCCGCCGCTGAGCAGAGCCGCCCTGCGGAAGGTCGCCGAAGAGAAGCACACCGTTCCCATCGACTTCATGCTCCGCTCGATGAACCGTGCTCCCGATTCCAACTCGATCGAGCGCTCGGTCTTGAGGGGACGGACGTGTGGATCCAAGGTATTCCCAAGCGCGTCGGCTACCACGCACCCGGTGTGAGCCACTCCGACGTTTGGAAAACGCTTGAGCGTGTCGACGGTGAGGGACAGGTGATCGGGGTGAAGTTCGTCGTCGTCGCTGAGGAGCACGACGAATTCGGTTTCCGCAAGCTCGATCAGCCGATTGAAGTTCGCGGGCCTACCGATCTTGCGCTGAAGAGGGCGGTAGGCCAGTCGGGGATCACGAAAGGACGCCACCACGCTGGCGGTGTCATCGTCCGATGCGTTGTCGGAGACCACCAACGCGAAACGGCGATGGCTCTGCCCGAGGACACTCGCAATCGACCTTGCAAGCAGTCGCGATCTGTTATGGGTGGGAATGCCGACAGTGACGTCGACGCCTGGATGCATTTGAAGCCGCCTTTGAGTTCATGGCACTCGGAAGGAACACGGTCAGCGCACTAAGGATGGGCTCGTGTCGGCATCCGATTCACGAGAGGACGAAGGATCGGCATCCTCGACCGGGCGAAGCCACGCTTCCCGCCAATACGGATAGATCGCCCGCGGGCAGAACCAACGCCCCGAACTGTGCTCCCCGCTGCACACGACGCCGTCCAGGATCAAGCAGTCGCTGGAGATCTCAATCATCTGACCGGTTCGCTCGTCGATGATCCGCTCCACGCGGTCCTTGACGCGATAGCGGCCACCGCAGTACGGGATCATCTCCCGGTCGAACCCCAGTCCGCGGGTCCTCCCGCTCTCGTCGATGGTGGGCGCGATCTCCTCGGCTCGCCGGACTTCCACCGTGTCGCCGGGTTTCAGGTCGAGCTCACCCCGGGGCCGAGTCCGGACGCCCTGGTACGGCAGCGGATGGTCACCGAGGACTCGGAGCCGGCGCCTGATCGCCGAGCTCAGGCCGCGCACCCCAACGCGAAGGAAGTGCAGCAACCCGACGTTGCCGGAGGTGAGTTCGCGAATGTACTGGCCTAGGTCATACTTGCCCAGAGGCTCAGCTGCGCGCAAAGCCTCCGTCGCCTGGCAGCGGTACGACTCCACTGGGATCCCCGTCAACTTCACGGCACCGCTCGAGTAGCGTCGCGCGACGAGCTCTCTCGAGTTGGGAAAGTGCATCCCCATTGCGCCCTTCGCGCTCGGCGCCATGATCGACGCGGCGAAGCCACTCTTCCTTCCAGTAGACGTCGACATCCTGCCTGGCACCCCCCGTGGCCCGACCCGTCGCAGCGCAGGTCATCGAGGAGAACCGTGTCACGCATCCTGAGGCTCCTCGCGGGGCCACCGCTCACCGTGTCACAGATCTTCTCGACGCGACGCGTGACGGTGAACCGCTTGCCCGCGTACTGCAGCATTTCGGGCATGAACGGCATCGACTCAATCGATGCCTCACTGTCCAGCGTCGCCAGGATCTCAGCGGGTGCTCGCACCTCGACTACGTCTCCCGGCCTCAACCTCTGATCGCCCATGTTCCGGAGACCGTCCTTGGTCCTATGACGCGCAGGTGACAACGGTCGCGGAGGGCTTGCTTTCCACGGCGGTCGTCCCAGTGCACTCGAAGCCGACGCTCCGGTGCAGTCGATGGTGGCGCATACGGTCATCCAGTAAGGCGTTCAGATAAATCGTCCGCATCTTTTGTTCCTTTTCGCCCGGGGGCGGGCCGACCCATGACTAGGTCGCCTCATTTATCTAACGATCGGGATCGGTCTCGCCTTCCGGTCCTGATCGGCTGCTTCGGCGCGTGCGAGCCGTCAGCTCCGCTCGAACCTTCGAGGCCGGGGGCGGGGGAATTGGTGCCCGTTTGGCACCGCCAGACGGTCCAGCACTCGATCCTGAAGGCCGGAAAGAGTACGAAGCCGCGTGTCAGCGCGGTTCGAGGTGCGGCTGGGAGAGTCGAACCGCCACAACCCGTGAGGCTGAGGTCTGCTCCAGCGCATTCACAGTGCTAGCCCGGTAGTGCAAGGCGATAAGAGCACGGGGAGTTGGAAATGTGACCGTGGAAGTCCGTCGCGCGCCGCATCGTTGCATAAAGGGGATCTGGGCCGAGCCCAACGTCAACCCCGCCGCGGCCCGATTCGAATGTCCAACTCATGGCTGTACACCCACGCAGCGCCCGGACTAGGGCCCGAGGTAGCCCGGGATGCCGGCAATCGTCCGTTTTTGCTCATGCACCTGGAGGCAAGAGCTCCCAGATGATGGGAGTTGCCGGATGGAGGGCTCCGCCCGAACGAGCGCCGATCTCGGTCGCTGATCGGAGGCCCATGGGGTTGCGGACGCGAGCTACCCTTGCGCTGGCGGGCGTGGGTGGGATCCTCGTGGTCGCCGGATGTGGCGCCGCCCCAAAATCCCGCCGGCGTAGAGACTGCCCCGCCCGTCAGATCGACCGCAGCGCACGATGCGACCTTTCCTCTCGCGATCTCCCCCAACCGCCGGTACCTGGTCGATCACCACGACCACCCATTCTTGATCGTCGGCGATTCTCCGCAGGCCCTGTTCGTCAACGTCTCCGTCGAGCAGGCCAAACACTTCCTCGTCGACCGCAAGGCCGCGGGCTTCAACGCTGTGTGGGTAAACCTCCTCTGCGTCGGCTACACGGGCGGTCGGCCGGACGGCAGCACGTATGACGGGATCCGTCCGTTCAGACGGGAGGGTGATCTGTCGACACCGAACGAGGCTTACTTCGCCCGCGCCGACGCGATGATTCGCCTCGCGGCCAAGCAGAGGATGGCCGTGTTACTCGATCCAATCGAGACAGGGGGCTGGTTGACCGTCCTGCACGACAATGGATTGGCGAAGGCGTACGCCTTTGGTCGGTACCTCGGAGTGCGCTACAGGAAGTTCCCCAACCTCGTCTGGATGAGCGGCAACGATTTCCAAACCTGGCGGACTCCATCCGACGATGCGCTTGTCCTGGCGGTCGCGCGTGGCATCAAAGCCACCGATCCGAGTCAGCCGCAGACCATCGAGTTGAACTTCTCCCGACAGCGGCTCCCTGGACGACACCAATTGGAGGGGCCTGATCTCACTCGATGCCGCCTACACCTACATGCCGACCTATGCACGCGTACTGAAGGAGTATCGCCGTGAGGATTTCCTGCCCGTCTTCATGGTCGAGGCGAACTACGAGGGTGAGCACGACTACACGGGACCACAGACGCTGCGACGCCAGGAATACTGGACCCTGCTGAGCGGGGCCGCTGGGCAGTTCTACGGAAACCAGTACACATGGCAGATCCGCGAGTGGGTGGCAGGGGCGCCTCGACACCTTGGGCTCGCGGCAAATGACTTACGCGACCAACCTCTTCGCGCGCCGTCGCTGGTTCGACCTGGTGCCTGATGACGACCATCGCGTGGTCGTCTCGGGGTACGGCTCGTACTCGGCAACCGGCAGCGTGCAGGAGAGCGACTACGTAACCGCCGCACGCACCCCCGACGGCAGGCTGGCCATGGCATACGTCCCCGAAGGGAGAGAAGCGGTGTGGACATGAGCAAGCTCGCGGCGCGCGTCCGGGCCCGGTGGTACGACCCCACCAACGGGACCTACCGGCGGGTCCCGGGCTCACCGTTAGACAACGCTGGCACCCGTGGGTTCTCGCCTCCCGGGAGAACGGCGACGGGGACCCGGACTGGGTCCTGGTGCGACGGCTTCCTGAGTCGTTTGAGTAAGCCGATCTTGACCTGAGCGCCCTAGGCGCCTCGGTTTCGGCTCCGTTCGCTGGCCGCGATCGTATTTTGGGGCCGGAAGCTCCAGACACCCCTGCCGTTAGTTAGGAGATGAGATCGCGACGCACGGCCCCAAGGCGCGCCCTCCGCTCCGCGCCGTCCTATACCACCACGTCGCCAACAAGGTGTCCGCCCTTGTCGATCGTCTCGGGGTGCACACGGCCGCTGAGGTCTTCGAGGCACACGTGCGCAAGCTGGAGCGTAACTACGAAAGCGTAGCCTCGACACGGTGCTCTCAGGGAGGTTGCCGCGCCGCGCCATGCTGATCACCTTCGACGACGGCTACCGCTCCTTTGTCGATACGGCGTTGCCGGTGCTTCGCCGGTTCGGCCTGCCGAGCGTCCTGTTCGTCACGGTGGCGACTTCGACCCCGCCATCCTTCCCCTCGACAACCTCCTCGCATACCTCTGTGCGAGCGTCGGCCTGGAGCGCCTGGCGGTCGCGATCGACCCCCAGGCACGCCAGACGCGCAGCTTCCTGCAGCTCCTGAATCTGGTCGCCGCGATGCCGTACAGCCGCTTCCAGGCCCTCGGAGGCGAACTGGCGGATCGCTTCGAGGTCGATCGGGCGGCGCTGCGAGCCGAGAGCGGGATCTTCCTCGACCCGCAGGACCTCGCCGGGCTGGCCGCAGACGGATGCCAGGTCGCGCACCACACCCGCACGCACCTGTTCTGCAGATCGATCCCAGACGAGGACGTGGCGCGCGAGGAGATAGTCGAGCACGGTCGGCGACTCCAGTCGCTGACCGGACGACCGGTGCAGGCGTTCGGCTATCCGTATGGCCAGCGCCAGGACGCCACTCCGATGGTCGAGAGGATGCTCCGCGAGTCCGGGCACGAGGCCTCGTTCCCGCGGAGTCGCGACTCCATCTGAACGGAAACTCCGGCAGGGTCTGGAACAGGGTGCGTCTTGACGGCTATGCGAGCTGGCGGATCGAGCCCGAGCTGGAGCCGACGCCGGCCCTCCGCGGGGGGCGTGCGTGGCTGCGGACGGCCGGCCCGCTGGCCCGAGGTCAGCGCGGGACTCGCGCCGCCCCGTCGGCCCAGCGGAGGATGTCGCGGCGCAGCCAGACCATCTTGTAGCCGACCGGCGTGTACTCGCCGGCTCGATACAGCTGCCTTCGAGTCCGCGATTTCGCGGTCGCGTTCCTCACGTCGAACTCGGTGGTGTGCCCGCGAATGAAGATGGCGCCGCCCGCGAGCGGACCCCTGCGGAGGTAGGCGAGCCGCGGGCTGATCACCTCGAGCTCGGGTCGTAGAACCAGCTGTAGCCGACGACCCCCACGACATCGGTGTGCCTGCGCAGCAGTGAGGCGACGTTCCGGTAGGTCGTCTCCCAGCCGGTCTCGTTGAACTCGTCGAGATGTCGCGACTCGAGGTGCGGCGCGAACCAGGGGGCCGGCCCGACACGAGCCAGGCGTCGCAGGGCGAGTTGGGGTGCCCTGGCTCTGAGCGCAATCTGGAAGCTGCCGGGCAGGCTGACGCGAGCCCGAAGATCGATCACCTCCGAGCCGCAGGGAACCGTCCATCCCGCGGCGAAGCGAACGTCCCTGAGGAAGTATTCGTCGCCCAGCTCGTAGCCATCACGTGGCTCGCTGAGGAACGCACGCAGGCGCTCGAGCGCGGGTGGCACGCGCTCCAGTACGTCGGTCGGGAGCCGAGGGCATCGAGGCGTAGGCGGAGGCGCGAAGCGAGGTGGGCGACCAGCGCCCGATTGAAGGCGTTTCGCTCGGGATCGCGTCCCGAGGACCGCTCCGCCGCCCGCAGTAGCGCGGGAAACCGCGGTCCGAGGTCCTCGGCGGTCCGTGGCGTGCGCCAATCCGAGAGCGAGTCCTCCAGCGGCGCGAACACCTCGATATCGACCGGCGCCAGGGCCTGAGCCAGGTCGGCGAGGGCCTCGGAGGCGCGCGCGAGCTCTCCCGCGCC
>CAVZRH010000010.1:0-10402 GCA_963777575.1 uncultured Solirubrobacterales bacterium | reverse complement strand
TCCGCGGGAAGGCGACCTTGCTGAGCACGTACATCGTGAAACCGAAGACGAGCAGCGTCCAGATCATCAGACCGAGGTTGGGCGAGACCAGGAAGCTGCCGCCGGAGTCTCCCCGAGGCGGCGAGCGGTAGTGCGGTTATCACTGTGACTACGTCCACCTGTGCCGGCCTAGAGGAAGAAGGCGATCAGGCCGAAGATGAACGTGTAGAAGGCGACAGCCTCGGTCAGGGCGAAACCGAGCCAGCGGATCTGCTGCAGGTCGTCCTTCATCTCGGGCTGGCGGGCGACCGACTCGATCTCCTTACCGAAGATGAAGCCGATGCCGATGCCTGCCCCGATCGAGCCGAGACCAGCGCCGACGCCCAGCGCGATGGCCTTGCCGGCGTCGGTGACCCCGGTGTCAGTCAGGCCCGAGGAAGACTGGGCGATCGGAAGCAACACGTCAACCATGAATCAGCGCTCCTTTGATTAGTGAGTTTCGGCGACGGCGCCGCCGATGTAGATGGCAGAGAGGGTGGCGAAGATGAACGCCTGCAGCGTTGCGATCAGGCCGACCTCAAGAACGAAGAAGACGAATGCAAGGGGGAAGGTAAGGGCTCCGAGGGCCGAGAGGCCGAGCAGGACGGCGAGCCCACCCCCCATGAAGAGCAAGAGCAGATGGCCGGCGAGGATATTGGCGAAGAGCCGCACCGAGAGGGAGACGAGCCGCATGAACTGGGAGAGCAGCTCGATGCCGAAAATCAGCGCCTTGCCGATCGGATTCATGCTCTCGAGCCCCGAGGGCAGGAAGCTCCGCAGGTAACCGATGAATCCCTTCTTTCTGATTCCCTCGATGTGGTAGCTGAACCAGACCACCAGGGTGAGCGCGAGGGCGAAGGAGATGTTCGCCGTCGCGGCGTAGATCGCAAAGGTCGGAAGGGACAGACCGAACAAATCGATGGTCTCGGCGCTGTTCGTCGGCAGTGGCAGGTAGCCGATCAGGTTCGAGAAGGCGATGAAGAAGAACAGGGTCGCCAGGAAGGGGAACCACTTGGTCGCGTACGAGGAGGGAAGGTTCGTGCCCGTGATGTTGTTCTTGGTCACGTCGTAGGCGGCCTCTACCGCGGCCTGGGTGCGGTTGGGCTTCAGCTGCATGTGACGGGCGATGTAGACCATCACCCAGATCGTCAGCCCGCTCGCCAGGAACAGGTAGAGAACCGCGCGGTTGATCGAGAGGTTGAGGGGCCCGAGGTGGATCGGGATCCAGTCGTGGAGCTTGAACTCGTCCTGGGGCCTGAACTCCTCGTTCTTGCCGTCGTCGCCGAAGATCAGCAGGAGCAGGATCGAGGGGATCAGCCAGGCGGCGATGAAGACAGCGATCTTGCCGAAGAACGGGAGGCCCTTGAGCCAGTTGAACAGGCGATCCGCCATCAGGTTGGCTCCTGGGGCTGGACCAACCTGAGCAGCACACGCGAGCCGAGGTGAACCGTGAAGAGGATCAACGCCAGCAGCGCCGCGGCAAGGCCGGCGTCCTTGCCGGCCACCAGACCGACGATCAGGACCGCGAGCGCGACCACCCACGCGCTGGCCAGGCTGGTGGCCCCGAGCCAACCCATGGCGGCCCGGCGGTCGCGGCGCTCGACGGCCCCAGCGATGGCCCGATTCGAGGCGATCTCCATCCCGTACATCACGATCCAGATCCCGGCCACCGCGAGGTAGCCGGCCATCGGCAGGTCAGCCAGGAGAAAGACGGGGAGCGCAATCGCGAGCAGGACCAGATCCAGGTAGCGGAGCAGGCTCGCCATCCGGGATTCGGTCGCCCCGTTTGGTCCGTCTAGGGCCAGAGTCGACAACTGCTGACCCCAAATGTGATTTCGATGTCGAACGAGCGCATTGCGATGCTTGCCCCCCGCGTGAACGACGGCCACGAAACCGGCCGCCGCATAGGTCGCCCCCCGACCCGGCCGGAGGGGGCGGCGAATGCTAGCGATTGGGCATCTGGCGGGGCGAGGCGGCCGCCGGCGGGGCCGGCGGCCGCCCTAGGGACGCGCCCGAGAGAGGTGGCGCGACCCGGTCCTTCCCCTGGCGTCTGGGGCCATCGACCCCGACTTGCGTCAGTACGCGATCAGCGAGAACACCTTGCCATCGACGAACTCCGGGCGTCGCCGTTGTTCCAGACCTTCACCAGGAAGACGCCCGGATCGATCCGTGTCGCCGCGGTGACCGCGTTGGCGCCGGCGCTCGAGCTGATTCCGACGTCGGCGTGCCCGCTGCCCGCGAACGTGACGGTGTACTGCCCGACCGCCTCGCGCTGGATCGTCACCGCATCGGCTGCCTTGCTGGCGCAATCGAAACCAGGGACGGCGATGGGCTCGTCGAGGGTCCCGTTTAGCGGCACCGTGTCGACGGTCAGCGAGCCGTGAGCCAGCCCGATCTGACACTCGCCAGGGGCCGCGCCACCAAGCTTGCGCGGCATCCATCGCGTTGACCGCATTGGTCGCGTTCGGCGCCACCGCGTCCGGCGCCAACTTCGGCGTCGTGACGGCGCCATCGGCCAGCTTGTCGGTGGTGACCGCGCCGGTTCGGATGTTCTTCGCCTTGACGCTGTTGGGCTTCAGCTTTGCGGCCGCGTAGCCCATGCCGCCCATCGCTGCGAACAGGGCGACGAAGGCCACGACCAGCGCCGGAGTGGGCCGGAGGCGCCGGAGACGATTGGCACTCAGGTGTTTCTTGGTTCTCATGTCGAGCTCCTTGGGTCGATTTGCAAACCCGAGGACGGCCCCAACGCGTATTTATTCCGTGGGGCCTCGGAATAGATCGGTCGCTCGCGCGTCTTTGAGGGTGGAGCACGCATGAACGGTGATCGATCGCACACAGACCTCAACGAGCGGACCCGCGGCGACCTGGCTTCCCTCGCGGATGGCTCGCTCGAGGGATCCCCGAGGGCGGAGCTCGAGGCTCGGCTGGCCGCGTCTCCCACCCTGCAAGCGGCCTTCGAGCGCCAGCGCGCCGGTGCCGCCGCCCTCCGCGGGCTCAGCTTGGAGGCGCCCAGGTCCCTCAGGACGCGGATCGCGACCGAGTCCGAGGTCTCGCCTCGCCGCGCACGCCGGGCGCGCTTCGCGGTGGGCGGTGCGCTGGCGGGAGCAGCGGCGGCGGCCGTTGCCGTCGTGCTCATCCTGTCGGCGGGCCCCGATCAGCCCACCGTCGTTGAGGCGGCGCGGCTTGCGGCGCGGCCACCCACCGCCCCGGTGGCGGTCGAACCATCGAACCCCAAGCTGCTCGCCGCGAGCGTCGACGGGGTCCCGTTCCCGAACATCTCGAAGGAGTTCGGCTGGCGGCAGGTCGGCATCCGCTCGGACCGGTTGGGCGACCGCGACGCCCGGACTGTCCTCTACGAGCACGACGACAAGCGAATCGCTTACACGATCGTCTCCGGCGCGGGGATCCACGCACCGACCGGCGCCAGCACCACGAGGCGAAACGGCGTCACCCTGCACGCGCTCGGTGATCGGGGCCGCCGGGTGGTCACCTGGTGGCGGAACGGCCGGACCTGCGTGCTCTCGGCGTCGGGCGTGGGCGATCACGAGCTCCTCAAGCTCGCGTCCTGGAGGGGCGACGGGGCGGTGCCGTTCTGACCGCGATCACCGTCCAGAGGGAGGAGCGCCGGCTTGATCCGGAGGTTGCCGGAGACCACATCGACAAGCTGTTTCGGGCGGCGTGGGCGATGTGCGGCTCCCGTGACCTCGCTGAGGAGCTGGTCCAGGAGACCTACGTCAAGGTTCTCGCGCGACCTCGCTTCCTCCGGCGCGACGACGACCTCGGGTATCTCATCAAGGCATTGAGAAACGTCTGGTACAGCCATCTTCGTGACGAGCGCACCCGACGCGCCGCGACGGATCCTCGCGAGCAGGTCCCCGACGAGCTGGCCGCGCGGAGCGCGGAGGGCGACCCGGAGTCCTCGCTCGAGGCGACCGAGGTGCTCCGTGCCCTCGCTGAGCTTCCGCCTCCGTACCGAGAGGCAGTCGCGGCGGTGGACGTTGCCGGTCTCAGCTACGCGGACGCGGCGCGGGCGCTGGGGGTCCGGCAGGGCACGATCATGAGCCGTCTCTACCGCGGGCGCGAGCAGGTTGCTCGGGCGGTGGGGGCGGACTGACCTCCTCCCCACCGTCGGGCTGAACCGCCTCGATCTCCCCGGTGTCGGGGTCCACCGCGGTGAACTCACCCGTCTCCGGGTCGACGACCGCGAAGGTCCCGGTGTCGAGCTCCCGCAGAACCCCGCGCTCGACCTCGGGCTCGAGTGGCGGCTCCGGGATCTGAGCGAGCCCGAGTCTCCGGCGCCACTGCCGATTGCGGACCTTGACGAGCTTGAGGATCTCCAGCGCGGTCAGCAGGCGGAAGCTCGCGATCGCGGCCGCCAGCAGGCAGGCGGCCATCACGGCGGTCCAGAACGGGTCGAAGTTGCCGTGGTTGTCCGTGTAGGGGACGAAGCGGAGCGCGAGGGCGAGGCCCGCGAGCACGAGGGTCCAGCCGTACAGGTAGGCGATCGTGCGCCGCTGGCTGAACCCGATCCGGGCCATGCGGTGGTGGAAGTGCTCCATGTCGGCTCGGTAGATCGGCCTCCCGTACTTGACCCGCTTGGCGACGACGAACCCCGTGTCGAGGATGGGCACGGCCAGGATCGCGAGGGGGAAGAAGAGCGCGACCACGGCGTTCGTCTTCAACGCTCCCTGGACGGTGATCACCGCCATCAGGTAGCCGAGCAGGTTCGAGCCGGTGTCCCCCATGAAGCTCGAGGCCGGCGGAAAGCCGTGGCGCAGGAAGCCGAGCGAGGCTCCGGCGGTCACGGCCGCCAGCACGCCCGCGGCGTTGCGATCCAGCGAGAGCGCGATCACGGCGAGCGCGGCGGCCGAGATCAGGCAGACACCCGCCGCGAGGCCGTCGACACCGTCGATCAGGTTGATCACGTTGGCGACGGCGACGATGCCGAAGACGGTCAGCACCTGGCCGAGGTCGATGGCTCCGATGCCCGGTGGATCGAAGAGCTGGACCGACCCGGGGTCCACCCGCCCGAGGAACGGCAGCGTGAAGCTGTCGACCGTCACGCCCGAGGCGACCGGGATGATCGCGGCGCCGATCTGGCCGAGCAGCTTCAGGCCGGGGGGCAGGTCGACCAGGTCGTCGATCACGCCGACCGCGGTGATCACGATCGCGCCCGCCAGGATCGCCCGGGTCTCGTGATCCCAGGGCAGGAAGATCGTCGCTCCGATCAGCACCGCCACCAGCACGGCCAGGCCCCCGAGCTTCGGGGTCGGGACCTCGTGCAGGCTGCGCTCGTTCGGGACGTCCATCCCCCGCGGGCCGATCGCCTTCGCGAGCGACTCGGTCGCCGGCACCAGGGCCCAGACCGCGGCGCCGGCGAAGATGAAGCCGAAGAGGGCGTCGATGGTGTCGGGCATCAGGCCTCTCCGGACACCGTGCTCGCCGCAGCCGGCTCCCGCGCGTATCGATCGAACCAGAGCGTGAAGTTGAGAAGGCCCCAGATCTGACGGCTCAGGTCCTCCTTGCCGGAGATGTGGTCGTCGAGCACGCGGGTGACGGCGGCCGGGTCGAGGTAGCCCTGGCGCTCGACGGTCTCCGGTGAGAGGACGTCGCGGGCGAATGGCGCGAGATCGCCGCGGAGCCAGGCCGCGACGGGAATGGAGAAGCCCTGCTTGCGGCCCCGGATGATCTCCTTCGGCAGCAGCGGGGCAGCGGCGCGCCGGAGCAGCCGCTTCTTGGAGAAGCCGCGCACCTTCTGCTTCGTCTCCAGGGCCAGGGCGAGCTCCGCCACCACGGAGTCGAGAAAGGGCACCCGCGCCTCGAGCGAGTGAGCCATGCTCGCCCGGTCGGTCTTCACCAGGAGGTCGTCGACGAGGTAGATGCCGAGGTCGAGGTCCTGAAGCCGTGCCAGCTCCTGCGAGCCCTCGGTCTCGCACGTACCGGGCCCGGTAGACGTCGAGCGGGTCGGTGGTCCTCGGCGAGCTGAGCAGCGCGTCCTGGGCGTCGAGGGAGAAGATCTCCTTCCAGGCGTGGTGGCGCTCCACCGGCGGCAGGTGCGCGCCGCGCACGAACCGCTTGGCCCTGTAGTCGAAGCTCACCTTCCCCGAGGAGCTGCGGCAGGCGCTCGACCAGCGGCCGGATCAGCGGCGCCGCCGCGGCCACGCGTGGCGCCAGCCGGTCGGCGACGTAGGTGTAGTAGCCGCCGAAGAGCTCGTCGCCGCCCTCGCCCGAGAGCACGACCTTGACCGTGTCCGCGGCAAGCTGCGAGACCAGGTACGTCGGCAGCGCCGAGGAGTCTGCGAAGGGCTCGTCGAAGGCCTCGACCAGCCGCGGGAGCAGGTCCACCGCGTCCGGGCGGAGCACCAGCTCGTGGTGGTCGGTGCCGTAGCGCTTGCGCGACCAGGCGCGCGAGCTCGAGCTCGTCGAAGGACTGCTCCTCGAAGCCGATCGAGAAGGTGCTGCACGCGGTAGCCGCTCTCGGCCGCGGCCAGCGCCGTCAGCGTGGCCGAGTCGATGCCGCCGGAGAGCAGCACGCCGACGGGCACGTCGGAGACGAGGTGCGCCCGGACCGAGTCGCGCAGCCGGCCGCGCAGCTCCTCGGCGAGCGCCTCCTCCGGCTCGGTGCGGACCTGCTCCGCGGAGACCGGCGCGGGGCGGGCGTAGCGGCGGAGCTCCACCTCCCCGCCCTCGGCGATCAGCGTGTGGCCGGCCGGCAGCTTGCGCGCCTCGGCGAAGATGGTGAGCGGCGCGGGGATCGAGTTGAAGGCGAGAAAGGCCTCGAGCGCGCGAGGTCGATCTCCCGGGAGAAGCCCGGCTGGCGAAGCAGCGCCTTCAGCTCGGAGGCGAAGGAGAGCTGCGCCGCCGGCGACGCGGTAGTAGAGCGGCTTGATGCCGAAGCGATCGCGCGCGAGCACGAGGCGGCCGCGGCGAGCGTCCCAGATCGCGATCGCGAACATCCCGCGCAGTGCGCTCGACGAAGTCCGGGCCGTCGCTCCTCGTAGAGATGCACCAGCACCTCGGTGTCGCTGTGGGTCGCGAAGCGTGTGGCCCTGCCCGCGCAGCTCGTCCGTGCAGCTCGCGGTAGTTGTAGATCTCGCCGTTCTGGATGACCTGGATCCGGCCGTCCTCGTTGCCGATCGGCTGATCGCCGCCGGCGAGGTCGATGATCGAGAGGCGGCGC
This sequence comes from uncultured Solirubrobacterales bacterium, assembly GCA_963777575.1. GTDB lineage: Bacteria > Actinomycetota > Thermoleophilia > Solirubrobacterales > 70-9 > DASUPK01. Next base: position 3,204 of record CAVZRH010000010.1, on the reverse strand, counting down.
ATGGCCAGGCCGCAGGGCCCATCGATCAGGCTGCCGTCAGAGTCGGGGCCGCGGTGGACCAGCGACTCGTTCATCGCGGCCAGCGCCGCGGGATCCGGGGCCGTGGCCCCGTCGAGGCTGACGAGACCGCATATCCCGCACATGCGGGGAAGAGTAGAGAGAGGGTGGGATCACTCGCGGGAGCGCGAGCGCACCCCGCCTACCGCGTGCTTCTTCTTGCCCTTCCGCTTGCTGTTCGCCTTCAGCCAGGCCTTGGCCTCGACCGCGACGTCATCGGTGAGGTTGCCGAGGGCGATGTTGGCGTCGACCAGGTGGAGGCCCCAGGTGGCGTCGGGGACCGCGTTCAGCGTCGGCGCGCCGGCGACCGGGCTGATCTGCAGCACGTGCGCGTTGTTGGCGGCGTCGCACGCGCCGGTGTAGCCCTGGACCTGGAACCACGGCGTGGTCGCCCCGGTCGGCGCGCGCACACCGACGAGGCTCGTTGCCAGGCCGATGGTCGTCCCGGGCGCGAACGGCTGCGGTCGGGAAGACCGAGGTGAGCGGGGCCGAGCCGCCGCCGAGGGCCGCCGGGTTCGTGCAGAGCACGTCGCCGGTGGTCGGCAGGCCGGGCCCGTTGAGGGTGGCGGGACGGCCGAACAACGAGTTGTCGGGACCGGGGCGTCGAAGGTCGAGAAGGCGATGACGCAGCCGATCTGCTTCGCCCTGGTACAGCCCGGGATGTGCTTGAAGTCGCCACCGACGTTGCTGCCCGCAGCCGCGGTCACGTTGCCTCCGAGCAGGATCGCCGAGACGAGCTGCCTGCGCACCTTCTTCCTCGGGTCGATGGCCTGGTGGATCAGCTCACGGAGGACGTACGTGCCCTGGGAGTGACCGATCAGGACCACTCCGCGCCCCCGGTTGTACTTGTGCAGGTAGGTGTTCCAGGCGGCGAGCACGTCGCCGTAGGCAAGCTGCTGCGCCTCGGGCGGGATCGACCCGGTGCCGAGGAGGCCTGCAGTGTGACCTGGCGGTACATCGGCGCGAAGACACGGCAGTGCAGGCCGTAGCGGGCGGCCTGGTACAGAGCGATCGAGCGCTCCTCCGGATCGATCGAGAGATCGGAGTTCGCGCTCTTGTCGTCGCTGACCGTCGGATAGACGTAGAAGCAGTCGATCTTCTCGCTTCTTGTCAGGCTTCCCCGTCTGAGTACCGACGATCTGGCCGGACGGCGAGATCGAAGCGTCGTGTCGAATCCCGGCTCGCACGGGTTGTCCGGGATGCCGGGCTTGCAGAGCCAGGTGGTGGTGTCCCTCACCTTCTTCTGCTTCTTGGCGCCGAGCGCCGACGGGCGCGAGCAGGCACCCGAGCGCGACGACGCACGTCATCGCAAACACAACCCTGCGCAGAGTCCCGCTCCGCTCCTCCATCGGGTCGGCACTTTACAACCGGATGAGACATCTCGTCAAATCTCGTCTCAGCGGTTCCGCCCGCTCAGCGTCAGCTCGACGATCCGGCCCATGGTCGCCCCGAGCACCCGCAGATAGAGGCGGATGGAGCGATCTGCGATGTATTCCAAGTCGTGGATCAGCTTGTCCTCCCAGGAATCCTCGCGCGTGATCCTGGTCTGAGCGAAGCCGGTGACGCCGGGCCGCACTACGAGCCTCTGCCAGTACTGGGGCACCTCCTCGACCAGGCGGTAGAAGAACGCCGGCCGCACGGGGCGCGGGCCCACCATGCTCATGTCGCCGCGGAGGACGTTGAAGAGCTGAGGCACCTCGTCGATGTGGGTCAGCCGTGCCGCTCTTCCCACCATCGTCACCTCCTGCTCGGTGCGGCGGCTGAGCTCTTCGCCGTAGACGTTCCCGAGACGCTGCTCGGCCCCGGGGCGCAGGGTGCGGAGCTTGTACATCGTGAAGACGCCGGCCGCCTTCCCGACCCTCTCGCCGCGATAGAGGACCGGGCGCCCGGAGGTGATCAGGGTGGCGAGCGCGAGCAGCCCGAGCAGCGGGGAGAGCAGAAACAGCGCCCCACCGGCGATCACCAGATCGAGCCCGCGAAGGGCGACGTCGACGCGGCGGGGCGCGAAGGACTCGGCGGCAATCACCGAGTACTGCTCGGCCAGCGAGCTGGGTTCTTCAGTCGCCGTGTGCATCGGGCTCGGCCGCCCCGAGCATCAGGTCGACGAGGAGCTGCGGGTCGCGGCGCACACGCTCGCCCTGGCCGGCCTTCTTGTGAAGCTCGAGCGCCCGCGGATCGGTCAGCGGGCGGAGACGGCCCGACCGGATCAGCGCCTCGTCGACGCCGCCGAGCCGTCCTCCGTACGTCGTGTAGACGGGAGTTCCGAGCGCGACCGCCTCGCGGTTCATCGTCCCGCCCGCCGAGACGACCAGGTCGGCGAGCGCGACCAGGCTCTGCGCTTCCACAGCGTGATCCGGAACGATCAGGGACGGCAGGGCGAGCTCCTTGACGTAGGTCCGCTGCTCCTCGGTGCGCGGCAACACCACCGCGTGGACACCGGAGTCAGAGCCTACTCGCGCCAGCACCTGCGGAAACAGGGGGTTCGAGCGGCGGTGATAGAGAGAGACATCCGGCGGGGGGCGAACCACGACCACGACACGTTCCGTGTCGACCCCCAGCCTGCTCAGCGCGTCCGGATCCACCTCGAAGTCGGAGAGGTAGTACTCCTCCTTGATCCCGGGGTACTGGAAGAGCTTCTCGGGGGTCACTCCGAAGCGCTTGAGCCGCTCCGGCGGCACCGAGTCCGGAAAGATCACCCGCGTCGCGAGACGGCAGCCGACCTGGTGCTGCGCGACGGCGAACTCGTAGTCGTGCATGTTCGCCTCGGGGATGCCGAGCATGCGCGAGGCGATCGCGATGTCGTTCGAGCCGTGCGCGATCGCCAGGTCGAATCCCTTGTCCTTCGCGAAGCGGCGCATCCCGGCGGTCCGCTGGATCAGCCGCATCCCCTTGCGAGCGCGGGAGGCGCCGCCGTGCTTGCCGATCAGCGTGTAGTCCATCCTGTGCAGCTCGAGCAGCTCGAGGGTCTGCGTGTACTCACGCGCCGTGATCCGCACCTCGTGGCCCTGCGCGCGGAGGCGTTCGATGATCGGCCGGAGCACGAGGACGTGCGCCGGGCCACTCATGTCGGCCCAGATCTTCAAGCGGGGCTATACCGTCGCGGCTGAGAGCTGCGGGTAAAGGGGATGGCGCTCCATCAGGGCGCGA
>CAVZRH010000009.1:0-269660 GCA_963777575.1 uncultured Solirubrobacterales bacterium | reverse complement strand
CTGTGACCTTCGGTTTCGTAGACCGACGCTCTATCCAACTGAGCTACGGGCGCGGGAGGCAGAAGCGTAGCGACGGGCAGGTCCGCTAGAGCAGCTCGGGGAGGAAGCGCTCGACGTGGGCATCGAGCGTCTCGCGGACCCAGCGCTGCTCGCCCGAATCGGCCATCCGGTAGCGGCCGATCAGCATCTTCTGGTCGTCGAGCGGCAGGCCCGAGACCTCCCAGCTCACGACCAGGTACTCGAAGAGCATCTCGTTGCGGCGCGCCCAGACGTCCTCCGCGGAGGCGGCGTCCTTGCGGTGGGGCTTGTTGAGCTTGCGGATCGTCTTCGAGCTCAGCGATCGGCGCAGCTTGAGAACGTTGCCCTCCGAATCCGTGTAGTCGACGGTCTCGACCGCCGCGCGCTCGCGCCTCGGCATGAGCAAAGGATGGCAAGCCGCGCCCGAATAGCCTTGCCGCGTCACCGATCCGGTCAACATCGCCGATCTCGAGCGGCTGGCGTCCGAGAGGCTCGAGCCCGGGGCGCACGGCTACTTCGCCGGCGGCGCCGGCGACGAGCGGACGCTCCGCCGCAACGCCGAGGCGTTCGAGGGCTGGGAGCTTCGGCCCCGCGTCCTGGTCGACGTCTCCGACGTCTCGACCCGCGCAACGGTCCTCGGCACCGAGGTCGAGATGCCGATCCTGGTGGCGCCGGTCGCCTTTCAGCTGCTCGCTCACCCGGATGGCGAGGCGGGGATGGCGCGCGCCGCCGCGGCCGCCGGCACCGTCCTCTGCCTCTCCAGCCTGACCAGCACGCGGCCCGCGGAGGTGGCCGAGGCCGCCCCTGACGGCAAGCGGTGGATGCAGGTCTATCTCTTCCGCGACCGCGCCGTGACGCGCGCGATGGTCGAGGAGGCCGCCGACTCCGGCTACGAGGCGCTGCTGCTGACCGTCGACGCGCCCTACGCGGGCCGGCGCGAGCGCGACCTTCGCAGCGGCTTCCAGGTCCCGGCCGAGATCCGGGCGCCGGCCATCGAGGGCGTGGTCGGCCACCGCAGCATGACCACGGCCGAGGTATTCGAGCTCGTCGATCCCTCCATCACCTGGAAGGACCTCGAGCAGCTCTGCGGCGAGTTCGATCTGCCGATCCTCGTCAAGGGCCTGATCACCGGCGAGGACGCAGCGCTGGCCGTGGAGCACGGCGCCGCCGGCGTGGTGGTCTCGAACCACGGCGGGCGCCAGCTCGACAACGCGCCCCCGACGATCGACGCGCTGCCGGAGGTGGTCGAGGCCGTCGATAGCCGGATCCCGGTCCTGCTCGACGGCGGGGTGCGGCGCGGGACCGACGTGGCGGTCGCTCTCGCGATCGGTGCGGAGGCGGTGCTCGTCGGTCGTCCCGCGCTCTGGGGCCTGGCGGTCGGCGGCGAGGCGGGCGCCCGGCGTGCCCTCGAGATCCTGGCCGAGGAGCTGCGGCTCGCGCTCGCCCTGCTCGGCGCTCCCAGTCCCTCGGATCTCGGCGCGGACCACGTGCAGCGACGGCGCTAGGGCACCGCTGAGATCTTCCTGGTCATCGAGCGGAGAGGGAGGGATTCGAACCCTCGAGAGAGCTATTAGCCCCCTACTCGCTTAGCAGGCGAGTGCCTTCAGCCGCTCGGCCACCTCTCCGGGGGCGGCGGTCGCACGGCGACCACGCGGCCCGATTGTAGGCTGGATCCGGATGGAGGCCTACGAGCGCTTCGAGGCGATCTTCTCCGAGATCCAGGCACCGTTCGCGTTCCTCGACCTCGACGCGGTCTGGGCGAACGCAGCCGACATGCTGCGCCGCTCGCGCGGCAAGCCGATCCGGATCGCGAGCAAGTCGGTCCGCTCGCGCCCAGTTCTCGAGCGGCTGCTCGACCTGGACCCGGGCTTCCAGGGGATCCTCGGCTTCACGCTCCCCGAGGCGATCTGGCTCTGGGACCAGGGCTTCCGCGACATCGTCGTCGCCTACCCGACCACCGACCGAGCCTGTCTCACGCGGCTCGCCCGCATCACCTCGGAGGACCCGGACGAGGCGCCGGTGGTGATGGTCGACAGCGTCGAGCACCTGGACCTGATCGAGGAGGCCGCGACCTCCTTCGTCGCCCCGGTCCGAGTCGCGATCGACATCGACCTCTCCTGGTGGCCGCTGGGCGGACGCCTCAAGATCGGTCCGAAGCGATCCCCGATCAGGACCGCGGAGCAGGCCGTGGCACTCGCCCAGGAGATCGACCAGCGGGAGCGCACCCGGCTCGTCGGGCTGATGGCCTACGAGGGCCAGATCGCCGGCGTCGGGGACAACGTGCCGCGCAAGGCGATCAACAACCTCCTGATCAGGGCGATGCAGTCACAGTCGGCCAAGGACATCGAGGAGCGGCGCGCAGAGATCGTCACCGCCCTCTCCGAGGTCGCACAGCTCGAGTTCGTGAACGGCGGAGGCACCGGCTCGATCGAGCTGACCGCGGCGGAGTGGGCGGTCACCGAGGTCGCCGCCGGCTCGGGCTTCTTCGCCCCGATCCTCTTCGACCACTACCGCGCCTTCACGCTCCAGCCCGCAGCGATGTTCGCTCTGCCGATCGTCAGGCGCCCCGGTCCCGGTGTGGCAACCGCCCTGGGCGGCGGCTACCTCGCCTCCGGCGTGGGTGCGAAGGACCGGATGCCGGTCCCCCACCTGCCCTCCGGACTGCGACTGGATCCTCACGAGGGCGCCGGGGAGGTCCAGACGCCCCTACGCGGCTCGGCCGCCAACCGGCTGCGGATCGGCGATCGGGCCTACTTCAGGCATGTCAAGGCGGGCGAGCTCTGCGAGCGATTCAACAAGCTCTACCTGGTAACCGGGATGACCATCCGCGACGAGGTCCCGACTTACCGGGGCGAGGGCAAGAGCTTCTTGTAGTAATACGTCCATTACCGAATAACGGCCTTACCAGGGCCCTCGCGTGAGCCGTACCTTCAACGCTCCCGCCAGGCCGGGCCGGGCCGCTGTTTGGGGGATACATCAATGGGGGGGAAAGAGGAGTGGATTGCACAGGGTCCTAGCCGCTGCCCGCCAGAATGCCGGTCGGGGCTGGTCGCGCTCGCTCGCCCCCGACATCGAGCCGGGGCGGTTCTTCGAGGGAGAGGACCTGTGGAGGCGCACGACCCCGTTCGTGCTGGGCGCCATCCTGCCCTTCCTCCTGCTCCCGTTCGCGGGCATCTCGGCGACCGACCCTCGCGTGCTCGTCGCCGGGGCGCTCTCGGCGGCCCTCATCCTGATGGTCTACGCCCTGCCCTGGTCTCGGCTTCCGGCGTGGAGCCAGGCGGTCCCGCTGCTCGGCTATTTCGTCGTCGTCGGCCTGCTCCGGGACGCGAGCGAGGGCCACTCGAGCATCTTCGACCCACTGGTGGCGCTCCCGGTGGTCTGGTTCGCCCTCTACGGAACCGGACGCGAGCTGGCTCTATCGGTGCTGGCAATGGGCCTCACGCTGACCCTGCCGGTGTTGATCGGGGAAGCGCACACCGACACCGGCGACCAGTTCCTGCGCGCCGTCTTCGCGGTCGCTCTCGCCTCAGCGATCGGGACGGCGGTCCAACTCGTCGTGCACGCGCTTCGCCGGGCGACGAGAGAGTCCAGACAGATCCTCCAGACCTCGCAGGAGGCCTTCATCTCGATCGACGAGCACGGCCTGGTCCGTGAATGGAACACCCAGGCCGAGCGGCTCTTCGGCTGGAGCCGGGAGGAGATCGTGGGGCGTCTCGTCCACCACACGATCATCCCTCGCCGGCATCGGGACCGCCACCTGAGCGGGCTCGCGCGCTTTCTGGCGAGCGACGACTCGCCGATGATGGCCCGGCGGCTGGAGGTCGAGGGCCTGCGCCGGGACGGCACGGAGGTGCCCATCGAGCTCTCGATCTCCGCCCACCGCGAAGGCGACGAGTGGCGCTTCCACGCCTTCGTCCGCGACATCAGCGAGCGCCAGGCGACCGAGGCGGCCCTGCGCGAGGCCGAGGAGCGCTTCCGCAAGGCATTCGACGACAGCCGCGTCGGCATGGCCCTCGTCTCACTCGACGGCCGCTTCCAGCGCGTCAACCGTGCACTCTCCGACATCTGCGGCCGCCCCGAGAACAGCCTGATCGGCGAACGCTTCGACCAGATCATCTACTCCGCCGATCGGGAGCGCGAGGCCGAGGCGCTGGCCGACGTCGCCGACGGCGAGAGCTACGGATACCGGGGAGAGACCCGCTGCGAGCACGCCCGCGGACACCCGGTCTGGATCTCCCTGACCGTCTCGCCCGTCTACGACAGCAAGGGGGTGCTGGGCTACCTGATCGCGCAGATGGAGGACATCTCCGAGCGCAAGCAGTCAGAGGAGCGGCTCACCAGGCAGGCGCTCCACGACTCGCTCACCGGTCTTCCGAACCGAACCCTGTTCGCGGACCGGGTGAGGATGGCGACCGCCCGCCGCAGCACCCAGGGCTTCGCGATCGTCTATCTGGATCTCGACGGGTTCAAGCTGGTCAACGACACGCTCGGGCACGCCGCCGGCGACCACGTGCTGATCGAGGTCGCCCGGCGCCTCGAGCGCCTGCTGAGGGCCGGTGACACCCTCGCCCGCCTCGGCGGCGACGAGTTCGCCCTCCTCTGCGAGGGCGTCGGCGAGTCGGATGCAAAGACGATCGCCGACCGTGTGATCGATGCCCTGACGAAGCCGGTCTATGTCCAGGACCGGGAGATCATCCAGGCGGCGAGCATCGGAATCTCCCTGTACGGGCGCGGGGTGCGTGTAGAGGAGCCGGACGAGATGCTCGGCGAGGCGGACATGGCGATGTACCGAGCAAAGGCCGCCGGAAAGTCCCGCTACGCCCTTTTCGAGAGCTGGATGCGCGAAGGCGACACCGACCGCGCCAGCCTCGAACGCGAGCTCCGCGAGGCGCTCCAGGGCGACGAGATCGTCGTCTACTACCAGCCGGAGGTCGACCTGATCACCGGCGCGATCACCGGCGCCGAGGCGCTGGTGCGCTGGCGCCACCCCGAGCGCGGGCTGCTCGAGCCGGCCCAGTTCCTCTTCGTCGCCGAGACGAGCGATCTGATCGCCGACATCGACGACCTTGTGCTGCGCGAGGCCTGCCGCCAGGCCGCGATCTGGCGGGCCGAGATGCCGCAGGGCGCGGGCTTCAACGTCTCGGTGAACATCAGCGAGCGCCGGCTCGCCGATCCTGACCTCAGCCCCAAGATCGCACAGGCGATCGCCGACGCGCGCCTGCCCGCCGCCTGCCTCTGCGTGGAGATCAACGAGCGGGCGATGATGGATCGGCGCGCGGCCGCGCTCAGCGCCATCCCGGACCTCAGGGAGCTGGGCATTCGCCTGCTGATCGACGACTTCGGGGTCGCGATCTCGTCGTTCGGCAGCCTCAAACGCCTGCCGCGGCTGAACGCGATCAAGATCGACGCCTCCTTCATCGCCGGGCTGGGACGCTCCCCGGAGGACTCCGCCGGGGTCGCGGCGATCATCGGCCTGGCCCACGGGCTGAAGCTGACCGCCACCGCGGAGGGAGTCGAGCGCGACGAGCAGCTGCGCGAGCTCCAGGCGCTCCACTGCGACCGGGGCCAGGGCTACTTCTTCGCCCGCCCGCAGCCCCCTGAGGCGCTCGCCGAGGTGCTCAGGTCCGCGCAGCTTGGAGAGCTGATCTCGTAGCCGCGGGTGGACCGAGGACCCGGTCCAGATACTGGTTCCGGAAGGTCCCCTCGGGGTCGAGCCGGGTACGGGCCGCGAGAAAGTCCTCCCAGCGGGGATAGCGCTCGGCGAGCGTCGCGGCGGTCTGGAAGTGGCGCTTGCCCCAGTGGGGCCGGCCGCCGTAGGAATCCATGATCGCCTCGACCGAGCGGAAATAGCTCTCCCAGGCCATCCCCCGGTACTGGTGGACCGCGATGTAGCAGCTGTCCCGATCGTGGGCCGGGCTGAGCATCGAGTCGTCCCCGGCCACGAAGCGCACCTCGATCGGGAAGCCGACCGGCGGATCCGCGCGCTCGGCCGCCTCGAGCACTCGCGGGATCGCCTCGACCGCGTGCCGGCGGGGGATCGCGTACTCCATCTCGGTGAAGCGAACCATCCGCCTGCTCGCGAAGACCCGGTAGCTGCGGTCGAGCTTGACGCTCTTGGCGAGCTGAGAGGAGACGAAGCGCGACAGCCTCGGGATCCTCGACGGCAGGCGGCGGCCCAGGCGTGAGATGCCGCCCATCACCCAGTTCTCCAGGACGATCTCCTGGCCGAACTCGACGGCCGCGTTGCGCGGGTCAGGTGGCTCGTCCGTTCGCTCGCTCTGGCGGAGCAGCGCCACATCGGTGTGGGGGAAGACGTAGAACTCGAAGTGGTCGGAGCCGTCCACCAGGTCCTCGAGCCGCTCGAGCGTCTCGCTCAGCGGGAGCGGCGAGTCGGTGCGGCGGACGGAGAAGGCCGGGACGGTGCGGAGCGTCACCGTCGCGATCACGCCCAGTGCCCCGAGGCCGATCCGCGCCGCCGGCAGCAGCTCCGGCTCGGAGGACGGGGAGACCTCGACCAGGGTCCCGTCGGCCAGGACCAGCTCCATCGCCTCGATCACGGAGGAGAGGTTTCGGAAGCGCGACCCGGTCCCGTGAGTGCCGGTGGTGACGGCGCCGGAGATGGACTGCTTGTCGATGTCGCCGAGGTTCTCGAGCGCCATGCCGTGGCCCCAGATCAGCTCGCTGAGCGCGCGCAGGCCGATGCCCGCCTCGACCTTGACCAGGCCGGTCTCGCGCTGGACGTCGAGCACCCGGTCGAGCGCGCCCATCTCGAACATGACGCCGCCGGTGCACGCCGCATCGGTGAAGGAGTGGCCCGAGCCGACGGCCCGCACGGTCAGGCCCTGGTCCGCCGCCCGCTTCACCGACTCGATCAGGTCTCCGCGGTCCCGCGGGCGCTCGATCCGCGCCGGGACGCAGCGCTGATCGCCCGTCCAGTTCCGCCACTCAGGCATGTCTGGAGCCTAGATAGGCGGCGCGGTGGGAGGATGCGGCTCTGACTAGCCTTCTTCCACCCGGAGGGGTGGCAGAGTCTGGTTGATTGCGGCAGCCTTGAAAGCTGTTGACCGGGTCTTCCCGGTCCGGGGGTTCGAATCCCTCCCCCTCCGCTAGCGCAGCTTGGCCGTCAGGTCGATCGTGCCGAGCTCGTCGCCGGTGACGAAGTCGTTGCTCGGATCACCGGATTCGTTCGGGAAGTTCTGGTTCAGGAGAGGCGCCGCGAGGTCCGCGAGCCTGACCGTCGCTCCCGTGACGGTCAACTCCTTGGTGGTGGGATCGAGCGACCTCGTGCCCGTCGAGAAGTCGATGGTGGCGAGCGGCGCACGCGGCAGCGTGGTTCCGGTCGGCAGGGTGGGAATCGATCTGAGGGAATTGAGATCGAAGGCGACGCTCAGTTCCGTGCTGAGGAGCTGGGCCCCGGTGGGAGGATCGCTGCTGCTGCAGGCGCTCGGGGTCAGGATCGGGGTGCTGTTCTTGGTGATCGCCTGACCGCCGCCCGTGATCACCTCGCCTGCGGTGAAGTCCGGCGCGGCGGCGCCGCCCGTCACCGGGAACGTGGATGTAGTTCCCAGCGCGTCGGCTGTCGCGGGTGCGATCGGCGCGACGCCTGGAGGCGAGCCGCCGGGCAGGGGATTGATGCAGTGTGGGCTCAGCTTCGAGACGAACGGCCCCATCGGTGAAACGTGCAGCACGAGATTCCCGCTGCCTGGAACGACCTCGACCGCGCGCGGATCGGTGGTGATCGAGGCGATCGTGCCGAGCGGCTGCCCGGCCTTGACCTTCTTGCCTCCCGCAGACTTCTTCACACCCTTCCGCTTCTTCGGCGAGAGGGCGCTGGTGAGCGCCTTGGCGCCGCGGCCGGCGATCGTGGCGCGGATGTTGGAGATGGTCGCGCCAAATCCGGCACGTGCGACGGTCCCGCCGGAGAGCGTGCCGAAGTTGCTGACGAACTCCTTGCCGACCTTCGCGGTGATGCTGCCCTGAGCTCCGTTGGCGCCGAGGTCGAGGGTGGTGATCCTCACCTTCGTCTTGCCCTTGCCGCGCTTGACCTTGATCGCCCCGTTGATCTGCACCGTTCCCGACCCATCTATGGGGTCAACAGCGCCGCCGGTGATCGGGAGGCTGAGGCTCTTCGGCTTCAGCTTCAGTCCCCGCGAGTTCTGCAGCTGGAGCAGGACGGAGCCGCCCTTGAGCTCATCCTGCCCGGCCATCGCGGTGCCGGAGAGGGCGAACAGGCAGGCAGACGCCACCGCGCCTGCGATCAGACCGCGCCTGCGCCCCCGCGTGAGCCTTTGCCTGGGTCCCGCCATCCCGTCTGAAGAAGCTACTCAACCCTCAAAGGATTTGCGCCACCTGCCGATGAATCTTGACGGGTGCTTCGCTCCACCCCCGCCGAGCAGCTCTGTGTTCCTCAGCCGGTTTCATCTCGCTTGGCCACCAGCAGGGTCTGAACGGCCCGGCCGATCTGGCCGCTCTCATCGAGCAGCCGGCTGTCGGCCATCCCGACGCCGGTCGGCTCCGGGAAGGTCTCCGCATCGAGGCAGACCCACTCGCCGACGGGCATGCGGTGGAGGTGCACGGTGAGGTCCACGTTGATGAACAGGTAGCGGGACCAGTCGAGGGTCACGCTCACGCCGTTGCCGGAATCGGCCGCGACCAGGACCCGTTGAAGCGGGGTCGGTTCCTCTCCGGGCAGGAGTGGGACGCCCATGCGCATCCAGACCACCGCCGGTCCCAGCTCGTTGAAGTTGCTCCGCACGAACCGGTACTCCATCGCCGAGTGGTAACCGGCGTCGAAGCCGGTCTCCGGGAAGGTCCCCGGCTTCGCCTGATCGGGGCCGGGGGGCAGTTGCTCGTTTCCCTTCGCCGTCTCGAGTTCGACCTGATCGGTGCGGAGGCGCCAACCCCGAGCGCGCACCAGAGGCTCGCCCTCCTCGTCGACGAGGGTCGCCTGAACCAGCTCGACGCGACGGCCGGGCCGGACGACCTCGGCCTCAACCCGCAGGCGGCCGATCGGGACCGAGCGAAGGATCTCGTAGGTGATGCGCCCCACCTGAGCGGGCGGGCCCTCGGCGCCGGCCATCCGGCCGCCACCGAGCCGCTCGATCGCCCGGCCAATCAGCGCGGCGGGCGGGCCGGCATGCTGCGCGCCCGGATCCCAGGGACCTCGGGTGAGCTCGGTGGCAACGTAGACGTCGCCGTCGGGCTCGTAGAAGGACTCGGACACGCGCGGCATCCTAGGTTTCAGTAACGCCGGCTGCGCTCACTGGACTATGAATCGACCCGGATAACCTGGTCAGGACCCACATGGAAGCGAGGTAGAGACTTGGAGAAGGTCAAGAAGAGCGAGCAGGAGTGGCGCCAGGAGCTCACGCCCGAGCAGTACGAGGTTGTGCGCAACAAGGGCACCGAGGCGCCGTTCACGAGCGAGCTCAACGACGTCAAGGAGCCGGGGCAGTTCGTCTGCGTCGCCTGCGGACAGCCCGTGTTCGACTCGGAGAACAAGTTCGACTCCGGCACCGGCTGGCCGAGCTTCGACCGGCCGATGGGTGACGAGAACGTCGAGACGGAGGCGGACAACAGCCTGCTCATGCGGCGAACCGAGGTTCTCTGTTCACGCTGTGACGCCCATCTGGGGCACGTCTTCGACGACGGCCCTCGGGAGACGACCGGACAGCGCTACTGCATCAACGGCTGCGCCCTCGAGTTCAAGCCCGAGAATTCAGACGCATAGCTCAGACCTTGCCGCCGGCGCCCAGGTAGCTGAAGCGCACGGCGAGCGCAACCGCCTCGGTCCGCGTGTCGACCTCCATCCGGGCGATCGCGTTCCGGACATGGGTGTGGACCGTGGCGGGACTGAGTGAGAGACGGTCGGCGATCTGCTTGACGCGCAGGCCCTCCGCGAGCAGCTCGAGGATCTCACGCTCGCGGGGGGTCAGCTCGAGCAGCTTCTCGACCTCCCCGGCGCCCTGGCCGAGCTCGGTGCCGACGAAGGTGCCGCCGCCCGCAACGACCTCGATCGCGCGGGCGATGTCCTCGCTCGGCGCTGACTTGAGCACGTAGCCGGAGGCGCCGGCCCGGAGCGCCAGCGTCAGCAGGTCGGGCTGTGCGTGGGCGGTGAAGATGATCACCCGCGTCTCGGGGCGGGCCTTGAGGATGTCCTTGGTCGCGTCGATGCCGTCCTTGCCCGGGAGCTCGACGTCGACGATGCAGACATCGGGCTCGAGCTCCTTGACCTTCTCGACGACCTCCTCGCCGGTCTCGGCCTCACCGACGATCTCGACACCCTCGACATCGGCCATCCGGGCCTTGATCGCCTCGCGCACGATCTCGTGGTCGTCGCAGAGGACTACTCGTTTTGGGGTGGAGGCGGGGGTCATCTATGTGGGAATCCGTTCCGGAGCCCCGAACTCCTGCAAGGTGGACGGAAGATTCACCGTTCCGTCCTGCCTCTGCCCGTTCTCCAGCAACGCGATCAGGGTTCGACCCACAGCCACCGCAGTTCCGTTCAGAGTGTGCACAGGTTCCGGGGATTCTCCTTGTGCGGGACGGTACCGGGCCGACAGGCGTCTTGCCTGGTAGTCAGTAGTGTCGGAGCAGCTTGTCACCTCCCGATAGCGGCTCTGGCTCGGTATCCAGGCCTCGCAATCGAACTTTCGCGCTGCCGGATCACCGAGGTCCCCCACCGCGATGTCGACCACCCGGTAGGGGATCTCGAGGGCGGTGAGGATTCGCTCCTGGATCGCGAGCAGCCGTTCGTGCTCCTCTCCCGACGCCGAGGGCTCGACGAAGCTGAACATCTCGACCTTGTCGAACTGGTGAACGCGGAAGATGCCCCGGGTGTCGCGGCCGGCCGCTCCCGCCTCGCGCCGGAAGCAAGTCGAGATGCCCGCGTAGCGCTTGGGCAGGTCCGCCGCCTCCATGATCTGGTCGGCGTGCAGCGAGGCGAGTGAGACCTCGGAGGTGCCGACGAGGAAGAGCTCGTCCTTCGGGACCTCGTAGATCATCTCGCGCTCGGCCGGGAAGATCCCGGTGCCGAAGAGGGCTCGCTCGCGGACGAGCACCGGGGGGATGGTCGGCTCGAAGCCCTCGGCCCTGACCAGCTCGACGGCGAATCGGATCAAAGCGAGCTCGAGCATCACGAGGTCGCCCATCAGGTAGGCGAAGCGGGAGCCGGAGGTCTCGGCCGCCGCCTCCATCTCGATCCAGCCGTGGCGCTGACCCAGCTCCAGGTGATCGAGGGGCTCGAAGTCGAACTGGGGCCGCTCGCCGACCTCCCGCAGGGTGACGTTGTCCTCCTCGGTCTCCCCATCCGGCGCGTCCGGGTCCGGCAGGTTGGGGAGCGAGACGAGGATCTGTTCCCGGCGCTGGTCGAGCTCGTCGAGCTGGGGCTCGAGCTCCTTGAGCTCGGACTTCAGCGCGCTCGAGCGCTCGCGGAGCTCCGCGAACTCCGGCTCATTGACCTTCCCGGCCCTGGCCGCCTCCTCGATCTCCGAGGAGAGCTTGTTCTGGTCGGCCCGGATCGCGTCCGATTCGCGTGTTGAGCTCCCGCCGCTGCTCATCGACGCCGAGGAGCTCGTCGACCTGCTCGGCCGCACCCCGTCTCGCCAGGGCGGAGCGGACCCCCTCGGGGTCGGCTCGGATCTGCTTCAGGTCAAGCGTGGCCGCTCCCCGCTATGGAGCGGCGTCGGAGCTGGTGGTCGTCTGGGCGGGCGCCGGTGCCTCGGTGACGTCCTGCCCCGCGTACTTCGAGACGAAGGCGGCGACCTTCTGCGCGTCTGCGCCGACCACGATGTTCTGGGGCATGATCGCCCCCGAGAAGCCGCCGTTCCGGATCGCGTAGATCACGTCGGCCATCGTCTCGTGGCGCTGGTCGAGGTTCGGGCCCTGGACGCGCTCCGAGCGGTTCGCGCTCCCCTCCGTCCCGGCCGGGGTGAGCGTGTGGCAGCCGGAGCAGCGCTGCGCGAAGATCTCGGCGCCCGCATGGGTCGGGTCGTCGCTCGGGACCTGGATCCCCTGGGTGCCACAACCCGTGGCGGTCGCCACCGCGGCAACAGCGATCAGTAGGAGAGCCCCTCGCACGCGGCGGGATCATATGTAACTGCCTCCCGCCCAGATCCGCCGGGGGCGGCAGGGCCGTAGCTTTCAGGCATGGCCGGCGACGGGGTCAGCCCCGACGAGTTTCGGAGCGCGCTGAGCGCGTACGCCACCGGCGTGACCGTGGTCACCGCGGTGGGGCCACAGGGACCTTCGGGCGCGACCGCCAACGCGGTCACCTCGCTCTCGCTCGAGCCGCCGATGATGCTCGCCTGCCTCGACCGGGGATCTCGGACGCTCACCTCGGTCCGGGCGCAGGGCCGCTTCGGCGTCAACGCCCTCGCCGCCGGGCAGGCGGAGCTCGCCCGCCGCTTCTCCGTCAAGCACCCGGAGGCCGAGAAGTGGGCCGGGATCGAGTGGGCCGAGCGCCAGGGGCTGCCGCGGCTCGGCGGAATCCTGCTCTGGGTGGCCTGCGAGCTCCGCGACCTGATCGACGGCGGCGACCACCTGATCGTGACCGGCAACGTGATCGAGGCCGAGGGCTTGGACGGCCAGCCGCTCCTCTTCCACCGCGGCGACTATCGGGACCTGCTGGCGGAGTCCTAGGTCGGCAGGACCCGCGTTCGGTCCTAGTGCCCGGTCACCGGCTTTGGAGCCGGTTCCGCGGGCCGACGGCGGCGACGACGCGATCCGAACCCACTCACCGAACGGCCGACCTTCCTGATCAGAAGGACCGGCAGCGCGATCACCCCCACCACCAGGCCGATTGCGAGGACCGGCACAACGAGCGGCAACACTGCGACGAGCGTCAGGATCAGGATCGGCAGGGCCAGGGGAGCGAGGGCCATCAGGAGGATTCCTCCTCCAACGGTCCACTTCCAGATCTCGTCTCCGACCTCGGCTCGGGCGCGGGCGGTTTCGCTTTCCATGGCGGCTCCTTTCGTTGGTCCTGTGAGGGAGACGAGGTGGAGCGGACGGTTGTGACCGGGAAAACCCGAAAACCGGCAATGAAGGAGGGCGGGCTCAGCCGAAGTCGGCGCGATTGGCGCTTTCCTCGCGCATAGCGTGAGAAAGGCGCCAGATGGCGGGTTTTGCCCGCATACCGGGCAGAAGCCGCCAATTGATCAGCTGAGCGCGCGGAACAGCGCGTTGACGGCCCGGCGGCTGCCGTCGATCGCTACGTCTCCGGAATCCACCGCCTTCCCCAGCCGGTTTCCGCCGAAGACCACCGAGGCGATGGCTCCGGGATCGCTCTCGATCGTCGCATCGGCACCCTCGGCCTCGCCTCGAGTCGCATGGAACTCCCCCTCATTCACCGAGATGTTGAAAGGCACGTCGCCCAGGCGGAGCTCGTACCGCGCCTCCAGCCCGTCCGCCTTCGCCGGGTCGAACGTCGCCTTCAGCGCCAGGACGAGCGAGTCCGGCCCCATCTCGGCATCGCGGGGGAACGAGGGCGATCCGCTGGCCCAGCGCCCGAGCGCCAGAACCGCGGGCTCCAGCTCGTGCCCCCACTCGGTGAGCTCGTAGACCTGGACTGCGGCCGGAGGCGCGAGCTTGTGGCGTCTGACGATCCCGGACTCCTCGAGCTCGCGCAGGCGCTGGCCGAGCACGTTCGGGCTGATGTCGGGAATCCCGGTGCGCAGGTCGGTGAAGCGCTTCGGCCCGAGGAGGAGCTCCCGGACGACGAGCAGTGCCCAGCGCTGCCCGAGCAGGTCGGACGCGTGGGCTATCCCGCAGCCGTCGTCATGGGTCCTCGTCCTCGCCATCGCGAGAGGCAGTTTACCCATTCGAAGTCCTGGAATACAACTGTCTAGTTATCTTTTAGGACTCTGTGGTACGGTGGACCCGCGACTGAGAGCCGCAATACGATGAGGAGGACCCCTGATGAGCGAGCGCGACAACTACGAGCACGGCGTCCCCTGCTTCGTCTCGGGCGTTTTCCCGGATCCGGGTGCCGCGGCCTCCTTCTACTCGGAGCTGATGGGCTGGGAGACCCAGAACCTGATGCCGCCCGAGCATCCGGGCGACTACCTCGTCTGCCGCCTGCGCGAGCGGGACGTCGCAGCGATCGTCTCCCAGCACGGCGCGCCGGCGCCGCCGCAGGCCCTCTGGACGACGCTCGTCTCGGTGGAGAGCGTGGACGAGGCCGCGTCGAGAGCGGTGAACGCGGGCGGCGAGGTGATCGGCGAGCCGTTCGACTCGCCCGGCGGCGGCCGCCAGGCGATCCTGGCCGACCCCGCCGGGGCCGTCTTCTCGGTCTGGGAGCCGCGCGAGCGCCACGGCGCCCAGCTCGTCAACGAGCCGAGCGCCTGGTCGATGAGCGCGCTCAACACGGACGACCCGGAGGCGGCGAAGCGCTTCTACACCGAGGTCTTCGGCTGGGACACGAAGAGCTTCGACATGGGCGGCGCCGAGCTGGTCATGTGGACCGTTCCGGGCTACGTCGGGGGGGAGCCCGAGCAGCCGGTCCCCCGCGACGTCGTCGCGGTCATGCTGCCGCCGGAGGCGAACGGCGAGGCCCCTCCCCACTGGAGCGTGGACTTCTGGGTCGCGAACGTCGATGCTGCGGCGACCAAGGTCACCGAGCTCGGGGGCAAGGTGGTGGTCCCGCCCCAGGACGTGCCGAACACAGGACTGCGGCAGGCCGTGGTCACCGACCCGCAGGGCGCAACGCTGTCGCTGACCCAGCCGCCCGGCGCCTAGAACGCCGAGCTGGTCCCCGCCGCCCGTAGGGCGAGCAGGAAGATCACCAGGCAAGCCGTCGCCATGATGCCGGTGTCCCGCCGGACGATCGCCATCGCGATCTGCGTCTGGCGCTCCGGCGCCATCGAATGGATGTCGAGGTCGCCGAGCTCCGCCGAGGCCGAGCCGAGCCGGACCAGCTCCGCGAGCACCAGGACGACGAGCGGGAGCACTCCGTAGAGGATGTGCAGCTCATCGGCATGGTGGCCGCTGAAGACGAGCAGCAGGCCGAGCAGCGTTTGGAGCAGCACCGTCGCCTGCGCAATCCGCAGCGCGTACCAGAAGCCGGCCGACGGTTTGCGCTCGAGCCAGGAGTACCCGCCCCAGACCCCGGCGAGGAGGTTGGCGGCGATCAGGCAGACGCCGACGACGAGATGGACTTCCGGCACGGGCGCGAGAGCTTAGTCCTAGGTGTTCGCGGGGGTCAAAGCCGCCAAAAAGGGTCGGAATTTGGCTTGCTGATGCGGAAAAGCACTATGTAACACCTTGCTACAAAGTCGCGGGTGCGGTGGTATAAGACGGGCGGATCGTGCTTCAGAGCTACCTCCCCGTCCTCGTATTCGCCGGCCTAGGGATCGTCGTCGGAGGTGCGTTCGCACTGCTCAACGGGGTAATCGGGCCACGGCGTCCGAATCCGATCAAGCGACAGCCGTACGAGTGCGGGCTCCCGTCCCACATCACCCGCAGCTTCCGCTTCGGCGTCAGCTTCTACATGATCGCGATGCTCTTCATCCTCTTTGACATTGAGGTCGTGTTCCTCTACCCGGTCGGCGTCCTGGTGCATGCGACCAAGAGCGTCTTCGTCCTTGTGGAGATCCTGGTATTCGTCGCGCTGTTGCTCGTCGCCCTGGTCTTCGTCTGGCGTCGAGGAGCGCTCGATTGGAAGTAGAGAGGGAGAGCCTCAGAGCACGCCAGCTGCGCGCCCGCGACCTGTTGCGGGGAGACCTCGAGGGAAAGGACCTCGAGGAGTACGTCGAGGAACGGCTCCTCACCACCACACTTGAGGGCGCGCTCAACTGGGGCCGGGCGAATGCCCTCTTCCCACTCACCTTCGGCCTCGCCTGCTGCGCCATCGAGATGATCTCGATGGTCACCTCGCGCTACGACATCGCGAGGTTCGGCGCCGAGGCCTTCCGCGCCTCCCCCCGGCAGGCGGACATGATCATCCTCTCGGGCCGGGTCTCGATCAAGATGGCGCCGGTCATCCGCCGTGTCTACGACCAGATGCTGGAGCCGAAGTGGGTGATCGCGATGGGCGCCTGCTCCTCCTCGGGCGGGATGTTCGCCAACTACGCCGTCGTTCAGGGCGCGGACAAGTTCATGCCGGTCGACATCCACGTCCCCGGCTGCCCGCCCCGCCCGGAAGCGCTGCTGCACGGCTTCAACAAGCTGCAGCGGCTGGTCCGCGGACGGCCCGACCTCGGCTGGCGCCAGCGCTACAACGCGATTGGGACCGAGGAGTGGGCCCGCCTGGAGCCGGGCGAGCCGACTCCCGAGGCGATCGAGCGCGCCGCGCGGGCCGTCTCGCCAATGTACTCGGAGGCAGGACCGCCCGGGAGGCTGGTCATGGGGGACGAGGAGGACGCCGATGCCTGACGCTCCTGGTCTGGAGCTGATCGCCCAGGGAATCGAGGAGGGACACGAGGGGACCGTGATCGAGACCTCCTTCGAGCACGGACGCGCGACGCTCATCGTCAATCCCGAGCACCTCCTCCACGCGCTCGCCTGGCTGCGCGACACGCCCGAGCAGGGCTATCGATTCCTCTCCAGCGTGCACGCCGCCGACTACCTGCCGGCCGCGCCGCGCTTTGCGGTCCACTACGAGCTGCTCTGCCGCGAGCGCGTCGAGCGCATCAACGTCAAGGCGCTGCTCGAGGACCCGGACGTGGGCGAGAGCAACGGCGCGGACATGGCGGCCGAGAAGCTGCCGCAGCTCGACTCCTGCGTAGAGCTCTACCCGACGGCCGAGTTCCAGGAGCGAGAGGCCTATGACTTCTTCGGCATCGTCTTCCGCGGCCACCCGGACCTGCGCCGGATCCTGATGCCCGAGGACTACGTCGGCTGGCCGCAGCGCCGGGACTTCCCCATCGGCGGTGAGCCGGTCCTCTTCACCCACAACGAGATCGAAGCTCCGAGGTGGTGGGAGTAATGGCCGACGATCTGCTCAGGGACGAAGCGGACATCACCGAGCGCGGGGTCGACCGCCGCACCGAGGACCCCTCCTCGCCCCTGGAAGACCAGCTCCAGGAGTCCTCGGAGCGTGAGCTCGAAGGTCCCGGCCTCGAGCCGGAGCAGGAGATCCTGACCCTCAACATGGGCCCGCATCACCCCGCCACGCACGGGGTGCTGCGGCTGATCGTGACCCTCCAGGGAGAGCGGGTCATCGACCTGAAGCCGGTGATGGGCTACCTGCACACCGGAATCGAGAAGAACTGCGAGGACAAGAGCTACTGGAAGGTCATCCCGTTCGTCGAGCGGATGGACTACCTCTCCTACTTCTTCCAGATGGAGGCCTTCTGCGGCTGCGTCGAGCGCCTGGTCGGCCTGGAGATCCCGCCGCGCGCCAAGTACCTGCGCGTGATCCACATGGAGCTCGACCGGATCATGTCCCATCTCGTCTGGCTGGGCACCACCGCGCTCGACCTGGGCGCGGTCTCACTGCTCTGGTACTGCTTCCGCGAGCGGGACACGATTCTCGACCTCTTCGAGATGTCGTCCGGGCAGCGGATGCACACCCGCTACTTCCAGGTCGGCGGCGTCTTCGAGGACATCCCGGTCGGCTTCGAGGAGAAGCTGCGCGACTTCTGCGCGCTCATGCCCGACCGCGTCAGCCAGTACGAGGCTCTGCTCGACCGCAACGAGATCTTCCTGCAGCGCACCCGTGAGGTCGGGATCGTCCCGCGCGAGCGCCTGCTCGAGCTCGGCGTGACCGGCCCGCTTCTGCGAGCCGCCGGCGAGCCGTGGGACCTGCGAAAGGCCGACCCCTACCTCGCCTACGGCGACTTCGACTTCAAGATCCCGGTCGGGACCATCGGTGACGGCTACGACCGGTACCGCGTCCGCCTCCAGGAGATGCGGGAGTCCGTGCGGATCATCGAGCAGGCGCTCGACGGGCTCCCCGAGGGCCCCTGGATCTCGGACGACCGCAAATACGTTCTGCCGCCTCGGGAGGAGCTCGCCATCTCGATGGAGGCGCTGATCCATCACTTCAAGCTGGTCACCGAGGGCTTCCGGGTGCCGCCGGGCGAGCTCTACTACGCGATCGAGAGCCCCCGCGGTGAACTCGGTTGCTTCGTCGTGGCGGATGGCTCCTCGAAGCCCGCCCGCGTTCACTTCCGGGACCCGTCGTTCGTGAACCTCCAGTCCTTCCGTGACATGTCGGTCGGCGGCCTGATCGCGGATCTGATCCAGAACCTGGGCATGCTCGACCCGATCATTGGAGGCGTCGACAGGTGAGCCCGCTCGTCCCGAAGGGCAAGCGGCCCTGGACCGTCGACCCAGGCCACATCCACGACGACCCCGAGCCCCCGCCGATGCCGAACGAGCAGGAGCTCATCGGTGTCGACATCCCGGCCGAGGAGATCGAGGTCGTCAGGGCCACGTACGAGCACCGCGACCCGCAGGGCGAGCCGGCACCGGTCCCCGAGCCCGCCGAGGTCGAGGTCCCCAAGGAGCTCGCGGAGGAGATCCGCCGGGCGATGGACCGCTACCCGCACAAGCGCTCGGCGGCGATGCCGGCGCTCTGGGCGGTCCAGCGCCGCTACGGCTGGTGCACCCCCGAGGGCATCAACCAGGCGGCGGCGGTGATGGGCGTGACACCCGGGTACCTGGAGTCGGTCGCGAGCTTCTACGACCTCTTCCGCCTCGAGCCCGAGGGCGAGCACCAGGTCCTGGTCTGCACCAACATCAGCTGCTGGCTGCGCGGCGGCGACCAAATCCTCGAGGCGTTCAAGGAGGCCGCCGGTGACGATGTCTTCGTCCGCGGCTTCGAGTGCCTCGGCGCCTGCGACATCGCGCCGATGGCCTCGATCGACGAGCGCTACCACGGCCCGCTCACCGAGGACGACGCCAGGGCGGCCGCCGAGCAGCTGCGATCCGGCGCCGAGGTGCTGCCTGACAAGCGCCTCGAGGATCGCAAGCTCGCCGGGGGCGCCGACGCCAGGGAGGTCGAGGGCTGATGGCCTCCCAGGAGACGCGTCTGCTCTTCCGCAAGATCGACGAGCCCGACCTCGCCTCGATCGACACCTACCGCAAGCTCGGTGGCTACCGATCGATGGAGAAGGCCTTCACGCAGATGACGCCCGAGGAGGTCCTGAAGGAGCTCGACGACTCGGGCCTTCGCGGCCGGGGCGGCGCCGGCTTCTCGATGGGCAAGAAGGCCTCCTTCCTGCCGCGCGGCGACATGGACAAGTACCTCTGCTGCAACGCCGACGAGTCGGAACCCGGAGCGTTCAAGGACCGCGAGCTGATCCAGAAGAACCCGCACCAACTGATCGAGGGAATCGCAATCGCGGCGCGCGCCGCCGGTGCCAACCGCTGCTTCGTCTACATCCGCGGCGAGTACGACCTCCAAGCCGAAATCCTCGAGGCGGCGGTGGACGAGGCCTACGAGGCGGGCTTCCTCGGGGAGGACGTGCTCGGCACCGGTGAACAGGTCGAGCTGGTCGTTCACCGGGGCGCCGGCGCCTACATCTGCGGTGAGGAGACAGCGCTGCTCGACTCGCTGGAGGGCAAGCGCGGCAACCCGCGCCTGAAGCCGCCGTTCCCCGCGGTCCAGGGCCTCTACGACGGGCCGACGCTGATCAACAACGTCGAGACCCTCTCCAACGCGCCCCACATCATCGGCTCGGGAGCCGACTGGTTCAAGAACTTCGGGACCGAGCAGTCCCCCGGCACCAAGGTCGTCTCGGTATCCGGCGACGTGAAGCGACCCGGCAATTACGAGATCGAGCTCGGCATCCCGACCAGGGTGCTGATCGAGGACCTGGCTGGAGGACCGCTGGACGGCCGACAGATCAAGGGCATCTTTCCGGGCGGCTCCTCGTCACCGGTCCTCCTCCCCGAGGAGTGCCTCGACCAGCCGTACAGCTTCGAGGCGATGCAGGAGGCCGGGTCGATGCTCGGGTCGGGCTCGATCATCGTCTTCGACGAGACGACCAGCGTCGTCGAGCTGGCGCTCCGGACGGCGCGCTTCTACCACCACGAGTCCTGCGGCAAGTGCACGCCGTGCCGAGAGGGCACCAACTGGACCGTGAAGATGCTCGAGCGGATGATCCGAGGCGAGGCGACGCCGATCGACCTCGAGACCGTCTCCTCGGTGCAGACGAACATCATCGGCAACTGTCTCTGCGTGCTCGGGGACTCGATGGCGATGCCGGTGGGGTCGATGGTGCAGAAGTTCCCCGACGAGTTCATGGAGGCGATCCAGCGCGGCGTGCCGGAAGCGCTGGTGGCATGACCCGGCCGATCCGCAACCACGTTTCGCTGGTCGTCGACGGCCGCGAGGTGACCGCGCCCGAGGGGACGATGCTCGTCGACGCCGCCAAGCAGGGCGACGTCGAGATCCCGGTCTTCTGTTACGAGCCCAAGCTGGGCGACCCGGTCGGCGCATGCCGCATGTGCCTGGTCGAGATCGAGGGGATGCCGAAGCTGCAGACCGCCTGCTCCACTCCGGTCCGCGACGGGATGGTGGTCTACACGCAGACCGACCGGGTGCAGGTGGCGCAGAACGCGGTCGTCGAGTTCCTGCTCGTCAACCATCCGCTCGACTGCCCGGTCTGCGACAAGGGCGGCGAGTGCCCCCTGCAGGACATCGCGATGGGATGGGGCCCCGGCAAGAGCCGCTTCACCGACCCGAAGCGGCACTTCCAGAAGCCGCTCGAGCTCTCACCGCTGGTGGCGATCGACCGCGAGCGCTGCATCCTCTGCTACCGCTGCGTTCGCTTCAGCCAGGAGGTCGCCGAGGACGAGCAGCTCCAGCTGCTCGAGCGTGGCGACAAGACGTTCGTCGGGACCTTCGACGAGCGGCCCTACATCGCCCCCTTCCACGGAAACATCATCGAGCTCTGCCCCGTCGGGGCGCTGACCTCCTACACCTACCGCTTCCGCGCGCGGCCCTGGGACATCGAGCAGGCGGGCTCGGTCTGCACCCTCTGCCCGAGCCAGTGCAACGTCGGCTTCACGGTCCGCGACGAGCGCGTTCTCCGGGTGAACGCCCGCGACAACGCCGAGGTCGACGACGGCTGGCTCTGCGACAAGGGGCGCTTCTCGTTCCAGATGTTCAACTCGGCCGAGCGGATCACGCGGCCGATGGTCCGCGCCGGCGACGGCAGCCTTAGCCCGATCGGCTTCGACGAGGCCGTCTCCCGGGTTGCCAAGGCGATTCGACAGGCGGGACAGAACGCGGCCGCGCTCGCCGGCGGGGGGACCTCGAACGAGGAGGGCTGGCTGGTCCAGCGCATCCTCCGGGCAGGCGGGTCCTCCAACATCGACTGCTCACCCAACCCGGTGGATCCGGCCCTGCTCGCGGAGCTCTCCCGCCCCGACCACGGCACACGGATGGCCGACCTGGACCACGCCGATGCGATCCTCGTGGTCGGCGTCGATCCCCTCCACGAGATGCCGATCCTCGATCTGCGGATCCGCAAGGCCGTCAGGCGCAGCCGCGCCAAGCTGATGGTGGCCTCCGAGCGGCCGACCACCCTCGACGGTGGCGCGGACGAAGCGGTCCGCTACGCGCCTGGAGATGCGGCCGCCTTCCTCCGCGCCCTGGCCGGGGCACTGGGGGCCGAGGGCTACGGCGCCGACGGCCCGTTCAGGGATGAGGCCGAGGCGGTCGCGGGGACGCTCCGCCAGGCGCCGGATCAGGTGATTGTCTGGGGGGAGCGACTCTGGCGGAGCCCGGGGGCGGTGGACGCGCTCCACGCCTGCGTGCACTCCCTCGACATGCACAAGCGGATCGGCCCGGGTCTGCTCGAGGTCCCGGAGGAGTCGAATACCCGGGGCCTGCGCGAGGTCGGCTGCCTGCCGTATGCCCGGCCCGGGCTCCTGCCCATCGACGGCGGGCTGGACAGCGCCCAGATCAAGGACGGCCTCGCGGACCACGACATCGGCGCGCTCCTGCTCGTCAACGCCGACCCGGTTCGCACCCATCCGGATTCCGACGGCTGGCGCAGGGCGCTGGCCGGCAGCTTCGTTGTCTCGATCGCGTCGTTCGAGGACGAGTCCACGCGGCTCGCGGACATCGTCATTCCCGCGGAGACGTGGGCCGAGAAGGAGGGAACAGTCACCCATACGGAGGGACGGCTGCAGCGCCTGCGCCGCAACGTCCCGCTGCCCGACGGAATGATCGCCGGCTGGCGCTTCCTCGACGCGCTGGCGACTGAGCTCGGCGCGGGCGTCGGCGCCGAGGCGCCCGCGGACGTCTTCGAGGCCATCACCGGTGAGGTGCCCTTCTACGAGGGACTCACCTACGAAGAGATCGGCGGCACGGGCGTGCGGTGGGGCGATCGTCGCCAGGGCCAGGCCTGGACGCCCGCCGCAGCGGAGCGGCAGGAAGCTTCCCAGGCGCAGAGTCAGCCGGATGGCGAGGGATTGGTGCTCGGCACCTACCGTGACCTGTGGGCCGTCGACGCCACCAGGAGGAACCCAGCACTTCGCTTCCTGATGCCGAAGCAGAAGCTCGAGCTGGCCGTAAGGGACGCCGAGTCGCTCCAGCTGGCTCCGGGCGACGAGGTGACGGTGTCGGTCAACGGCCACAGCGTCGAGGCGACCGTCGCGATCCGGGAGCGGATGCGCGAGGGCGCCGCGTTCCTGATCGAGGGAACCGATGAGGGGAACGGCAACCTGCTCACCAACGGCGTCCCCCCGCGGATCCGGGTGGTGAAGCGATGAGCCTTCCCCTCGCCGAGGTCAACTACGTCGAGGCGACCTGGGTGATGGTGGTCAAGTCGATCGTCATCTTCCTCGGCGTCTTCATGATCGTCCCGCTGCTGACCGTCGCCGAGCGCAAGCTGATCGGTCGCTTCCAGAACCGCTACGGGCCGAACCGGGTCGGTCCGGTGGGCCTGGTCCAGCCCCTGGCCGACATCGTGAAGCTCGCCGGCAAGGAGATGTTCCGGCCGGACGCGGCCGTCCCCTTCCTCTACGCGATCGCCCCGGCGATCGTGATCTTCTCGGGGATCATCACCCTCGCGATCCTGCCGTTCGGCAACGTCCAGGACGGCATCGGCCTCTACGGGATCGACGTCTCGATCGGCGTCCTCTACTTCTTCGCCTTCAGCTCGATCTCGTTCTACGGCCTGCTGCTGGCCGGCTGGTCATCGGGCTCGAAGTACAGCTTCCTAGGCGCGATGCGCTCGGCCGCGCAGCTGATCTCGTACGAGGTCTCGATGGGACTGGCGCTGCTCGGCGTGGTCCTGATGACCGGGTCGCTGTCCCTGACGAGCGTCGTCGATGCACAGGGCTCGATCTGGAACATCGTCCCCCAGATCGTCGGCTTCCTGATCTTCATGGTCGCCGGGTTCGCCGAGACCAACCGGGCCCCGTTCGACCTGCCGGAGGCCGACGCCGAGCTCGTGCAGGGCTACATGACCGAGTACGGCGGCATGCGCTTCGGCTCGTACCTGCTGGCCGAGTACCTCGAGATGTTCGTCGTCTCTGGAATCGCCGTCACCTTCTTCCTCGGCGGCTGGATGGGCCCGGGACCGGGGTGGCTCGACCCGGTCTGGATGGTCGTCAAGACGCTGACCCTGGTCTGCTTCTTCATCTGGGTCCGGGCGACCCTGCCGCGCCTCCGCTACGACCAGCTGATGGCGCTGGGCTGGAAGGTGATGCTGCCCCTCGCGACTCTCAACATCCTCGTCACCGCGGTGATCGTGACGGTGTCCTGATGGAGGCGAAGCTCAACACCGACAAGACCGACTGGACCGAGTTCCCCTACCTCGAGAACCACGAGGACGTGATCTCGGTCCAGCGCGGCCCGAAGCCGGGCGGCGCCGGCGGTGCCTACCGCGCCTTCGGCGAGACGCTGCGGGGCCTGCGCACCACCTTCGCCCGCGTGCTCGAGGGCCCGGTCACGATCCAGTACCCCGAGGAGAAGACGCCGGTCTACCCGCGCTTCCGCGGCCGCCACAAGCTGCACCGCTTCGAGGACACCGGCCTCGAGAAGTGTGTCGGCTGCTCGCTCTGCGCCGCCGCCTGCCCGGCCGACTGCATCCGCGTCGTGGCGGCCGAGAACGACCCGGACCACCGCGTCTCCGCCGGCGAGCGCTACGCCGAGGTCTACGAGATCAACCTCTCCCGCTGCATCTTCTGCGGCTACTGCGAGGTCGCCTGTCCCTTCGACGCGATCACGATGGGCCACGACTACGAGATGTCCGACTACAACCGCTCGGACCTGATCTTCACGAAGGAGATGCTGCTCGCGGAGCCGATCGACCGGACGCCGCTGCGCCGGGAGGGCGAGTGACGCAGGTCTGCTTCTTCCTCGGCGCGATCGGCACTCTCGGCGGCGCGATCGCCGTAATCGCCCTCCGCAATCCGTTCTACAGCGTCCTCGCCCTGATCGTCCACCTGATCTCGCTTGCCGGGCTGTTCCTGCTGCTACAGGGGGAGTTCATCGCCGCCGCACAGATCGTGGTCTACGCCGGAGCCGTGATGGTGCTCTACGTCTTCGTGGCCGCCTACGTCGGCAACGTCGACGAGCCTCTCTGGGAGCCCATCCCCGGCCAGCGCTTCATCGCGCCCCTGCTCGGCCTGGCGCTCTTCGTCGAGCTGGCGATCGCGATCACCGGCTCGAGCCTGCAGGCGATCGACACACGCGGGCCGACGGTCGAGCTCGGCTTCGGCTCGCCGTCGGCGATCGGCAAGCTCTTGCTCGAGCGCTTCCTGATCGCCTTCGAGGCCGCGTCGCTCCTGCTCCTGGTGGCTGCCGTCGGGGCGGTCGTGTTGGCGGGCCGCCATCGCAGCGGTGAAGCGAGCGCCCCCCAGGAGCCCGCCTGATGGACATCACCTGGTATCTGGTGCTGCGCGCGCTGCTGTTCGCCGTCGGCGTCTCGGGTGTGCTCCTGCGCCGCAGCCCGCTGGTGATCCTGCTCTGCCTCGAGCTGATGCTGAACGCCGGCAACCTGGCGCTGCTCTCCTTCTCCCGCTCGCTCGGCAACCAGGACGGGCAGGTCTTCGCCCTGATCGTGATGGTGATCGCCGCCTGCGAGGTGGTCGTCGGGCTGGGCATCATCGTCGCGGCGTACCGGCGCCGCATCCCGCTGAACGTCGACGACCTGCGCAGCCTCAGGGGCTGACGCTTGAGCGCGACCGCGTACGGCTGGCTGGTGCTCGCCTTCCCGCTCGCGGGGACGCTGATCATCAGCCTCGGCTGGAGCCGGCTTCCGGGCCGCAGCGCCGGTTGGATCGCGACGGCGATGATCGGCCTTTCCTTCGTCGCCTCGATCGGAGCACTGGTCCAGCTGCTCGGCGACCCCGTCGACGCCCGCCAGCACACCTCCTCCCTCTACGACTACGCCAGCGCGGCGGGCCTGAACATCCAGCTGAACGTCCTGGTCGACCCGCTCTCGGTCTTCATGTGCCTGGTGGTCAGCGGGGTATCGGCGCTGATCCACCTCTACTCGATCAGCTACATGACCTCGGACCGCGGCTTCAACCGGTTCTTCGCCTACCTCAACTTCTTCGTCTTCTCGATGCTGCTGCTGGTCCTGGCGGGGAACCTGGTGCTGCTGATCATCGGCTGGGCCTTCGTCGGCTTCGCCTCATACGCGCTGATCAGCTTCTGGTACCGGCGCACCACGGCGACCAGGGCAGGGATGAAGGCGTTCGTGATCAACGTGATCGGCGACGTCGGGATGGTGCTTGCGGCGTTCTTCATCTTCCGCGAGCTGGGCACCTTCGACCTGCTCTCGATCTTCAGCCAGGCACCCAGCACGTTCCACACCAACCAGGGCGTGGTGGTCGCGATCTGCCTGCTGCTGCTGGTCGGCGCCGTCGCCAAGTCGGCCCAGATCCCGCTCCACACCTGGCTGCCGGACGCGATGGAGGGCCCGACTCCCGTCTCCGCCCTGATCCACGCAGCCACCATGGTCACCGCCGGCGTCTACCTGATCGCCCGCTTCCACCCGCTCTTCGAGATCGGGCTGACTGCCGCCGACATCGCGGCCTTCATCGGTCTCGCCACGCTCCTGATCGCGGCGACGATCGCGCTGGTCGTCACGGACCTGAAGAAGATCATCGCCTACTCGACCATGAGCCAGATCGGCTACATGTTCGTCGGGGTGGGGATCGGGGCCTACTCGGAGGGCCTCTTCCACCTGATGACCCACGCCTTCTTCAAGGCGCTCCTCTTCATGGCGGCCGGATCGATCATCGGCGCGATGGCGAACCGCCAGAACATCGACCGGATGGGCGGCTTCCGCAGGGCGATGCCGTTCACCTCGGCGATGCTGCTGATCGGCGCCCTGGCGCTTGCCGCGTTCCCGCTGACCTCGGGCTGGTTCTCCAAGGACGAGATCCTCGACTTCGCCGCCTACCGAGGCGGCTTCTACGTGATCTTCACCGTCGGCGGCTACATCGGGGCGCTGCTGACGGCCTTCTACGCATTCCGGATCGGATTCCGGGTCGTCTTCGGCGAGCCGGTCGAGGAGGCGCGCGAGCTCGAGCAGGGGCACATCCACCACGCCGAGCCGGAGAACCCGGCGACGGGCGAGCCGGAGGACACCGATGTCGGCTTCCCGGGCCCGAGCCACCAGATCGCCGAGCGAGAGTGGCCGATGAAGATCGCGATGAGCGTCCTGGCGTTCGGGGCGCTGTTCGCCGGGTTCGTGCAGATCCCGGGCGTCGACGACGTCGTCCACCGATTCCTGCACGGGTCATTCCTCGACTCGAAGCTCTACGAGCAGGGACCGACCACTACCGCGGCCTACCGGGGCCTGCTGATCGGCGGCCTGATCTCGGTGCTCGGCATCGCGATCGCCTACTACGCGTACCTGCGAAACCGCGACTGGACGGCGGCCCTTCAGAAGCGATTCCCCCGGACGCACGACTTCCTCGAGCACAAGTGGTACTTCGACGAGGCGATCGACCTGCTCGTCGTCCGGCCCGCCCTGGCCATCGGCCGCTGGGCCAACGCGATCTTCGAGCGCTACGTCGTCCAGGGGCTCGTCGTGGCGGCGACCGACCTCGTCCGCGGTGCGAGCGCCGGTGTGCGCGCCGTCCAGTCCGGCTACCTCCGCTCCTACGCCCTGCTCCTGGTCACCGGCTTCGCCGGGCTGGGCCTCTACTTCCTGCTGCAGATCATGAGGCGGCCGCGATGATCCAGATCCTGCTCTGGGCGCCACTGGCCGCGGGCCTGCTCGCGTGCGCGATGCCGCAGCGGCTGGTGCCGTTGCCGCCGCTGCTCATCGCGATCACCGTCTGGGCCTGGTGATCTACATCGTCGCCAACTTCAATCCCTCGCTCGGCCTGCAGCACACGGTCGACGAGAGCTGGATTCCCACCCTCGGTGTCCGCTACCAGCTCGGCGTCGACGGGATCAGCATCTTCCTGGTCCTGCTCACCGCCGTGCTCTGGCTGGCCGCGACGGCCTGGTCGGCGATCAAGCCGCCCGATCGCGCCCGCACCTGGTTCCTGATGCTCGGGCTCGCGGAGACCGCGACCCTCGGTGCCTTCCTGGCTCAGGACCTGATCCTGTTCGTCCTCTTCTTCGACCTGATGCTGATCCCGTTCTACTTCCTGTTCGGAAGCTGGGGGACGGAGCACGAGGGGCGCCCCGAGGAGGACGAGGGACCGATCAGGCCACAGCCCGCGACCCTGAAGATGTTCATCTACACGCTGGTCGGGTCCCTGCTGATGCTGGCCGGGGCGATCGCCACCGGGATCCTGGCCGCGGACGGCGGCTCGATCAACTTCAACATCCAGCACCTCGCCGCCGATCCGCTCGGCACCGGCAGCCAGTACTGGATCTTCTGGTTCTTCGCCGCCGCCTTCCTGGTGAAGATGCCTCCTTCCCGCTGCACGCCTGGATGCCCGACGCCTATCGGGTGGCGCCGCTGCCGGCACTGGCCCTCTTCTCGGGCGTGCTCTCCAAGGTCGGTGCCTACGGCTTCCTGCGGATCGTCCTGCCGATCTTCCCGGCGGCGACCACGCACTTCCAGGAGCTGATCCTGGTGATCGCGGTCGCCTCGATCCTCTACGGCTCGGTGATGGCGTTCACCCAGACGAGCGCGCGGCTGATCCTCGGCTACTCGTCGATGGCGCAGCTCGGCTTCATCACCCTCGGCATCTTCAGCCTGCGGACCGACGGCGCCGACGGCGTCGGTCCTGAACATGGTCAACCACGGGCTCGTCGTCGCTCCGCTGATGCTGATCGCGGTGCTGCTCGTCGAGCGCACCGGCACCGACGACATCCGCAAGATGGGCGGACTGGCGACGCGGGCGCCGGTGCTCGCGGCGCTGTTCCTGATCGCGACTCTCGCGCTGTTGGCGATGCCCGGCTCCGCCAACTTCATCGGCGAGTTCTACATCCTCAACGGGATCTTCCAGGAGAAGATCGTCTACGCCTTCATCGCCGTGATCGGCATCGTGCTGTCCGCCTACTACGCGCTCCGCCTCTACCAGCACGCGATGCACAACCGCAAGCCCGACGGGATCGAATCGCGCGAGGTCGGCCCCCTCCGCGGCGCGATTCTCGCCGGCCTGATCGCCTGCATCGTCGGGCTGGCCCTCTGGCCCGGGCTGATCCTGCAGCCGGGCAGATGACTCGGTCAGCGGCCAGCTCACCCCGGCGGCCCAGGCTCCGACCCAGGTGGCCGAGCGGTGAGCTTCAACGCCCCCCACATCGACTACGCGGGGCTCTCGCCAGTGATCGCGCTGACCGCGGGTCTGGTCGTCGTTCTGATGGTCGGGCTGATCCCGCGGCTCGGCCGTTTCACGATGGCCTACCTGACGATCGCGGTCCTGGCGGACGACGGCGCGGCCTCGCGATCTGGCAGTGGGGCTCGAGCGAGGACCTGGTAGTCGGGTGCCCTGCGGCTCGACGCGTTCGGCCTGGCGGCGACGCTGATCGCCTGCCTCGCGGCGGCGGTCGCCGTGCTGCTCGCGATCCGGGAGCCCGCCGCCGAGGAGGCGGGCCATGGCGCCTTCTACACGCCTGCTGCTCGGCTCGGTCCTCGGGATGACCCTGATCGCACAGGCACAGAACCTGATCGCCTTCTTCGTCGCCCTCGAACTGCTCTCGATCCCGCTGTACGTGCTCTGCGCCTCGGCCCGTCGCCGGGAGCGCTCGCTCGAGTCCGGCCTCAAGTACCTCGTCATCGGCTCGATCGGCTCGGCGACGGTGCTCTACGGCTTCGCGCTGCTCTACGGGGGCTCGGGCTCGATCGACTTCGCCGGGATCGCGAAGGGCCTCGCTGGAGACAACGGCAACGACACGATCGTCCTGATCGGCACCGCGATGGTGGCCACCGGACTGGCCTTCAAGACCTCCGTGGCGCCGTTCCACCAGTGGACGCCGGACGTCTACCAGGGCGCGCCCACTCCGATCACCGCCTTCATGGCGGTGGCGACGAAGGCCGCGGCGTTCATCGCGCTCGCCCGGCTCTTCGAGGTCGCTCTCGGCCCGATCGCCGACGACTGGAAGCCCGCCCTCGCTGCGCTGGCGGTGATCTCGATCGTCGTCGGCAACATCGGCGCGCTGGGGCAGGACTCGGTCAAGCGGATGCTGGGCTACTCGGGCATCGCCCAGGCCGGCTACATCCTGGCCGGGGTCGTGGTAGCCACCGAGACGGGGCTCGAGGCTCTCGTCTTCTACCTCGCCGCCTACACGCTGATGAACCTCGCCGTCTTCGCGGTGGTGGTCGCACGCGAGCGCGAGACCGACCGCGGCGACGACATCGAGGCGCTCGCGGGCATCGGCCGCTCCCGCCCGCTGCTCGCCTGGCCGCTGACGATCGGGATGCTCGCCCTCGCCGGCCTGCCGGGCACCTCCGGCTTCATGGGCAAGCTGTTTCTGATCGAGGCGACCGTCGACGGCGACTACACCTGGCTCGGTGTCGCCATCGTGATCGGCACGATGGTCTCGCTCGCCTACTACCTGCGGGTGATCGCGGCGGTCTGGATGTGGCCCGAGCCAGGCGCCGCGCCGCGAGCGACCGAGGCCGGCGCGATGCCCGCGATCGCGGGCGGCTCACCCGAAGCGGACGCCATTCCCAGGGGCGCGAGCCGCTGCGGGCTGATCGTCGGCTCCGCCCTGATCTGCGGCGCGGCCACGATCGCCTTCGGCGTCGCCCCCTCGCCGCTGATCGACTGGGCCTCGCACGCGGCCAGCTCCATGGCGACGACGATCTAGCTGCCGTGATCTTTGGAGCGGGGACCCGACGCCGGGATACGACCTCGGGTCCCCGGAGCTCTACTCCTTGTCGTACTTGAACGAGACTCCGAGCCGGATCCGAAACTCGGAGACCTTGCCGTCGGTGATCGTCACGTCCTGGCGAATGACCTCCGCGATCCGCAGATCGCGCACGGTCTCGCCGACCTTCTCAACGGCGCTCCTGGTGGCCTGCTCCCACGAATCCGCGCTGACGCCAACGACCTCGGTGACGCGATACACGCTGTCTGCCATCTCTCTCCTTGGGTAGCGGTGTGTTCAGCCCTACCCTCGCACGCGCGCAAGCCTGGCGCGACTCAGACGGCCAGCGCCATCAGCCCCCGAAAAACTCGATGAGGAGCTGATTGACGCGCTCCGCCTCGTCGTGATGGACCCAATGTGACGCGTCGGCCAGGCGCTCCACGCGGTCGAGGTTGGGCACGTCGTCGTGCTCCGGCTCGGCGAGGTCGGAGCCGAGGTAGGAATCGCGCTCTCCCCAGATGACCAGTGTCGGCGCCGAAATCGGGCGCAACTTTGCTGCGGCCTCCTTCTGGGACGCTCTTACCGAGGCTCGGTAGTAGTTGATCATCCCGGCTGCTGCCCCCGGCTGCGACCACGCCTCGATGTAGCGGTCGAACTCCTCCTGCGTGTAGGGCGGGTTTGCGTCATGCAGGAAGTGCCGGAAGAAATGCCAGTCTCGGGCGGGCACCACTTCCTCGGGCAGTCCCGGCGTCGCAAAGAAGAAGAAGTACCAGGACTTCCTGAGCTGGTTCGGGTTGTGGAGTCCCTCCGAGAGGCGCCGCGGGTGGGCCGCATTGAGGATGGCGAGTCGGTCGACCACCTCGGGGTGGTTCATCGCCACGGTCCAGGCGATGGACCCACCCCAGTCATGACCGACCAACCGCGCGGACTCGGCACCGAGTTCCCCGATGAGGCCGCGGATGTCGTCGGCGAGCAGGTCGACGCCGTAGGCCTCGAAGCCCTCTGGCTTCGATGACAGGTTGTAGCCGCGCGTGTCGGGCGCGACCACTCGGAAGCCCGCCGCCACGAGAGGCGCGATCTGCAGCCGCCAGCCGTACCAGAACTCCGGGAAGCCGTGCAGCAGAACGATCAGCGGCCCCTCGCCCGCCTCCACGTAGTGCAACCGTATGTCGCCGACCTCGGCGTAGTCCTCCCGAAGCTCGATCTGCCCGTCGGCCGCGAGGCCGTAGAACGGGTCGTCGGAGCCCGCTGGGGGCTTCGACTCCTCGGAGACGGAGCCGGGACCTTCGGCAGCAGCTGTCATGGGGATCTCCTTTTCACGGAGCGGATAACGAGGCTACGAGCCTGATGCTCCGACGTCGAGGTCGCGCCAGTCAAACACACTGGTCCGAACCCTGGTATCGAGCGGCATTGCCGCTGTTCGTCCAAAGCAGCGGTGTTGCTATTCGGACGCCCCGGCCGCCTCGATGGCCTCCGCCGGATCGGTGAACACCCGGATGGAGGTTGCTTTGCCCTTCTTACTGCGAAGCAGCCATGCCCAAGGCGATTCGATCTCCGCACCGCTTTCGACTCCGCGGGCCTGCATCGTCCCTATCGCGAGGGCCTGGTCACCCAGGTCACGGATCTCGGAAACCTCGAAGTGGGTCTCGGAGAAGACCTCCCAGAACTGCCGGATCACCTCCCGCGCCCCATCGTGACCGCGGAAAACCGTCGTCTCCCCACCGAGCAAAGCGGTGAAGGCAGGATGCCACTCGACCTCGGGATCCAGCAACTCCATGGCCGCCTCCACGTCCCGGCGCTCGAAGCACTCGATCCCGCGCTTGAGGACGTCAACGTTCTCCTGAGACATCCCGCGCAGTATCCCGAGGGAGAGCGCTCTAGACGAGCCTGACTGTCAGTCGTTCGGGCGCTCGAAGAGGATCTCGGCGTCTCCTCCGAGAGACTCCTGAGCTGAAGAAACGCGTGTGGCCGGGATCGGTTGTACGTCATCGACTCCGGCAACCAAAAGGGCCGCGTCGGCGCCCGGTGGAGCTGCGGCAACGGCTTCGGTATTCGGCAGGTAGTAGAGCAGCGGCTCGCTCGCGTCGGATGGGACGACGAGAAGCCGTCCGCCCGACGGCGGGGGCCCGAGCCGCTCCGCAGTGCCCCGCCAGTCGGGACGCTGAAGGCCGCTGACCGCGGTCGTCGCCGCGAGACTCCAAGCGAATCCGAGCGCGGCGATCAGCGCAATGCAGATACGCAACGCTCGGCGGTGCGCGAGTGCCGCGAGTGCCGCGAGCTCCACCGCGAGGGCAAGCAGCAGCATGACCAGCGCCGGAGTCAGGTTGCGGGCAGCGAGGATCGGCGTTCCGGCGATCGCGAGGATCACCGGTGGAATGCCGGCGCCGGCAGCGAGCGCTACCGCGAGTCTGCTCCCGAGCGCGCGGTTCGTCCATGCGCGCCAGCCGAGGATCGCGAGCCCGGCCA
This sequence comes from uncultured Solirubrobacterales bacterium, assembly GCA_963777575.1. Lineage (GTDB taxonomy): Bacteria > Actinomycetota > Thermoleophilia > Solirubrobacterales > 70-9 > DASUPK01. The sequence goes on along the minus strand of CAVZRH010000009.1, from coordinate 237,046 downwards.
GAAAGGCAAGGGCGAGCAGCGGCGTCAGTCCATAGATGCCTCGGACCCCGAGTCGCTCCCCGAGCGCGAATTGGACCGGGACCGTCTCGAGTCCCCTGATCGTGAACGCCTGACTCTGCTCCTCCGTGCTGTGGAGCCCGAACTGGTGCAGGGCCAGGATCGCGAGCGGAATCGCGACGATCGCGACGATCCCGGTGGCGACGAGCACCCGAGCGCGAGTATGGCGGGCGAGCAGCAGAATCGCCTGGGTGCCGATGAGGAACCCGGCGAAGTAATGGGTGGAGATCGCGAGTATCGCGGTCAGGGCCCAGACCCCGAGGTTTCGCGGGGTCGGCTCGCGCCAGGAGCGGATGAACGCGCCCGCGGACAGCAACGCGAGCAGGCCGAGCAACGCGTAGGCGCGCCCTTCCTGGCTGTAGTAGACGAGGAAGGGGTTGAACGCGACGAGCGCGGCCGCGATCACGGCAACCCGTCCGAGACCGAACCGCCGCGCGACGAGCGCAGCGACGGGAATCATCGCGGTTCCGAAGAGCGTCGACAGGGTCCGCAAGCCGACCTCGCCGATCCCGAAGATGCGCGTCCATCCCCAGGCCACGACGTAGTAGAGCGGCGGCGTGCGCTCGCTGTCGGGAACCGTGTTGAGCGTCTCGCTCAGCGACCGGTGCAGGACATGTCCGGCCGTGACGGCCTCGTCGTGGTCGAAGGACTGCACATCGAGCGTTGCGAAACGCAGCGCCGCGCCGGCGAGCGTGATCAGCAGTACCAGCTGCAGATCCGAATCACTGCGAAGACGCCGCATCCAGCCAGCTACTCGTGCTGTCGCTGGAGAGGAGGGAGATGGCATGACGGCGTGCTCGCGCCAGTCCGGGACTCAAGGCCGCAAGGCGCTCACGAGGATATGCAAAGCGACGCTTTCGGCATGACGGACGACACGCGGAGTCGCCAAGGCCTGGGCAATCTGCTTCCGCGAGGATGGCGCCCCGTTGGGCGTCCTGCTCACCATCGCCGCGATCGCGATCTCCGGCAGCGCCGGGGTGGCAGCCGAGCGTCGCTGGCCGGCCACAGCGGTCGGCTGGGCGAGGCGGGCGCTCGTGGTCTCGCTCTACACGCTGATCCCGTTCGTCGTCTTCTTCAACCTCGCGCGCACCCACATCAATGCCGACGAGGCAGGCGGCCTCGTGATCGGCTGGGTCGCTCTCCTGGGCACGTCCGGGACCGCCTGGCTGGTCGGAACCCGAGTGCTTCGGCTGAACCGTCCCGCCACGGGCTCGTTGATCACCGCGGCGCTGATCGCGAACTCCGGCTACCTCGGCTATCCGCTCTGCGCATCCCTGCTCGGCTTCCACGCTCTCGGCGAGGCAGTCGTCTACGACGTCGCCGTCTCCTCGCCCGCCCTGCTCCTGCTCGGCTTCGGCACCGGTGCGGCCTTCGGCACCAAGGTGGGCGAGGGATTCGGCGACCGGGTGGTCGCGTTCTTCACCCGGAACCCGCCGCTCTACGCGGCGATCGCCGGGCTCCTGGTCCCCAACTCGTTTGCTCCTGACGTCCTGGTCGACATCTCGCGCGCGTTCGTGATCGCGCTGCTGCCGATCGGCTTCTTCGCGGTGGGAGCCGTCCTCGCTGAGGAGGTCGAAGGGCGGCGCGTGCAAATCCGCTCACCTTTCCACCCACCGATCGGTGCCGCGATCCTCCTGCGGCTTCTCGTCGCGCCCGGACTGCTCCTGCTCCTCTCGCTCCCCTTCATCGACCTCCCCGGTCCCTACCTGCTGCTCGCCGCGATGCCGTGCGGGATCAACACGCTGCTCGTGGCTCACGTCTACGGGCTGGACGCCAAGCTGGCGGCACAGGCCGTGGCGTGGACGACCGCGATCGTCGTGGTGGTCGTTCTGATCGCCCAATCGATCTGGGGATAGAGCTAGGCTGGCCAGCCCGTGCGCTACCCCGTCGAGGAATTCACAGAGGAGGAACGCCTCCTCCTCTCCCCCCACTTCACCAACCTCGACCGTCCCGTCTTCGCGCTCGTCAATCTCCCCGAGACGATCAAAGGAGCGCTCTTCGCCCGCTACTCCCGCTACCCCGGGACCCTCCGCCGGCTCTATCTCGAGGAGTTCGCCGCCGACGTCCCTGAGGGCGGCCGGCCGTTCGAGGGCGAGGAGGGCGAGCGGGCGGCGGGCCTCTACGAGCGCGTCTTCATGGGCTATGGCGACGACTCGATCGCTCAGGTCGGCGGCGCGCACGTCGCCTGTGAGTGGGTATCGAACATCCTCACCAAGGTGCTGCAGCGCGGCCGGCTCGCCGCCTACCTCGAGCAGTCGACCCGCTACATCCCCTACGACCAGCCGCTGCCCGACTCGGCGGGGGGCGGCTATCGCTTCTATCGCGACGACGAGCTCGGCCCGGAGTACGCGAAAGCGATGGACGAGCTCTTCGACATCTACTCGCGCTCGCTCGTCCAGGTGGGTGAGTGGGCGGCCGAGCGCTGGCCGCGGGGGGACGAGCCCGAGGCCGCCTGGCAGCGCTCGATCAAGGCCAAGGCGCTCGACCTGCTGCGCGGCCTGCTGCCCGCCTCCACGCTGAGCCACGTCGGCATCTTCGCCTCGGGGCAGGCCTACGAGCAGCTGCTGCTCCGCATGCTCGCCTCGCCCCTGCCGGAGGCACGGCACTTCGCGACGATGATCCTCGAGGAGCTGAAGAAGGTGATGCCGAGCTTCGTCGCGCGGGTGGAGCGGCCCGATCGTGGCGGCGAGTGGATCTCCTACCTGGAGGGGCGCCGCGAGGCGGCCGAGCGCTGGGTCGCGCGGATGGGGCTCGACCGCCCCGATGGCGACGAGATGGCACCGTCGGTGGAGCTGATCGACGTCGACGGCTCGGAGGACGAGCTGATCGCCGCCTCGCTGTTCGAGTCGGCCGGCAGCTCCGAGCGGGCGATCCTGGACCGCGTGAGACGCCTGCCGCCCGACGAGCAGGCCGAGATCATCGCCGACCTCGCCGGTGACCGGCCGAACCGCCGCCACCGCCCCGGCCGCGGCTGGGAGGCGGTCCGCTACCGCTTCGAGATCGTCTCCGACTACGGCGGCTTTCGCGACCTGCAGCGACACCGGATGCTCACCTGCCAGTGGCAGCGGCTCAGTCCCGACCTCGGCGCCGGCGTGCCGGACGAGGTCCGCGAGGCCGGAGCCGGCTCCGAGTACGAGCGCGCACTGGAGATCTCGCGCGTTGAGCACGACCGGCTGGCGGACGCCGGCCTCGCCGAGGCGGCGCCATATGCGCTCTGCCTCGGCTACCGGATCCGCTACCTGCTCGACCTGAACGCGCGCGAGGCGATGCACCTGATCGAGCTGCGCTCCGGGCGCGAGGGACACCCCACCTACCGGGCCGTCGCCCAGGCGATGCACGAGCGGATCGCCTCGGTCCATCCCGCGATCGCCGCGGCGATGACCCACGTGGACGCCTCGACCGAACCGCGGCTCGAGCGGATCATGAGCGAGATCCGCACCCACCGTAAGCGGGCCGCGGCCGAGCAGGAACCGGCTCCCTCGGACGCCCCGCCGGGCGTCAGCGCACTCGGGTAAATCCCTCCAGCCGAGAATTCCGTAATCCATTTCGAGGTGGTGGGCCCTAGGATTCCTGCGATGAAGGGAGCGAGAGCTCTAGCGAGCGGGATGCTCGTCCTGGCGTTGAGCTGTGCGATTCCTGCGATCTCCGCCGCGCAGGACGCCGGCACGACCACGGACGCCACGACGACCACGACGACCACACCGACGGCGCCGGAGTCCACCCCGCCGCCCGTCGACCCGGGTGACGGCTCCGCAGACTCGGGCAGCTCACAGGACAAGGGCAGGCCGGGCAGCACCGACAAGGGCGGCGCGCAAACCCCGTCTCCGGCAGCTCCCGCCCAGGCTCAGCCCGCCGCCGCCCCCTCGGCCGACGTCGCGGCGGCGTCTGCCCCCAAGGCTCACAAGTCCGCATCCGCGAGCGTGACGATGGGGGACCTCTTCTTCTCGCCCACTTCGGTGACCGTCGCCGTCGGCGACACCGTGACCTGGCGGAACACCGGCCAGGCACCGCACAACGCCACGGCCGACGACGGCAGCTTCAAGACCCCGACCCTGAACAACGGCCAGAGCGCCTCCCACACCTTCTCCCAGGCCGGAACCTTCAGCTACATCTGCACCATCCACCCGCAGATGAAGGGCACGATCCGGGTGCTGGCCTCGGACACGGGCGGCGGAGGCGGCGGCGGCGCGTCGTCCTCGAGCTCGAGCGGATCAGGCACCTCGGAGTCCTCGGCGGTCGCCTCGCCAGGCGCCGCGGGTGACGGCAACACGCTGCCGATGACGGGGATGGCCGCGGGAGCGCTCGCGCTGGTCGGCCTCGCGATGCTCGGCTGCGGGCTGCTCGTCAGGTTCTGGGGCAGGCGCGCCTCCAGCTCGGACCGTCAGCTGACCCTCTTCTAGAGCCTCCGCTCTGAAATGCTGGGCCCGTGCTTCAGCACGTGTCCCTCGAGGTGCCGCCGGACGAGGCGAATCGAATGGTCGATTTCTGGGGCCTGCTCGGGTTCGAGGAGGTCGAGTCCCCCGAGCCGCTCGGCGATTCGGTGCGCTGGCTCGAGCGCGAGGGAACGCAGATCCACCTGATCCTCACCGAGGGCCACACCGCGCCGGTCCTCGGCCACGCCGCCGTCGTCGCGCCGGATCACGCCGAGGCGAAGCAGAGGCTGCGGGATGCGGATTTCATCGTCGAGGACGTGCGGCAGCTCTGGGGTGCCGACCGCGCCTTCGTCATCGCACCCGGCGGGCACCGGGTGGAGCTCATGGCCAGCCCGCCCCCGACCAGGACTGACCTACTTTCGACGTTTCCTCTTCTTGCGCCGCTGCCCCTGGGTTTCGCCGGGCTGGCTGGCTCGCCGGCGTCGTCGTCCGGAAGCGACTGCTCGGAGATCTCGCGGCCGCTGCCCTCGACCGTGCCCGGTGGCTCCGTCCCCGCGGGGGCCGGCCCCAACCCGCCGCCACGGCTCGGCCACGGGATCGCCTCGCCCGCATCCCAGGCGGGTGGCAGCGGGACCGGCCACCAGCCGGCCAGCATCAGCCCGATGAGCACGAACCAGAGAACCAGCCCGAAGATCCCGATCGGAACCAGAAGCACCGACACGCCCAGCGCCAGCCCGAGCATCGCCCAGAAGCGGGTGAGCAGGCCGGTCCGCATTGCCCACAGCGGGATGTAGATCAGGGCGAAGACCAGCGAGAGCAGGCCGACGAAGCGCACGAGAGAGCCGACCTTGAGCAGGCTCGAGTCGTCGAGCAGGTCGGTGGCCAGGTCATCCCGCGCCTGGGCCGCCGCCTGCTCCGGCGTCCTCGGGGTGGCGGTCGTCGTCTGAGGCGTGGTCGTCGTCTGAGGCGTGCTCGTCGTCCCCGAGGGCGTCTTTGGCTGAGCCTTGGGTGCCGTCGCGGCGGCCGCCGCCTGCTCGCGCGCCTGACGTTCCTTGGCCGGCGCCTGTTCCACGAACTTGCTCGCCACGTCGTTCAGGCCCACTGACACGAGGACGCCCGAGAGCGAGAAGAGGACCGGGCCGATGAACGCCAGGGAGATCATCCCGCGCCTGATCCGCTCGCTGCGGCCCTGAGCCGAGCGGATCAATACGTACAGCGCCGGGATGAAGAGGAGCACCGCGATCCCGATCAGAATCCCCTGCCCCACGATCAGGTCGGTGGACTGGTTGTGGAAATCGGTGAGCTTCTCGGCGTCATTGTCGCCGCCGACGGACGGCTGCAGGGGCAGCGCGCCGACGATGACGAACCCGCCGAGGATCGCGCAGATGCCCGCGGGGCGCATCCAGCGCGCCTGGAACGCGAGCAGCTCCTCCTTGCTCGGGCGAGTTTTGGCGGGGCTTGCCGCTTCCAAGTGGGAGGACTGTATCTTGGCCGCGATGCCGCTCACCTCCCGGCAGCAGGGGCCGATCGCCGTCTACGGAGCCACCGGATACACCGGGCGGCTGGTGACGGCCGAGCTCGCCGCGGCCGGGGCGGAAGTTGTGATCTCCGGGCGCAATCGCCAGAAGCTCGACGCACTCGCCTCGGAGACCAAGGTCGAGGTCGAGGTGAAGGAGGCGACCCTCGACGACCCAGCCTCGCTCCGCGCGCTGCTCGCCGATTGCGCGGTCGTGGTCGATTGCGCCGGCCCGTTCGTCCGCTACGGCGAGCCCGTTCTGGCGTCGGCGGTCGAGACCCGGACCCACTACCTCGACACGACCGGTGAGCAGCCCTACATGAAGCTCGCCTTCGAGCGCTACGGACCCGGCGCCTCCGAGGCTGAGGTTGCCGTGATCCCCGCAATGGGCTTCGACTACGTGCCCGGGGACATGATCGCCTCGCTCACGGCCGAGGGCATGGGCGAGCTGGACGAGGTCAGTTTGAACTACTGCTGGCAAGGCTTTGTGCCCAGCCAGGGAACCGCCCGGACCACCCTCGAGATCATCAGCCACCCTGGGATTGAATGGCGGGATGGGATCTGGCAGACGCCGCGCGGCGGGGTCAACCGCGGGACATACGAGTTCCCGGCCCCAGTGGGCCGCCGGGGAATGATCCGCTACCCAGCTGGAGAGCAGATCACCGTGCCGCGCCACATCCCCACCCGCAACGTCCGCACAGCCATCAACGCCTCCGCCTTCGCCAGCGAGAAGCTCGCGCCGCTCTTCGCCGTGTTGATGCGGCCCACCGGGCTCGCGATGCGGACGCCGCTCAAGCGGGTCGCGCAGGCGGCGGTTTCGCGGCTCCCTGAGGGGCCCAACGCCGAGCAGCGCGACCGGATGCGTTCCACGATCGTCTGCCTGGCCAAACAGGGCCAGACCGAGCGCCTGGGCGTGGTCAGCTGCAGGGACGTCTACGGGCTGACCGCCGCGGCGATCTCCCAGGGGGCGATGATCGCCGCCGGCCGAAGCTTCGATGCCCGCGGGGCCCTGGCGCCCTCCCAGGCGTTCGATCCGAAGGACTTCCTCGCCGGCCTCGAGCGCTTCGACGTGCGCTGGAGCGTCGAGGGGGCCGACTCGCCGCTCCCGGTAGAGGCCTGAGCCCGGTGGCGATCGGACTGGGCGCCCGACGGCGGCGTGCCGTCAACCTCGAGCGGGCTGCGGGACCGGAGACCCCGCGTTGCCCGGCCTGTGGCGAGCCGCTCTTCGTCTGGATCGAGACCTACGGCTACGGGAGCCGGGAGGACCAGGTGATCGACCGCTGCGAGAACTGCGGGCTCGTCCTGGTACGTGGCAGGATCCCCACGCCGGAGGCGGCCACGGAGCGACTTCTCTCCGATGCCGAGCAACGCGACCACGCCCTCGCCTTCCGAGCGGCGAACGCGGCGAGCCTGCAGACGTGGCTGGGCGCCGAGAACTGGGCCGCGCTGCGGCCGGGCGGGCATGGCATAGAACCGACCCCCCGCGCCGCATCTCTGCTTCTCGCCCGACGTGGCTTCGAGATCCGAAAGATCCGCCATCTCGCCGGTCCGGGAATGGCGTCGATGTGGCAGACGCTCCTCAACCTGCTCACCTTCCACCGCGACTTCGCCTCCGAGGCCGTCTCCGGCCGGCTGCGGCCCGGTACCGGACGCGGGCGCACGGCCTTCTGGACCGACGTCGTGGTGACGGTGCTGGCGGCGATCCCGACAGCGCTCATCGCCGTGCCGCTCGAGGGCGGCGCGGTGCTGGCGCGCCGCGGCGGCGTGATCGAGATCGAGGCCGAGCGGCTCCCGGCTACGGAGTGAGCTGCAGGGCCAGCGCGGCGACCTGATCCGCGGCGCCCACGTGGGGGGCAGCCGCTCCAGAGTCGACCTCATATCCCGAGCTCCCCGCGAGCCGGCCGGCCAGAGCGGCGGCGGCGTCTCGCAGCAGGGGCGGCGTTGAGGCAGCGGTGATGATCGCGGAGGGGCGCTCGGCCGCCGCCAGGCGCGGCAGCGGCGCCCGCCATCCCGGCGAGATGCCCATCTCGGCGATCACGCTTCTGGGCCGCTCGCGTGCCGGCGCGGTCAGCTCCGCCGGAAGCCGGCTCACCTCCGCCCCGAGCGCCGGCAGGGCACCCGAGAGATAGAGGCCGATCACATCCTCTCCGGAGCCGGCGGCAATCTCCAGCCGCCTTCGGTCCTGGGAGAGCGCCTCGGTGGCCGAAGGGAGAAGCTGCAGGACCGGCGGCTCGATCAGCAGTGTCCCGGCGACCAGCTCGGGCCGCCGGAGGAGGAGATCCAGCGCGACCATCGCCCCGACCCCGGCGCCCGCGACCACAGCCGGGGCGGCGTCCGCCGACTCGAGCAGCACGGCGGCGTCCTCGCTCTGCTCCTCGACCGTGGTCCGGCGGTAGTCCTCGGGTGCGCTCGAAGCGCCCCAGCCGCGTCGGTCGTAGCTGATCGCCCGCGCCCGCTCGGCCAGCGACTCGATGACCGCGTCCCAGACCGATGCGTCGGCCGCGGTGTCGTGGACCAGCAGCACCGGCTGTCCCTCGCCGCGCTCGCTCCACCCGATCTCGACGCCGCGGGCCTCGAGGACCGGCATCGCCCTAGAGGTTGCGCCAGATCCGGCCGATCAGCGGCAGTGCGACGGCCCTCGGACTGTGCTGGCCGGCCAGCGCTCCGGCTCGGTTCAGGATCCCGGGCACGACGACCCGCTTGTCGTGAGCGGCTCCGTCGACCGCCTGGCGGGCGATGTCCTCCGCCGACATCCAGACGATCCCCGGCGTGCGGTCCTCGACCCCAGGGAACTCGGCGGTCGCCATGAACTCGGTGCGCACAGGCCCCGGGCACACGGCCGTGACCGTGACACCCGATCCTCGAAGCTCGGTGCGGATCGCCTCGCTGAAGGAGAGGACGAAGGCCTTGCTCGCCCCGTAGACCGCGGACCCGGGCAGTGGCTGGAAGGCGCCGAGAGAGGCGATGTTGATCACGCTGCCGCGGCCCCGCTCCACCATCGGGCCGATGAAGCGGCTGGTCAGGTCGACCACGGCCTCGACGTTCACCCGGACCATCTCGACCATGCGCTCCCGCGGGCTCCTCGCGAAGTCGGCCTGATGCCCGAAGCCGGCGTTGTTGACGAGCACCTCGACGGCCCGCCCGCGCCCGCCGAGCTCCTCCTGGAGGCGGTCTCGCTCGGTCTCGTCGCCGAGGTCGCAGGAGATCACCTCCGCATCGACGCCGTACTCCGAGGAAAGCTCGGTCGCCAGGGTGCGCAGCCGCTCCTCCCGGCGGGCCACCAGGATCAGCGAGTGACCGCGCGAGGCGAGCTCGGTCGCAACCGAGGCGCCGATCCCGGACGAGGCGCCGGTGACCAGCGCCGTGTTGCTGACGGAGGGTTCAGGCAGGCCCACTGGATCAGGGGCGCGCTAGTCCTGAAGGCCCTCGCGGGCCTCCCGCACCAGGGTGACGGCCTCGGGGAAGACGATTCGGATCGCGTCGCGGACCTGGACGGCCTGCTCGTCGCTGGACCCGGTGAGCTCGAGCGAGCTGATCGCGGCGACCGTCATCTCGACCGCCAGCTTGATCGCGTTGTCCGCCCAGGCCACCTTCTGGGCCCCGGCCATCTGCTCCTGGAGCTCCTCCATGCGACGCCGCATTTCCTCCGGATCGCCGAAGAGTCCGCCAAAGCCTTCCATGCCTCGATCATAGAGCGCGTCACTCGTTGGCCGGGAATTCGCCACCGGTGCGCGTCCCGCGACGCACCTTTCGGGAGAGCCTGCGCCGGTGTCGGACGCGTCAACAGCTGCGGGCCGGGGCGCCGCCTCGGTCGAGTACCTGGCCCTCGCCGGGCTGATTGGGCTCTCCATCGTGATCGCGATTGCGGCCCTGGTCGCATCGCCGCCGCGCCGTGGCGATCGCGAGCTCGGCGAGATGCTCGCCCGGCGGATCGCCTGCCCGCCGCGTTACCCAGTGCCGTGCGGCCGCAACCCGCTCGCGCTCGCCTATGGCTTCCCTCTCGGCAAGCTGGTCCGCTACCTGGCGCCCGTGCCGGCGGCCGTCGGCGGAGAGGTGCCGGTCGATTTCCGCTACTGCCGGCAGGCGAGCTGCGCCGCTCCCGGCGGCGATCCCGGCCTGACCGCCTCGGGCCGCCGCGTCACGGAGTTCCTCTCCGTGGAAGACCGCCGGTCGGCCGCCGGGCCGGTTCGGGTCACATATTGGCTCTACCGGCCGGGCGCTGGCTGGCACGGGATCGTCCGCGCCGCCGGGCCCTCGGAGATCGCCGCGGCCTCGAGCATCCGGCTGAACCTCGAGGACAACCCGGCGCTGGTTCCGTTGGAGACGCTCCCCGGTCGGGACCACTACCTGTTCCCGCCGGGCGAGGAACCTCCCTGGCGCTGGTCGATCGTCTCACGGTAGACCTAAAGGCCCTTCACCTCGCCGTAGTCATTCTTCTGCCTCAATTAAGTCAGCCGCAGCCCGTTCCAGCAACTCCAGTCGCGGCACCCCAGTGACAACGCAATAGGCGTCAAGGATCGCGTCGATGAGCGGATCAGATGGGAGCGCGATGCCGTTCTCGAGGCGGGAAACGGTCGCCGTGCTCGCTCCGGCCCGCTCAGCAACTTGTCGCTGCGTTGCGCCGGCGCCCTCGCGGGCGGCGCGTAACACCGGACCGGCGTAGTCGAGCAGGCGACCGGCCATGTGCCCAGCTTACGCCGCCTTACAGGGGGCGTAAATCGGGTCGGTACCGTCGTTCCGGGGGGACCTAGAGAGAGGGAGAGGGAATATGAGGGCCACGGATGGTCGAGTGGGCGTCGCAGGCGTGAAGAGACGCTTCTTCGGCGCAGGGCTGCTCACACTGGTCGCAGTGATCGCCTGCGCCGCGCTCGCCGCGCCCCAGATCGCGAGCGCGAAGAAGAAAACTCAAACGAGCACGAAGAGGAAGACTCACACGGTCGACGCGACGATGACGTTGTCGATTATCGAGCAGCCGGCGGGAATCAACGTGTTCGCTGCCCGCCTCACCGGCAAGCCGTTCGGAACAGCCGCAGCGGTCGGGGAGATCAGGCAAACCATCACGCCGACCGGCCTGGTCACCGACGGTCGGCCCTTGGTGTCGACTATTACTACGCCGTCTTCCCGATTGCATAAACCGTATATTTTTTATTTTTTTTAATTTTCGTCGGCGATACGGCTCGGCCGACTTCTCGTTCGCGCGCAGCGACGTCTCGCGATCAAGGTCAAGATTGGCCACGGCAACGATTCCATCCGCATCGATGACGCGAACGGCGCATTCACCGACTCGATCCCGACCACGATCTCCGGCGGCAACGGCAACGATTCGCTCCAGGGCGGACAAATCCAGGTCGCCGCGGAGAACGAGACGTTCTACGGCGGCAACGGCAACGACACCGTCGACGGCGGCAAGGGCAACGACACCGCCTACCTGGGCAATGGCAATGACACCTTCCGCTGGGACAACGGCGAGGGTCAGCACGTGATCGAGGGCCAGAACGGCACCGACACGATGCTGTTCAACGGTGCCGCGGTGCCGAGAACGTGACGATGTCGGCGAATGGAGGAAGGCTGACCTTCTTCCGCGTCCAGGGCAACGTCACGATGGACACCGACGGAGTCGAGATCGTCGACGACAACGCCGTCGGCGGCGCTGACAACGTCACGTCAACGACCTGACGGGCACCGACGTGACCCAGACCAACATCGACCTCGCGGGGCGTTCGGCGGCACCGCCGGCGACGGCGCGGTCGACAACGTGGTCGTCAACGGCACCGACGGTGACGACAACATCGCCATCAACGGCAACGGGTCGGGAGCCGACGTGACCGGCCTGGCCACAGCCGTGTCGGTCAAGCACGCAGATCCGACCGACACCCTCTCCGTCAACACCCTCGCGGGCACGGACCACGTGACCACGAACGGCGTCTTCGGACTGCAGGTGCTGGCCGATTGAGTGCGCGTCTAATCAATTGAGCTCGTGGGCCCCGGCTGACCGAGCCGGGGCCCGCTCTCCAGTCAACGAAGAGAACTGAATGGCCCTACACAACTCACATTCGAGCATCCCCCGCGGCGAGCGCGTTTCGTCGAAGAGGCAAATCCAGATTTGCGTCCACACCGATTGCACATCGCGAGTGCGGTTGCGACTTCTGCGCCGCCCGAGGCATCCGCAAGCCTGCGCTCGACCCGTCACGCGGCGCGGCACCTAGGTGAGCTGATGCGCGCGCTGAGAGATCCTAGATCGAACAGCTCTGAATAGCGGCCGACCGGCTCGCCACCGTTCTTGAGCTCCGGCGCCCGAGCTGCATCCACCGAAGTCCTACGCGAGATCGCTCACTTCGAGCTCGAGCTTGCCGCGGTCGATGTCGCTGCGTGACCTTCGGCACCAAGACCGGTGATTCTCGACTAGCCTTATCACGCTGCAATTCCCTCGCAATCTTCGTCTCCATTTTCTTTAACTTTCATTTTACATTCTACATCTTTATCCAGATTTCCTTCGCTTTCAACCATTCTCCTTATTTGTCCTCCAATTGGACTTCCTCTTAAATACATTTTACCACTCACTAATCATCATCTCATATCCCTACCGCCATAAATATTACTATCACATTATTAAACACCAATCTATTACCTTTTACGGAAAGAAGGGCTACGTTGTAACCTGCATTCCACGGACGTGGTCGAGTTTCAGCCCGACCACAGCATCAGGCTCAATGGAACCTTCGAGGTCCTCGGCGGCAGCGGCAAGTACAAGGGCGCCACGGGCGGCGGCACGTTTAACGCCGCGCTTCCGCCCGGGAGCAGCATAAAGGTGGGCCTGGTGGTCACCTTCGAGGTGGACGGGAAGGTTCGGTACTAAACGCCGGACGGCGATCATTCCGGATACCAACCTGGGAGAGGGAGAAGAAGCATGCGGAAAGCCGTTGTGCCGTTCGTTCTGTCAGTGGGGCTGATCGCGGCATGGGCCGCCCCGGCTGATGCCGCCTCGACCCGCGCCGAGTACGCACTGCAGGCCGATCCGATCTGTAGGAGCGCGGATAAGGACACGACCCGCCTGTGGAAGCGATTCCTCAGGCTCAACAAGGAGTTCAAGTCAAAGGGGGCCACAAACGCCCTCAGAGGCATCAAATCGAGAATCAAATCGTCGAACCGCGAGCTTCGACTCATTGCTCCGCCTCCCGGCGACGAAGCTCTCATCGGTGAGTGGCTCGGCATCTGGGACCAGATCGCAACGAGGTGGGGGTTCGCCGCACTTGGGTACAAGCTGAAACTGTGGTCGGAGGTTGATAACCAGCTCCACCGAATCAGCCAGCGGGCGAGAGAAGCCCGTCGTGTGGTGTCAGGTTTCCCATTCCAGGCTTGTGCCTAGATAGGCCGAAGCCGGTAGAAGGAGTGTCCGCCGTCCCTCAAGTTCGCGGCGGCAACGGCGAGGAAGTCTTAAGTGCGCGGGCGTTCTCGAGCGTGCCGCCGTAGACCGGATCGAAGCCCGCGTCGCGGATCAGCTGCTCCGTGAGCGTGCGGGCCTCGTCGTCCGCGGCGAAGAGGTTGCCAGGCCGCGGGTCCTGCTCGTCGATCCTGTCGTAGATGCGCGAGAAGTTGAGGTTGAACGACTTTGCCACGGGACCGTTCGTCCGGGCCTTCACCTGGTGCGCGAGCGACGGGAAGGACTCGTCCCGTCCGCCGGACGGGCCGAACTCGTTTGTCGCGTCGATGACGACCTTCCCCTCGAGTCCGGTGACCCTCGAGAGCGCGTCGTCGATGGCGCCCGACGGCACTGCGACGAGCACGGCGTCTGCGTCCGACGCGTCACCGCCGTCTGGCCCGAGTTCGGTCACCTCATGCCCAGCGTTCCGCCAGCGCGCGGCCAGCCCTCCGCCGACGGTCCCTCTGCCGACGGTCGTGATCCTCATGGCCAAAATGATGCCGGACCGTCGTGGGACCCTCCGGGACGAGTGCCGCGCGGCGGGGTGAATCCATCCGCAAGCCGCGCAAGGATCGGCGCATGCTCCTGGTCGAGGTCATCTGCTCGGATCCCGATTGCATCGAAGAGCGCGAGATCGCTGTCCACGACCTCGACGAGCTGGACAGCGAGTTCTGTGAATGCAGCCACGGCTTCGCCGTCGTGGCCGTCTCAGAGCTGGACGACCCGGCACGATCGGGTTCGCTCGTCTCACTCCCCGAGCGACGCCGGACACCAACTCGCAAAGCTGCCTGACGCCCCCGCTAGGCGTGCTGCCCCGCCTCGCGGCTGGCGCTTCGGATCAGGCGCCGCCAGTCCGTCGTCCGGAAGACGAAGATCAGGGCGAGGGCCCCGAGCACGACGGTCCAGGCCGCGATCGCGATCTGCTGGCCGACCGAGTAAGTGAGCACCGCGATCGGCCCGGGACCGACCAGGGTCGCGACCAGCAGCGCCTGCTGGGCGCCCGCGCCGCCGGGCGTGAGGGGCAGCAGGTTGGCGACCGTCTGCACGCTCATCACCAGCAGGACGTTCTGGAACGAGCCCCCGACGTTGAAGGCGTCGAGGAAGAACCAGTAGGAGAAGAAGCGCAGCAGCCAGCCGGCGCCCTGCCAGGAGGCGACCGTGCGGAGATACAGGCTCGGAGTCGCGAGGACGATCGCGCCCTGCTTGATGTGGTCCCAGAACTCCTCCACCCGCCGGGCGAGCACGGCGAAGAGGACCACGACCAGGATGCCGAGCGCCGTGATCGTGAACAGCAGCAGGCTCGGATGCTGGGCCCAGAAGGCGATGTCGAAGGCCGGCAGGTCGGGCAGCTCGGGCGGCCGCGGCAGCAGCCCCTGGGTGAGCGCATAGACGAAGACGAGAATCCCCGCCGTCGTGTCGAAGACCGAGCCGACGAAGAACGAGGAGACGACCGTCGTGTAGGTCGAGCGCCGGATCGAGCGCTTGGCGAGGAAGATCTTCACGGCATCGCCGACCCGGGCGGGGACGATGCTGTTCATCCCGGCGCCGACCAGGTAGGCGGCGGTGATCTTCGAATACGGAACCGAGCGCTCGGGATAGGCCGCCCGCAGCGTGTTCTGCCAGGCACGGCTCCGCGCCAGCAGGTGGGCGAGGTAGAAGAGCAGCGCGATCACCATCGACGGCCAGGCGATGTCGGAGAGGCGGTGGAAGAACTCCTCCGCGCCGTGCCGGAAGCTGTCGAAGCTGTTGCCGAGGTCGACCGCGAGCTGAAGGGTCATCGACCATCGCCCCTGACCTGTTCCTTCTCGGCGTTGAACAACGCACCCAGCAGGAATGCCAGGTTGCCGAGCCAGAGCCAGATCAGCAGGGAGATCAAGGCACCGAGCGTGCCGTACGTCTTGTCATAGGAGCCGAAGTGGGAGACATAGGCGGTGAAGAACAGCGAAACGGCGAACCACAGCGCCGTGCCGACCGCCGCTCCAGGAAGGACGGACCTCAGCGAGCGGTCGCCGGGGCGCGACGTCCGCCGCGGGGCGAGCGCGTAGACGACCGCGAAGGCGAGTGAGCAGCGCCGCGGCCCCGATCGGCCAGCGCAGGTAGCCGACCAGCCCGGCGACGACGCTCGGAGAAGCCGGCGGCTTCCGCGATGCTGCCGAAGAATGGCCCGGCGACCACCACCGCCAGGAACGCGATCAGGACGAGTAGCGCCAGCAGCACCGTCAACCCGAGCCTCACACCGAGGTTGGGAAGGAAACTCCGCCCGCGCTTCGCCCGGTTGATCGCCTCCAGGGAGCGCATCGCGGCGCCTATCGCCCCCGAGGCGGAGTAGAGAGCGAGCGCCAGCCCGACCACCAGGAGGACGCCGGCGTTGGCGCGGTCGCGGAGCGAGTTCCGCAGGGCGCTGTCGATCGTGTCGACGGCCGTGCCGGGCGCCGCATCGCGGAGGGTGCTCGACGATGCTCTGGTAGGTCTCGGGATACTGCGCCGAGCAGGGCGAGCAGCGAGACGACGACCAGCAGCGCCGGGAACAGCGAGAGGATCGAGTAGTACGTCATCGCTGCCGCGCGATCGGTGACCTGCACCTCACCGAAGCGGCTGTAGATCGCCTTGGCCACGGCGACCCACTGGTCTCTACCAGACGGCATCGTGCGCTTCCATCACCCCGAGCGCCGAGGCGATGGGCAGGCCGTTCAGGGACCCGGTGAACGTCCCGAAGGGAGCCTCGTAGTCGGATCGCGCCAGCAGGGGAATGCCTTCGTGGTGGGTGCGCTCGGTCTCCGCGGAGAAGTTGAGCCGCGACTCGTCCTCGAAATGGATCGACTCGAGACCCTGAAAGGCGACCGGTCCCGGCTCGGTGGGCACGCCGGCGACCCAGATCGCGCGCTCGCTCGAGCTCGGCGGGTCATTGATCCCCCTGACCAGGTTCCAGGCCAGCTTGCGGCCGTCCCGAGCCGTTCCGACCCCCGCCGACCACTTCCACGACGTGTAGCGGCGGTGGTAGCCGGCGGAGTCGTCGATCACGCCGAGGCCGCTGAGCGGGCTGCTCCTCCGGCCGATCCGGATCTCGCCGCGGACCGGCATCCCGGCCTCCTTGCGCGTCCAGGAGTAGCCGCCCTCATCGTTCGGGCACATGCACTCGATCGGATAGCCCTGATCGAACTCCAGGTCGAACTCGATGCTTCCCGCGCGCACGCGGACCGAACGTCCGCGCATGGCGACCTGCCGGCGCCGGCCGGGGAGATCACGGCGGGTCCGCTCCCATAGTCGCCGTCGCTCGCGGTCCCAGACCCCCCAGAAGGTCATCGCCACCGGGCCCACCTGCACGATGGCAGCGAAGGCGATCAGGTTGTCCGCGAAGGCACCGACCCACCTCCAGCGCTTGCGAAACCGGCGCCCCAGCAAGAGCGGCATCGGGTCCGGGGGAACCGGAAGCCCCGGGCGGTCCTCAGCGGCGCCGCGCCATGGAAGCCGCGCGACCTGATCCTGAAACCGCTCGGCCTTCAACCCAGGAGGCGGAGGATCTCGCCCGCAATCTGCTCCCCACGATCCTCCTGCAGGAAGTGGGCCGCCCCCTCGATCTTCACCTGCTCTCCGGCGGTGGGGATCGCATCGGTGAACCTCTTACCCGCCTTGGGAAACGGGAACACCGGGTCGCTGTCTGAGAAGGCAACCAGAGCTGGCTTGTCCCATCGTTCAAGGACATCCCTGACGTGATGCTGCTGAGCGGCCATGGGGTCATCCTCGGAGGTGGGGACCAGGAGAGGGAACTGCGCGGCCCCGGCCTTCGACTCGGCCGTCGGAAAAGGAGCCTCGTAGCCGGCAAGCACATCGTCAGGTAGTTCGCTGGCCGTACCGCCCTGGATCACGAATCCGATGGGGAGATCCGGGTTCTTCTCTGCGAAGTCGCGCCAAGCCATGAATCCCTTCGACACACGCCCGGTGAAGAGGCCGGTGTTGAGGATCACCAGGCCCGCCACCCTGTCCTCGTTCTCGACCGCCCAGGTCAGCCCCATCGGACCGCCCCAGTCCTGGACCACGACGATCGCATCGCTGAGGTCCAGCCCTGCGAGGAGCTCCCCGATCAGCTCGCTGTGCCTTTCGAAGGTGTACCAGCCCCTATCCGTCGGCTTGTCGGAGCGGCCAAAGCCCGCCATGTCCGGGCAGATCACCCGGTGTCCCGCCTCGACCAGCGGCCGCGAGCATCTTGCGGTAGAGATAGGCCCAGGTCGGCTCGCCGTGGAAGCAGACGATGGGGCGCCCGCTTCCCTCGTCGACGTAATGCAGCCGCAGACCGTCGACGTCGGCGTAGTGCGGATCGAAGTCGTAGCCGGGAAGGCCCTGGAAGCGCTCATCGGGCGTCCGAAATACGTCCATGGTGCGCGGAGGATATGCGGCTGGCTCGCCGCTAACATGCCCGCCCTCGTGGCTGCCGTCCAATCTCCAGCCATGCCTCCGCCCACGCACGACCCCGCCGACGAGGCGATGTGCAGGCGAGCGCGCGAGCGCTTCACCGCCGACCGGAAGCGCGGCGGCCGCGTGCCCAGACGCCGGCGCCGCCACGCCGCCCTCCCGAACCTGATCATCATCGGCGGCCTGAAGTGCGGGACGACGAGCATCCACCACTACCTCGGGCTCCATCCCGCGATCGACATGTCGAAGCCGAAGGAGCTCAACTTCTTCGTCGAGGAGCTCAACTGGGACCTGGGCCTCGACTGGTATCGCGGCCGCTTCGACGAGCGGTTTCCGGTCCGAGGCGAGTCCTCTCCCCACTACACGAACCTCCCCTACTTCGAGGGCGTCCCGGAGCGCATCCACCAGCACGTCCCCGACGCGAAGCTGATCTACATGGTCCGGGACCCGATCTCGCGGATCCTCTCCCACTGGCGCCACGCGGTCGGCGCCGGCTACGAGACCAGGCCGATGGAGGAGGCCCTGGCCCGCCCCGACCAGACCTACGTGACCCGCTCGCGCTACTGGATGCAGCTCCAGCCCTACCTCGAGCGCTTCGACCGCTCCCAGATCGAGGTGATCACGCAGGAGGAGCTCCAGGCCGATCGCGAGGGCACGATGCGCAGGGCCTTCGGCTTCGCGGGCGTCGACGAGAACTTCTACTCGGAGCAGTTCTCCCGCGAGTGGGAGAAATCCACAGCGAAGGAGAGCGACAGGTACCAGTTCATGGAGCGCCTGATCAAGCTCCCGGGCTTCCGCTCCTTCGACCGCAACTTCGACCGCTTCCCGGAGCGCCTCCGCTGGCTGGTCGAGAAGGTCGTCCACGACCCCGAGGCGCCGGCGGCTCCCAAGCCCGAGCTCCCCGACGCCGTCCGCGAGTCGCTGGTCGCGCAGTTCAGCGAGGACGTCGCGGCGCTCCAGGAGTTCGCCGGTCGCGAGTTCGCGGGCTGGAAGCAGTACTGAGCCCACGGGTAGCCGGGTAAATAGTCTGGCCGCGTGAGAATCTCCGTCGCAGCCGACGAACGCGTGGGCGTAGCCGAGGAGCTCCTCGAGGAGCTCCGCAGGCGCGGCCACGAGCCGCTCCCGCACGGCGCTCTGGCCGAGGACGAGCGCGACGACTGGGCCTGGGCCAGCGAGGCCGCCGCCCGCGACGTCGCCGAGGGGCGAGCCGAGCAGGCAATCGTCTGTTGCTGGACCGGCACCGGCGCCTCGATCGCGGCCAACAAGGTGGATGGCGTCCGCGCCGCCCTGTGTCTCGACGCTCAAACGGCCGACGGGGCGCGCAAATGGAACGACGCGAACGCACTCGCGCTCAGCCTCCGGGCGACCTCCGAGGCCGAGCTCGCGGAGATCCTCGACGCCTGGTTCGGCGGCGAGCCCAGCGGCGACGCGGATGACGCCGCCAACGTCGACCACATCTCCGAGATCGAAGGTCGATGACGAACTCCCGCATTCCGGGCGCAACGCATTCGGTGCGGCAGCTGCTCCCGGATGCCGCCGAGACCACGGTGGCCGAGCAGCTGGCCGGGCTCGACTTCAAGTCCGCGGCGCACAGCAATCGGCCCTATCTGATCCTCAACTTCGCCACCACCCTCGACGGTCGCGCCGCGATCGAGGGCAAGTCGGGCCCGATCGGCAGCGCCACCGACACCGAAATGCTCCAGCGCCTCCGTACCCGCGTCGACGCGGTGATGATCGGGGCGGGCACGATGCGCGCCGAACGCTACGGTCGCATCGTCTCCGACCAGCACCTACGGGCCTACCGCGAGCGGACCGGGCTTGCCCACGATCCCCTCGCGGTGATCGTCTCCAACCGGCTCGAGCTGCCCTGGGACGCGCGGCTGTTCACCAATGGCGGCGGCCGCGTGGTCGTCTTCACTGCGTCGGAGCAGGAACCGCCGGAAACAGCGACCCCGGTGAGGATCGTGCGCCATCCCGACGGCGTGGATCTGGACCGAGCGCTCGAATGGCTGCGCGAGGAGCGCGGCATCCGCTCCGTCCTCTGCGAAGGAGGGCCCACCCTGCACGGCCGGCTGCGCGAGGCCCGGCTGACCGACGAGCTCTTCCTGACGATCGCGCCGAAGATCGCGGGCGGCGAGGGTCCGCGGATCCTGGAGGGCGCGCTGCCCGACATCGACCAGGTCGAGCTCGCCTGGCTGCTCGAGTCGGAGGGGGAGCTCTTCGCCCGCTATCGCGGGATGGCGTAGGTTTCCAGCGTGGACTTCAACCCCTCGCCCGAGGTCGAGTCCCTCCTCGAGCGCATCGAGGCGTTCATGGACGAGCACGTCTACCCGGTCGAAGCCGAGGCGATGCAGGCGATCGACGACGAGGTGCGGCCGGGGACGCCGTATCCCGAGATCCTGGTCGGCATCCGGCAGACCGCCCGGGAGCAGGGCCTCTGGAACCTCTTCCTGGCGGACTCGCGAGTACGGCGCCGGCCTCAGCAACTGGGAGTACGGGATCCTCTGCGAGCAGATGGGCCGCAGCCCGGTGGTGGCGCCGATGGCCTTCAACTGCTCGGCGCCCGACACCGGGAACATGGAGATCCTCGTCGACCACGGGACCGCCGAGCAGAAGCAGCGCTTCCTCCAGCCGCTGCTCGACGGCGAGATCCGCAGCTGCTTCTCGATGACCGAGCCCGAGGTCTCCGGCTCCGATCCGACCACGCTCCAGACGAAGGCCGAGCTCGTGGACGGCGAGTGGGTGATCAACGGGCACAAGTGGTTCACCTCGGGGGCGAACGGCGCGGACTTCGCGATCGCGATGGTGGTCACCGATCCCGACGCCCCTCCCTACACGCGCGCGAGCATGATCCTGGTGCCCGTCGAGTCCGCCCGGCTTCGAGCTGGTCCGCAACGTCTCGGTGATGGGCCACGACCAGGGCCCCGGGCACTGCGAGATTCGCTACACGGACTGCCGCGTGCCGGAGGCGAATCTGCTCGGCGAGCGCGGTGCCGGCTTCGTGATCGCCCAGGACCGGCTCGGCCCCGGCCGCATCCATCACTGCATGCGGGCGATCGGGACGGCGGAGAGGGCCATCGAGATGATGTGCGAGCGCGCCAACACCCGCAACTCCTTCGGTGGACCGCTGGCGGACAAGCAGTTCGTCCAGGACTTCATCGCCAAGTCGCGGATGGAGGTCGACCAGGCTCGGCTGCTGACGCTCTACGCCGCCTGGCAGATGGACACCGAGGGCAAGCGCCGCGCCCGCCAGGCGATCTCGATGATCAAGGTGATCGCCGCGAACGTCGTCATGGACGTGCTCGACCGCGCGATCCAGGTGCACGGCTCGCTCGGCATGTCCGACGACACCCCGCTGGCCGGCATGTGGCGCTTCATGCGGATGCTGCGCGTCGCCGACGGTCCCGACGAGGTCCACAAGATGGTGATTGCCCGCCGCGAGCTGAATCGCGCGGCGAGGAACGCCGAGAGCTCCGATTCCGACGACCGTCCGCGCCACGCCCCGGTCACCGGCACAGACGGTTCCGCCGAGCCGGCCAAGGCCGCCGGCTAGCGCCTAGTCCGGGCGCTCCGCGAGCCGGCCGATGATGGCCGTGGCGCGCGCCAGGACCGCCTGGTCGCGCGCCGGCAGTTCCTCGATCGCCGAGACGAGCCAACCGACCCGGCGGCGACGGTCGTCCTCGAGCGTGTCCCAACCGGCGGCGGTGAGCTCGACCAGGGCGCGGCGCCGGTCGTCCGGATCGGGTCGGCGCTCGACCAGCCCGTCCGCCTCGAGCTCGCCGACGGTTTGGGCCATCGACTGCGGGCGCACCTTCTCCGCGGCTGCAAGTTCGCTGACGCTCGACGGCCCCTCGCGGTCGAGACGGCCGAGGACCGCGCCCTGATGGAGCGGGAAGCGATGCTCCGTTCGCAGCCGTCGCATCAGCTGCCCGAGGACGACCCGCAGGTCGCTGGCCGTGCGGGCCGTGTCGTTGCTGGTCCTGGTCGCCACGGGAGTGAGTATACGGCGAAATAGACAGGTAACTTGTGCAGTTTGCCTGTACAGTTGAACAGCATGGAGGACCGCTACAAGTGGATCGCTCTCTCCTGCTGCACGCTCGGGGTCCTGCTCGCGACGCTCGACGCGTCGATCACGCTGATCGCGATGCCGGACATCTTCCGCGGCATCCACCTCGACCCGCTGGTCCCCTCCAACAGCTTCTACCTGCTCTGGATGATCCTCGGGTACCTCGTCGTCACCAGCGTCCTCATCGTCAGCCTGGGCCGGCTCGGCGATATCTACGGGCGGGTCCGGATCTTCAACCTCGGCTTCGTCATCTACACCGTCGCCTCCCTGCTGCTGACCATCGACTGGATGACGGGTGAGGCGGGCGCCCTCTACCTGGTCGTCTTCCGGATCGTCCAGGGCATCGGAGGGGCCTGTCTGCTCGCCAACGCGGCGGCGATCATCACCGACGCCTTTCCCGCGAACCAGCGCGGGATGGCGCTCGGGATCAACAACATCGTCGGCGTCAGCGGCATGTTCGTCGGGCTCGTGCTGGGCGGGTTGCTGGCGCCGATCGACTGGCGCCTCGTCTTCCTGATCTCGGTCCCCGTCGGGCTCTTCGGCACGGTCTGGGGCTACCTCAAGCTCGAAGAGCGGAGCGCTCCGCAACCTGCCTCGATTGACTGGTGGGGCAACCTCACGTTCGCGCTGGGCCTCGTCCTGGCAATGGTCTCGGTCACCTATGGGATTCGTCCCTACGGCGGCTCGCCGACAGGATGGGAGAGCCCGCGGGTGCTGATCCTGCTCGCCTGCTCGCTCGTGTCGCTGATCGCCTTCGTGCGGATCGAGCGGCGCGCCAAGGACCCGATGTTCCGGCTTCCCCTCTTCCGCATCCGCGCCTTCACCTTCGGCACCCTTTCCACCTTCCTGGCGGCGGTCGCCCGAGGTGGCCTGATGTTCATGCTGATCATCTGGCTGCAGGGGATCTGGCTGCCGCTGCACGGCTACGACTTCACCGAGACCCCGCTCTGGGCCGGCATCTACATGCTTCCCCTGACAGTCGGCATGCTGGTCGCGGGACCGACGTCCGGCTTCCTGTCCGACCGCTTCGGCGCCCGCCCCTTCGCCTCCGGCGGCATGCTGCTCGCGGCGCTCAGCTTCGGGCTGCTGATGACGCTGCCGATCGACTTCGACTATCCGGTCTTCGCCGCCTACCTGCTGCTCACCGGGATCGCGATGGGGTTGTTCGCTTCGCCAAACCGGGCCGCCGTCATGAACAGCCTCCCCGCCAGAGACCGCGGCGTCGGGGGCGGCATGAACCAGACCTTTCAGAACTCGGCGCAGGTGATCTCGATCGGGATCTTCTTCACGCTGCTCGTGATCGGGCTCTCCTCGACCCTCACCTCGACGCTGAGCAACGGCCTGCAGGCGCACGGCGTCTCGGCCGCGGCCGCGCACCAGGCGGCCGACGTGCCGCCGATCTCGGTCCTGTTCGCGGCCTTCCTCGGCTACAACCCGGTTCAGCACCTGATCGGCCCACACGCCCTCGCCTCGCTCTCCCCGGACCAGCAGGCCGCGCTCACCGGGCACTCCTTCTTCCCTCATCTGATCGCCGGACCGTTCAGCGACGGCCTCACAGCCGCCTTCACCTTCGCGATCGTCGCCTGCCTGGTCGCCGCCGGAGCATCCCTGCTTCGAGGCGGGCGCTACCACCACGCCGAGGAGCCGGAGGTTCGCCCGCAAATCCCGAGACTGGAGGAACAACATGCGCGTTGAGTGGCACGGACAGTCCGCCTTCACCCTGACCGCCAACGGCACCAAGGTCTTCATCGACCCGTTCGGCGACATGTCCGGGCTCGCCAGGGAGCACCCAGGAATGAAGTTCGACTATCCCCCGATCCGGGCCGAGGGGGTCGATCTGCTTCTGATCACGCACGAGCACGTCGATCACAACGGGACCGATGGGATCGCCGGGGACCCGACGGTACTGCGCTCGACCGCGGGGACGCTCGAGTCACCGATCGGGGAGGTGATCGCGATCTCCTCAGAACACGACGACGTGGCCGGGACGAGCCGCGGCCCCAACACGATCTTCCTCTTCGACCTCGATGAGATCCGCGTGGCCCACTTCGGCGACTTCGGCCAGTCCGAGCTGCGCGCCGAGCAGGCCGTCGCCCTGGAGGGCGCCGAGCTCCTCTTCCTGCCGATCGGCGGAGGACCGACCATCGGGGCCGAGGCGGCGGCCGCCATCGTCGAGCGGCTCCAGCCGCGCTGGGTGGTCCCGATGCACTACCGCACGCCGCGGATCAACTTCCTCGAGACCGAGGAGGAGTTCATCGGCCTGATGCCGCGCGCCGAGAGGCTCTCCCAGAGCGCCTTCGACACCTCGGAGCTGCCCGAGGGGGATGGCGCGCTCGCCGTCGTCCCGGCGTCGCCCTAGGGCGCGCCCGCTATGGCAGGCGCTCGGTCGCGTCCTTCGCCGCGTCCGCGAGCCGCTCCACGATCCTCGCGAACTCCTGGAAGCCCTCGTCCGTCTCGCCGTACTGCCCGGAGGCGTAGCGGGCGTAGACACCCTCGAGGATGATCGCCAGCTTCCAGTAGCCGAGGGCGATGAAGAAGTCGATCTGGCCGAGGTCGCGGCCCGAGCGCTCCGCGTAGCGCTGCCGCACGTCGACTCGCTTGGGAAAGCCGGGCGCGATCGTCGCCGGAGCGAAGAGGGGCATGAAGTCATCGCCCGCCTCGGACCAGTAGACGAGCAGCATCCCAACGTCCGCGAGCGGATCACCGAGAGTGCAGAGCTCCCAGTCGACGACTGCCGCGACCTCACCCGAGGGCGAGAGGATCATGTTGTCGAGCCGGTAGTCGCCGTGGACGATCGTCGCCGGGCCCTGGTCGGGGATCCGGGCCTCGAGCCGCTCGTGGACCGCATCCACCGCCGGCAGCTCGCGGGTCTTCGACTTCTCCCACTGGCCCTGCCAGCGCCGAAGCTGCCGCTCCACGTAGGCCTCCTTGCGACCGAGCTCCCCCAGGCCGACCGCGTCAGGGTCCACCTCGTGGATTGCGACCAGCGTGTCGACGACCCGCTCGCCAATTGCCCTCCGCTCGGCCTCGTCGAACCTCTCGGCCTCCTCGGCGGACCGCAGGATCGGCCCCTCGACGAACCCCATCACGTAGAAGGGCGCGCCGTTCACCGACTCGTCCTCGCAGAGTCCGACGACGGGCGGCACCGGGACGGGCGTCTCCTGGAGCGCCGCGATCACACGATGCTCGCGCCCCATGTCGTGCGCCGAGCCGAGGCGCTTGCCCAGCGGAGGGCGCCGGAGCGCCCAGGCGTGTCCCGCCGAGTCGCGTACCCCGAAGGTCAGGTTCGAACGTCCACCCGAGATCCGCTCGAAGCTCAGCGGTAGCTCGGACCCGGAAACATTCGCCTCGAACCAGCCCTCCACGCCGGCGCGATCGATGCCCTCCGGCGCCTCCTCGGTTGCGGCCTCGTTAGCCTCCTCGCTCATGCCTGGCCAGAGCATATTTCGCGCCGTCTTCTTCGACTTCGGCGGCGTCCTCACGACATCGGTATGGGACAGCTTCGCCGCGTTCTGCCGCGAAGAGGGGCTCGAGCCGGACACGGTCAAGAACCTCTTTCGCCACGATCCCGATGCTCTGGCCGACCTGCGTGGACTGGAGACCGGAGCCCTCACCGAGAGCGAGTTCGAGGAGAAGTTCGGGCGTCGCCTCGGGCTCAAGGATCCAGAACACCTGATCGACAGCATGTTCTCCGGAATGCAGCCGGACGAGCGGATGGTCGCCGCCGTCAAGGAGCTGCGCGCGGCGGGACTGTTGACCGGGCTGATCACCAACTCCTGGAGCACCTCGCACTATGACCGCAAGCTGATCGCGGAGCTCTTCGATACGGCGGTGATCTCCGCGGAGGTCCACCTGCACAAGCCCCAGCCGGAGATCTACCGGCTCGCCGCCGAGCGGCTGGAGGTGGCGCCAGAGGAGTGCGTCTTCGTGGACGACCTGCGGGAGAACTGCGAGGGCGCCGAGGCGGTCGGCATGACCTCCGTGCTCCACCGCAACGCCCAAGAGACGATCGCGAGGCTGACGGAGCTCACCGGCATCGAGCTCGCCGCGGCGGCCTGAGCGGCCGCCTAGGCCTAGCTTCCCGCCGCGATCATCGTGACGCCGGCGAGCGCCAGGAAGACGCCTGTCCACTGGAGCCTCGCGAGGCGCTCCCCCAGCACGGCATGGGCGAGGGCGATGGTGAAGGCCGGGTACATCGAGCCGCCGACGGCGACCACCGGAAGCACCCCCTTCGTCGAGGCGAAGGCGATGAGCACGTTGGCCGAGACGTCGAACACCCCGATCACGACAAGCACTGGCCAGGCCGCCCCGACCTCGTCTAGCCGCGGCCGCGATACCAGCAGGGCCGCGAGGACGGTGGTGATGCCGCCGACCCGCACCGCGAGGATCGCCCATCCCGGGCGGTCGGCCGCCGCGGCGTCGAGGCCAATGAAGAAGATCCCGAAGCCCAGCCCCGCGACCACGGCGAGAGCGATCGAGAGGCGAGCGGCTCGGGCACCCTCGTCGTGCTCGGGCGTCTCCTCGTGGCTCAGGACGACGACGCCGGCCACGGCAGGCACGAGCCCGGCGAGTTGGATCGGCGCCGGAGATTCACCGGCGGCGAGCCCCACTACGACGGGCACCAAGACCCCGAGCGCGGCGATCGGCGCGACGACGCTGACCGTGCCCATCGCCATCGCCGTGTAGAAGGCGGCCAGCCCGCCCAGTGAAGCCACTCCCGCCAGGAAGGCGATCCCGAGCTTGCCGGCCGAGATCGGGTCCGCGCCCGTGAGGACGATCAACAGCGCGATCAGGACCAGGCCGGCCGGCTGGGAGACCGCGAGCACGCCGAGCACTGGCAGGCGCCGGGTCTGCTGCCCGCCCAGGAAGTCGGATACGCCCCAGGAGGCGGCGCCAGCGAGGCTGATGAGCAGAGGGGCCATCGTCAGGTGGCACCCGTTCTATCGGGCAGCAACCGCTGGAGCCGGGCGGGCCTACTTGCCGAGCAGGCCGTTGAGGGTGTTGTCGACCCCGCCGACCACGTTGTTGACGGTGCCGTTGACCGTGTCGGTCGCTCCGCCGGTGCTGCCGCCGCCGGGCAGCTGGACGTTCGGGACGTTCGGCGTCCGAATCGTGGGCACGGAGGGACTGCTCGTCGACCCGCCGCCCGAGCCACCCGAACCGCCGCTCGTGCCGCCGCCGGTCCCGGTCCCGGATCCACCGCCGGTTCCCGTCGAACCGCCGACGTCGCCGCCGTTGCCCGTGCCGCCTCCACCGCCGTTGGAGCCGCCGCCACCGCCTCCACCTGAGACCGAGCTCGGGGAGCTCGACCTGCTGGCGAGGGCGACGACCGCGTGGTTCAGGCCGCTATTGGGCTTTGCGGGCGGCCGAGGCGGGATCGGCCTTCGGCCCGCTGGTGATTGCGGAGAGGCCGCCGGCCACCCCCGAGAAGCCTGTGCCGAAGCCGATCGCTCCGGCAACGGCCACGGGAACGGCGAGGAGAACCGCTCCGGCCAATCCACGCGCCACCATCCGTCGGCGCCACCAAGGAAGCAATCCTTTACCCATGACTATCCCGTCGCGGGCGTAGTGTACGGGCTTCCACGGGACTCCGCAAAATCGATGAGATTCAACCCCTCTTTGACCTCGCGCTTGCGAATCGGCTTTCTGGTGCTGTTCGCGTTGCTCATGCTCGTCTCCTTGGTGGGAGTCGGGCGGCTCTTCCAGGTCCGCGTCAACTACGAGGACGACATCACCCGTTCCTTCCAGCTCGAGCTGCAGAGCGAGCGGCTTCGCTCCGCCTTCATCCTCGAGCAGGCGGCGGCCCGCCCTTCCGCCGGACAGCAGCTTCCGAGCCAGGCTGAGCTCAACCGCGCCGCGGCCAACTTCGCCGATGCCGTCAACCGCGCCCAGGACGAGACCGGGGACGATGCGGAGCTCTCCACCGACCTCTCCCAGCTGGTGGCCAAAGAGAGCGCCTGGCGGCAATCCGTCGCCCAGCCGCTGGTGCAGGGAAAGATCCCGAAGCCGGGAGTGGAGCAGCGCCTGACGCGGGCGGTCACCGACAGCGGGGAGACGCTGGCGGCGGCGGCCCGGGACCAACGTGACTCCTCCCGCGACCATGCCCGCACCGAGACTCGCAACACCACCCTGCTGGTGGCGGCCGGGCTCGCCGGAGCCCTGCTCGCAGCGCTGATCCTCTTCTCCGGCCTGATCAACTCGATGCGCGCGCCACTCGGCCGCCTCGTCGAGGGGGCCCGGCGACTCGCGGGCGGGGACCTGAGGACGCGAGTCGAGGTCGGGGGACCCGTCGAGATCGCGACCCTGGGCCGGGCCTTCAACGAGATGGCGAACTCCCTCGAACGGGATGCCCGCGAGCGCGACCGAGTCGAGCGGATGAAGGACGACTTCGTGCTCACCGTCTCGCACGAGCTGCGCACCCCCGTGACCGTGGTCAAGGGGTTCGCCGAGATGCTCACCGCCCAGCGGCAGTCGCTCAACCCGCGGCAGTACGAGGCGGCCGAGGTGATCGCCGAGAGCTCGGCGCAGCTTCAGAAGATGATCAATGACCTGCTCGACCTCGCCCGCAGCGACGCCGGCAAGCTCCGCATCGAGCCGAAGCCCACGCCTGTTGAACCGCTGGTCCAGCGTGTCGGCCGGCAGATGCGCCCGCACTTCGAGGAGCGGGGCCAGGTTTTCACCGTCAGCGTGGAGAACGACCTGCCGGAGGTCGAGGCGGACGCCGACCGCATCGCCCAGGTACTCGCCAACCTGCTCACGAACGCCAACAAGTACGCACAGGAGGGCGCCCAGGTGACGCTCGCGGCGACGCGGGTCGGCGACGAAATCGAGTTCGCCGTCGCGGACGACGGACCCGGCCTCGAGGAGGAGGAGCTCGACCACGTCTTCGACCGCTTCTGGCGCGCGCAGAGCGGCGAGACCCAGGAGGTGGGCGGAACCGGCCTCGGGCTCGCGATCGCGAAGTCGCTCGTTGAGCTGCACGACGGAGCGATCTCCGCAAACTCCACCCAGGACGAGGGCGCTACCTTTCGCTTCGTGCTGCCGATCGCCAAGGATGGCCGACCGACGCGGACGGAACCCGCGAGCAGGACGACGGCGGGAACGGCTAGTTGACGCGCCTGCTCGTCGCCGACGACTCCGAAACCGTGCTCCTCATGCTCGAGCGAAGGCTGGAGATGGAGGGGTACGAGGTGGTCACCGCGACCGACGGCTTGGAGGCCCTGGAGGCGACTCCGTGAGGCCGGCTCGCAGAAGCCTGACGTGATCCTGCTCGACGCGATGATGCCCAACATGTCGGGCACCGAGGTGCTCGAGCAGCTGCGCGACCAGGGCTCGAAGATTCCCGTCCTGATGATCTCCGCCCACCTCGACGCACAGGAGCCTGACCGGATGCGCTCGCTCGGCGCCTCCGACTGCATCCCCAAGCCGTTCGAGTGGGAGGACCTGATCGGGAAGATCGAGGAGCTCGTCGGGCATTCGCCTCCCGACGGGGACTCGAACTAGCTGCGCGCGATCTCCATCCGGATCTGCTTCCCCTTCAGCTTCGTCCCGTCGAGATACTCGACGGCACGCTCCGCCTGATCGGCGGCGACCTCGACGAACGAGAACCGGTCGAGGACCCGGATCGAGTGGATCGCGTCCTTCGGGAGCACGGCGCCCTCGGTCAGCGCCCAGTTCAGATCCTCCTCGGTCAGTCCGCCCTGCTTGCCGCGGTTGACGAACAGCTTCACCGTCCCATTCGTGGGCACGGGGGGCGGACCTTCGCGGTGTCGAGGAGGCGGGGCGTGCTCGAGCCGCTCCTCCGGCGGCTCCCACTCGCCGATGGGGGCCTTGACGACTCGCTCGATCTGCTTCAGGTCGTCCTTCTGCTTCGCAGTGGCGAAGGTGATCGCCCTGCCGGTTCGCCCAACGCGCCCCGTCCGGCCGATGCGGTGGACGTAGATCTCGGGGTTGTTCGGAAGGTCGTAGTTGATGACGTGGGTGACGTGCTCGATGTCGAGCCCGCGTGCGGCGATGTCCGTGGCCACCAGCAGCGGCGTCTTGTGCTCCTTGAACGAGATCATCACCCCGTCACGCTGGCCCTGGCTCAGGTCGCCGTGCAGTGCCTTGACCCGCAGGCCCTTGTCGGCGAGCTGCTTTCCGAGCCTTGCCGCGCCGATCTTGGTGCGCACGAAGATGATCGCCTGCTCGGGCTCCTCCGCCTTCAGCACCTCCGCGAGGCGCTCGAGCTTCTTGCGCGGCTCGACCATCACGTAGGCCTGCTCCACCGAGTCGACCGTGAGCTTCTTCGGCGTCACGCGAATCGTCACCGGGTCGTACATGTAGGTCTCGGCGAGCCTCGCGACCGGGGCGGGCATGGTCGCCGAGAAGAGCAGCGTCTGGCGCCCGTTCGGGCACATCCGCAGGATCTTCTCGACGTCCTCGATGAAGCCCGAGGTCGAGCATCTCGTCGGCCTCGTCGAGGACGACGTAGCGGGCGGCGGTCAGCACCAGCGACTTCCGCGAGATCAGGTCCATCATCCGCCCGACCGTGGCGACGACCACCTGGGCGCCGTGGCGCAGCCTCGACTGCTGCTCCCGGATCGGGGCGCCACCGAAAATCGCCACCACGTTCACCCCCTCGAGGTGCTCGGCGTAGGCGCGCAGCGCCTGCGTCACCTGGATGCAGAGCTCGCGGGTCGGCGTCAGGACGATCGCCTGCGTCTCCTCGTTCTCGGGATCGATGTACTCGAGCATCGGCAGGCCGAACGCCGCCGTCTTCCCGCTCCCGGTCTGCGCCTGGCCGATCACGTCGTGTCCGTTCAGCAGCTCCGGGATGGCCTGCGCCTGGATCGGCGTCGGCTCGGCGTAGCCGAGCTCCTCGAGCGTCTGGAGCAGGCCCTCGGACAGGCCTAGGTCGGAGAAGGAGGCGGTGGCCTCCTGCGTGGCAGCTTTGTCGTTCATCACGCCGAGGGGTCGAGGAGGAGCTTGCCGGTGGTGCGGCGCTCCTGCAGGTCCTTGTGAGCCTGTGCAACCTCGCTGAGAGAGTACGTGTTGCCGACCACGACCTCGAGGTCGCCGGAGGCGACCGCGCCGAGCAGGTCGGCGGTCATCGACTGGATCAGGTCGCGCCGCTGCGCGATCAGCGCCACGAGCCAGAAGCCGAGCACCGACTTCGAGGTCTGGAGGAGGTAGTTCGTGTGCAGCTCGTTCGGATGGCGTGCCGCGTTGCCGAAGACGACGATCCGGCCGAGCATGCCGAGCGCGTGCAGCTCGTCCTCGAAGCCGATCCCGCTCATGTGGAGGACGACGTCGACCTTCTCGCCACCGTTCGCCTCGAGGATGGCCTCCTTCAGGTCATCGGCTCGTGAATCGGCGGTGGCGTCCGCCCCGAGGCGCCTGCAGAGCTCGTGCTTCTCATCGCTGGAGGCAAGGGCGATCACCTTCGCGCCGGCCCGCTTCGCGAGCTGCACGGCGAGGCTGCCCGTACCTCCTGCCGCCGCCTCGACCACGACCGTCTCGCCCTTCTCGACGTGTGCGCAGTAGTGGAGGAGTGCGTGGGCGGTGAGGCCCTGGAGCAGCAGGCCCGCCGCCTGGTCGTCGCTCACCTCGTCCGGGAGCGGGCACGAGCCAGGGCTCCGGAACCGCGACCTTCTGGGCGTAGCCGCCGTTGGCCATGATCGCCGCGACGCGTCGGCCGTCGGGGGTCGTCCCGCTGATCTCCCCTCCCGGAGTGAGCGGCAGGGTCTGCTCGGCGAGGTAGTCGTTGCGGATCGCGTGGGTGTCGGCGAAGTTGACTCCCGGCCCGAGCCACGTCCACCACGACCTGGCCGTCGGCCGCCTCCGGGTCCGGCAGATCGACGACCTTGAGCACCTCAGGCCCGCCGAACTCCTCGATCTGAATAGCCTTCACGCTTCAAGCGTATGTCACTGACCGTCGTGGGCAGCATCGCGTTCGATTCCGTTCGCACCCCGTTCGGGGAGCGGGACCGGATGCTGGGCGGATCCACCGTCCACTTCAGCCTGGCCGCGAGCTTCTTCACCGACGTCCGAGTGGTCGGGCCGGTCGGCGATGACTTCGGCGACGAGGAGCTCAAGGTCCTCGAGAACCGCGGCGTGATCACCGAGGACATCGAGCGGGTCGAGGGCGGGGACACCTTCTTCTGGCGCGCCCACTACGAGTACGACATGAACGTCGCCCACACCGACGACACCCAGCTCAATGTCTTCGCCGACTTCGACCCGAAGCTCTCGGACGCCTCGAAGCAGTCGGAGCTCCTCTTTCTCGGGAACATCGACCCCGAGCTCCAGCGCAGCATCCGGGACTCCTCCAATGCGGAGTTCGCCGCCCTCGACTCGATGAACTTCTGGCTGGAGAGCGCCCGAGAGTCGCTGGTGGCCGCGATCGCCGAGGTCGACTGCCTGATGCTGAACGACGCCGAGATCCGTGAGCTGACCGGTGAGCCCAACCTGGCGCGCGCGGCGCGGGCCGCGATGGAAATGGGGCCCGGGGTGATCGTCGCCAAGCGGGGCGAGTACGGCGCTGCGCTCTTCTCCGGCGACGAGCTCTTCGCGATCCCCGGCTATCTGCTCGAGGACGTGCGCGACCCGACCGGAGCGGGCGACTGCTTCGCCGGGGGCTTTCTCGGCTTCCTCGACAGCCGGCGCGCGGCCGGCGACTCGGTCCTCGATGCCGAGATCCTCCGACAGGCGATGGCCTACGGGTCGGTGCTCGCCTCGTTCAACGTCGAGGACTTCGGGACCGAGCGGATCCAGACGCTCACCAAGGAGGAGATCGAGGAGCGGCTGCGCGACGTTCAGCCGGATCACCAGCTTCGACGCGACGCCAGCCTCCGCGCCGCCTTCCGATACCTAGGTTCTGAGGCGTGCCTCGTCCAGGTCGAGGTCGGCCTGGATGCGCCGGAAGAGCTCCTGCTTGACGCGCCCCTCGTTGCGCATCTCCAGTAGGGCGATCCGCTCCTGGTCGATCAGTTCCTCGCGCAGGTGGCGGTAGCCCGTGAGCGGGTTCTCGATCGGCACCTCGCCGTCCTCGCCCGAGAGCGCCGCGACGCAGCGCGCGAACCGCGCCTGGTAGATCTCGCGGACCCGCTGCATCACGTTCTCCGGGATCCCGGTCTCCGTCGCCTCGATCTCCTCGAGCCTGTCGAGGGCCGCCTGCGCGGCCCCGAGCCGCGCGACCGCCTCGTCCGGCGACCAGGCTTCGTGGGAGCCGAGGCCGAGACGGCGCACCACCCACGGGAGGGTCAGGCCCTGCCCGACGAGGGTGACGAAGATGACCGCGACCGTGAGGTAGATGATCAGGTCACGCGAGCCGAACGGCGCTCCCGAGTCGAGCGCGAAGGGCAGCGCGAGTGCGGCCGCCAGCGAGACGGCGCCGCGCATTCCGCTCCATCCGATCAGCAGGTTCTCTCGCCAGTCCTCGCCCGGCGACCAGTCGCCGGCGCTCTCGACGAAACGCCCGAGGGACACCGGGAGGAACTGCCAGATCATCCTCACCGCGACCACGACCGCCGAGATCAACAGCCCGTAGCCGACGATCTCCCCGGCCGAGAACTGCTCGCCGACGTTCCGCAGCACCTCCGGGAACTGCAGGCCGACGAGCACGAAGAGGACTGCGTTGAGGGCGAAGATCAGCACGCGCCAGAACGCCTGCGCGTTGAGCCGAGTGTCGGCATCGAAGATCTCGTGGGAGCGCCAGCCGGAGTAGAGGCCGGAGGTCACCGCCGCCAGCACGCCCGAGGCGCCGATCCCGTCCGCGAGCGCGAACGAGCCGTAGGCCAGCAGCACGGTGAGCAGGATGGCGAGCGGCGGGTCGTTCAGGTGGCGCATCGCCCTCGCCGCGAGCCAGGCGAGCACCAGGCCGATCGCGATGCCTCCGATCACGCTCAACGACCAGGTCGTCGAGGATCGTCTCCGCGGTGAATGCCCCGCTCACGACGGCGACGAGGGCCACCTTGAACGAGACCAGCGCGACCGCGTCGTTCACCATGCTCTCGCCCTCGACGAGGGTTGCGACGCGGTTCGAGATTCCGACCCGCTCGAAGGTGGCGATCGCCGAGACGGGGTCCGTCGGGGCGACGATCGCTCCCAGCACGAAGGCCTCGGCCCAGTTGATGCTGGGGATGACCGTCTCGGCGACCACCGCGACCGCGCCCATCGTCACCAGAGTCAGGCCCAGCACGAGCCAGGTCAGCGGCAGGAGCTCGGCGCGAAGCTCTCTGGGCGATGCCCAGTACCCCGCCGACTGCAGGATCGGCGGCAGGAAGACGAGGAAAACGACCTCGGGCTCGAGCTCCAGGTTCGGGCCTCCGGGGATGAAGCCGATTCCCAGGCCGCCGAGCACCAGGACGATCGGGTACGGGATCGAGATCAGGTCGGCGAGCCGCACCAATACGATCGCGGCGGCAACGAGCACGATCAGTGTCTCGATGTCGTTCACCGGGCGAGCATACGATCGACTCCACCCCATGACGGAACTGACGCCCCCACTCTCCGCAGAGGACCATGTCGACGGTCCCGAGCGCGCCGAGCTCGAGCTGGTCGATGTACGGCGACTTCCAGTGCCCGTACTGCACGGCTGCGTATCCGATCGTGCGCCGGATCCGCGACCGGATGGAGGGGAGGCTGCTGTTCGCCTTCCGCCACTTACCCCCTCCGGCACATCCACCCGGACGCCGAGCGGGCAGCCGAGGCGGCCGAGGCGGCGGCCGCCCAGGGCGCGTTCTGGCAGATGCACGACCGGATGTACGAGTCCGGGGGCGCCCTCTCGCGCGAGGACCTGATCGGCTACGCGGCCGAGCTCGGGCTCGACTCCGAGCGCATCGCGGCCGAGCTCGACTCGGGCGCACACGCCGCACGGGTGCAGCGCGACGTGGACAGCGGCGCCGCCAGCGGGGTCACCGGCACGCCGGCGTTCTTCGTCGGCGGACGCGTGTACAGGGGCTCGTTCGACGCGCAGTCTCTGACCGCGGCCCTCGAGGCCTCGCGCGGCTGACGGTCAGTAGCGGATCACGACCAGGCCGATCGCCAGGACGACGACCGCCCAGGAGAGTCCGCGCAGGGACGCCATCGAGCGGCCCGGCGAGCTCCGAGGCGGTCAGTGGGATCACGGTCCCGTCCTCCAGGCGCTGCTCGCCGCTCACCGAGATCGTCTTGCGCCGCAGCCGGCGGACCGGGGTCGAGAGGCGTCGCTGCACGCGTGGTGAGGCCGAAGCAACCCGCCGTCACCAGGGCGCCGGCGACGACCGTCTTCGCGGAGCCGAACGAGAGGGTGTTCACCCACCACGAGGTGAGCGCCGGGAAGGCGCCCCAGGCGGCGGCCAGCCAGAAATCCGTGTGGAACCGCCCGCCGAAGAGCTCGAGGTTGTAGGCGACGACGATGAAGCCGCCGGCGACCACGAACGGCAGCGAGGGTCGCGGAGACGATGAAGCAGCCGGCGATCCCGATCCCGATCGCTCCCGTCAGCGAGACGACCGCGAGTGCGATCAGCGTCCGATCCGAGAGCTGGGTCTTCAGCGGGCGTCCGTTGAGCTCGTCGAGCGTATGGGCGCCGATCCCCACGGCGAGGAAGAAGGCGGCGAGCGTCGGCGACGAAGCGGTCGGTGTGGATCTCGGCCGCCGCCGCCGCGCCGAAGCGCGACGTTGGACAGGTGCCACGCCGTGTACGGCGGGTGGAGCACCGTGACCAGGTCGCGCCAACCCCCGGGGCGCATGGCGTAGAAGGCGGGGCGCTTCCAGCTGGGGTTGGTCAGCCACGCGTGCCCCAGATCACGACCCCGCCGCCGAAGCTCATCACGCGTGCCCGACGTCCTCGATCCCGGCCGCACGCCAGAGCTCGAGCTGCCGGTCGAGCGGGAGCCGCGCGTAGAGCTCGCTGATGCTGGGGCCGAGGAAGCGGCCGACCTCGTACCAGTCGCGCGAGATCAGCCGTCCGAGAACGGGCATGAACGCCCGCGTGTAGAGACGCCACAGGGAGCGAGCCAGGGGGTTGGGAGGCAGCATGAACTCGAGCGAGGCGATGCGGCCACCGGGCTTCACGACCCGGGCGAGTTCGCGCAGGGTGGCGCCGGGATCGTCGACGTAGCGGAGCAGGTAGGTGAACGTGAGGTGGTCGAAATCGCCGTCGCCGAAGGGCAGCGACTCGGCCTCGCCGCGAACCAGCGTCGATGTGCTCTGCGAGCCGTCGGTCCGCATCGAGCTTCGCCCGAGCCCCCGCGAGCATCTCCGGGCTCTGGTCGAGGCCGACCACCGAGCAGTCGTAGCGGCGCACGAGAGCAGTGGCCACCATTCCCGTGCCAGTGGCGACGTCGAGCACCCGGTCGCCCGGGGCGGCACGGATTTGACGCACCATCGCACGACGCCAGCGCGGGTCCTGGCCGAAGCTGAGCAGAGCGCCGGCGAGGTCGTAGCGTCGCGGCAAGCCCTCGAACAGCTGAAGGGCGTGCTGCTTGCGCGGGCTCGTGGCGTTCATCGGTGGGCCACGCCGGCCGCGAACAGCTCGAGGCTCTCGACGTAGGCGTCGGGATGCGTGACCTGCGGGTCGTGGGCAGTCCCGGGAATCAGCCTGCCGCGGGCGCCGGGCGTCGCCTCGACGACCAGGTCAGCGATCCGCCTGAACATCGGCGGCCTGCGATCGCCGAAGGTGACGAGCGCGGGATTGGTGAAGGCCACGAGGCTCTCGAGCTCGATGCCGAGGGCGTCGGGATCGCGGCACTGCTCGAGGTAGGTGCCGGCGTTCGCCAGCAGCATCGCGCGCCGAGACGGCTCCAATCCGTCCCAGCCATCCGGGGCACGGGCGACCTGGTCGAAGTAGAGCACTGCCGCACCCTCGTGATCGCCGGCGTCCAGGAGCTCCGCGACAGCAGCGAGTACGGTGCGCAGCTCGGCGAGCGCCGGCCATTCCCGGTCGTCGAGGAGGTCGAACAGGGGCGGCTCGTGGACCGCCACGGTGCGGACCAGCTCCGGGCAGGTCGCGGCGAGGCGCAGGGCGATCGATCCGCCCCCCGATGCTCCGGCCACGTGCGCGGGCTGCAGACCCAGTGCCTCGATGAGCCCAGCCAGGTCGGCGACGTCGTCGTGGATGGTGCCCGACGCCGGCGACAGCACGCTGCGGCTGTGGCCGCGCCGGTCGAAGGTGACGACCTCGAAGGACCGCGCCAGGGCGGGCCTGACCGCATCCCAGGTGCGTCCATCGACCCAGGAACCGTGCACGAGGACCAGCGCCTCGCCTGCGCCGCTGCGCTCGTAGTACAGGCCGGTTTCGTTGAAGGGCGATAAGGGCATCGTGCGATACTGGGCCAGGTGAACGTGTCTGCGGTGAGCAGGCTATTCCGGACGCAGAAGGAGGGGTGATGGCGACCAAGCAAGAGGAAAAGGCAGCAGAGCAGTCCAAGGCCGAGAGCGACGGCGCCTCGCCTGGCGAGCGACACGCTGAGCGTCACCGACAACCGCACCGGCGAGAACTACGAGATCGAGATCAGCGACGGGACCATCAAGACGATGGACCTGCGCCAGATCAAGGTCTCGGACGACGACTTCGGCCTGATGGGCTACGACCCGGCGTTCACGAACACCGCATCCTGCCGATCGGCGATCACCTACATCGACGGCGAGGCCGGGATCCTGCAGCACCGCGGCATCCCGATCGAGCAGCTCTGTGAGCACTCGACCTATCTCGAGGTCGCCTACCTGCTGATCTTCGGCGAGCTGCCCACCCCGGCCCAGCTCGAGCGCTGGACCTTCGACGTCACCCATCACACCTTCGCCCACGAGGACATCAAGAAGCTCAACGAGGCGTTCCGCCACGACGCCCATCCGATGGGAATGCTGCTCGCCAACGTCGGGGCGCTCTCGACCTTCTACCCGGAGGCCAAGCACATCGACGATCCGGAGGAGCGCTACATGGCGGCGATCAGGCTGATCGCCAAGATCCCCACCCTCGCCGCCTGGGCCTATCGGCACAGCATGGGCTTCCCCTACGTCTATCCCGACAACGAGCTCTCCTACTCCGAGAACTTCCTCTCGATGCTGTTCAAGATGGAGAACACCTACGAGCCCGACCCGCGTCTGGCGAAGGCGCTCGACGTGCTCTTCATCCTGCACGCCGACCACGAGCAGAACTGCTCGACCAACGCGGTCCGCTCCGTCGGCTCCTCGGGCGTCGACCCCTACTCGGCCGTCGCGGCCGGCGTGGCGGCGCTCTACGGCCCGCTGCACGGCGGCGCCAACGAGGCGGCCCTGGCGATGCTGCGCCGGATCGAGACCGTCGACAACATCCCGGCGTTCCTCGAGGGCGTGAAGAACCGCGAGGAGAAGCTGATGGGCTTCGGCCACCGGGTCTACAAGAACTACGACCCGCGCGCGCGGATCATCAAGAAGCACGTGGACGAGGTGCTCGAGGCGACCGGCGACAACCCGCTGCTCGACATCGCCACCGAGCTCGAGAAGCGGGCGCTCGACGACGAGTACTTCACCTCGCGCAAGCTCTACCCGAACGTCGACTTCTACTCGGGGCTGATCTACGAGGCGATGGGGATCCCCACCGACATGTTCACGGTGATCTTCGCGATCCCGCGGACATCCGGCTGGGTCTCCCAGTGGATGGAGCAGAACGAGGACCCGGAGCTGAAGATCGCGCGGCCGCGCCAGATCTACACCGGCCGTCGCGACGTCGACTACACCCCGCCCGAGAAGCGCGATGGCCCGGAGAAGATCACCGGGCCGCCCGCGAAGCGCCCGAAGCGTCCCCGCCGCGGCGCCTAGGCGGCGGAAGCGGCCTCGAGCGCGCCGTCCCGGCTGGCGAAGACGTCAATCCGGGCGATTCGGCGGTCCCGCAGCGTGAACAGGACCGAAGACATCTCGTCGACCTCCATCCCCCGCATCCGCCCGACATTGCGTTGGATCACGACGACCTGGTCCCCGGCTTCGTGGAACTCCAGGGGGTCGATCAGGAATTCGTCGAAGGTCGCCAGCAGGTCGCGCCAGTTGCGCACGATGCCCTGATAGCCGCGCTGAACACTCCCGCCGATCGGACCCCCCGGTGGGTGTATCTCGACCTCGGGATCGAATAGCTCGGCGGCACGGGTCGTGTCTCCCTCGAACAGCTCTTCAAAGTGGGCCAGATCGATGGGTGCGAGACCGCCGTCCGGACTCAGCCCCCATAGTTGAAAGGCCTCCCGAACGACCTCGACGTTCTCCCTCGCCATCGCGGTCCAGTATCCCAGGCTAGTCTGCGTGCCCGTGAGGTGGAAGGTCACGGTCCGGCATGGGTCCAATGTCGGGAGGGAGAAGTTCGACTCGCTCGACGAGGCGATCGCCTTCACCCGAGCGGCGTGTCGACGAGATCAGGCGCGAGGGTGGTCTTCCGGCGATCAGCGTCTTCCGCACGCACACAGCCGACCAGCGTGTCCATGCACGGATCGAGATCTCGGGCCCGGGCCTGATCCGCGCACCGGAGGGCGGCATCGACGTCATGGGCGACGGCATGGTGATCCCGTACACGGGCGCGATCCGCAAGGAGCAGATCGAGGCCGGCTCGCTGGATGAAGCCTTCGAGCGGTTGCGTAGCGTGCTTGGCCGAATGAGCCGGCGGGAATAAGGTCCAGTCGATGACCGAGAGCGTCGAAGTCGGGCGTCGCGTCCGTCTGCCGAACGGGGCCGGGCGCCCGATCCAGGTGTTCATCAACGGCACCGAGCAGAGGGAGGGCGCGGACTACACGGTCCACGGCCGTGAGATCGTCTTCTCGCGCCCGCTGGTGAAGGAGAAGGTGAGCGGAGCCCGCTGGATGGCGATGCTCCTCGGGCTGTTCGGCAGCTACGGCAAGAACGAGGCGGTCGATGTGCACTTCCGGTACGGCGGCAAGATCCAGGTGATCACCGACGCGCAGGTCGTGGACTGATGCGTGTCTGCCTGATGATCGAGGGGCAGGAGTCGGTGTCCTGGGAGGAGTGGCTGGCACTCGCGAAGGCGTGCGAGGAGAGCCCGATCGACGCGCTCTTCCGCTCCGACCACTACCTGTCGGTGATGGGCAGGGCCGATCGCGGTTCCCTCGACGCGTGGGCGACGATCGCCGGGCTGGCGGCGGTCACCTCGGACCTCCGCCTGGGAACGCTCGTCTCGCCGGCCACCTTCAGGCATCCGTCGGTGCTGGCGAAGAACGTCGTCACCGCCGACCACATCTCGGGCGGCGGTCGGATCGAGCTCGGCATGGGGACGGGCTGGCTCGAGGCCGAGCATGCCGCCTACGGCTTCCCGTTCCCGCCGGTGGGAGAGCGATTCGAGCTGCTCGAGGAGCAGATCGAGATCGTCAGGCGCCAGTGGGATGAGGGTCCGCTCGACTTCGAGGGTGAGCACTACAGGCTCAGCGGCGACGCACTGCCCAAGCCGCTCTCCCCTCCGAACCTGATCGTCGGCGGCCGCGCGAAGCCCCGCAGCCTGAGATTGGCCGCTCGCTGGGCCGATGAGTACAACCTGGTGATGATGACCGCGGAGGAGTGCGCCGAGGCGGTCCCCGCCGTCAGGCGGGCATGGCGGGAGGCGGATCGCCCGGAGCCGGTGATCTCGCTGATGACGAGCTGCATCATCGGCTCGGACGAGGTCGACCTGCTCGAGCGCGCCCACGCGGTGGCCGAGATCCGTGGCGATGACGCGACCGACCCCGAGGCCTACCTCGAGGCGGAGCGGCCCGAACTCACTCGTCGGCACGGTCGCCCAGATCCACGAGCGGCTGCTGCAGCTCGAGGAGATCGGAGTCGAGCGGGTGATGCTCCAGTACCTCACCGCACCGCGACCTCGACGGCGTCGACTACATCGCGGAGCTCGCC
Source organism: uncultured Solirubrobacterales bacterium (assembly GCA_963777575.1). Lineage (GTDB taxonomy): Bacteria > Actinomycetota > Thermoleophilia > Solirubrobacterales > 70-9 > DASUPK01. Next base: position 196,381 of record CAVZRH010000009.1, on the reverse strand, counting down.
GAGGAGTAGGAGCTCAGGCCCGGCCGCACTTGCGGGCGGCCGGCCGGGTCTTTCCCTGAGTGACGGTGAGCTTCACCGTCTTGGCATGCCCGCACTGCGCCAGCCGCAGGGTTCCGGCGCGAGGACGGGAGACGACGCGAGCGCCTCGAATGCGGACCCGGTATCCGGCCGGGTACTGGATCCCGGGGATGCTCAGCTTCGTGACCGACCCCGGCTCGAACTTCGCGCCCTTCTTTCTGGCCGGACTCGTCTTGTAGACGAAGCGGAATCTGTGGGTGGCGGGGTCGAAGGCCCACTGGCGAGGCGTCCCCGCCGTCACTCTCGCGTAGGGCTGAGCCAAAGCCATCAGCTTCTCTGTCTTCACGTTCGAGCCGACCGGCGGCTGGCCGATGTCGCGGAGGAGCCCCTCCAGCGGCCGCGGTCCTGACGGGTCGGTGTTCCAATACGCCCAGTAGGTCCAGCTCAGGCTCAGGGCGTTCGCCCCGTTCAGGTAGTCGGCGAATCCCGAAAGGTCGTCGGTGGCACCGAGCTCGGTCATGAACAGGGCATCACCGTTCCGCCTGCTCTCATCGAGGGCATGGGTGAACGAGAGGTTCGCCGAGAAGCTGCACGGCTTCCCCACCAGGAACGGGAGCAGGGCTCCGATCGCCGGGTCCCGCTGCCCGCAGTAGGCGTTGAAGGCGAGGCCGGCCCGCTTGTCCACCTTGCCGACTCCCGTTACCCCGCCGAAGTCGAAGGTCAGGATCGGCGCGGGGAAGACCATCGTGCGCTTGTCGACTCGGCGGATCGCTCGGGTCACCCGCCGGTGAAAGTCCGTCAGCGTCGTCGCCTCGAACTGCGAGATCCCGCAGGCGTCTGGAGAGGTCCCCCCGCCGGAGAGTGCGCACTGCTGGAGCGGGGTACCCATCCAGGGCTCGTTGAAGAGGTTGTAGCCCACGATTCCGGGCGCGTTCCGGAAGCGCTTCGCCACATGCGCCCAGGCGGCGGCGTAGAAGTCCTGGACACCTCGCCCCGTCCCCGGCACCTGCTCATTTGCCCAGAAGGCGTCATAGGCATGGTTGAGCGCGTTCTGGAGGACGTAGTTGGTCGGGAAGCCGGCCTGCGGCGAGGGATTCTCGCTCGCGGCCTGGCCGACGACCGCCCAGTCCGGCGCCCCCTCTCCCTGGAAGCGCTCGTTGTACATGTCCTGGTGGAAATCGAGCAGGACCGCGATCCCCTGCTTGTGGAGCATCCTGTAGGTCCGGTAGATCCGGTTCAGGTAGGTGTCGTCGTAGACGCCGGGCTGCGGCTCCAGGCCCTTCCAGATGATCCCGAGGCGGACCACGTTGAACCCGTTTCCGGCGATGAAGCGGGCATCGTCGCGGCCGAAGCCGATCGCATCGGGCGCGTAGCCCGACGCCTGAATCTTGTTGACCAGGTTGAAGCCGTGAAGCGTGACCACGCGGCCCTGGCCGTCCGTGATGAAGCGGCCGGCGTGCCCGTAGGTGGCCGCCGACGCAGCTCCGGTGCAGGTGGCCCAGAGAGCGCACCCGACCCCTACCGCCAGCAACAGCTTCCGCAGATCCCTCACCCTGGCGGCACCCTACCAGCGGATTTGAGCTGCGAGCCGTGCCTAAGCCAGTATCGCCCCGTGGGGTACCGGTCGCGCTAGACCGCGGCCGGCTCGCCGGCGCCGAGGCCAGAGAGATCGGCGACCCGCTCGCGGTGGTCGCGGGGGTGCCGAGCATGCGGCCCGGCGACGCGGCCGCGCTTGAGCCAGAACTGGAGATCGTGCTCCCAGGTGAAGCCGATGCCGCCGAAGACCTGGAGCGCGGAGGCCGGGACCTCCCAGCCCGCGTCCCCGGCCCGGGCGCCGGCCATCGCGGCCGCCAGCGGCAGCGACTCGGGCTCGGCGTCGGCGGTCCAGGCCGCGTAGTAGGTCAGCGAGCGGGACTCCTCCGTGGCGAGCAGCATCGCCGCGCAACGGTGGCTCACCGCCTGGTAGGCGCCGATCGGGCGACCGAATTGCTGTCGCTCGCGGGCGTACTCGACGGCCATCTCGAGGGTCCGCTGCGCGATGCCGGTGAGCTCCGCGGCGATCGCGACGGCGAGCCGGTCGCGGCCGGGGTCGACGTCACCGGGCAGGCGCTCGCCCGCCGCCTCGGAGACGAGTCCGTAGGAGCGGGTTGAGTCGATCGCCTTGAAGGGCTCGAAGTCGACCTCGGAGGACGGCGCGAGCAGCGCGCCCTCGCCGTCGAAGGTGACGACCACGTCGGCGCGCGGCAGGTCGCAGAAGATGGTGCTCCGGCCGTCGGCGAATCCGCCGAACGAGCCGGTCGCCTCGCCACGAGGCGAGCCTCGGCAGCCACTCGGAGCGCTGCTCGTCGGAGCCGGCGGCCGAGATGACGAGCGCGGCTCCCGCGGTTCCCAGCAGCGGGCTCGGCGCGCAGGTGTAGCCGGACTCCTCGAGCAGGACGGTGAGCTCGACCATTCCGAGGCCCTGTCCGCCGTCCTCCTCGGAGATCGCGATCCCCGGCCAGCCGAGCTCGGAGATCTCCTTCCAGAGCCCGTCGTCGTACGAGTCGGCCTCGGAGAGCTCACGAACCTTCTCGGGCTTGAAGCGCGCGGCGAGGAACTCGTGCGCGGTGCGCTTGATCTCCTGCTGCTCGTCGTTCAGGTCGAAGTTCATCGTTCGCTCAGGCCCCTACCCGCAGCCTTGGGTCACGGCCCAGCAGGCACCGCGCTCGGCGATGATGTTCTTCAGCACCTCGGTGGTGCCGCCCTCGATCGAGTTCGCGCGGGAGCGCAGGAAGCGGTAGCTCCAGTCGGTGCCCGCCCGCATCCCCTCGGGGCCGAGGATCTCGTTGCCGAGCTCGGTGAGCGCCTGGTTGTAGTCGGCCCACTCCCACTTCGAGAGCGACCCCTCGGGGCCCGGGATCCCGGTCTTCATCGTGGCGGTCAGCGCGCGGAGGGCGCCCAGGCGCATCGCCTCGATGCCGATCTGGAGCTCCGCGATCTTCTGGCGGATCACCGGGTCCTCCTCCAGACCGCGCTCGTGAATGACCGCGAGCAGGTCCTCCATCGTGCGCTTCAACCCAATCACCGCGGCGGCACCGAGGCCGGCCCGCTCGAACATCAGGGTGGTGATGGCGACCTGCCAGCCGCCGCCGACGGCGCCGATGATGTTCTCGTCCGGGATCTCGGCCTCCTCGAGGAAGATCTCGTTGAACTCCGCCTCCCCGGTGATCTGGCGCAGCGGCCGGACGTCGACGTTCGGCTGGTCCATGTCGAGGATGAAGTAGGTGATCCCCTTGTGCTTGGGGGCGTCCTGGTCGGTGCGCGCCAGGAGCATGCAGTACTTGGCCTCGTGCGCGTAGGTGGTCCAGACCTTCTGCCCGGTCACCTTCCAGGTGCCGTTGGCCTTCACAGCGCGGGTCTTGAGCGAGGCGAGATCGGAACCCGACTCGGGCTCGGAGAACCCCTGGCACCAGATCTCCTCCCCGGAGAGGATCGGCTCCAGGAAGCGCTCCTTCTGCTCCTCGTTCCCCTGCGCGATCACGACGGGACCGCCCATCACGAGCCCCAGCACGTTGGCGGGAGCCGGAACCCGCTGGCGAGCCAGCTCCTCGTTGAAGATCGACTGCTCGATCAGGGTCGCGCCCTTGCCGCCGTACTCCTCGGGCCAGGCGATCCCCGCCCAGCCGGCTTCGTGCATCTTCTTCTGCCAGGCACGGCGGAACTCGAACTCGGCGTCGTCGTCGCCCTCGGGCGCCGGACCCGGGTGGTTCTCCTCGAGCCAGCTCCGAACCTCGTCGCGGAGGGCCGCCTCCGACTCGGTCAGCGTCAGATCCACGGGCGGAGCCTATCTGACTGGCCGACTGGCCAGTCAGTGGTCTAGTGGTAGATCGCGAGGAGGATGATCACGCTCGCGACCCAGGTAACCCCGGCGCCGATCATGCCGTAGTCCTCGAGCAGGATCGCGTCGGTCGAGCGCGTGTCCTTGCGGTCGTAGATCAGGTAGAGGTAGCGGAAGATCCCGTAGAGGACCGGGGGCAGGGTGGCGAGCATCTTCGACCCGATCAGGGGCGAGTTGACCGCGTAGATCGCGTAGCTCATCACCGTTGCGGCGGTGACCAGGGCGACCATCTGGTCGAGGAAGGGGATCGAGTAGTGCTCGAGGACCGGCCGGCTCTTGGTCCCCGCGTGGAGCTCGGACGTCGCCTCCTGGCGACGCTTCGTGAAACCGAGGAAGAGGGCGACCATCCCGGTGCAGAGGAGCAGGAACGCCGACGCGTCGGCGCCCACGGCGACGGCGCCGGCGAGCACCCGCAGCACGAACAGCCCGGAGATCGTCATCACGTCGAGGATCACCTCGTGCTTGAGCACGTAGGAGTAGAGAGTGGTGCCCACCCCGTAGGCCAGGACCAGTCCGCCGACCTCGAGGCCCTCGAGCACGGCTGAACCTGCGAGCGCAACGACGGCGAGCACGACCGCCATGCCGATCGCGGTCGGGATGGCGAGCTCGCCCGCGGCGATCGGGCGGAAGCGCTTGGTCGGGTGCTGGCGGTCCTCGTTCACGTCGTGGGCGTCATTGACGAGGTAGCCGGCCGAGGCGACCATGCAGAAGGCGGCGAACGTGACGGTCGCGTCCACGACGGCGTCGAAGTCCCTGTACTTCGCCGAGAAGAGCAGGCCCGCGAAGACGAGCAGGTTCTTGACCCACTCCTGTGGGCGCAGGGCGACGATCGCCGCGTGCAGGGTGCCGCGGCGGGGCTTGGGGGCCGGGGCGTCGGCGGCTGCCTCCGCCACCTGCGCCTCGGGCCTCTCCCTGGTCAGGGGGGCGGCCATGAACCGCGAAGGGTAGTAGCCAAAAACGGCCGAGGAGGGCGCCGCTATGCGTCCCGGCTCGGGTCGATCAGCACGCCGGGGTTGAGCACGGCCCCGGGGTCGAGCTCTCGCTTGGCGGCGCGCAGCCCGTCCGCGAAGCGATCGGGGCGCTGGCGGTCGTACCAGGGACGGTGGTCGCGGCCGACCGCGTGGTGGTGCGTGATCGTCCCGCCGGCGTCGATCACGGTGTCCGAGACCGCCGCCTTGATCTCATCCCACTGCGCGACCTCGTCACCGCGTCTGGCCTTCGCCAGCACCGTGTAGTAGGGCGCCGGCCCGTCCGGATAGACATGGGTGAAGCGGCAGCTGATCCGCGGAGAGCCCGGGCCCTCGGCCGGACCGCCGCTCGCCTCGGCGACCGCCCGCCTCGCGGTCTCCATCACCTCAGCGTGGAAGTCGGGGAAGCGGTCCCAGGTGATCGCCGTCTCGAAGGTGTCGGAGAGGACACCGCAGGCGACCAGCGAGTCCCGCAGGTAGGGGGCGAAGAGGAAGGCGTGACGCCAGGCGTTGACCGGATCGTCGCCGGGCGCGGAGGGCGCCGGAGCCTCGCGGCGCGCGCTGGGTCCCGGCTGCTCCGCCGTCTGCCGCGTCACCTCGCCCGGCTCGCCGCCGTGGGCCACCGCGGCGTCGATCGCCAGCGCCATCGAATCCTCGACCGGGTGGTGAGCGGACTCGAAACCGAGGACGAGCACCGCCTTCCCCGGCGGGCCCGCCGAGGAGGTCTCCGCCTCGGCTGCGTCGAGCAGGCGGCAGTTCGAGGGATAGAGGCCGGCCTGCGAGATCTCCCGCACGGCCGCCGCCCCGGAGGCGAAGTCGTCGAAGGCCACGGCGGCAGAGACCTTCTCGTTGGGCCGCTCGCGCACCCGCACCCAGGCGTCGACGATGACGGCGAGGATCCCCTCCGACCCGAGCAGCACCCGGTCGGGGCTCGGACCCGCGCCCGACCCCGGCAGGCGGCGGCTCTCCCAATCGCCGTCGATCGTCACCGCGCGGATCGACTCGACCAGATCGTCGATGTGCGTGTAGAGCGTCGCGAAGTGGCCGCCGGCACGGGTTGCGATCCAGCCGCCGAGCGTCGAGTACTCGAACGACTGCGGGAAGTGGCGCAGCGTCAGACCGTGCTCGCGGAGCTGCTCCTCGAGGCCCGGCCCGGTCGCGCCGGCCTGGATCCGGGCGGCCATCGAGATCGGGTCCACCTCGAGGACCCGATCCATCCGCCGCATGTCGACGCTGACGACCCCGCGGTATTCCTCCAGGCCGCGGGGCTCGACGCCGCCGACGACGCTCGTGCCCCCACCGAAGGGGATCGCCGCCGCCTTCTCGTCGGCGCAGAAGTTGAGGACGACGTCGACGTCCTCCGGCGACTCCGGGTACGCGACCAGGTCCGGCGGGTTCGGGAATTCGCCCCGGAAGCCGCGGACGACGTCCCGGTAGGCCTTGCCGAGCGAGTGGGCTATCCGGTCGTAGCGATCGGCCGAGAACAGATCGCCGAACCGCTTCGGTGGCTTCAGGCGCGACTTGGCCAGCTCAACGGCGTCGAGCGGGACCGGCTCCTCGATCTCGTCGACCTCGAATCCGAGCCTGTCGGTGACCGCCCTCGCGATGCCCTCGACCTGGTCCCGCGAAGGCTGCTGGTCGTCGTACCCCCAGCCCCAGTGCTTGCGACGTCGCGTCGCGGTCGCCACCGGCTACCAGTGGACGCCGCGCATCAGGTAGGCGAAGGCGACGCCCTCCGTCGATAGCTCCTGGTCCTTCTCGGCGGGCTTGCCGTCCTCCTTGCCCTTCGCCGCGCTCGAGTCGGGGAAGAGCTTGTAAGCGGTGTTGAGGAGCGCGTCGGAGGCCTTGGGGGCGACGTTGTAGAGCAGCTCGCCGAAGGTGCCGAGCCGCGTCGCCACCTTCTTCGGCTTGGTGACCATCGCGTTGGTGATCATCTCGGCGGCCTCGTCTGGCGTGCTGGTGGGGAAGGCGTCGTACATCTTGGTGGGGGCGATCATCGGTGTTCGCACGAGCGGCATGTAGATCGTGGTGATGTGGACGCCGTCATCCAGCACCTCGGAGGCGACGCAGCGCGACCAGGCGTCGAGGGCTGCCTTGGAGGCGACATAGGCGGAGAAGCGGGGCGTATGGGTCTGAACGCCGATCGAGCTGACGTTGATGATGTGGCCGCCCTTGCGCCCCTTGCTGCGCTTCCGCATGGCGGGCAGGAGGCTGAGGATCAGCCTCAGGGCTCCGAAGTAGTTGAGCTGCATCGTCCGCTCGAAGTCGTGGAACCGGTCGTAGGAGAGCTCCACTGAGCGCCTGATGGAGCGGCCCGCGTTGTTGACCAGGATGTCGACCCGCTCGTGCTGGTCGAGAACCTCCTTCGCCATCCGCTCGACGTCCTCGATGCTGGACAGGTCGCACTGGTGGAGGTGGGCGGTACCTCCGGCCTCCTCGATCTCGACCTTCGTCTCCTCGAGCTTCTCGGGAGTCCGGGCGACGAGCAGCACCTCGGCGCCCGCTTCCCCGCATTTGATCGCGGTGGCCCTGCCGATCCCGGAGGACGCCCCGGTGATCAGGACCACCTTGCCGCCGATCGCACCGGACAGCGAGCGGTCCTTGAAGAGGTCCGGGTCGAGGTTGCGCTCCCAGTAGTCCCAGAGCCTGTCCGCGTAGCTGGCGAGCGGCGGGACGGAGATGCCGGTCCCCTCCAGCGCGGTCTGCGTCTTGGTCGAGTCGAAGTCGGTCGGGTAGTTGATGTAGACGAGCACCGAGCGCGGGATGCCGAAGTCGGCGAGCACCTGGTCGGTGATCCGCTTCACCGGCGGCAGCATCGTCAGCCCGTTGCGGACCTGCTTCGGGATGAAGTCGAACATCTTCGAGTCGATGCGCATGGTCGCCTCCGGCGCATGGGCCGCCTTCGCGAAGACGTTGATCACCTGGCCGGCGCTCAGTGGCTTCGGGTCGGTCAGGTGGAAGGCCTGGCCGTCGAACCCGTCGATGTGGGCGATGTGGTCCATCGCCCTGGCGACGTAGTCGACCGGGACGATGTTGATCTTGCGGCCCTCGATTCCGACGCCGGGGAACCACTGCGGGAGTGCGTTGCGGGCGCGCTGCAGGAGCTTGAAGAAGTAGTAGGGGCCGTCGATCTTGTCCATCTCGCCCGTCTCGGAGTGGCCGACCACGATGCCGGGCCGGTAGACGCGCCACGGGACCGAGCACTCCTCCCGGACCACCGCCTCGGACTCGTGCTTGGTCTGGAAGTAGGGGTGGTTCTCGACGTTCTCGGCCTCGTCGAACATCTCCTCGGTGAAGGTGCCCTTGTAGAGGCCCGCCGCGGCGATCGAGCTGACCATGTGGAAGCGCTTCGCGTCGAGCTCCTCGGCCAACCTCACGGCCTCGCGAGTCCCCTCGACGTTGGCGACGCGCTGGCTCTCCGCGTCCGCGGTCATGTCGTAGATGGCGGCCAGGTGGAAGAAGTGATCGATCTCGCCCCGGAGATCGTCGATCACCTCCTCGCAGCCGAGCTTCTCCTGGGAGAGGTCGCCGATCACCGGGACGATCCGGCCCTCCTCCGCGCCCCAGCGGTTCAGCAGCTCTTCGAGCCGGCCACGGGAGCCCTCGCGCACGAGGACATAGATCGTCCCGTCGCGGTCGAGCAGCTGCTCGACCAGGTTGCGGCCTATGAAACCGGTCGCGCCGGTTACGAAGTAGCTCATCTCACCTTCCCCCTCCGTTTCACGCTCACAGCGGAACTTACACGGAGCGCGCCCTTCGACGCTCGGGGGTTTGGTCGAGGGGGCGCGAGCGCAATAATCAAGCTGTGGGGATGTTCTACGACCCGGCAAGCAACCCCGGCCCTGAGCGGGACGAGCGTCTGAGCGCCGCGGCGGGGCGAGTTGAGCTGCGGCCGGCCGAGAAGGCCGCCTGGCTCGGGGCCCGGTCGCTGGCCTGTCCCGTCTGCGACATGCCGCTGGCGCTCGCCGGGCCGGTCGGCTTCTCGGACGTGATCGCCTGCGCGTTCTGCGAGACGACCGCTCCGACACGCGAGTTCATCCGCGAGCAGGGCTGGCCGGCGGTGGATTTGATCGCACGTATTGGCTGACGGCTTCGCCACCAGACCGCGGCTGCAGCGGGCGGCCATCACAAGTCGCTTCGGGGTTCGCCCTTCGCTCCGAAAGAGACCGCCCTGGCAGCCGCTTGGAACCTCATACAGTTAGCAAGGGGAATGGCCACTAAGCAGAAGGTGCAGCTCTTGATGCCCGAGATGGGCGAGTCGGTGACTGAGGGCACCGTGCTCGAGTGGCATGTCTCCGAGGGGGATTCCGTCGAGGAGGGGCAGACGATGGTGGAGGTCTCGACCGACAAGGTCGACGCCGAGGTCCCGGCCCCCGCCTCCGGCACCGTCACCCAGATCATGGTCCAGGTCGACGACGAGATCGGGGTCGGCGAGCCGATGGCCGAGATCGATGCGAACGGCGGCCCGCCCGAGGCCGAGGAAGCGCCGGCCGAGGATATGCGAGGGCGCGCCGAAGGCGCGACCCGTGAGGTGTCGGGTGGAGAGCCTGCTGAGGAGGAGGCCACGGCCGAATCCAACGGAGCCGGCGCCGAGACCCCCTCCGACACGGACGGGATGGCGACGACGGACGATGCCTCCGTCTCGGCCGGCAAGGAACTGGAGGGCGGCGGCCTCGAGGTCGTCATGCCGGAGATGGGCGAGTCGGTCACCGAGGGCACCGTGCTCGAGTGGCATGTCTCGGAGGGCGATCAGATCGCGGAGGGCGACACCGTCGTCGAGGTATCGACGGACAAGGTGGACGCCGAGGTCCCGGCTCCCGCCTCGGGGACGATCACGAAGATCCTGGTCGGGCCCGACGAGACCGTCGAGGTCGGCAAGCCCCTCGCCGAGATGACGAAGGGCGACGCCCCCTCGGGCGACGGCGCAGCGGCGGCGCCTTCGGCACCCGCGGAGGGCGTGACCGAGGAGGCCCCGCCCGCCTCGGACGAGGGCGACGGAGCTCGTGCCACCCCCGTGGCCCGCCGCGCGGCCCAGGCCAATGGCGTCGATCTGTCGGGCGTGAAGGGAAGCGGCGCGGGCGGCAAGATCACCAAGTCCGACGTGCTCTCGGCCGAGGGCAATGGCGTGGCAGCGCCGGCTGTGATCGAGGGAGAGGCGAAACCGCTTCGCGGCGCGGCCGGATCCCTCGCCCGGGCCATGAACGAGAGCCGCTCGATCCCGACGGCGACGTCCTTCCGCGAGCTCGCCGTCGACACGCTCGATGCCAAGCGCAAGGCGATCAACGAGATCCTCAAGGAGCGGGGCATGAAGGTGAGCTTCACCCACCTGATCGCCTGGGCGATCGTCAAGGCCGCGCAGGAGTGGCCGGTGATGGCCCGCCACTACGAGGAGGCCGACGGCAAGCCGACCGTTGTGGAGTCCGGGAGCATCAACCTCGGGATCGCGGTCGACGTCGAGCGCAAGGGCCAGCGCTCGCTGCTGGTCCCATGCATCAAGGGCGCGGACGGCCTCGACTTCTCGGGCTTCCACTCCTACTACGAGGAGCTGATCACCAAGACGCGCGAGAACAGCCTCACCGCCGACGACTTCCAGGGCACCAACATAAGTCTCACGAACCCCGGCGGGCTCGGGACGGTGGCCTCGGTGCCGCGCCTGATGCCGGGGCAGGGCACGATCGTCGCGGCCGGCTCGCTCGCGTATCCGGTCGAGTGGCGCCACACGCCTCCCGAGAAGATCAAGGCGCTCGGGGTGTCGAAGGTCATGACCATGACCTCGACCTACGACCACCGGGTGATCCAGGGCGCGGAGTCCGGATCCTTCCTGCGCCGGATCGAGGAGCTGCTGCAGGGCGAGGACGACTTCTACGAGTCGGTCGCCAGCGACCTCGGCATCGATTCGGCCTCGATCACCGCGGCGCACCCCGCATCGGCCTCGTCGCCCCCGCTGGCGGCGCCCGGCGCTTCCGGCGTGGCGGCCTCGGCACCGGCGAAGCCGAGCACCGAGCTTCTCCAGGCCGTGCAGGCGGCGACCTCGCTGCTCAAGGCCTACCGGACGCACGGCCACCTCGCCGCCCGGCTCGACCCGCTCGGGTCGGAGCCGAAGGGCGACCCGGCGCTGCAGCCGGAGAACGTGAACCTGACGCCGGAGCTGATGTCGCAGGTCCCGGCTGAGATCCTCCGGATCGGGGTGGAGGGAGAGACGCTGCTGGAGGCGCTGCCGCGGATGCGCGCGGCCTACTGCGGGACGATCGCGTACCAGATCGAGCACCTCTCCTCGCACCAGCAGCGGATGTGGCTGCGGGACATGATCGAGACCGGCTGGCACCGCAAGCCGCTCGAGCCCGACGAAAAGCACGAGCTACTCGAGCGCCTGATCCAGGTCTTCGGCTTCGAGCGCTACCTCGAGAAGGCCTATCTCGGCCAGAAGATGTTCTCGGTCGAGGGGCTCGACGCCATCGTGCCGATGCTCGACGAGGTCTTCGAGATGGCCCACACCGAGGGCGCCCACGACGTGGTGATCGGGATGGCTCACAGAGGCCGCCTCAGCGTGCTCGCCCACAACATCGGCCGCCCCGTCGAGTCGATCCTGGCCGAGTTCGAGGGCGCCAAGGCGATCGAGGCCGTCAAGTCCCTGGCCGCGATCCCGACCGGCGGTACCGGCGACGTCAAGTACCACTACGGCCACAACGGCGTCTATCAAGGCGAAGGACGGCTCCGAGATCGGGGTACGCCTCTATCCGAACCCGAGCCACCTCGAGTACGTGGACCCCGTTGTGACCGGCGCCGCCCGCGCCTCCCAGACCACCCGTACGGAGGGGCACCTCGAGCACGACCCGATGGCCGCGGTCCCCGTGCTGCTCCACGGCGATGCGGCCTTCCCGGCCCAGGGCGTGGTGGCGGAGACGCTCAACCTCCAGTCGCTGAAGGGCTACGCAACCGGGGGCACGGTCCACATCATCCAGAACAACCAGATCGGCTTCACGACCGATCCGGAGGAGGGCCGCTCGACCCCGTACGCCGCCGACATGGCAAAGGGCTTCAACGTCCCGATCATCCACGTGAACGCCGACGACCCGGAGGCATGCGTGGCCGGGGTCCGCCTGGCGATGGCCTACCGCGAGCGTTGGGGCCGCGACGTGGTCATCGACGTGATCGGCTATCGCCGCTTCGGCCACAACGAGACCGACGAGCCGGCGTACACACAGCCCCTGATGGCGGCGAAGATCAAGGAGCACCCGCCGGTCTCACAGCTCTACGCCGAGGCGCTGGTCAAGGAGGGAATCGTCACGCCGGACGAGGTCGAGGAGCGCAACGAGGGGCGCCAGAAGGGCCTGAAGACCGCACACGACGACCTCCGTCAGAAGATCGAGTCCGGCGAATACGCCGACCCGACCCAGACCGGGACCAGTGAGCTCGACCGGACCCGGAGCCCGAGCGTCGAAACCGCCGTGCCCGAAGACAAGCTCCGCACGCTCAACGAGGAGCTGCTGCGCGTGCCGGACAGCTTCACGATCCACCGCAAGCTCCGCAAGCCGCTCTCCAAGCGGCTCGAGGCGATGGACCATGGCGGGATCGAGTTCGGGCACGCCGAGTCGCTCGCGCTGGCCTCGCTGCTCACCGAGGACGTGCACGTCCGCTTCACGGGCCAGGACACCGAGCGCGGCACGTTCTCCCACCGCCATCTGGTCCTGCACGACGAGAAGACCGGTTTGCACTACGCGCCGATCCAGAACCTGCCGGAGGCGACGGCTCCGCTCGAGCTCCACAACAGCCCGCTTTCGGAGTCAGCCTGCCTCGGCTTCGAGTACGGCTACTCCGCGCACTCGCCGGACAGCCTCGTCTTGTGGGAGGCGCAGTTCGGAGACTTCGGGAACGCCGCGCAGGTGATCATCGACAGCTTCATCGTCTCGGCCGAGGCGAAGTGGGGCCAGACCTCGCGGCTCACGCTGCTGCTGCCGCACGGTTACGAGGGCGCCGGCCCCGAGCACTCGAGCGCGCGGATCGAGCGCTTCATACAGCTCGCGGCCGAGGGCAACATCCGCATCGCCAATCCCTCGACCGCGTCCCAGTACTTCCATCTCCTCCGCCGCCAGGCCCACATCGCGAAGGCGCGGCCGATGGTCGTGTTCACGCCGAAGGGCCTGTTGCGCCTGCCGCGCGCGACATCCACGCTCCAGGACCTGACCTCCGGCTCGTTCGAGTTCGTGCTCGACGACCCCCACGCGCAGGACCGCAAGAAGAAGGTCGAACGACTCGTCCTCTGCAGCGGCAAGATCTACTACGACATCGACGCCGCGCCGAAGCGTGAGGAGATCGACAACGTCGCGATCGCGCGGGCCGAGCTCCTCTACCCGTTCGCCAAGGAGCAGCTCACCCAGCTGATCGCCAGCTATCCGAATCTCAAGGAGATCGTCTGGGTTCAGGAGGAGCCGCGGAACATGGGCGCCTGGTCGGTGATGCAGCGGCGGATGCCGGAGCTCCTTCCCGAGGGCGTCGAGCTCGGATACGTCGGGCGCCCGCCCCGCGCCAGCCCGGGAGAGGGCTACGCCGTGGCGCACACCAAGGAGCAGGAGCGCATCGTGCTCACGGCCCTGATGGGCCGAGCAGATCCGGCGTAATCCCTCCGGCGACTGGCAAGGGCTACTCCGACAGCCCGGCGGCGTCGAGGGCAGCCGCTCGATCGTCACCGAAGTACGTCAACTCGACCACCTTCCCGTCGCGGAAGGTCCACAAATTCCAGACGTGGGCTTCAACCTCGACTCCGCTCCCCTTCCCCCGAGCGCTCGTGCGGATGAAAGCGGCCACCTTGTCGTCCGCGTCGATCAGCTCCTGCGGCTCCCACACGGGCCAGTCGTCCCACGTGTCGCGCAACTGCCTGAAGAAAATACCCAGCGCCTCGTCGCGACCCAGCAGACTCGGCTCAACGAGCCGGCGCGAGAAGTCAACGACAAGCTCAGGGGCGGACAGGTCGCGGAGCGTCTCCTCGTCTCCTCGGCTGAGCGCAACGTAGGCGCGTCGCACAAGCTCAACGTTCTCCTCCGACATCGCCCACGCAGTATCCCGTCTCGTCAACGCACGCTTCCGATCGGGGAGTGAAGATGATCTGGTGCAGATGAGCTCATCCGGCCCCCCGTGCGTCCTGATCACGATTCCGATCAGCCACTACTGCGAAAAGGCTCGCTGGGCCCTGGATCGCACGGGCGTCAGGTATCGGGAGCAGGCGCACCTGCAGCTCATCCACTGGGTCGCTGCGCGTCGAGCAGGGGGTGGGAGGACCGTTCCGGTTCTGGTGTGCGGCGATCGGGTGCTGGCCGACTCGGCCGACATCGTCGACGAGGCCGACGCCAATGCGCCGCAGGGTCAGCGGCTTTACCCGGAGGATCCAGGCGCAGCCGCAGAGGTTCGAGCGCTGGAGCGCGACTTCGACACCGATCTGGGACCCCATGGACGAAGGTGGATGTACAACGAGATGCGCGGTCGTCGCGATCTCGCGGTTGCCTATGGCTGTACCGGCGTCCCGAGCTGGGAGCGCCGGGCGCTACCGCTTGCCTATCCCGTGGCCTCACGGGTGATCGATCGCTTTCTTGACATCACGGCGACCACCGCGGCGCGGTCTGAGGCCGAGGTGCGGATGGTCTTCGACACGGTCGCAAAGCGGCTCAGCGACGACCGGCCATATCTCTGCGGCGATCGGTTCACCGCCGCTGACCTGACATTCGCCGCGCTGGCGGCGTCTGTATTGATGCCGCCGGAGTACGGGGTGCCGCTGCCGCAACCCGAGGAGCTGCCGGTTGCGATGGCGGCGGTGGTGCGGGAGTTTCGCGCGCACCCCGCCGGCGCGCACGCGCTCGCGATGTACCGCGACGAACGGCACTGAGGGGCGAACGGTCGTCCGGCGGTCAGACCGGAGTGACCGCTGCCCGTCTGATGACCGCCACCGAGAGGGAGCGGCCGCAATCCGGACAGGTGCTGAGTCGGGCCCAGGAGTTGTGTTCCGCGGCGCAGCTCGCACACCGATACGAGCGCTGCAGCCGCACGAGCCTCCTCATGCCCACGCCGGAGTTCTGGTCTCCGTGGAATCGCTCCATGGCGCGCATCTTCGGGCATGTCCCTCGCCGAAGCCATGGACCGGCGGTCCGAAGATCGACTTCCCGGTTTCGACCGGTTGTCGAAGCCAGGCAGGCGCTAGCTTCCGCCCGTGGCCACCGCCGCACACGCACACCCCCTCCCGAAGCCCGTCCCGGGCACCCTCTTCAGGTGGGTGAAGATCTGCTCCTGGTTCGAGTCGATCCTGTTCGCGGCGCTGCTCTTCTTCTGGATCGCATCCGGGTACCACTCGGAGACCTCGCTCTTCGGCCTCCTGCATGGCCTCGGCTACCTCGGTCTGCTCGGACTGATCTTCTGGGCGGTGATGCGGCGTGAGGCTCCCTGGCCCCTGCTCGCGGCGACGCTCACGCCCATTGGGCCGTTCGGCACCGTGATCGGGATCGAGCTGATCGAGCGTCGCGGCTGGGGAATCGAGCGCAGCGACCGCGTTGTTCACAGGAATGGTTGACAGCGCCGGACGAATCGGGAGATAATCGCCCCGGAGGCGGGAGGACGTAATACCTTCATAAGACTCGTCCCGGGGTCAGTCCCGCCTCCCGGGACGATCGCGTCGGAAATCCCTCCCTGGCTACCGACGCGCAGGCGTGGCGCGGGCCGTGTGGACCCCCTGCCTCCCGCGGCCCCGCCACGCCGCTCTTTTCTGCCTCAAATCAATAGGGGAAACGGGGGACACCACCGCGGTCAATCCGCGAGGAACGCGGCTGTCTTCTCGATCACGTCGGGGCGGTCGAGCCAGGGCCAGTGGCCGGCGCGCTCGATCATCTCGAGGCGGGCGTTCTCGCCGATCGCCTCGGCGAAGCGCGGCCCCCACTCGCGGCCGAGATAGGGATCCTCGGTCGGCCAGAGGATGAGCGTGGGGCAGCTCAGGTCGCCGAGGCGCTCACCGGCCCCGGCAAGGACCTCGGACGGGGAAGCTCGGTAGAGCCGGAGAATCGCCCGGCGTGTGCCGCGGTCGAAGTGACGCCAGATGTTGTCGGTGAACGAATCGGGCAGGGGACCCCGGGCGACGTTCGAGAGGCGCGTCAGCTGCCGGAAGGCCCACTTGCTCGAGGTCGCCATGAACATCTCGCCGAGCCCCGGCGTGCGCCAGATGCGCGCGACCCAGTGCCAGCGGTAGCCGGGAAGGAGCGGAACCGAGGTGTGGATGACGAGCCGCTCGATTCGATCCGGCATGCGCTGCGCCAGGGCGAGGCCGAGACCACCGCCCCAATCGTTGACGACGAGCGAGAACCGCTCGAGGCCGGCCGCGTCGAGGAAAGCCTCCAGCCAGGGTTGATAGCCCTCGATCGAATAGTCGAAGTCATCGGGCTTCGCGGAGCGGCCGAAGCCGGGGAGATCGGGGGCGATCCCGCCGATTCGCTCCAGGAACGGGTGCCACTCCCAGGACGCGGTCGGGACCCCGTGGAGGTAGAGGATCGGCGGCCGGCCCTCGTCCGGTGCCTCCCGCCACTGGGATGGGAGCCCGGCGATCTCCCCGGTTCGCTCGAGCACGTCTAGCCGCGGGAGCGAAGGTCCCGGAGCACGCGGTGGAGAATGCCGCCGTTCTGGAAGTAGGTGACCTCGTTGGGCGTGTCGATCCGGACGGTCGCCTCGAAGGTGACGTCGTCGGCGCCGTCGCGTGAGGCGGTCACCTCGACCGCCTTCGCCTCGCCGTTCTGAAGGTCGCCGACGTCGAAGGTCTCCTCGCCGGTCAGGCCGAGCGAGTCGATGGACTCGCCGTCCGGGAACTGGAGCGGCAGCACGCCCATCCCGATCAGGTTGGAGCGGTGAATCCGCTCGAAGCTCTCCGCGATCACGGCGCGAACCCCGAGCAGGTTGGTGCCCTTCGCGGCCCAGTCGCGCGATGAGCCCGAGCCGTACTCCTTGCCGGCCAGAATGACCAGCGGGACGCCCTCGTCGGCGTACTTCATCGCCGCCTCGTAGATCGTGGTCTCCTCGTCGTCCGGGAGGTGGCGGGTGAAGCCGCCCTCCTTGTCGACCAGCCGGTTCCGCAGCCGCACGTTGGCGAAGGTGCCGCGGATCATCACCTCGTGGTTGCCGCGGCGCGAGCCGTACGAGTTGAAGTCGCGGACCTCGACCCCCTGCTCCTGCAGCCACTTGCCGGCCGGGCTGTCGCGCTTGATCGCGCCGGCGGGAGAGATGTGGTCGGTGGTCACCGAGTCGCCGAGCACGGCGAGGACCCTCGCGCCCCCGATCGGCTCAACCGGCTTCGGCTCCGCGTCCATGCCCTCGAAGAAGCTCGGCTTGCGGACATAGGTCGAGTCGGGCCAGGTGTAGCGGTCGTCCGCCGGCACCTCGATGTTCCGCCAGCGGTCGTCGCCCGTGAAGACGTCGTCGTAGCTCTTGGTGAACATGTCGGCCCGCACCGCTTCGCCCACCTCCTGCTTGATCTCCTCGGTCGTCGGCCAGATCTCGGAGAGGTAGACGGGCTCGCCGTCGGAATCGGTGCCGAGCGGTTCCGAGGTCAGATCGACGTCCATGCAACCGGCGAGCGCGTAGGCGACGACGAGGGGCGGCGAGGCGAGGTAGTTCGCCCGCGTGTCGGGGTTGATTCGCCCCTCGAAGTTGCGGTTGCCGGAGAGGACCGAGCAGACGACGAGGTCGTTGTCGTTGACCGCCTTCGAGATCTCCTCGGGGAGCGGGCCGGAGTTCCCGATGCAGGTCGTGCAGCCGTACCCGACCAGGTTGAACTGGAGCTCGTTGAGATAGCGGTCGAGCCCCGACTTCTCCAGGTACTCGGTGACCACCGTGGAGCCGGGCGCCAGCGAGGTCTTCACCCAGGGCTGGCGGCGCAGCCCGCGCTCCACCGCCTTCTTGGCCACCAGGCCCGCGCCCAGCATCACCGACGGATTCGAGGTGTTGGTGCAGCTCGTGATCGCCGCGATCACGACGTGCCCGTGGTCGAGCTCGACCGTCTCGCCGCTCTCGAGCTGCACCGCGACCGCGTCGCTCGTCGCGGCCTTCACCGCGACGTCGCCCTTGTCGACGTAGATGCGCGGCTTGCCGCCCTCCCCGTCGTGGTCCTCGGCGGGCGGGTCCGAGGCGGGAAAGGACTCGGCGATCGCCTCGTCCCGGCCATTGCCGAGCTCGTCACCCGCATCCGGATTCCACTCCCGCATCGCGTCGAGGAAGGCGTTCTTGGCATCCGAGACGGCGATCCGGTCCTGGGGCCGCTTCGGGCCGGCGATGCTGGGCTCGACATCTCCGAGGTCGAGCTCGAGCGTGTCGCTGTAGGTCGGCTCCTCCGAGTCGGGCTCGTGGAAGAGACCCTGCTCGCGTGTGTAGGCATCGACCAGCTCGATCTGCTCGGTGGGCCGCCCGGTGAACTCCAGGTAGCGCAGGGTCTCGGCGTCGATCGGGAAGATCGCGCAGGTCGAGCCGAACTCCGGCGACATGTTCCCGATCGTCGCCCGGTCGGCCAGGCCGAGGCCGGAGATGCCGGGACCGAAGAACTCGACGAACTTGGAGACGACGCCCTTCTCCCGGAGCATCTCGGTCACCGTCAGCACGAGGTCGGTGGCCGTCGCACCCTCGCGCAGGTCGCCGGTGAGCCGGAAGCCGATCACCTGCGGGAGCAGCATCGAGATCGGCTGGCCGAGCATGGCGGCCTCGGCCTCGATTCCGCCCACGCCCCAGCCGAGGACGCCGAGCCCGTTGATCATCGTCGTGTGCGAGTCGGTGCCGACGAGGGTGTCCGGGAAGGCCTGGGTCGTGCCGTCGACGTCCCTGGTCCAGACGCACTGGCCGAGGTACTCGAGGTTGACCTGGTGGCAGATGCCGGTGGCCGGCGGCACCACCCTGAAGTTGTCGAACGCCGTCTGTCCCCAGCGCAGGAAGGCGTAGCGCTCCCCGTTGCGCTCGTAGTCGCGCTCGGCGTTCACCTCGAAGGCGCGCTGGTTGCCGAAGGCGTCCACCTGCACCGAGTGATCGATGATCAGATCGACGTCGACCAGCGGGTTGATCGCGCTGGGGTTTCCGCCCAGATCCTCCATCGCGTCGCGCATGGCGGCGAGGTCGACCACCGCGGGGACGCCGGTGAAGTCCTGCATCAGCACCCGGGCCGGCTGAAACGGGATCTCGATCGAGGGCTCGGCCTTCGCGTCCCAGCTCGCGATGGCCTCGACGTCGTCGGAGCTGACCGAGGTGCCGTCCTCGAGGCGCAGCGCGTTCTCGAGCAGGACCTTGAGCGAGTAGGGAAGGCGCGCGACGTCGAACCTCTTCTGCAGGGCGTCGAGGCGGTGAATCTCGAACTCCCTACCCCCCACCTCGAGGGTCGCCTGCGCTCCGAAGCTGTCCTTCGCGCTCACAACCTCAGTCTATTCCCGGCACTCCACCGGCCAGACGCGTCGGTGTCCAGCAGGGGACCGTTCGCTACTTGTGCTTCTTGTGCTTCTTGGCCTTCTTCCCGCCGACCTTCGCCTGGCCGCTCTGGATGGTGTTGCCGGCCGAGTCGATCGTCGTGACCTCGACCCTGACCTTCTTGCCCAGGCTCTTGGCGCCGTTCTTCGTGAGCTTCACCTTCACGATTCCGGACTGGCCCCCGGCGATCGTCGCCGTCGCCTTACCCAGGACCCGCTTCTTCTTGCCCTTCTTCTTTTTCTTCGCTGCGGCGGTGCCCTTCTTGCCCTTCTTCTTGGACTTCTTGCCCAACAGCTTGATCTGGACCTGGCAGGGCTGACTGCCCGGGGCGGAATCGACGGGAACCTTGACGCTCTTCCCCTTCCGCTTCAGCTTGCCCGTGCCGAGCGTGGCGCGGACGTAGGAAGCGGAGGAGTACTGGGGCGCGATCGCCTGGCCGCAGGGGAGCGGCAGGGGCTGCGCCGCCTCGACCTGGCCGCCCGCGGCGCCCGGGCCGTCGAGCACGGGCAGGCGGAGGTCCAGATTCGAGATGGTGACGTCGCCCTGGCCGTTCGCCGGCCGCCCATAGCTGTTCAGGTTGGCGCCGCCCGCGTCCTTCGGCAGCAGCTCGAGCTTCGGGACGTGGCCCGCCGCGAAGAGGTGGCCGCCCGGGTGGAGCTGAAACACCTGTCGCGAGGTTCCGACCTGCGGCCGATAGAGCTGGCGGTCGACCAGCGTCTCCGTGCCGTCAGGCGCGACATCGAGCAGCCTGGCGGCGATCTCGGAGTTCGCGACCGGTGAGCCGATGGTCGCGACCACCGTCGGCGAGCCCATCAGCGTGAAGCCGCTGCCCGGTCGCGGCCGGGAGCCGATAGGTCGCCACGCCGGGCAGATCGTTGCCGGATGCCGTCGCGCACGGATTCCCGCGCGGCCGCTCGACCGGATCGAATGTCGTGTCGACACTCGCCGACCCGCCGTTCGCCGAGATCGTCTTCGAGCCCGTGTCGCGGAAGCGGACGGCGCCCTTCTCCAGCCCGGCCCAGCTGCCTGCCTGGTAGGGCCCGAGGGAGTCGACGTCAGAATCAGAGGGACAGGTGGGCGCGAACGCAGTGGCGCCCTGGAACGGCTGGGAGCCGGTCCCCTTGACGTAGAAGTCCATCCAGGCGTTCTCCTGGGCGGTCAGTGCGCTGATGTCGCTGTTCTTGTTGCTGGCCCGCATGTGGCCGAAGTCGCCGAAGAACAGAGACATCGGCGCGTTCGGGTACTGCGAGCGGATGCGGTTGAAGTAGCCGATCGCCTCGTCCGCCGGGAAGAGGTCATCCGTGAAGCCGTTCGAGATCAGCAGCGGCGCGGGCGGCTCGGAATGGTCGATGTAGTAGGCGGAGTGGTGCGCCTTGATCTCGTCGAGGACCGCCTGTGAGGCGGGGTCGCCGTCGTATGGCTCACCCTGCTCGATCCGAGCCTTCCACGAGGTCACGTCGGCCTCGAAGTTGTCGCAGGGCGACGGGTAGGGAGCCTGGCCGCAGTAGCGCCCGGCGCCCAGCGTCGTGACGACGGTATAGAGACCGTTGTTGAACGACTCCTTCTCGATCCCCATCCGGCCGGTGTAGGCCGGGTCGGCCACGTAGTCGAGCTTGCCGCCGTTCGGCGTGAGCGAATACGCCAGGTCGCTCCACGGAATATCGGGGGTGGCTGCCGCGATTCGCATCGGCAGGCCGTCCGACGGGCTCGTCCAGGGAACGAGTGACCCGTCCGGCATCATCACGCGGTCCTTGAGGGTCGCGAGCTGGAGCGAGAGGCCGCCTCCGTACGACCCCCCGGTCGCCCCGATCTTCTGGCCATCGACGAGATCCTCGTCGGCGAGCTCGCCGGCGAAGAACTGCGCGTCACGGACCTCGTAGCGGTCATCCATCAGGTGGATGTAGCCGTTGTCGCAGGCCGAGCCGCCGGCGGTGATCGAGGCATCGGAGCCGCAGGACTCGTGGAAGCCGCGATCGGTCATGGAGAACACGGCGTAGCCGCGGCTGGTGAACTGTCGGAGGCCGTCCGTGGAGCCGGCGGCGCCGAAGCCGATCTTCGCCTCCGCCGTAGCCGTGGCCGATGATGATCAGCGGGTATTGCCCATCCGGTCCGCTGGGGGGCTGCGCCGGGAAGGCGATGTTGACGTCGATCGGCGTGCCGTCCCAGGAGGGTGACGTGCTGCGCGGGGCGTCGCTGCCGCACTCGCGAACGTTGTCCGAGGCCACGGTGCAGGTCACACCGAGCGCGTTGTTGATCGTCGCGTGGGCCGCGGGTGCGACCAGCAGCGATCCCGCAATCACCGAAACCAGCAGCACCAGCTTCCGCATGTCTCTCTCCTCTTTCGTCCCTCGGTGCGTCCCTCGTCGCACCGGCGCCACTCCTTGACGCGCGAAGGATCCTATCGCTTGTGCGACTGGCCGGCCGCCAAGTCGTCGGCGATCTGCTCGGCCCCGCCGCGCCGCTGGAGCCGCGCCGCGATCTCGGGGTGGCGGTAGCCGATCTCGGCCAGGAAACGCTGGCGCAGCGGCGCCACCGTGATCTCGTTGCGGTTGCGCTCGATCGCGCGGACGACCGCCTGGGCGACCTTCTCGGGCGTCGTGGTGCCGATCATCGGCGGCGGGTCGACGTCGGCGTCGGCCCACATCCCCGCGCCGCGCACAAAGCCGGGCGAGACGATCGAGACGCCGACACCGTGAGGCTGCATGTCCTCGCGGAGGGCGAAGGCAAATCCCCTGAGGCCGAACTTGGTGGAGCTATAGAGGGCCGAGCGCGGAGATCCCACCTTGCCCGAGAGCGAGGAGATGAAGACCAGGTGGCCCTCGCCCTTCTCAGCGAGCCTCGTCGCGATCGCGCGGCCCATCAGGATGGGCGACTCGAAGTTGACCCGGATCGCCCGCTTGACCTCCTCTGAGCTGAAGTGCTCGAGCTTCCCGCTCGCCGGCAGGGCCGCATTGGCAACCATGCCGTCGACGTCTCCGGCCCTCTCGACGAGCTCCTCGGCCGCGCCGGGCTCCGCCAGGTCGGCGACGAGCGTGCGGTGCCGATCGGCTCCTCCCGGAATTGACTGCGCGAGGCTGTCGAGCTCCTCTCCCTTGCGCGAGCTCAACACCAGCGATGCGCCCTGGCGTGCGAGCTCCTCGGCGATTGCTCGGCCGATACCCCCCGTGGCGCCGCTGAGCAGCAGCGTCTTGCCCTCGAGTTCCACGAATTCCAACCTATCCCACCGGACCTCTGTTAAGGATCGCTCACAGAAAACCCCTGCTCTGATACGGTCTTTCGACTCAAGGAGGAGCCGGGTTCCAACCGATGAGGAAGGGACCGGAGGAGGGATTCTTTGCTGTCTCGACGATCAACTCAGGGCCGCCGTCTCGGGCTGGCAGTAGCGCTGCTCGCCGGCGCGCTGATCGCCGCCGGCTCCGCGTCCGGCCAGACCACCGGCACGACCACCACCACTCCGGTGCCCGGTGCCCCGGCGGGAGCGCCGGTCACCACCACCCCGGCGAACGTCGCGACGATCCTCCCGAACGGAAAGGCGAGGCCCCCGGCCGGGGCTCCCTACTCCGTCGTCCGCGCGATCAAGGCCGCCAACAAGATCCACCGCAGGACCTATATCTGGGGCGGCGGCCACCGCAGCTTCAAGGCCAAGGGCTACGACTGCTCCGGCGCGGTCAGCTACGTCCTGCACGCGGCCGGGGTCCTCAGCTCCCCGCTGGTCTCCGGCCAACTCGCCTTCTGGGGCTCGCCGGGCCCGGGGTCCTGGATCACGGTGTTCGCCAACCGGACGCACACCTACATGGTCATCGCGGGCGTGCGCTACGACACCTCGCCTCGGGGTGAGTCGGTCGACCAGGGCCGCGGGCCGCGCTGGCGCTTCACGCTGCGGACTCCGACCGGCTTCGCGATCCGCCACTGGATCGGTCTCTAGCGCTTCGCCCGGAGTTTGCGGCGGCTCCTGATCGGGGGTCTGTGAGTACCTGCTCACAGCTCCGGATCGTTTGCTAGCGTTCCGCCTCGACCAAACGCCGAATCTCGTCCCCACCAGTGCGGGACGAGAACGGGGGAACCAAAGCAGTTGGGGCGAATCCACCAAGGGTGGAGACGCAGGCTCCTTTCGCGTCAGCCCGTCAGCTAACCCCGTAGGCCGACTAAGGAGAACGGTTTGCGGTCAGACACGCACAGCAGAGGCAGGAAGGTGGCCGTGGCAGGGCTGCTGTTGGTCGCATCGCTTGCGGCCGCGGTGCCGGCGATGGCACAGACCGGTGGGGCGGGACCCCCCGGTAGCACCACAACTCCAACCACTCCGACGACGCCCACCGCCCCGGGCGGCACGGCTCAGCTGCTGCCGACGGGCAAGGCGCTGCCGCCGGCGAACGCGCCGCGTCAGATCCGCAAGGCGATCAAGGCGGCCAACAGGATTCACAAGAAGCCGTACATCTGGGGCGGCGGTCACAGCCGCTTCAAGTCGAGTGGCTACGACTGCTCCGGCGCGGTCAGCTATGTGCTGCACGCCGCCGGGCTGCTCCCGAGCCCGCTGTCCTCCGGCCCCCTGATGACCTGGGGCTCCCCGGGGACCGGGTCCTGGATCACGGTCTACGCGAATCGCAGCCACGCCTGGATGACCGTGGCCGGCCTGCGGTTCGACACCTCCGCGGTCGGCGAGTCCCTCAATCAGGGCTCGGGTCCGCGCTGGCGGGCGAGCATGCGCTCCGGCGCCGGATACGCCGTTCGCTACTTCCCCGGCTTCTAGCCGCCACGGCGGCTGGGAGGCCTCTCCTCCCATCCCAGTGCGCGCGGCGCGGCTCCCTCTCCCCGGGGCCGCGCCGCCGCGTTGGGTCCAAGAACGCGTGGCCGTCGCCCGTTCAACGACGGATCGGGAGGGGGCTCCCCGAGGGCGTCGAATCACAAGATCGTGCGGGTAAGCACTAATGAACGGTTGTCGATTGCAAACGTTCTTTCACGTTTGGTAAGGTCCCGCGCCAGTTACGCCGAGTCCCATCACCACACGGCGATGGGAGCGGGGGAACCAAATATCTGGGGCGAACCCACCGGAACCGAGGGTGGGGGCGCAGGCTCCTTCAGCGCTAGCCCGACAGCTAACCCCGCAGGCCGACAAAGGAGAACTGTTGGATGCGAGACACACTTAGCTGTAGGCGTCGCCTCGCTGTAGCGGGGATCACAACTCTTTGCGTACTGGCGATCGCCGTTCCGGCGGCCGCCCAGACCGGTGGATCGGGCCCGCCCGGCAGCACGACCACGCCCACGACGACGACCCCGCCCGCCGCACCGGTCGGGCCTCCCGGGAAGGCGAAGATCCGCAAGGACGGCACGGCCGTCGCGCCCGCGGATGCTCCGCCCCAGATCCAGACCGCGATCGCCGCGGCCAACGCGATCCACACCCTGCCCTACGTCTGGGGCGGTGGCCACAGGAGCTTCTTCGCCTCCGGCTACGACTGTTCAGGCGCCGTGAGCTATGTCCTGCACGCTGCAGGCCTGCTGGCGAGCCCGATGACCTCGGGCAGCCTGGCCTCGAGCTGGGGCGCTTCCCGGCAAGGGCCGCTGGATCACGGTCTACGGCAACGCGAGCCACGCCTACATGGTGATCGCGGGGAAGCGCTTCGACACCTCCTCCGGCGGCGACCGCTGGAACCAGGGCTCGGGCCCGCGCTGGCGCAAGCAGAAGCGCAAGCCGGTCGGCTTCACGGGCAAGTACTCCCCGGGCTTCTAAGCACCCCGTAGTCCGGCGGTTCTCCCGAACGTAGAAGTCGGGACGTACAAGCTGCCCGGAGAAGATTGGCCACCCTGGCCTAGCGAGGCAGGGTTGGGCTCGGATATACCTAGGTCCGCACCGGTCGGCGTTATACGGTGCGCACATCCGAGCAGCTGACCGATCGAGGAGAAGGAGGCGGCGTAGCCGCGACGCCCGCAAGCACTGAGGCAGAGCCCGACCCGGGTACAGGTGTCGAGCCCGCGGACGTAAGCCTCGTCGGGGTGAGCAAGCGCTACGGCGACGTCGTCGCCGTCGACTCGCTCGACCTCGAGGTGAAGCGGGGGGAGTTCTTCACGCTGCTCGGCCCCTCCGGCTCGGGCAAGACCACCACGCTGCGGATGATCGCCGGCTTCGAGGAGCCCGACACCGGCCGGATCGAGCTCGCGGGACGTGACGTGACCGGCGAGCCGCCGTACGACCGCTCGGTCAACACCGTCTTCCAGGACTACGCCCTCTTCCCCCACATGACGGTCGGGGAGAACGTCGAGTACGGGCTGAGGGTGAAGCGCGTCGGCAAGGAGGAGCGCCGCCGCCGCGCATCCGAGGCCCTCGAGACCGTGCGGCTCGGCGGCTACGAACAGCGCAAGCCCAACCAGCTCTCCGGCGGCCAGCAGCAGCGCGTCGCGCTGGCGCGGGCGATCGTCAACGAGCCCAGGGTGCTGCTGCTCGACGAGCCGCTTGGCGCGCTCGACCTGAAGCTGCGCGAGCAGATGCAGGTCGAGCTCAACTCGATCCAGGCGGAGGTCGGGATCACGTTCATCTACGTGACCCACGACCAGGAGGAGGCCCTGACGATGTCCGACCGGATCGCGGTCTTCAACGACGGCGGCATCGAGCAGATCGGGCCTCCGACCGAGATCTACGAGCGGCCGGACAACGCGTTCGTGGCGGGGTTCGTCGGCGTGTCGAACCTCCTGGAGCGAGACGGGCAGCGATTCACGGTGCG
The DNA here is from genome assembly GCA_963777575.1 of uncultured Solirubrobacterales bacterium. Taxonomy (GTDB): domain Bacteria; phylum Actinomycetota; class Thermoleophilia; order Solirubrobacterales; family 70-9; genus DASUPK01. Next base: position 170,339 of record CAVZRH010000009.1, on the reverse strand, counting down.
CCCGGAAAAGATCTTCATCGTCGAGAACGGCCAGGCGCCGAGCGGCCTGCACCTCGAGGAGGGGACCATCAAGGACGTCTCCTACGCGGGCATGGTGACTCGGTACCTCGTCGATCTCGAAGCAGGGGGGGAGCTGCAAGTCGTCCGCCAGAACCTGGAGACGACCTCAGCCGAGGTCCAGGACCAGCGCGGCCGGAAAATCAAAATCGGATGGCGAGCGGATCAGACCGTCGCCGTAAAGGGAGAGGAGAAGGAAAGTGAGCCGAATTAGAGCTCATCCAACCTGGGTGCCCGCGGCGATTGTCGCTGGGCTCGCCGCCGTGATGCTGGTGATCGCAGGTTGTGGCGGTAGCGATGACAACGGAGGTAGCAACGGAGGAAAGGAGCTGACCAGCGTCGGTGCAGGCGAGGGTGAGCTGAACATCATCTGCTGGGCCAGCTACTGCGAGGACGGCTCGGTCACGAAGGGCGTCGACTGGGTTTCGCCGTTCGAGCAGCAGACCGGCTGTCAGACCAACGTCAAGGTCGCCGACACGTCCGATCAGATGGTCGACCTGATGCGCACGGGTCAATACGACGGCGTGTCCGCCTCGGGCAACGCCACCGCTCGTCTCGTGGATGGTGGCGATGTGTCGCCGGTCAACGTCGATCTCGTCCCGAACTACAAGACGATCTTCGACGACCTCAAGGACCAGCCCTACAACACGTTCGACGGGACCAATTACGGGATCCCGCACGGGCGTGGGGCGAACCTGCTGATGTGGAACACCAACGACGTCAAGCCCGATCCGACGTCTTGGTCGGTGATCCTCGATCCGAACCAGGCGAAGAAGTACGCGGGTCACATCAGCGTCTACGACGACCCGATCTACATCGCGGATGCGGCCGTGTACCTGAAGGCACATCGGCCGGACCTCGGGATCGACAACCCGTATGAGCTGGACGAGGATCAGTTCAACGCCGCGGTGGATCTGCTCAAGCAGCAGCATCCGTACGTCGGGGACTATTGGTCCTCGTACCTGAAGCAGATCAACCTGTTCACAAGCGGTGACGACCAGGTCGGCACGACGTGGCAGTACCAGTACTTCACGTTGCTCGCCGACAACCAGCCGATGAAGGCGCCTGGCGCCGACACGGGCTTCGTTCCCACGGAAGGTGCAACCGGATGGTCGGACACCTGGATGATCTCGTCCGAGGCCAAGCATCCGAATTGCATGTACAAGTGGATGAACTACATCACCAGCGCACCGGTACAGGCGCAGGTCATGCAGTGGTTCGGCGAGGCACCCGCGCAGAGCAAGGCGTGCGAGCCAAACGAGATCGCCACTGCCGACAAGGCGCTGGGCCTGCCACCGGATCCGAAGTTCTGCGACAACTACCACGCAGCGGATCCGGAGTTCTGGAAGCGCGTGTACTACTGGAACACACCCCTTGCGGACTGCGGCGACGACCGCGGTGACGTCTGCAAGGACTACAACGACTGGGTCTCGGCGTGGACCGAGATCAAGGGTTGATGTCGCTGGCCGACACCGACTCATGATTCAAGGGCCGTGGAAGCCGCCGGCGTAAGCGCCGGCGCTGAGAAGAGGTCGGTGGGCCGCAGGCTCGCCGACCTCTTCCACGGCCGCCCCCGCCTCCAGATCGGGTCGCTCTTGAGCGCCCCGATCGCCTGGCTGGTGATCGGCTATCTCGGGTCCCTCGCCGTCCTCCTGATCGCCTCGTTCTGGGGGGTCAGTGCGATCAGCGGCGAGCTCCAGAAGAGCTTCACCCTCGACAACTACAAGGAGCTGCTCAACCAGTCGGTCTACAAGGACGTCGCCGTACGCACCGTTGGGATTGCCGCGGCGGCGACGCTGACCGATGCGCTCCTCGCCTTCCCGATCGCGTTCTACATGGCGAAGGTGGCAAGCCCCCGGGTGAAGGGCCTGCTGGTGGTGGCGATCCTGATGCCGCTCTGGTCCTTCTACCTGGTCAAGGTCTATGCATGGCAAACCATGCTCGCCTCAAACGGCGTCATCAACTGGGCTCTCGACCCGATCGGTGTGAGCGGTCCGGGATACGGGTCAACGGCGGTCTGGCTCGTGGAGAGCTACCTGTGGCTTCCGTACATGATCCTGCCGATCTACGCGGGCCTGGAGCGGATCCCGAACTCGATGATCTCCGCCTCAGAGGACCTGGGGGGGAAACCGTGGCGGACCTTCCGCAGCGTGGTCTTCCCGCTCGCCTTCCCGGCGATCGTCGCCGGGTCGATCTTCACCTTCTCGCTGACCCTCGGCGACTACATCACGCCGACGTTGGTCTCGCCGGACACGCAGTTCATCGGCAACGTCATCTTCTCGCAGCACACCAACAACCTGCCGCTGGCATCGGCGTTCGCCGTGGTGCCGATCATCGTGATGGTGATTTACCTCGCGATCGCGAGGCGACTCGGAGCGTTCGAGCACCTATGAGGCTCTCGTCCGCGACCAGGAACCTGCTGCGAGGCGGCGTCGCGATCACGCTCGCCTTCATCTACATCCCGTTGATCGTGATCGCGATCTATGCCTTCAACGGCGGCAACTCCCTGGCGTGGCCGCCACCGGACCTGACGACCAAGTGGTTCGGGGAGGCGATCGGCAATCAGGGGGCGCGCGACGCGCTGTGGACGTCGATCAGGGTGGGGGCGGTCGCAACCGGGATCGCACTCCTCCTCGGCACCCTCGCCTCGTTCGCGGTGGCACGCTTCCGGTTCTTCGGCCGCGAGACGATCTCCTTCCTGGTCGTTCTGCCGATCGCGTTGCCCGGAGTGGTGACCGGACTCGCACTGAGCAACACCTTCACCCAGGTCCTCGGCGTGGACCTCAGCCTGCTGACCGTGATCGTGGGACACGCCACCTTCTGCATCGTCGTCGTCTACAACAACGTGATCGCGCGGCTGCGGAGGGTCTCCGGCAACCTCGAGGATGCCTCGGCCGATCTCGGGGCTCACACCTGGCAGACGCTGAGGTTCGTGACCCTCCCGAGCATCCAGACCGCGCTGGTGGCGGGCGGGCTGCTCGCCTTCGCTCTCTCCTTCGACGAGATCATCGTCACCAACTTCACGATCGGCGCGGGCGAGCAGACCCTGCCGATCTGGATCTTCAGCAACCTGTTCAGGCCCGCCCAGCTGCCGATCGTCAACGTGGTCGCCGTGATCGTCGTCCTGCTCTCGATCATCCCCGTCTACCTTGCGCACCGGCTGACGCGCGAGGAGTCGATCAGCTCTCGAGGGGGAGGCGCTATCGGTCCGGCTGAAAGCGCCGTCGTTGTGAACTAGCGGCGTCTACGCCGAACCGGCACACGAGGCAGGTCAGCCGGTCGATGCGCCGACGAGCGCTTCCGGATCGATTCCGAGCTCGGCGGCGAGGCGCTCCGCCGCGATCCGGCGCGCGCGCTCGAGGTTCATGGCCGGGTCGCGGATCAGCGCGCGGACGCCGAGGCCGTCGAACAGCGCCATCGCCAGATCGGCGACCTCGTCCGGATCCACCTCGCGAAACTCACCGTTCTCCACTCCGCGGCGGATGACGCGGGCAACCCACTCCCGATAGCTCTCGTACATGCGCCCGGCCACCGGGCGCAGCTCCGGCTCCCGGGCGGCGCGCAGCCAGAGCTCGAGCCAGAGGATCCATTCCCGCTCCCCCTCCCCAGGGGTCGGCAGGCACTCGTCGATCGCGATCGCCAGTCCCTCGGTCGCAGAGGCGGCCGCGGCGGGGCCCGCCACGAAGCGCTCGTCCGCCGCGAGCTCGAATGACTGGAGCAGCGCCTGCGCGAGCAGCTCCTCCCGGGTCGAGAAGTAGTGGTGGACGAGCGCGGTCGAGGCGCGGGCGCGGTTCGCCACCCGGGCGATCCTCACCTCGTCGATCCCGTCGGAGGCGATCAGCTCCGTGGCGGCTCTGAGGATCCGCTCTCTGGCGTCGGGGGCGTCCGGGCGGGGAGCACTCGCCTGCTCCATGGATTCAGCCTTGGGCATGGCAAGAAGGCGATGCGCGCGGCTCAGGCGGCCACGGCCGCCAGACAGGTCTCGGCTGCCCGCCTGCCCGAGCGGATCGCACCCTCCATATGAATGTGGCCGACACCGGCGATGTCGCTGCAGGCCCAGTCGATAGGTCCCACGGGCCGGCGCAGGTCGGCGCCGAAGCGGGTGAGGCCGCCCAGGCCGAAGCTGGTTCCGTACGCGCCCTGAGTCCACTCCTGAGCGGACCAGTCGGTCTCGATGTAGCCGACCGGCTCGAGCGCTCGCGAGCCGACGTACTTCGCCATCCCTGACAGCACCTCGCGGCGTCGCTCCTCGTCGCCCAGCCGCCCGGCCCGCTCGGCGTTCTCACCGGCCAGGAAGGTCAGGAGGACGCCGGCGGAGGCGGAGGGCGGCGAGTTGTCGTAGAGCTCGCGCACGAGCTCGTAGGGCGCGAAGCCCTGGCCCGAGAGCCCTTCCTCCCGCCAGAAGGGAGTCTCATAGACCGCCAGCACCTTGTTGATCGATCCCTGCGACAGCGACTGCGCCATCCGCATGCGCCAGGCCGGCAAGGCCGGCCGGAAGCGGATCGAGGTGGTGAGATTCGGCGGCACGGCGACTATCGCCCGGCGACCCTCGGCGATCAGGCCCTCTGCCTCGACCACGACCGAATCGTCGTCCCAGCGGATCTCACGCACCGGGGCGCTCAGCGACACGCGATCGCCCAACCGCTCGGCGAGCCGCAACGAGATCAACTGCGAGCCGCCGACGACGCGCTTGGCCAGGCACTGTTCAGGCTCGAACAACTCGTAGGTGCCGCCCGCCCCCGCGATCATCCACAGCCCCTGGAGGAGGGAGAAGGTGTGTGCGGGCTTCGCCAGGAAGCCCCCGGCGAGCCACGAGCGCATCAGGTCGCGCGCCATCTCGTCGGAGATCTCCTCCTGCAGCCAAGACTCGAAGGTGATGCGGTCGAGCCGCTCGGCGTCGGGGTGCTCCCAGGGGGTCTCGGGGTCCATCTCCTTCGCGAGCGAATCGAGCTTGGATTCAGCCGCCTCGAACGCCTTCTCGGAGCTTTCCCCCAGCGGCGCGTCATGCCCGTCGTAGCGGTGGCTCCTTCCCTTCTGATCCACGAAAACGTGCTGCCCGGTGCGGAAGGTGTCAAAGAGCTCGATCTCCAGATCTGCCAGCAGCTCGTGCATCGCCGACTGGTAGGGCGCCACCCACTGCCCTCCGAGCTCGTTGGCCTCGCCGCCGATCTCGGTGTTCCAGGTGCGGCCGCCGACGCGATCCCGCGCTTCGAGCACGAGGACCTCGCTGCCCGCGGCGGCCAACTCGGTGGCCGCGGTCAGCCCCGCGATACCTCCTCCGATGACAATGACCTCGGTTTCGATCCTGCGTGCTGCCGGGCCGACCTCGCCGAGACTCTCCGCGATCCCGCTCACGCCGAGACCGGCTCGCGATCCCGCAGCGCCTCCATGTAGCGCTCGGCGACCATCTGGTCGAAGGCGTGGGTGTCGGTCTCCTCGAGCGAGTAGCGGCCGGCCGTGTACCCCCTCGAGCCGGCGCCCTTCTGGGCGAGCTCGCAGACGTACCAGTCCTGGCGATTGGTCATGTCCCAGAACTCGATCGCGTCGCTCGGGTCGAAGTCAGGCGCCTCGATCGCCCTCGGCTCGAAGAAGAACTCGCAGACCACGTCGGTGCGATCAGGTGCCTTGGGGAAGAGCGTGTGCAGCATCAGGTAGTCCGGGTGGAAGGAGACGAGGGCGTTCGGGAAGAGCGAGAAGTAGAGAATCGACGTCAGGTCCTCTCCCTCGAGTCCCTCGATGGGCGGGCGGTTGGTCGCGTGTCCTCCCTCGGAGCCCATCGTGGCGGCACCGTCGCCGGTCAGGGTCATCGAGCCGCCGCACCACGCTCCCGTCCCCGTCGATCTCCTCACCGGACATGTAGTTGCTGAGCGCGTTGAGCTCCGGATGGACCCCCGGGCAGTGCAGGCACTCGTTGTAGTTCTCCGCGATCCCCTTCCAGTTCGCCTCGACGACATAGTCGACCTTGCCGCCGCTCCGCAGCGCCTCGGTCCGGTAGCGCGCCAGGTGAGAGAGCAGGTCGCCGACGTGCTCCGCCGGCTCCGGCGCCTCGCCGCCCAGGTCGACCAGGAGCAGGCCGCCCAGGGTCGACAGCCGCACCGGCGCGAGCCCGATGCACGATGGGTCGAAGTTCTCGACGCCGTCCATGTGCGGGGCGGCGCGCAGCGCTCCGTCGAGGTCGTAGGACCAGGCGTGGTAGGGACAGCGGAGGCGGCGATTCACCTTGCCCGCCTCCTCGGTGACGATCCGGGCCCCGCGATGGCGGCAGACGTTGTGGAAGGCGCGCGGCCGGCCGTCCTCGCCACCGATCACGACGACGCTCTCGCGGCCTATCTCACGCATCAGGAACTTGCCGGGCTCGTCCACCTGGGAGATGTGGCCGAGGCAGATCCAGCCGTCGCAGAAAACGTTCTCGACCTCCCAGTCGAGCACCGCCGGGTCGGTGAAGGCGGCGGGCGGCAGCATCGTCGCCTGCTCCAGCGGCCGCAGTGTCTCCGAGACCTGAGCGGAGTCGAGCGGCAGGGCGGGCGTCATCGGCGGGATCGTATGCCGTCTTGACTTTGTAGTCAAGTGCTATTAGGGTGCCCCGATGCCGGTCACGGCGCCCGTCGGCGACCTTTCGAACCCGATTCCGGGGCTGGATGAGCGAGCCAGGGAGATCCAGGCCCGCGCCCGCGCGTTCGTCGAGGAGGTGCTGATGCCGCTCGAGGAGGAGGCCGAGGCGCGCGGAGGGCGCCTCGCCGAAGAGACCATCGCCCGGGTCAAGGCGGAGGCGATCGAGGCCGGCCTGGCGGGCGGCCTCCACTCCCCCGAGGCGGGCGGCCAGGGCTGGACGCGGACCGAGTGGGTGCTCGTCGAGGAGCAATACGGTCGCAGCACCAACGCGATCAACTGGCACGTCCCCAACGCCTACAACGTCTGGGTGCACGCCAGCGACGATCAGATCGACCGTTACCTGCGCCCGGCGCTGCGCGGCGAGGCCAAGGACGCCTACGCCGTCACCGAGCGGGGCGCCGGCTCGGACCCCTCGCGGATCGAGGCCACGGCCGAGAGGAGCGACGGCGGCTTCGTGATCAACGCCGAGAAGTGGTTCGTCACCTCCGGCGACATCGCGACGGTGCTCGTGGTGATGGCCAACCTCGTCGACGGCGCGGACCGGCTGCCCACGCTCTTCGTCGTCGACAAGGACCGTCCCGGCGTCGAGATCGTCGACGACCCAGACTTCACGCACAGCTATCCGGATCGCCACCCGACGATCCGATTCACGAACGTCGAGGTCGGGCCCGACGACCACATCGGTGGGATCGGCGCCGGCGATGACCTGCAGCGCTCCTGGTTCAGCGAAGAGCGGCTCGGGATCGCCGCGCGCGGGGTCGGCGCGATGTGGAGGCTGCTCGAGGAGACCGTCGACTGGGCCACCTCCCGCGAGCAGGGCGGCGAGCGGATCTACGACTACCAGGGCGTCTCCTTCCCCCTCGCCGACTCCGCTGCCGACGCCGCCGCCGGCCGCCTGCTCGCGCTGCAGGTCGCGGCGATGATCGACGACGGCGGCGATCCCAAGCTCGCCCATCACAAGGCGTCGATGGCGAAGCTCTTCGTCAGCGAAGCGGCCTGGAGGTGCGCCGACCGCTGCGTCCAGGCGTTCGGCGGCCGCGGCTATGTGCGCTCGAACGTCGCCGAGCGATTCCTGCGCGAGCTCCGCGTCGACCGGATCTGGGAGGGCACCAGCGAGATCCAGCGGCTGATCATCGCCAGGGGCCTCGAGCGGCGGGGAGTGGAGCGCATCCTCCACTAGTGCCCGATGGTGCCCCCCACCGGCCCGATCCGGCCCCGCTGCTGGAGCCGCGCTCGGTGGCGGTCGTCGGTGCGACCGACCGGCCCGGCTCCTACGGCGACACGGTCCTCCGAATCTCGAACGGGCTGGGTTCGCCGGTCCGGTCTGGGGAGTTCACCCGACGAGGACGAGCGTGCACGGCCGGGACTGCGTGCCGTCGCCGGCGGAGCTGCCCGAGCCGGTGGACGCGGTCGTCTTCGCGATTCCCGCCGCCAAGGTGCCGGGGTCGCTCGCCGAGGCGGCGGAGCGCGGCTGCCGCGGGCGCGTCGTCTTCTCCGCCGGCTTCGGCGAGGCGCCGGGCGGAGCGATCGCTGGAACGCGAGCTGGCGGAGGTCGCAGGGCAGGCGGGGATCCCGCTCTGCGGGCCGAACGGCAACGGGGTGATCGCGGTCGCCGCGCGAGCGCCGCTCTGGGGCGACTCGGTGCCGGAGCTCCGGCCCGGACCCGTCGCGATGATCACGCAGAGCGGGAACCTGGCGGTCAACGCGATCGGCTCGCGCCGCGGCATCGACTTCCACACGCTCGTCTCCGCGGGCAACCAGACCGTGCTCGACGCGGCGGACTGGCTCGCCGCCGTTGCGGCGCGCGACGGGGTCCGCTCGATCGCGCTCTTCCTCGAGGAGGACGGCGACGGTGCGAGGCTTGCGGAAGCGCTCGCCCTCTGCGCCGAGCGCGACGTCGGGGTGGCGGTACTGAAGGTGGGCGAGTCGCCGGCGGGCGCCGCGGCTGCCGCCGCCCACACCGGTGCCGTCGCCGGTGACCAGCGGGCCTTTCGCGCGCTGGTGGAGGAGGCGGGCGCGGCCTGGGTCCGCGATCCCGCACGAGCTGCTGGAGGTCGCGCGAGTGCTCGCCGAGCCGCGCGCACGGCCCGGCGCGGGCGCGGGGGCCTCGCCGTCCTCACCTGCTCCGGCGGGGACTCCGGGATCGCCGCCGACCTGGCGCGAGGAGGAGGGAATCGAGCTGCCGCCTCTGGCCGACGAGACCGAGCGGAAGCTGGCGGAGCTTCTCCCGGACGCAGCGACGCCGGGTAACCCGCTCGACTACACCTCGCTGATCTGGGGCGAAAGCGAGCTGCTCGCCTCGATCGTCGAGGCGGTCGGCGCCGATCCGGCGATCGACCAGCTGCTGCTGCTCTATGACCACCCCGCCGGACTGCGCCCCGAGCACGAGGACCAGTGGCGCGCGGTCAGGACCGGCCTCGCCGACGGCGCCGAGCGCTGCGACGCGGCTGCGCTGATCGCCTCGACGCTCCCGGACCTGCTCGACGATGCCGCCGCCCGCGAGCTCGCCGCCCGCGGAATCCCGGTCGGTCGCCGGCCTCGCCACCGCGCTGGCCTGCGTCCGGGCGCTCCAGCGCGGGCCGGGCGACCCGGTCCGGCTCCGAGCGGTCGCCGCCGCAGCCTCCGTGAGCGCGCGGCGGCGTCGAACGGGAAGGCGCGCGAGTGGATGGGGGAGGCGGCTGCGAAGCGACTGCTCCGCGACGGGGGCCTTCCGGTCCCGGAGGGCGTCGAGCTCGAGCTCGGCGACGAGGACGGTTGCATCGCGGCCGCGACCGAGCTCGGCTGGCCGGTGGCCCTGAAGCTCTCCGGGCGGGCAGTGCGGCACAAGACGCGACACGGGCGCGCTCGCTCTCGGCATCGCTGCCGACGAAGACCTCCGGCGAGCCCGGGGTCGTCTGGTCTCCCTCCCCGAGGCGGACGGCGCGAGCCTGCTGATCGAGCGGATGGCGGAGCCGGGCATCGAGCTGCTGATCTCGGCGCGAGCCGACGCGGTCGTGCCGGTGGTCACCGTCGGGCTCGGCGGTATCTGGACCGAGGCCCTGGGCGACGTGGCGGTCATCCCCCTCCCCGCGGACGCCCGGCGAGTCGCGGAGGGGATCCGCTCGCTGCGCGGCGCGGATCTGCTCGGCGGAGGCAGGGGTGGTGAGGCCTTCGACGTCGACGCTGCGGCCGATCTGGCCGCCCGGCTCGGAGATCTGCTGCTCGAGCGCCGCCTGGAGCTGATCGAGCTCAACCCGGTGGTCGTGCTCACCGGAATGGGTGCGTGGCCGTGGACGCCCTCGCCCGATGATTGTGAAATTGACTACAAGATCAACGATCTGCTAGGGTCGCGCGCATCGAGGCGGCGACCAGCACCCCCGCTCCCAGCGCACCGGCCACCCCGGGGCCACCGCCGTCGAGCTACGACGCGATCGTCGTGGGCGGAGGGCACAACGGTCTCACCACCGCCGCGTATCTGGCGCACTCAGGGCTCGACGTTGTCGTGCTCGAGCGGCGACCGATTCTCGGTGGTGCGTGCGTGACCGAGGAGGTCTGGCCGGGAGCCCGGGTCTCGCGGGCCTCCTACGTCGTCTCGATGCTGCAGCCGAAGATCGTCTCCGACCTGCGGCTGCACGACTTCGGCTACCGGGCGGTCCCGCTCGACCCCGCCTATGCGGCGATGACGCCGGATGGGCCGATCTTCTTCTTCAACGAGCCCGAGCAGACCGCCGCCTCCATCGGCGCTCATTCGCGCAAGGACGGGGAGGTCTACGCGGACTTCGAGGACCTCTTCGAGCGGACAGCGGATTTCCTGCGGCCGATGCTCCTGCGCGAGCCGCCCGCTCTGGGCTCCCGAAACCCGCTCGACATCGCTGCGCTCCTGCGCGAGGCAGGCCGCGCTGCCGGGCTCTCCCAGCGCGACGTGCACAACCTGGTCCGGATCTTCACGATGTCGGTCGGAGACCTGCTCGACGACTGGTTCGAGCACGACGCGGTCAAGGGCTCGATCGCCTCGAGCGGCGTGGTCGGCGTCTGGGCCGGCCCCCGCACCCCCGGCACGGCCTACAACCTGCTGCACCACGCGCTGGGTGAGCTCGACGGGATGCCGGGCGTCTGGGGCCAGGTGATCGGCGGGATGGGCGCGATCAGCCAGGCGATCGCCCGCTCGGCCGAGTCCGCGGGCGCGACGATCCGCACCGACGCCGAGGTGGCCTCCATCGACATTCGCGACGGGCGAACCGTGGGCGTCACCCTCGCGAACGGCGAGGAGATCCGCGCTCCCATCGTCGCCTCCGGAGCTCATCCGAAGACCACGATCCTCGACCTCGCCGGTGGCGAGAACTTCCCGCCAGAGATCGCCGAGGACATGCGTCGCTACCGGACGCGTGGCGGCTCGGTGAAGGTGAACATGGTGCTCTCCGAGCCACCCCGGTACGAGGGCGTGACGGAGGAGCAGCACCGGATGCTGCATACGACAGGGGTCAACCTCTGCCCCTCGATCGACTACCTGGAGCGGGCCTGGCAGGACTGCCTGATGGGCCGGCCCGCGGCGGAGCCCTACGTCGAGGCCGAGCTGCCTTCCGCGATCGACTCGAGCCTGACCGACGACGGCCGCTGGGTGATGACGATGTTCACGCAGTACGGCCCGCCCGATGAGGAGGCCTGGGAGGGCGACGCCCGGGAGCGCTACGGCGACGCCTGCGTCGAGCACCTGGCGCGGTACGCGCCCAACGTCCCGGACGCGATCGTCGAACGTGAGGTGCTGGCCCCGCCGGACCTCGAGAGAATCTTCGGGCTCCAGGGCGGGAACATCTTCCAGGGGGAGCAGGGCCTGGATCAGATGGGGTTCATGCGCCCGACCCCGGACCTCTCGCACTACGCGACTCCGGTGCACGGTCTCTACCTCTGCGGGGCCGGCACCCATCCAGGTGGCGGGGTGATGGCGGCCGCGGGCCACAACGCCGCCCGCCGGATCGTCCGCGATCGGCGAGTCGGAGGCCTCCGCAACCGCCTGCGACGCCGGTCCACGGCTTCGGCCTAGCTCTAGACTCCCGCCCATGGCCAGGATGCGGGACGCGGCCGCCGCGGGATTGATCCTTGCGGCGGCGGTGCTGGCGGGCGCGCTGCTGTCGACGCCGCTCAGCCACGCGGCGGGAGAGCCGGAGTTCGGCTGCAAGAAGATCCACCGCGGCAAGGCGGAGATCGACCCGAATCCGAAGGGGCGCGCGCCGGTCGCGCTCGGGGACTCGACGATGATCCTGCCGATCCCGAATCTGAACGCCGTCGGCTACTCGGTGAACGCCCGCGGCTGTCGCGGCTTCAAGGAGGCGGTCAACATCGCCCGCAAGCTCAAGGCGAAGCATCATCTCCCCCATCTGGTGATGATCAACGCCTACGGCAACGGCGGGGTGAACCCTGGCCTGATCAGCGAGGCCCTGCAGGTTCTGGGCAAGAAGCGGGTGCTGGGGCTGCTCACCGCCTACAACGCGGACACCGGCGCGCCACCCGCTCCCGACACCGACGTCCTCTTCAAGGCGGCGCGGCGGTACCCGCACCGGATCTTCGTCCTCGACTGGGTCAAGCTACAGCCGCCCCCACCACGCCGCAGAGCCCACGCCCGGTGCCTGGTTCCTCCCCGACCTCTTCCACCCCAACTTCACCGGCGCCGATGCCTATGCGCAGTTCCTGGCCCAGGCGCTGCCGATGGCGCGGCAGGGCAGCTTTCCCTAGGGCTTCTTCGGCTTCTTCGGCGCGGGCGGGCCGCCAATGGGATCAGCTTCTTCAGCAGGCGCGCGAACGCCTTCGCGCCGCTGAAGGTGAGGTGCAGCCCGTCGGGCTGGAACCAGCTCCCGTGGCCGGCGCTGTAGTGGACCCAGTCGAGCACCTTGACGTGGACGGGGTCGCGCTGGCCCGCGTTGCGGATCACCCTGCGCGTCGTTCGACTCCCCGCCGCCCAGCTCCCGCGGGGTGACCAGACCGAGCTTGCGCTTCGGCCCCAGGATCTTCCTCGCCTGGGCGATCTGCCCGGCGGAGACGGAGGCGTCCGCCCCGAGGGCGAGCACCGCCAGGTGAGGGAGCCGGTGATGACGGCGCGCGTCCCGCAATACGCCCAGCCCCTCTGAGAACTGCCGGCAGCCGCGGGCGTTCACCTTGTATCCGACGCGCGCCAGCGCCGGCAGGGCGAGCAACATCGATGAGTCGCCGATCGCGAGAGGTGACCGCGGCGCGACCTTGTGCCTCGGGGTCGCGGTCTCGACGCCTCCACAGCCTGCATCGGCGGGCGGCGCCCAGACCAGCACGAGAGCCGTCACGAGTCCAACTGCGGCCGCGAGCCGCGCGGTGGCGACGCCTCCGTTCATCCGCGCCCATTCTCTAGCATCGCCCGGCCCCGCGCCGGAGGCGAGAGAAGGAGACGGCAGGCAGGTGCTCTTCCCCACAGTCGAATTCGCGATCTTCTTTCCGATCGTCCTCGCCCTCTCCTGGGCGCTGATGTCGAGGCAGCCGCTGTGGAAGCCGTTCATCGTCGTCGCGAGCTACGTCTTCTACGCAGCGGCGGATCCCCGCTTCTGCCTGCTGCTTGCCGCCATCACGCTGGTCAGCCAGCTCGCGGTGGTGGCGATCCACCGCACCGATGACGAGCGACTCCGCAAGTGGTTCACCGCAGGCGGCGTCGTCTTCGACCTCGGGATCCTGGCCGTGTTCAAGTACTACGGCTTCTTCGTCACCGACGTCTCGGACGTTCTCGACACGGTCGGCCTGGGGATGCCCCTGCCGCTGGCGACGATCGCGCTGCCGGTCGGGGTGAGCTTCTTCAGCTTCCAGGCGGTCACCTACGTGGTGGACGTGAAGCGCCGCCAGACCGAGCCCGCCAACCTCCTCGACGCCGCGATCTACCTGAGCTTCTTCCCCCACCTGGTCGCCGGGCCGATCGTCAGGGCCAGCGAGTTCCTTCCGCAGCTGCACGAGCCCCGCAATCCCAACCGGGTCGCCGTGAGCGCCGGCCTCACCCTGGTGGCGCTGGGCCTGATCAAGAAGGTGATGATCGCCGACTACCTCGCGCGCGAGGTGGTCGACCCGGTGTTCGCCGTGCCCCAGGCCTACAGCGCCCCGGACGCGATCCTCGCCGCCTACGGCTATGCGGCCCAGATCTTCTGCGACTTCTCCGGCTACACGGACATGGCGATCGGCCTCGCGCTGCTGATGGGCTTCGTCTTCCCGCAGAACTTCAACAGCCCCTACCGCGCAACCGGCTTCCGCGACTTCTGGCGCCGCTGGCACATGACCCTCTCCCGGTTCCTGCGCGACTACCTCTACATCCCGCTGGGCGGCAACCGCAAGGGCCGGGTCCGGACCTACATCAACCTGATGCTGACCATGACGCTCGGCGGCCTCTGGCACGGCGCCGCCTGGAACTTCGTCGCCTGGGGCGCCTTCCAGGGGACCGGGCTGTCGGCCGAGCACGCGATCAACGGCCGGCTCGGGCCGGATCTTCCCCGGCTGGCTGCGCTGGTTCGTCACCTTCAACCTGATCGTCGTCGGCTGGATTCTGTTCCGCTCGACCGACCTCAGCCTGTTCGGCGACTACATGTCCGCGCTGGTCCGCTCCGGGCCCGGCGACGCTCTACTCCGTGCCGGTCGTCGGCGCGATCGCGCTGGTGATCGGCCTGCAGCTCCTGCCCGAGCGCCCGATGGAGGGCATCGAGCTGCGAATCGGCCGGCTGCGGCCGCTGCTCCTCGGCGCCGCCCTCGCCGTCGTCGTCCTGATCGTCGGCGCAACCGTGCCGAGCCAGGGCGTCCCCCCCTTCATCTACTTCCGCTTCTGATGGCAAATCCGAACGAGAGAGGTGCGCGACGCGCACCCGAGAAATTCGAGACGATCGCCGAGATGGAGGCCGAGGCCCGCCCGGGCCGGGAGGGCGAGCCGCACGGCGACGACAGCCTGATGGAGCGCTTCGACCGCTGGGACCTGCGCCGGTTCAGCGCCTGGGACGCGGTCAAGGCGGTGACACTGACGACCCTCCTGCTGCTGATCTTCGCCGGTGGCGTCGGTGCGGAAGGCGGCGGACGAGCTCAAGCCCGGGCTCGGGCGGGACATCGTCAAGGCGGTCGGGCGGCCCGACCGGCTGGGTCTCGGACCGGCTCCCGTTCGCCGACACGCGCCGCGACCTCACCTCCTGGCTCTCGCCCGACCAGCAGCTCTCGGGGCAGCGCTTCCGGGCCGGCGCCGGCGGTGCGGGCGCGCGCCCGTGACGCCCCGGCCTGCCGAGCACGCCGCAGCCGCTCCACCGGCTGCTGGTGACCGGCGACTCGCTCTCCACGCCGCTCGACATCGAGATCGCGCGCAAGCTCGCCGACCAGGGCGCCGGCGTGCAGGTCACCCGTGACCCGCATCTGGCGACCGGGATCTCCAACACGGGCCTGGTCGACTGGGGCCAGCTCTCCTCGACACAGGCAGCCAAGGACGATCCCGACGCCGTCGTCCTCTTCATCGGGGCGAACGAGGGCTATCCGATGCCGGGGCCCAACGGACGGCAGGTGAACTGCTGCGGGCCCGCCTGGGAGGCGATCTTCCAGTCGCGGGTCGGCCAGATGATGGACAACTACCTGCAGCGGCGGGGTCGAGCGGATCTACTGGCTCACCCTCCCGACCCAGCGCGACCCGGCTCGCAAGCCGATCGCGGACGCGGTGAACCAGGCGATCGAGGCGGCGGCGGCCGAGCGGGGACCCGCCGTCAGGGTGGTCGACCTGCGGCCAACCTTCACGCCCGGTGACAAATACCGGGACGCGATCGAAATCGACGGCAAGCAGACGATCGTGCGCCAGTCAGACGGCATCCATCTGAACGAGGAGGGCGCGTCTCTGGCCGCCGACCTCGTGCTCGGGGCGGTCGACAAGGACTTCGACTACTGACCTCTCGGGCTGTGTGGGTCGCAGCACACAGCTCCCCTTTGTGCAGAAGGTCACGGTCACGCCGATTCCCCGCTCGTAGGGTCAGCTCAAGTGGGCTACCGAGGGGAGATCGAGATGGATTCCAGCTTCAACTACCGGCACGCGGAGATTCATTCGGCCGACCTGCAGCGACGGGCGGAGCTTCACCGGCTCGCGGCTCAGGCGCGAGAGACGCAACGTGAGACGCGGCCGGCGAGGCCGTCGCTGCTCGCGTCCCCGAGTCTGGCGGAGAGGGTTCACGCCACCATCGGACGTATCGGCGGACGGCTTCGCCATCACCCTGCGCGCGGCTAGCTAGGTGTTCTGGGTGTAGCGGCTCTTCACGCGCTTCGAGGCGTTCGAGACCTTGTGGCACTTGGCGGTGGCGTTGTACTGCACATTCGGCACGCCGGTGCGCTGGCCGTCCTTGCACTTGAAGCCGAGCAGCGTGGCGCCGCAGGTGCCCGCCGCACCCCCGCTCTGGTGGCGGCAGCGGTGATAGGCCTTGATCACCTTCTCGGCCTTCGCGCAGCTCACCCCCTGGACCTTGAGTGAGGTCACGTAGGAGGCTCCCAGCTGACGCTGCTTGCCGCTGATATTGCACGGCGTGAAGCCGGCGATGTGTTGTGCGCTCGAGGACGCGGCGCCGCTCTGGGCGAGCAGCCCGGTCGCAAGTCCCGCCGCGAGGACGGCTGCTGAGATCACCCTGCGCAAGGTGAGCGAACAATAGACTGGCCGCGCGTTGAAACTGGTCCTTCCACTGCTGTTCGCGGTTGCCATGACCGCGGCCATCGCCGGCTGCGGCGGCGGGGGCGATGACTCCTCCGGGAGCACGAGCACCGCGTCCCTGAGCAGCTGCGACATCAACGGCAAGCAGCAGAACCTCGGTGCCTCCTACGTGACGACGATCCAGGTTGCGAAGGTGGACTGCGCCCAGGCCGAGAAGGTCGTGATTGCCTACCACGAGTGTCGCCGGCAGAATGGCGGCGCGGGGGGCACCTGCGACACCCCGGTGATGGGGTTCGACTGCACGGAGGGACCGCGCCAGTCCGTGCCCGGCGTCCAGTTCAACGCGATCGCCGACTGCCACAAGGGCGACGCGGAGATCAAGAGCTCCTACACACAGAACTTCTAGCCTGAGGCGAGTCGAGTGAGGATCAAGGCGGGGACGTTTATTCGGCAGCGTTTTTTGTGGCTGCCGATGGTGCTGGTGGCGCTTGCGGCGCTCTGGATGGCGCCGTCCGCGGTGGCCGCGGGCGAGCCCGCATTCGGCTGCGGCCACGTCCACACGGCAGAGGCCCAGCGCAACCCCTACGGCCCCAACGACGGGCCCCCGCCGATCGCGATCGGCGACTCGACGATGCTGCTGCCGATCCCCGACCTGACGCGGGTGGGCTTCGACGTCAACGCCAAGGGCTGCCGCGGCTTCAAGCAGAGCATCTGGGTCGCGCGCGACCTGCGCAACCAGGACAAGCTCCCGAAGCTGATCCTGATCAACGCCTACGGCAACGGCGGCGTCAACGACGACCTGATCAAGTTCGCCCTCAAGGTGATCGGACCGAAGCGGACGCTCGTCCTCGTCACCGCCTACAACGCCGACACCGGCGAGCCGCCCGCTCCCGACACCGACGTGCTGGTGAAGGCCGCGAAGGACCATCCCGACCAGATCAAGCTGCTCGACTGGGTCAAGTACAGCCTGCCCCACCACAAGGTGGAGCCGGCCCCGGGCGCCTGGTTCCTCCCCGACCTCTTCCATCCGAACTTCACGGGCGCCCCCGCCTACGCGAACTTCCTCGCCCAGGTGCTGCCCGGTGGCGTGCCGAGCGAGGCCAAGGAGGGTTCGGACGACGGCGGAGGCACCCCCTGGTGGCCCTTCGCCCTCGGTGCGGCGGCCATCCTCCTGGCAGCGCTCTTTCTCATCCGGCGGCGTGTTAATTCGTGACCGTGGGGAGGATCTCGCTTCGACTCGCTCCGGCGGTCGCCATCCTGGCGCTCGCCCTCGCCGTCTCGCCGGCCGCGCTCGGGCGCGGCGGTGCCGGGCACAACGATCCGACCAAGAAGCTCGAGGACGCCTTCAAGATCGCGCTGTACGTGCGCTCGGTGAGCACCGATGGCTGCTACCCGCCGGCGGGGCCGCTGGCGACGAAGATCGCCGAGACCAAGCGGGGCCTCAAGGTCCGGGTGGCGAACGGGCTCGGAGGTGTCCGCCGCCGCAACATCGTCTTCATCCTGCGTCACGGCTCGAACTGCAACAAGGTGATGATGGCGCTGCGCGCCTCCTCCGGCCTCTACGTCCTCAACTCCGCCCAGGGGACGATCCGCGTGCAGGGCCGGCGCGGTCCGCGGGTCGTGCCGGGCATTCCGGGCCCGCCGCGGCAGCCTGAGGCTCGTCTCCAAGACGTTCAAGATGTCCGCCCCCGACCAGCTGACCACGGCTCGAGGTGTTCTGCCCAGGTGGGCGATACCCGATCGGCGGCGGCATGACGGTCAACCAGCCGCCCGGCCTGGACGGGGAGGGGATCTATCCACACTCCTACGAGCGGCTGGGCGCCCAGCGCGGCTTCCACATCTCGGAGGTGCTCTACGACTCGAACTGGGCCTCGACGACGCCGCGCAACATCACCATCCAGGCGGTCTGCGCCCGCGGCCAGATCCCGCAGAACCCGACCCCGCACAAGACCGTCTTCATCCTGCCCGGCCAGACGAAGTCGGCGATCGCCCGCTGCCCGAACGGCCAGCAGCTGATCACCGGCGGCTTCCAGCGCACCAACTTCGCCAGCGACGGCGGCAACTACGTGACCGAGTCCCGCGCGGTCGGCAGCCAGGGCGTGGAAGGTGAGCGGCAGCGCCTTCATCGGCAGCGGCACGACGGGCGGCGGCGAGCTCACCGCGATCGCCTACTGCTCCAGGAGCAAGAAGCGGATCCTCACCGAGGTCTCTTCGGCTCCGGCGCCGGTCGCACAGGGAGCCAACGGCTCGGCGACCACGCCGAAGCTGCCCGGGCAACCTTCGCCTGACGACGACCGGCTTCGCGCTCGACTCGCGGAACGCCTTCTACGCGGGCAACTCGATCAACAACGACGACACGACGACCGCGAACGCGTTCGGCTACTTCGGCCCCGGCGAGCCTCACCGCCTACGGCTACTGCCAGCGCGCGAAGTAGCTCTGCCGGGCCTCACATGACCCTCGCTGAGCGATGAGGCGCCTTCTTCAAATCGCGGGGCCGGCCTGCATCGCGTTGCTGGCCTGCATCTCCTCGGCGTCGGGCAGCTCGCGAAGCAGTTGGGGGCGATCAAGCGAAAGGAGACTGAGCGGCCTGTCCAAGCTGGACGTGCGGTTCGAGGACCGCGTGCTGGATGTCGAGGCCGCGCAGGCGTAGACCGAGCAGCGCCTCGAGCTCGGACTGCTGGTAGCCGACGTGCGGGATCTCGGCACGATCGGCGCCATGTGCGTCGTTGACCCAGACGCAGCCAACTGAGCGCCGTCGAGACCCGCATCGCCGCGGCCGACGTCCTTCGGTCCGCACTGATGCAGCAGCGAGCCCGTCGGGATCGCCGTTGGCCCACTCGAGCGCCTTGCGCCTCGTCCTCGACGACCGGACCGTGATCACCGGGCCGAAGATCGCTCGTCCTGGATCAGCCGCGTCGAGGTCCGGCTCCGGCGCCCGCGACGCACACCGGTTCCGCCTCCACGCCGTGCCGCGGCAGGTCGGCTGCTGCTCCCCGAACCGATAGGCGATCCCGGCGCCGTGCTCGACCACTTGGGCCCCGAGCACGTCGCGGTCGAACGCGCTGGAGCGCTCCCAGTCGCTGACCTGGATGACGACGTGATCGAGCGAGATCGTGAGGCCGTCCGAGGTCATGAGCAGAGGCTGTCAGACCCTGGCCCCTCCGCCGGATTGGAGTGAGCTCGACGCGTGATTCAGCATCCTGGCGAAGTCGCCGGGGGTAGACTCGGCTCCAGAGAGGTCCTCGGGCCGTAGCCCGAGGAGAGCGACGAGGAGGTCGATCAAGTTGAGCATGTACGCGGTCGTTAACCCAGCCACCGGCGAGAAGCTTGAGGAGTACCCGGAGATCTCGACGGCGAGTCGACGCCGCTATCGCCAGGGCTTGGGAGGCGCGTGACGCGCTCAGTTCACTCTCCGCTGCCGGCGCGCCGAGAAGATCAAGCGCCTCGGCGAACTCCACCTCGAGCGACGTGAGGACCTTGCCGCCTTCATCGTGAAGGAGATGGGCAAGCCCATGGAGCAGGCCCTCGGCGAGGTCGACTTCTGCGGCGACATCTACGGGTACTACGCCGACCGTGCTGAGGACTTCCTCAAGGACGAGCCGATCAAGTTGCTTGCGGGCGAGGGCACGGCGGTGATCCGCCGCTCGGCGATGGGGCCGTTGCTCGGAATCATGCCCTGGAACTTCCCCTACTACCAGGTGGCCCGCTTCGCGGGACCGAACCTGATCGTCGGCAACCCGATCCTGCTGAAGCCAGCGCCCCAGTGCCCGGAGTCGGCCGAGGCGATCCAGAAGATGTACGACGACGTCGGCCTCCCGGAGGGCGCCTACCAGACGATCTCGCGACACACGAGCAGATCGCCGAGAAGGTGATCCCCGACCCGCGCGTCCGCGGTGTCTCGGTCACCGGCTCGAGCGAGCGGGCACCGCCGTTGCCGAGGTCGCCGGACGGAACCTGAAGAAGGTCGTCCTCGAGATGGGAGGCTCCGACCCGTTCATCTGCTCGCGACCCAGAACCTCGACGAGGTCGTCGACGCCGCGGTGCAGGTGCGCCTCGACAACACGGGCCAGTCGTGTAACGCCGCGAAGCGCTTCATCGTCGTCGACGAGCTCTATGACGACTTCCTCGCGAAGTTCACGGAGAAGATGAAGGAGGTGGAGCCCGGGGATCCGGTCCAGGACTCGGCGATGGGGCCACTCTCGTCGTCGACCGCGGCAGAGCGCCTTCAGGACCAGATCGACCGCGCGAAGCCCAGGGCGCCGAGGCCGTTCTGGACGGTGACCGGAAGGACAACTTCTTCGGCACGACGGTCCTCACCGGTATCAGCCCCGAGAGCGACGCCTACCGGGAGGAGTTCTTCGGGCCCGTCGCGAGCGTCTACAGGGTCTCGTCCGAGGAGGAGGCGGTCCGGGTCGCGAACGACACGCCGTTCGGCCTCGGCTCCTACGTCTTCACGACCGACCCCGAGCAGGGCGACCGCGTCGCCAACGACATCGAGGTCGGCATGGTCTTCGTGAACGGCGTCCTTCTTGACGGCGCCGAGTTGCCGTTCGGGGGCGTCAAGCGTTCCGGCTTCGGACGCGAGCTCGGCCCGTACGGGATGGACGAGTTCGTCAACAAGAAGTTGATCCGCGTCGCGAAGTAGCGCATCGTCGGCGAGCTCCGCTCGTGTCAGACTTTCTGCTTGCTGCCGAGCACGTCCTCGACGGGCGTGTGCTCGACGCCGACGGCTTCGGCGACGGCGGGGTGCGTGACAGAGCCCGCGGCGACGTTGATCCCGAGCCTCAGGCCCGGGTCTCGCCGCGCGGCCTCGGTCACGCCGTGATCGGCCAGCGCCAGGACATACGGCAGCGTGGCGTTGGTAAGTGCGTAGGTCGAGGTGATCGGCACCGCCCCGGGCATGTTGGCGACGCAGTAGTGGGTGATCCCCTCCACCTCGAAGACCGGGTCGCGGTGCGTGGTGGGGTGTGAGGTCTCGAAACAGCCACCCTGGTCGATCGCGACGTCCACCAGCACAGCATTGCGCTTCATCAGCTTGAGCTGGTCGCGGCGCACGACGTACGGCGCCCGCGCACCGTGAACGAGCACAGCCCCGATCACCAGATCGGCCCGCGGGAGCATCTCCTCGATCGCGAGAGTCGACGAGTAGACCGTCGACGCGCGCCCGCCGAAGGCGACATCGAGCTCGCGGAGCTTGTCGAGCGAGACGTCGTAGACGAAGACGTCGGCCTCCATCCCGATCGCGATGAACGCCGCATGCATCCCGACGGCGCCGCCACCGATGACCATCACGTTCGCCGGAGCCACCCCCGGCACGCCGCCGAGCAGGATGCCGCGGCCGCCGAGTGGCTTCTCGAGGAAGAAGGCGCCCGCCTGCGTAGCGATTTTCCCGGCGACCTCGCTCATCGGGGCGAGCAGAGGCAGGCGCCCCTGCGAGTCCTCGACGGTCTCGTAGGCGACGCAGGTCGCACCGCTCGACTGCAGGGCCTTGGTGAGCTCGGGCGCCGGTGCCAGGTGCAGGTAGGTGAACAGCGTGTGGTCTGGGCGCAGCATCTCGACCTCGCCCGGCTGTGGCTCCTTCACCCCGAGCACCATGTCCGACTGGTCGAAGACCGCGGCGGCGTCGGGGAGGATCTCCGCGCCCTGGGCGGCGTAGGCGTCATCCGGGATCGCGCTGCCGTCGCCGGCCCCCGCCTGGAGCAGGACCTCGTGGCCGTGCTCGCGGAGCTCCCGCGCACCCGCCGGGGTCAGGGAGACGCGGTACTCGTCCTCCTTGATCTCCGTGGGAACCCCGACCCTCATCAGAACGCCGTCTCCTCGACGCGAGCGCTCGTGAAGTCGAAGCGAATGCCGCGTCCCTCGAGCTCACGGAACATCTCGTCGGGCTCGATGCAGCTCTCCGGCGGCAGCGCCCCCCGCCGCTCGATGGAACCCCGGGCCAGCAGCCTGACGGCGGCGGCCGCGGGCGAAGCGGTCGAGACGATGCCGCCTCCGAGGCCCCAGGCCTCGTTCGGCGGCGTGACGCTGCGGGCGCGGATCACGCTTTCCTCTCCGGTCATCTCGACGATGTGGACGGAGACGGTGTTTGCTGAGGGGGGCGAAGCAGAGCGCGCAACTTCGGCAATCCGCTCCTCGCTCGCCCCCCGCAGCTTCTCCAGGCTCTCGAGCACCTTGGGTGACAACGAGAGCGCAAAGGTCACGTTCGGGCAGTCGAAGCTGCCCCCGAAGGTGAGCACCTCCGAGTGCAGGGTGAAGATCGTCTCCCCCTCGCCGATCGGCTCGCCGAAGTCCGCGGTCGGGCCGGCCTGCAGCGGCTCGAGCTCACGGGCCTTGCCGTCGACCAGCGCCATCGGCGGCATCGTGATCTCGTCGAGCAGGGTCTGGATGGCGTAGGGGAAGCTGAGCCCGTCGGGCGGGTCGAGGTCGCGGCCGCCGGCCAGCACCGAGATCGACGAGGGGCTGCCCTCGAGGTCGCGCAGCGCCCGGGCCGCGAGCAGGTTGGTCTTGCCGGGTGCCGAGCCGATCCCGAGCAGCGCCAGCAGCCCCGCCCCCTCGAAGCTCCTCGGAGAGCTCGAGCTGCTCGGCCGTCACGTGGTAGAGGCCGCCCAGGTCCATGTAGTGACAGCCGGCGTCGAGGCAGGCGCGCATCGCGGCCAGGTTGATCCGGTAGGAGGCCGAGTTGACGAGCACCTCGACCCCTTCGAGCTGGTCGGCCAGGTCGCCGGTGGCATCGGCCCGGCGCGCCTCGGCCTTACCGCCCCCGTGCTCGTTCGCCACCGCCTCGGCGCGGTCCAGATCGAGGTCGAGGAGGCGCATCTCGGTGACCTCCTCGGATTCCCCCAGGTCGCGGACGATCGCGGGCGCGATCGTCCCACCGGCTCCGAGGACGGCGACCTTCACGACGCGATCAGCTCCTTCGCCCGCAGCGCGAGCCAGAGCTCGACCCGATCGTTGGCGCGGCTCAGGTCTCGGCCGGTGAGCTCCTCGATTCGCTTGATCCGGTAGCGCAGGGTGTGCCGGTGGCAGTAGCAGTCGCCGGCCGCTCGCTCCCAGTGCCCGTTGCGATCGATGTAGGCCTCCAGCGAGCGAAGCAGCTCCCCGGCATAGCGCTCGTCGGAGTCCTCGATCGGCCCGAGCACGCTCTCGCAATAGAGGCGGAGGGCCTCGGCGTCCTGCACCGAGAGCAGCAGCGTGAACGCTCCGAGGTCGCGATGGGAGGCGACCTCGGGGGCGGCGCCGTTGGCGAACCCGGTCGCCTCCAGGGCGCAGCGCGCCTCGTGGAAGGAGTGGCGGACCCGCTCGGTCGGCAGGGAGCGGCTGGTGGCGGCGCGGGTGGGGCCGTGCACCGACTCCAGCGCGGAACGGGCCTGGGTCGCCAGCTCGAAAGGATCTCCCTTGCCCCCGTCGACGATCGCGCAGAGCAGCTCGCGGCGCCCGGCCGCGTGCGGCGCGACCACCGCGGGGCGGTTCTGGCTCGCGAGGAACTCGCCGAGTGTCGACTCGCCCGCGGCCGCGTCGCCGAGCTCGAAGGCGAGGACCAGCGGCACGCTCGCCTATGCCGAAGGGCGCAAGACGGTCCCGGACATCGTCGGCGGCGAGCCGCCCCGAGAGCGTCGCCGCGAGCACCTCGCCCGAGAGGCGCCGCTCGGTCTCCCTGGCGACCCGCTCCCGCATCAGCTCGAGTGCGACCACGATCGCAGCCTGCTGGACGCAGAGCCGCTCGAAGTCCCCGAGCTCACCGGAGCGCCGGACGACCACCAGCCAGGCCTCGGCGGCGCCGGCCCGCGGCGAGACCGGATGGGCCAGCGCCCGGCCGCGCAGATCGGTCTGGCTCGGCACGAAGGGCGCGGCGGCCGTCCCGCGGGGCTGCACCTCCTCGCGGATCGCGTCGACCAGGTACTCGGGGAGCTTGCGCCCGCCGCTCGCCAGGATCTCGCCGCGCGCGTCGAGCACGACCGAGCTGCCGCCCACCGCGGCGGCGATCTCGCGCGCGATCTCGTCGAGGCCGCCGCCCTGGAGAACGAGCCGCTCGAGGCGCTCGTTCACCGCGATCCCGCGGGAGAGCACGTCGTACTGCTCGTTCACCAGGCGGCTGAACGCCGCCTCGGTGATCGCTATGAACGGGGTCTCGTAGGGCACCTCGAAGACCGGGAACTGGCACGCCTTCGCCTCGCTCAGAACCGCCTTCGGGATCTTGGTGTGGTCGAAGCCGGTCCCGAAGCCGAGCCCGGCGACGCCCGAGTCCGCGAGCAGCCGGATGAACTTCCGCTGCTTCTCCGCGTTCTCCAGCCTGATCCCCGTCGTCAGCAGAAGCTCCCCACCCGACAGCCAGGGCGTCGGGTCCAGCAGCTCGGTGATGTGCACCCAGCGGATCTCGCTCTCGCCCGCCGCCCCATCCCCGGCCGAGACCTTCAGGCCGAGCTCGGCGGTGAGGCTCTCGATGGTGAGCATCAGTGTCCTAGGCGGGCCCCGGGCTGTGCGAGCGCTTCATCGCCGCCCTTGCCCACGCGCCGGGCTGCTTCCTCAAGGGTCGGTCGAAGGACGTCCACGATCTCCTCGAACTGCTCCGTGTCGGCGATCAGGGGCGGTGAGAGCTGCACGACGGGGTCGCCGCGGTCGTCGGCGCGGCAGATCAGCCCGCGGCGGTAGAGCTCGCCGGAGAGATATCCGCGCAGCAGGCTCTCGGACTCCTCGTGGTTGAAGGACTCCTTCGTCTCCTGGTCCTTGACCAGCTCGATCGCGTAGAAGTAGCCGTCGCCGCGCACGTCGCCGACGATCGGGATGTCATAGAGCGACTCGAGCGCCGCCCTGAACTCGTCCTCCTTGGCGCGGACGTGGCCGCAGAGGTCCTCGCGCTCGAAGACGTCGAGGTTCGCCATCGCGGTGGCCGCCGCGACCGGATGCCCGGCGAAGGTCGAGCCGTGCGAGAACATGGACGTGCCCTCCGAGTAGGGCTCGAAGACCCGGTCCGAGACGATCATCCCGCCCATCGGCACGTAGGCCGAGGTCAGTGCCTTCGCGACGGTCATGATGTCCGGCTGGAAGCCGTAGCGCTGGCAGCCGAAATAGTGGCCGAGGCGGCCCCAGGCGCAGATCACCTCGTCGGAGATCAGCAGGACGTCGTTGCGGTCGCAGATCTCCCGCACGCGGTCGAAGTAGCCCTCCTGCGGGGGGATACAGCCGCCGGCGTTCTGCAGCGGCTCGAGGATCACCGCCGCGACCGTCTCGGGCCCCTCGAACTCGATCGCCTCCTCGATCTGGTCCGCCGCCCAGAGCGGGTCCCTGTCGGCCGGCCAGCGGTAGCTGAGCGTGTTGGGAACGTGGATGCCACCGGGGGCGAGCGGCTCGAAGTTGGTGCGCAGCGCCGGAATCCCGGTCGCGCTCAGAGCGCCCGAGCGTGGTGCCGTGGTAGGCGACCTCGCGGGCGATCAGCTTGGTCTTCTGCCCGTTTCCCCTGGTGCGGTGGTAGCTGCGCGCGAGCTTGATGGCGGACTCCACCGCCTCCGAGCCGCTGTTGGTGAAGAAGACGCGGTTCAGGTCGCCGGGTGTGAGCGAAGCGATACGGGTCGCGAGCTCGATCGCACGCGGGTGCGCATAGCTCCAGACCGTGACGAAGTCGAGGTCGCGGACCTGGGCCGCCATCGCGTCGCCGAGTTCCGCCCGTCCGTGGCCGGAGTTGACGCAGAAGAGCGCCGGAGAGCCCGTCCAGATAGCGGTTGCCGTGGTCGTCCCAGACGTAGCAGCCCTCGCCACGCACGATGATCGGGACCTCGTGGTCGGGCCCGAAGGAGCCCATCCGCGTGAAGTGCATCCAGAGATGCCTCCGCGCCTGCTCCTGCAGGGCTCCTGAGTCCAGGTCAGCGTGCTGCGGGGCGCTCGTCGGTGCTGCCATCCGTCTCCTCCGTTCTCTAGCCTCCCCGTACAACGCTACCCCCAGCGGCTCGGCGTCACAAGCGGAATTGTGTGAAATCAGCCGCCGAGCGGCTTGTACGACTTGTACAACGCGGCGCCCGATGTTTTAGGGCTTTCGCCCCTTGCGACGATTCGTCGTGGTTCTTAGGCTCGGGCCTCCGCGGCGGCCAATCCGGGTCGACGTGGCCAGGCGGGACCTCGACAGGGGTCACGGCTGGATTGCGGGAAGGAGAGAATTTGGAGAGCGCGGCGGTCCCGATTCCGGCAAGCGACCCGGAGGGGGCGGGGGCGGGTCAGAAGGGCCTGAAGACAGGCGCCCTCGGCTGGGTGTCCAACCTGGTGATCGGCGTGGCGTCGACCGCGCCTGGATACAGCCTCGCGGCGACGCTCGGGTTCGTGGTCGCGGTCCACGGGATGGGGTTCCACGCGCCGGCCGTGATGATCGTCTCCTTCATCCCGATGCTGCTGATCGCCGCCGCCTACTACTACATGAACAGGGCCGACCCGGACTGCGGCACCAGCTTCACCTGGGTGACCAGGGCGATGGGGCCGCGGCTCGGCTGGCTCACCGGCTGGACGATCGTCGTCGCCGATGTCGTCGTCATGGCGGCTCTCGCCTACATCGCCGGGGTCTACACGTTCCTGCTCTTCGGACTCGACGCGGCCGCGACCAACCTTCTCGACGTCAGCATCGTCGCCGCGATCTGGATCATCGTGATGACCGCGATCTGCTACATCGGCATCGAGCTCTCGGCTCGCACCCAGTACTTCCTGCTCGCCGCCGAGATCGCGGCACTGGGCCTGTTCGCGGCGGTCGCGCTCGCCAAGGTGTACTTCGGCGATCCGGGCGGCTTCCACGTCCAGGCCGACTGGTTCAACCCCTTCACCCTCCACGGAGGCACCACCGCTTTGATCGACGGCGTCCTCCTGGGGGTGTTCATCTACTGGGGCTGGGACAGCGGCGTCTGCGTCAACGAGGAATCCAAGGACAGCGCCAACGGGCCAGGGCGTGCCGCAGTCATGAGCACGATCCTGCTGGTGCTGATCTACGTGGTCGTGGCCACGGCGGCCCAGGCCTACGCGGGCACCACCTTCCTGAAGCACCATGGCGATGACGTCCTCAGCGCCCTCGGCGGACCGGTGCTGGGCTCGCCGCTGGACAAGATCCTGATCATCGCGGTGCTCACCTCTGCCTCGGCGTCGACGCAGACGACCATCCTGCCGACCGCCAGGACCACCCTGTCGATGGCCCGCTTCGGCTCGATCCCCAAGATCTTCGGACGGATCCACCCGCGCTATCTGACGCCCGACGTCTCGACGCTGGTGATGGGCGCCGTGTCGCTCGTCTGGACGCTGTTGATCATCAACGTCAGCCAGAACGTGCTCAACGACTCGATCACCGGGATCGGATTCCAGATCGCCTTCTACTACGGCCTGACCGGCTTCGCCTGCTGCGTCTACTACCGCAAGGAGATCTTCAAGAGCCTGAAGAACTTCATCATGGTGGGGGTTGCGCCCTTCCTGGGCGGGGCGATGCTGACCTTCATCTTCGTCAAGGCCTTCCTCGACTACAAGACCACGAGCACCGACGTCAACTACTCGGGTGGCTTCCTGGGAGTGGGGACTCCGGTCGCGATCGGCGTGGGCGGGATACTCATCGGCGTCGTCCTCCTGGTGTTCGCCAACTTCGCCTACCCGAAGTTCTTCAAGCGCAAGTGGGAGACGGCCGACCCCGGGATCCTCGAGGGGACCGTCAAGGGCGAAGCGTCCGTAATGTCGGACTGAGGACGAAGCGAATGAGCGAGATAATCGTCGGCTATGACGGCTCTGACTCCTCGAAGGCGGCGCTGAGCCACGCGCTCGAGTTCGCCAAGGCCCTCGGTGACAGCGTCGTGATCGTCTTCGGCGACGCTCCGGGCGGATACGGCGGCGGCGAGGTGCCCGAGCAGCGGAAAGCGGTGGAGGAATTCGCCCGCAAGGTGACCCAGGAGGCCCTCGAGACCGCCGAATCGGCGAACGTTGAGAGCTCCATTGAGCTTGTCAACGAGCACGCTTACGAGGCGCTGATCACCGTCGCGAAGCGCCACGATGCCCGGATGATCGTCGTGGGTAGCCACGGGGAGTCCCCTCTCAAGGGCGCAATCGTCGGCTCCAACGCGTACAAGCTGGTTCATTTCTCCGAGACGCCCGTGCTGGTCGTCAGGCCCTGATGGAGGGGGTCACCACCACGCCCCATCCCCCCTGCGTCGTCCTCGACTCCGTCACCAAGCGCTTCGGCGAGCTGACGGCGGTCGACGCCATCGACCTGGACATCGCCGAGGGTGAGTTCTTCACCATGCTCGGCCCCAGCGGCTGCGGCAAGACGACGACCCTGCGGATGATCGCCGGCTTCGAGGACGTCACCGCCGGCCGCCTGGCCATCGACGACGAGAACATGCTGGGGATCCCGCCCCACAAGCGCCCCACCAACACCGTCTTCCAGAGCTACGCGCTCTTCCCGCACCTCTCCGTCAAGGAGAACGTCGCCTTCGGACTGCGCCGTAAGGGCGTCGACAAGGGTGAGACCGACCGGCGGGTCCGCGAGGAGCTGGAGCGGGTCGGGTTGGCGGCCGAGGCGAACCGGCGTCCGGCGCAGCTCTCCGGCGGCATGCAGCAGCGGGTCGCTCTCGCCCGAGCCCTGGTCAACCTGCCGCGGGTGCTGCTGCTCGACGAGCCGCTCGGGGCGCTCGACCTGAAGCTGCGCAAGGGCCTCCAGGTGGAGCTCAAGAAGATCCAGCGCGAGGTCGGCATCACCTTCGTCTACGTCACCCATGACCAGGAGGAGGCGCTGACGATGTCCGACCGGATCGCGGTGATGAATCAGGGCCGGATCGAGCAGATCGGCGATCCGGAGGAGGTCTACGACCGCCCGAGCACCACCTTCGTCGCCGGCTTCATCGGAGTCTCGAACCTGATGCCGGGCACCGTCCGCAAGAGCGGCGAGAGGGGCGAGGTGGAGCTCGACAGCGGTGTCCAGGTCCACACCGACGTGGAAGGCTTCAACCCGGGCGAGCGCTGTCACGCGGTGGTGCGGCCCGAGAAGCTCACGATCGGCTCGGGCAATGGAGACCAGCCCAGCGTCGAGGGACTGGTCGAGAGCTCGCTCTATCTGGGGACCTCGACGCAGCTGATCGTTCAGCTTCCGGGGGAGGTTCGCATGACGGTTCTCGTGCCGAACACGGACGAGGCCGAGCGGCAGCGGCTTCCGGGCGGAGGAGCGAAGGTGCAGCTCTCCTGGGCTCCGGAGCACATGCACGTGGTGAGGGAGTCCAAGACAAATGGAGCGGCGCCGGTAGCGGCGGCCGAATCGGCTTGAACATGACAAGGAGGAACTCAAAAGTGAGACTCACGCAGAGGGCGAAGGCCCTGGGACTGGGCGTCGTCGCCCTGGGCGCCGCGGTGGCGCTCGCGGCGTGCGGTGGAGGTGGCGGAATCGAGGGAGGTGGCGGAACCGAGAAGGTCGAAACCGTGAAGTACCAGCCGCCGCCCTCCGGCGACATGACGGTCTCCAACTGGCCGCTCTATATCGACAAGCAGACGGTGCCGAACTTCGAGCAGGCAACCGGCGTCAAGGTGGACTACATCGAGGACATCAACGACAACCAGGAGTTCTTCGCCAAGATGCAGCCGCTCCTCGCCAAGGGTCAGTCAGGCGGGCGGAGCATCATCGTGATGACCGACTGGATGGCCGAGAAGATGCACGACCTGGGCTACGTCCAGAACCTGGACCCGGCCGGCATCCCGAACGTCGAGGCGAACATTCGCGACAACCTCAAGAACGTCAGCTTCGACCCGGGCCGGAAGTACTCCGTCCCGTGGCAGAGCGGGATGACGGGCCTGATCGTCAACACCCAGCTGGCCCCGAATGTTCACTCGATCAGCGACCTGTTCGATCCGCAGTACAAGGGCAAGGTCGAGATGCTCACCGAGATGCGCGACACCGTGCCGCTGGTGATGAAGGCGGACGGAATCGACCCGGCGAACGCCACCGAACAGGATTGGCTGGACACGATCGACAAGCTCAAGCAGGCGGTCGCGTCCGGGCAGATTCGGCGCTTCACCGGCAACGACTACACGCGAGACATGGCCAACGGCGACGTTGCGGCGATCATCGGCTGGTCGGGCGACGCCGTGCAGCTCCAGGCTGACAACCCGAACATCGAGTTCAGGATGCCGACGGAGGGCTGCATCCTCTGGTCGGACAACATGGAGATCCCCGTCGGGGCGCCGAACCCGACGGCGGCAGAGGCGTGGATGAACTATGTCTACGACCCGAAGAACCAGGCACCGATCGCGGCGTACAACAGCTATGTCACGCCGGTCGACGGTGTCCGGGAGCTCTTCCAGACGAGCAACCCTGATCTCGTGAACGATCCGCTGATCTTCCCGACGGATCAGTACACCAGCAAGTGCACCAACCAGCCCAACCTGACGGGCCAGGAGGAGCAGACCGTGACCAGGGCGTTCGAAGGCGTCCTCAACGGCTGAGGCGGAACACTGTTTGAGGCCTGGCGGCGGAGAGTCTGATGCGTAACCCGCGCATAGTGGCTCTCCGTCGCCGCCTCATTCCATATGGGCTGCTCGGCCCGGGGATCCTCTGGCTGATCCTCTTCTTCGTCGTCCCCCTGTACTTCATGGGGCGGCTCTCGCTGGAGTCGGGGATCTTCCCCCAGTTCCAGTTCGACTGGAGCTTCTCGAACTACAGCGACGCGATCAGCGCCTACGGCACGCAGTTCGTGCGGGCGTTCGAGTACTCGGCCGTGGCGACGATCCTGGCCCTGCTGATCGCCTACCCGCTCGCCTATGCAATCGCCTTCCGCGGCGGCCGCTGGAAGAACGCCATGTTGCTGGCGGTGATCGCCCCGTTCTTCACCACCTACCTGATCCGGACCCTCGCCTGGGAGACGATCCTGTCCGACAACGGGTTCGTCGTGAACACGCTGCAGACGTTCGGGGTGATCTCGAACGACGGGCGTCTGCTGGCGACCACCCCGGCCGTGATCGCCGGACTCACCTACAACTTCCTGCCCTTCATGGTCCTGCCGATCTACGCGAGCCTCGAGCGGATGGACGCCAGCCTGATCGAGGCGGCGAAGGACCTCTACGCCTCCTCCCGCAAGGCGTTTCTCAAGGTCACGCTGCCCCTCTCGATGCCGGGAGTCGTCGCCGGCACGTTGCTCACCTTCATCCCTGCGACCGGCGACTACATCAACGCCCAGTTCCTGGGCGGCGCCAGGCAGGCCATGATCGGCAACGTCATCCAGTCGCTCTACCTGAAGCAGACCGACTATCCGGCCGCCGCGGCGCTCTCGTTCATCCTGATGGCGGCGATCCTGGCCCTCGTCTTCATCTACATCCGCTTCGCAGGGTCGGAGGCGCTGATGGGTGAGGAGATCGGCGGCGCGGACGTCGTGGAATAGCTGATGGAAGCTCACGCCGCCACCCTGCAGACCCGCCGCCTCTCCGTCGGCTCCCGCGCCTGGAAGTGGTTGCGCGAGCACGCGATCGTGATCTACGGCGGCGCTGGCGATCGCCTACATGCTGATCCCGATCGCGCTGATCGTCGTCTTCTCGTTCAACGACCCGGCAGGCAAGTTCAACTTCACCTGGCAGGGCTTCACCCTCTCCCACTGGGCCCATCCGTTCGAGATCACGGAGCTGACCAACGCGCTCCTCGTCAGCCTGCGGCTGGCCGCCCTGGCGACCCTGATCTCGACCGTGCTCGGGACGATGATCGCGCTCGCTCTGGTCCGCTACGACTTCTTCGGCCGCCGCGCCTCGAACTACCTGATCGTCATCCCCACCGCCACGCCCGAGGTTGTGCTCGGCGCCTCGCTGCTATCGATGTTCCTGATCTACGGGCTCTCGCTCGGCTTCACGACGCTCCTCATCGCCCACGTGATGTTCTGCATCAGCTTCGTCGTGATCGTCGTGCGCTCACGACTGATCGGCTTCGACCGCAGCCTCGAGGAGGCGGCCCAGGACCTGGGTGCCGACCCGTTGACGACCTTCCGCAAGGTCACGTTGCCGCTGATCTGGCCCGGGATCATCGCGGGCGCGATGCTGGCCTTCGCCCTCTCGATCGACGACTTCGTGGTCTCGAACTTCACCGCGGGTACCGAGGTGACGTTCCCCCTCTACATCTTCGGCGCCGCCCAGCGCGGCATCCCGGTGCAGGTCTACATCATCGCCACCATGCTCTTCACGGTGACCGTGCTCGCGATGGTCTTCACGGTGTGGCAGCAGCGGCGCGCGGACCGACTCGCCTCCGTCCGCCCTGAGCAGGAGGTTTGAGTGAGCCCAGATCGAGGTATTTCCGCCGGTGTGCGAACGGGGGAGCTCGCGCTCGAGCGGAAGGATTCAGGTTTGGCAGTGCTTACGATCTCAGGCGAGCATGACCTCAGCACGGCGCCCACTCTGCGGCGCCGCCTCGACGGCTTGCTCGACGAGGGCACCCCGACGGTCGTCGACCTCTCGCCCGCCACCTTCATCGACTCGTCCATCCTCGGAGTGATCCTGGACGGGCGCAGGCGGGCCTCCGAGGCGAAGATCGGCTTCGCCGTTGCCCGCTCGAGCGGCTCCGACGCCGTTGACCGCGTTCTCGAGGTCACCGGCCTGCGGACCGAGCTTCCCGTGCACGCCCATCGGGAGGAGGCCGTCACAGCGGCCTCGGGCAACTCCGGGAAGTCGCCGCCTTGACCGCGGCGCGAGCTCCGGCTGACACTTCCGGCAACCGCCGAGAACGTCATCGTCGTCCGCCAGGCCGTCGCCGGGCTCGGCGAGGCGCTTGCACTCTCGGCCTCCAGGATCGCCGACCTGAAGACGGTCGTCTCCGAGGCGTGCAACAACGTCGTGCTCCACGCCTACGAGGACGGATCGGGGCCGCTGGAGGTGACGGCCGAGCCCCGCTCGGGCGAGCTGGAGGTCCAGGTCGCGGACCACGGCAAGGGGTTCCGACCCCGCGCGAACGAGGGCGACCCGTCCCTCGGGCTCGGTCTGCCGCTGATCGCGGCGCTCTCGGACAGCTTCGAGATCAGCGGCGGCGCTGGACACGGCAGCCGGACCACGATTCGCTTCGCCTACGAGCGCGCGGAGTTCGGCGGCAACGGCAACTCCGCCGAGGTCCCGGAGGAGCTCGAGCTTGCGATCACCCCCGGCGAGATGGTGAAGCCGGTGCTCGCCCGCGTGATCGGCGCGCTCGCCGCCAGGGCCGACTTCTCGGTTGACCGCCTGGCCGACACCGTCCTGCTCGGCGACGCGGTCTCCTCGTCGGGTGGCGGCGAGTTCGCCGATGGCCGAGTCGGCATCTCGATCAAGGACGGCGACGGCACGCTCGATGTGCGGGTGGGACCACTCGTCGAGGGCGGCGGAGAGAGGATCCTGGGCGAGATGGAACTCCCGGGCGCCGGCTCGCTGCGCTCGCTCGCCAGCCAAATGGAGGTCACGAAGGGCGAAGACCTCCGAGGGCGAGGCCGCGGAGTTCCTGGAGTTCAAGGTGACGCAGTAGCGGCCACCGGGCCGCTCCGTCCTACTCCTCGTCGGGTATCCGCTGCCTGAGCTTCTCGATGGTGGCGCGCAGGATGCGCGAGACGTGCATCTGCGAGACGCCGACCTGGTCGGCGATCTCGCTCTGAGTCAGGTCCTCGACGAATCGCAGGTGCAAAACCTTGCGGTCGCGCTCCGAGATCTCCTTCAGCACCGGCCCGATCGCCTCCCCGTACTCGACCGTGTCGAAAGCGAGGTCCTCCGAGCCGATCCGGTCGCGCAGCGGCCCGGGTTCGTCCCCGTCTCCCGTCGAAGAGGTCGCGTCGAGCGAGACGGCGTGGTGGCCCTGGGAGGCGTGCATCGCCTCCAGGACCTCCTCGTCGGTGGCCTGGATGCGCTCGGCGATCTCGTGCACGGTCGGCGTGTGCCCGAGCTTGGCCGGCAGCTCCGCCATCGCGCGCTCGACCTTGAGGATGCGCTCCTGTACGTCGCGGGGGACGTGCACGGACCAGCCCCGGTCCCGGAAGTGCCGCTTGAGCTCGCCGAGGATCGTGGGGACGGCGAAGGTTGAGAACGCCGTCCCGCGCTCGGGGTCGAAGCGGTCGATCGCCTTGACCAGTCCGACGCTCGCCACCTGGACCAGATCGTCGAACGGCTCGGCCCCGCCGGCGTAGCGCGCGGCAAGGCGCCGGGCGAGCGGCATGAACCGATCGACGAGCTCCTCCCGCACGATCGGCGAGTGGTCCACCGCGTAGCGCTCCAACAGCCGTCGCTCACCGGCAAGCTGCTCGCCGGAACCGGGAGAGGGCGTCTGGTTCATATGGCTGTCCGGCAAGGCAACTTCTGTCATTCGCCGGCGACCTCGACGTCCGTGGCTGCGTCGCCCCTGAGGGACATCGAGGTGTGACCGCGCACGAAGCGTAGCTACCCAACCTTCCCTTGGTCGCAAACCGCGGTTTCGCAGCCCGTGGCAGGGGTACCGCTACGTGACCAGCCGGGCGAAGCGCCTGAAGATCGAGGGCCGCTCCAGCATGAACAAGGGTCAACTGCAGCGGGCCGTGGCGGCAAAAAACCGCTGATAGCGGCCTCTTCGGAAAGCGTGCGTTTACACGCGTTCCGGTAGGGGTACGCTGTGCGTGAGTCGAGGCAGCGGGCGGGCGTTCGGAGACCCCCTACTCCGGCGCCCGCCCACATAATCAAGATGCCTCGCCTCCGCCGGGTTTCAGCCTCGGCGTAGGCGGGCGGATAGGGCGGCCGGTTTCCTTCTCCCCCTGGCCGTCCTTCCCCGCCTTGCGGTGGTGTGGGGGCCGACAGCGGCCACCGCCTACCGCTCCTGCGAGAGCTTCGCGCGGCGGCGGCCGCCCGGCCCAATACGATCGTCGCGTGCCGGAGCTGGAAACCCGTCTGCTCATCAACGGTGAGCAGGTCGCAGGGGACGGCGACGCTCTCGAGGTGGAGAACCCGTACACCGAGGAGACGGTCGCCGCGGTGGGGATCGCCGAGCGGCGAGCAGGTCGACGCCGCGATCGGTGCCGCTCGAGACGTCTCTCGCGAGTGGGCCCGGACGCCCGCGGTCGAGCGAGGGGAGATGCTGCACGAGGTCGCGACGCGGCTCCGAGCGCGCACGGACGAGCTCGCCGAGGTGCTGACGCTCGAGGGCGGGAAGCCGCTGGTCGAGAACTCCGACGAGGTCGGCTGGACGGCGGCCTGCTTCGACTACTACGCCGAGATCGGCCGCGACTCCGCCGGCCGGGTGATTCCGCCGATCGAGTCGAGCCAACTCAGCCTCGTCGTCAAGGAGCCGCTCGGCGTGGTCGCCTGCATCGTCCCGTGGAACTACCCGCTGCTCCTGCTCGGCTGGAAGCTGGCACCCGCCCTCGCGGCGGGCAACGCGGTCGTCGGCAAGCCCTCGGAGCTCACCCCGCTCTCCACCCTGATGCTCGCCCCCTGCTTCGACCACCTCCCCGCCGGAGCGATCAACCTGATCGCCGGCGGCCCGGAGGCGGGCGCGGCGATCACGAGTGATTCCCGGGTGGACGGTGTCGCCTTCACCGGCTCGGTGGCGACCGGCAAGAAGGTCGCCCAGGCCTGCATCGATCGGATGGCGCGGGTCAACCTGGAGATGGGCGGCAAGGACCCCTTCATCGTCTGCTCGGACGTCGCCGATCGGATCGACGTCGCCGCCAAGGGCGGCGCCTGGGCGGCGTTCCTCAATTCGGGACAGGTCTGCACGAGCGCGGAGCGCTTCTACGTGCTGGACGACGTCTACGACGACTACCTGCAGCGCCTTCGTGGACTACACGAAGAGCCTGGTGATCGGCGATCCGATGCAGAGCGATACGGACATCGGGCCGATGGTGTCCGCCAGCCAGCGCCAGAAGGTGGCCGATCAGGTGGAGGCCGCCGTCGGCGCGGGCGCCGAGGTGGTGGTGGGTGGCGACGGCGCGGGCCAGGAGCGGGGGCACTTCTTCGCCCCCGCGGTGGTCACCGGGGCCCCCGCCGAGACCGATCTGCTGCGCGAGGAGACCTTCGGCCCGGTCGCGCCCCTCGTCCGCGTCCGGAGCCTCGACGAGGCGATCGAGCTCGCCAACTCGACCCCATACGGACTCGGGGCGAACATCTACACAGAGGACTTCAAGACCATCCTGCGGTGCATGCGCGAGGTGAAGGCGGGCACCGTCTGGTTCAACGACCCGCTCACTGACAACGACGCCGGGCCCTTCGGGGGCTTCAAGCAGTCCGGACTGGGGCGGGAGCTGGGCCGTGAGGGCCTGGAGGCGTTTCAGGAGACGAAGCACGTCCACATCGAGAGCGAGGTTGCCCCAAAGGAGTGGTGGTACCCGTACTCGCGGTACGCCGGCGGAGAGCCACCTCACGGCGCCTAGGTCCCCTAAATAGACTCGGTCCGCCCGGATGGCCGACCAAAGCGAAGCCCCCTACCTCGACGCACTCGTCGCCTACGTCGCTCGCAACCCGGGGCGGTTCCACATCCCCGGGCACAAGGGCACCCGCGCCGACCCCGGCCTGACCGACGCCCTCGGCGAGGCCGCCATCCTCCATGACGTCCCGCCCAGCATCGAGGGGATCGACGTCGGGCCCGAGCCGACCCCATTCCAGCGCGCGCAGCGCCTCGCGGCCGAGGCCTGGGGCGCCGAGCGCAGCTGGTTCCTGGTCAACGGCGCCTCCGGCGGAAACCACGCGATCTGCATGACCCTCGCCCACGCCAGCGGGAAGCTGAGAACCGGACCGCCCGACCGCGGGCCGGTGATCGTCCAGCGCAACGTCCATTCCTCGATCATCGACGGCCTGGTGCTCTCCGGCCTACGGCCGACCTTCGTCGCGCCCGAGATCGATCCGGAGCTCGGCATCGCCCACTGCGTCACGCCCGAGGCCCTGGGTGCCGCGCTCGACGCGGAGCCGGACGCGGAGGCGGTCATGCTCGTCTCGCCCACCTACTTCGGGGCGACCGCGCGGATCGAGCAGCTCGCCGAGGTCGCCCATGCCCGCGACATCCCGCTGGTCGTGGACGAGGCCTGGGGGTCCCACCTCTACTTCCACGAGGGCCTGCCACCCGGGGCGCTTCGCTGCGGCGCCGACCTCGTCCTCTCCAGCACGCACAAGATCGTCGGCAGCCTGACCCAGTCCGCGATCCTGCACCTCGGTGACGGGGAACACATCGACGAGGACGTGATCGACCGCTCCGTGACCCTCGTCGAGTCGACCAGCCCCAACGCGTTCCTGACCGCCTCCCTGGACGCGGCGCGGCGCTACGCGGTGACCGAGGGCCACGAGCTGCTCGACGCCACCCTCGCGATGCTGGCCAGAACTCGGGAGCGAGTCCGGGAGATCCCCGGCCTTGACGTGCTCGACGAGCGCCTCGCCGGCCGAACCAGCGTCGCCGCCTGGGACCCGCTGCGACTCTCGGTCGACGTCAGGGGCACCGGAGCGACCGGCCACCGCATCGCGCAGCTGATGCGCGAGCACGACGACATCATCCTCGAGCTCTTCTCCGAGAACGTGATCGTCGCGGTCTTCGGCATCGCCGAGGCGCCGACCGCCCCGGCGGATCGACTCGTCGAGGGCCTGCGACACGCGGTCGAGCAGATCCGCCCAGCCGACATCGAGGAGCGAGGCACCTTCGCCGAGCCCCCTCCCTGGGGGCCGCTCGAGCTGGCGCCGCGGGATGCATTCCTCGGCCCGCAGGAGGTCGTCCCGTTCGACCGGGCCGAAGGCCGAATCGCCGCCGAATCGCTGGCCGCCTATCCGCCGGGTGTTCCCAACGTCCTGCCCGGCGAGCGGCTCACCGGCCCGACGATCGCCTACATCGCGGACTCCCTCGCGCACGGCGGCCTGGTTCGCGGGGCGAGCGACCGGACCCTCCAGACGATCAGGGTGGTGCGGGAGTGAATGGTCCGGAGGCCCCCTGGGGGGTCGACTCCGAATACGGCCGGTTGCAGGACGTGCTCCTTTGCGACCCCGAGAACTTCCGCTGGCTGGTCACCAGCGCGATCACCCGCGCCACACTCGAGGCCGGCTTCGACTTCGACGGCGAGCGGGCGGCGCGCCAGCACGATGCACTGGTTTCGGCCTACGAGGAGTCGGATGTTCGCTGCCATTTCCTCGAGCCGGACCCCGCCCTTCCCTACCAGGTCTTCGCTCGCGACTCGAGCGCCATGGGCCCCTACGGCACCGTGATCACCCAGCTCGCACAGCCGTGGAGGCGCGGGGAATACGCTGCCGCGATCCGCTTCCATCAGGAGGCGGGCATTCCGATCCGCGGGATGATCACCGCCGGCTCGCTCGAGGGTGGCGACGTGATGATCGTCGAGCCGGGCGTCGTGCTGATCGGCTCGGGCGAGACGCGGACCCAGGACGCTGCCGCCAACCAGCTCGCCGCGTGGTACCGGGACGACGGTTGGGAGGCTCGGGTGCAGCCGTTCCCCGAGCGCTACGTCCACATCGACGTCCTCGTCGCAGTGCTCGCTTCGAAGCTCGCCGCGATCTGCCCAGAGGTCCTCCCCGCCGGGGCCGTCGAGTGGCTGCGCGCCAAGGGGTTCGACCTGATCGAGGTGAGCGCGGGCCAGGCCTTCAACCTCGGGGTCAATGCAATTTCGATCGGCGACGAACGTGTGATCTCGGCCACCGGCGCGACCGAACTCAATGACGCGATGCGCGCCCGCGGAATCGATGTCATCGAGCTCGAGCTCGACATGTTCACCCTCGGCGGCGGCGGTGCCCATTGCCTGGGGCAAGCGCTGCGCCGGGAGCGTGTGGGGTAGATGCGAGGGTGCGCGTAGATGCGAGGGTGCGCGTAAGCGCAACCCGTTAATGGCGGAGCCGGGAACCATCGACGCCGGAAGAGTAATCGCCGATCTGCGCGAGCTCGCCCGGCGGACGAGCGACGACGCCGGGGCCCAGCGGCTCTGCTGGGGCGAGGGCTGGCGGATGGCGCGTGGCTTCCTGCGTGAGCTGCTGGGCGAGATCGGCCTCGAGCCCGAGATCGACGAGGCGGGCAACGCCTGGGCCTATCTGTCCGGAGAGCGTGAGCCTGCGCTTGCGGTCGGCTCGCATCTGGACTCGGTGCCGAACGGCGGCTGGCTCGACGGCGCTCTGGGCGTCATGGGCGCGCTCGGGGTGCTGCGCGCCTGGGCCGGAGCCGACGGGCCGCCGCCGCGGACATTGGCCCTCGTGGACTGGGCGGATGAGGAGGGGGCGCGCTTCGGTCGCAGCCTGTTCGGCAGCTCCGCGGCCGCCGGCACATTCGAGCCCGCCGAGCTGGCGGATGCACGGGATGCGACCGACCGCCCCGCGCCGGAGGTGCTCGCCGAGAACGGGATCGAGCTGGAGCGCGTTCTCGACTGCCGCTCCCGGCTGGATCGCCTGGGCACCTACCTCGAGCTTCACATCGAGCAGGGCCCCGTCCTGGAGGCCGAGGGCATCACCGCGGCGGCGGTGAGCGGCTGCGTCGGCGTGGAGCGCCTCCGCTTCCTGATCACGGGCCGCGTCTCGCATGCCGGGACGACCCCGATGGACGCCCGCCACGACGCCGGCCTGGCCGCCGCCGAGGCTGCGCTGCGGGTCGAGGAGATCGCCACCAGCGAGGGTGGCGTGGGCACGGTGGGTGAGATCGGCTTCGAGCCCGGCATCCCGACGGCGGTGCCCGGCCGGGCCTCGATGGTGGTCGATCTGCGCAATCGCGACGCCGATGCGCTGGCGCGCATGCTCGAGGCCGCACGCGAATCCGTCGCTGCCTCTGCCAAGGAGCGCGGCTGCGAGGTCTCCGAGGAGCCGGTCTGGAGGATCGAGCCGATCCAGTTCGATCCTGAGCTGGTGGGGCTCGCCCGCGAGGCGTGTGAGCGCGTGACCGGCACCGCCTATGAGCTGCCGAGCGGCGCACTCCACGACGCCGCCTCGATGGCGCCACACCTGCCCACCGCGATGGTGTTCTCACCCTCCATCGCCGGCGTCAGCCACTCGCCCGAGGAGGACACGGCGGAGCCGGACCTGCGCGCGGCGATCGAGACGTTCGGGAGTCTCGTCCAGAACCGAATCACAACTGCAAGCTGACTCGCGTGTTGAGAGGAAGAGCGTCGTTAGCTTGGCGCCACTCGTCCCATGGCAGGAGTCATCCCACATTCGCATTGGCATTCGCACGCCCGCAGGCTGATCGCTCTCGCGATCGGCGGGTCGGTGCTCGTCCTGCTCCTGGTCATGACCGCTTGGGGCGGCCCCTCCACGGCTCGGGCGCAGGTCAGCTGCCCCGCGCAGCCCCAAGGCCTCAGCCCGGCGGCGTCGGGGCCCGGCGCCTTCACGATGCTGATCCGGATCAACACCCAGGGCAACGTGGACACCTACACGAAGCCCGATGGCGGCATGTCCGGCCGAGTCCGGCCCCAGGACATCTTCGTGCTCAACACCCGCTTCACGGGCAGCGGCCAGTTTCCGGCGATGACATCGGATGTCGCCGCCGCCCTCGCGGCCGGTCTGCGGGCGACGTTCCCCTGTAACCGGATCATCGCCCTGAACGGGATGAGCTTCGACCCGGCCCAGGCGGGCTACGCCTTCTCGGGGATCAGCGATCCGAACGTGTACGCACTGCTCACCGACTACGAGCAGGCCGACTGGAACTCGGGGCGGGTCACCGACCCCGGCCGCCCCCCCTGGAAGACCAACTTCCCCAAGGCCTTCCCGCTGCTGCGGGGGTGGAACTTCGGCTTCACGTCGACCGTCGCGACTAACCCCGTCGGCGCCGGGAAGCGGACCGGTCTCGCCCCACAGGACGTTTCTGACTGGAACTTCGGGCAGATCGCCCAGAACCTGAACAAGCAGAACACCCGCCTGGGCGACCGCAAGATCGGTCCGATGAGCATTCAGACCCAGGACACCTGCGCTGATGCCGGCTCTGGAGGCTTCGCCGCTCGGGCCAAGCAGCTGCGGCTGCACTACACATTCAAGTTCGTCACCAGGAAGGTGAAGAAGAGGGTCAAGGGCAAGATCAAGAGGGTGAAGCGAACCTTCCGGGAGCCCATCAAGAAGAAGGGCAAGCCGGTGCTCAGCAACGCCGCGATGCAGATCTCCTTCACCGACACCCCCGACCCGAGCTCCGGCATGGCGATTCTCCGCACCTCCGCCGCCCTGGCCGCCGCCTGCGTGGGGCCGGCGATGAAGCAGGGCGTCGGAGCGTTCTTCTTCTTCGCTTCCGACGACTCGATGCGGGTGCTCTTCCAGCAGCCACAGATCAACGCGCTGCGACCGGCCAGCGCCACCAGCAGCGGCGGCAACACCGGCGGCGTCGGCAGCCCCGGCTAGCCGGCCCTCGTCACCACGGTCTTCGCCCGCAGGTCCGAGAGTGCTTCGGCGGCGTCCTCCCAGTCGACCCTGTTGACCGTCATCGGATCGGGGTCGAACTTGCCCTGGCGAATCAGCTCGAGCACGTCCGGCATCAGCGTGCGGACGTGCGGCCGGCCCGTGACGAAGGTGACGCCCTGGGTGAACATGTCGAGCAGGGGCAGCGGCGTGGGCTCGATGTAGATCCCGATGCTCGTGCAGATGCCGTCCGCGTCCGTCGACTTCAGGGCACAGGAGATGCCCGCGGGGTCCGCGCTCGCGTCCACCGTGATCGGGTAGAAGCCGGCCCGGTCCGGGAACTCCTCGTCGAGGACGTTCGCCCCGAGCTTCTCCGCCAGCTCGCGGTCGCGCGGTCTACCGCCTACGACGTCCACCCGCTCGGCACCGAGGGCCAGTGCGATCGCGACCGAGTAGAGCGCGATCGAGCCGGCGCCCAGCGCGATCAGCACCGGCGAGCCCGGCCGCGCCTCGAGGGGCGGCGCGACGCACCGCCATGCGTCGGGGATGTTGTCGGAGAGGCTCGCGACAGTCGATGGCTCGACGCCGTCGGGGATCGGGACGAGCATCGCGTCCGCATAGGGAACGTTGACCGCGTCGCTCGCAAAGCCGCCGTAGGTCTGCGGCCCCATGGGCAGTCCGTAGGTCGACAACCTCGGAACGGACTCGCAGTTACCCGGTTCGCCGGAGCGGCAGCGCGGGCACTCTCCACAGGAGACCTGGAACGGGATGCTGACCAGATCCCCGGGCTGGACCGACCCAACCGAGTCGCCGACATCGGTCACCTCGCCGACGCACTCGTGCCCGAACGAGAACGGATCCCCGACGGGGAACCGTCCCTGGACGAACGCGGCATCGATGTCGCAGGTTGCGAGAGCAACGGGGCGCACGAGCGCCTGCCCGTCGCCCTCGAGCTTCGGGTCGGACGCCTCCTGCCACTCGAGCTTCCCCTTCTCGAGGAAGGTGAGCTGCCTCACGCCGGGACCTGCTCGCCGCCGGCGGCCGGGACCTTCTCCTTTCCAGAACCCTCCTGCTCACGCTCGGCCTTGGCGGCCTCGCGGAGCTCCTCGAAGCGAACCACCTGGCCGGCTGCTCCCCAGTTCCCATCCGGAACCTCGTGGATCAGCACCCAGACACGGATTCCGGCTTCAGTCCCCCAGCTCGTGGCATCGAGGATGAGCTTGGAGGCGTCCTCGACGATGCCCGCCTTGCGCCGGTCGCTGAGCGCGCCGGAGGGAACGGTGATGTCGAGGATCGCGTGCGGGTCGGCAACCCCGTCAGGGGTCTGGATCGCCTCGGCGGGCAGCTCGTGGAGGTGGGCCCAGGTGATCGAGCGGAAGAACTCGGTGTCGGGCGCGCCCTCCCACTGGAGAAGTGTGGCCCCGAGCTCGCGCATCAGCTCCGGCTTCTGGTCCTCAGAGAGGACGTCGGCGGTGATCGTCAGGTCGAGCTTGGGCATTGGGTCTCCTCGTCTGTGCTGTCGAATTGCTTGGGTTCGGAAAGCGGACGCAGAATATAGGGTTCGGATTCCGAACGCAGCCTCGCTATGCTGGCGCCGATGCGCGCCGCTGAGATCGCCGAACAGAGATGCTCGATCGCCAGGCCGGCCGCCCTGCTGGGCGACCGCTGGACTCTGGTCATCCTCCGCCAGGCGTTCATGGGCACGAAGCGATTCGAGGATTTCCAGTCGGCGCTCGGGATCTCCCGCTCCCTGCTATCCGAACGCCTCGGACGTCTGGTCGACGCGGGCGTTCTGCGACGCGAGCCCTACAAGGACGCCGTCCGCACCCGCGAGCGCTACCGGCTCACCGAGATGGGCCTGGACCTCTATCCCGTCCTGATGGCGCTGCGGGAGTGGGGCGACCGCTACATGGCCGAGGACGGTCCTCCGCTCGAGATCCGCCATCGCGGATGCGGGGGCGAACCCGTCCTCGAGCTGCGCTGCTCCACGTGTGGTGAGCCGGTAGGCGCCCGCGACGCCGAGGCGCGGCCGGGTCCGGGTCTCAAAGTCGCCTAGCGGCGGCCCGCACCGCTACCCGACGTGCATCACGTCGCCGCCCATCTCGTCGAGGGTGTTCCCGATCGGGGGGATCGGGTTGTCCCGCAGGATGCGCGCCATGTGGAGCAGGTTGTGCGCGCACCACGAACTGGTCCGCTTCGTATAGGGGTGCTCGGGGCCTCCCGCATCGAGGTATGACGGGCCGGGTCCGGCCTCGCCCACCCAATAGGTGTCGGCGTTCGGCGGGACGACGCAACCCAGGTGGGTCATGTTGAAGAGGGTGGTCTCGGCGCTGGCGTGGGCGCCGTCCTCGTTGCCGGTGACGACCACGCCGGCCACCTTGTTGTAGAGCGGGTACTGACCGACCTCGTTGCGCTCGTTGTAGGTCCCATCGAGGCGCTCGATCACCATCTGGCAGACCGAGGAGCGCACTCCGAACCAGATCGACATCCCCATCAGCAGGATGTCGGCCGCCTTGATCTTCTCCAGGATTCCGGGCCATTCGTCGCCATCGCCCTCGTCGGAGCTGACGCCGAACTTGATCTCGTAATCGGCCGGGCGGAGGATCTCCGTCTCCACGCCATGCTCCCCGAGGATCTCGAGGACGCGGTTCATCAGGGCCTCGGTGTTCGAAACCTCGGGTGACCTCTTGAGCGTGCAGTTGATGCCGAGCGCCTTGAGGCCGGCGCCTGCGTCCGCGCTGAGTGACTCCGCCATGCCTTCTCCTCTCTCTGTGTCGAGATGCTTCGCCCTCGGTCCCCCTGGGCGAGCCAACGTTACGGAATGACGCCGGCCGAGGTACGAGGCTCGGTAGTGTCCGCCGCCGTGGCGACCTA
Source organism: uncultured Solirubrobacterales bacterium (assembly GCA_963777575.1). Classification (GTDB taxonomy): domain Bacteria; phylum Actinomycetota; class Thermoleophilia; order Solirubrobacterales; family 70-9; genus DASUPK01. The sequence goes on along the minus strand of CAVZRH010000009.1, from coordinate 125,916 downwards.
CGACAAGATCAAGGACCTGCCACTGAAGGTCGACTCCTACGAGCTTCAGGGTCTCGAGTTCCACCCGCCGGGCAGCGAGTTCGACCGGCTCACCACGATCATCCATCTACAGGGCGACGGCCACGAGGGCCTCGGCGAGGACGTCGTCTACGACGCGCTCGATCACGTGGCGTTCCAGGATGCGGGCGCGGTTCTCGAGCTCGCCGGAGAGCACACCATCGCCTCGTTCTCGGAGCTCCTCGACGGCCTACCGCTGTTCCCAACTCCGCCCGAGCGTGAGGTCTCGGCGAACTACCGCCGCTGGGCCTTCGAGAGCGCCGCGCTCGACCTGGCTCTGAGGCAGGCGGGGACGTCGCTACACGAGGTCCTCGGGAGGGAGCCGCGGCCCGTCACCTTCGTGGTCTCGATGAGGCTGACGCCCCCCGGCTCGGAGGAGGTCTCGACCATCGAGCCTGTTCGCAAGCGGCTCGAGATCTACCCCACCCTTCGCTTCAAGCTCGATCCCACCAATGACTGGACCGACGAGCTGATCGGACAGCTCGTCGAGTCGGGCGCTGTCGATTCGCTCGACCTGAAGGGGCAGTACAAGGGCACCCCGGTCGACGTCGACACCGATCCCGAGCTCTACCGCAAGCTGATCGAAGCCTTCCCGAACGCCTGGCTCGAGGACCCGGACGTGAACGACGAGACCAGGCCGATCCTCGACCCGGTCGCCGACCGCGTCACCTGGGACGCGCCGATCCACTCGGTGGCTGACATCCAGTCGCAGCCATGGCCGCCGAAGATGGTCAACATCAAGCCGTCGCGGTTCGGCCCTCTGCATGAGCTCTTCGCGGCCTACGACTACACCGACGAGAACGGGATCGGCGCGTACGGCGGCGGGCAGTGGGAGCTCGGCCCCGGCCGCGGCCACATCCAGTACCTGGCCTCGATCTTCCACCCGGACACCCCGAACGACGTCGCTCCCTCGGGCTACAACACCGCGGGCACCGAGCCCGGGCTGCCGTCGAGCCCGCTCGAGCCGATGCCCACGCCGACAGGCTTCCGGTGGGGTGAATAGGGTTCAGCCATGGCCGACCAGAGCTTCGCCGACGCCCTGAACGAGCAGATCTCGAACGAGTTCGCCGCCTCCCAGCAGTACGTGGGGGCGGCCGTCTACTACGACGCGGAGACCCTGCCGCGGCTCGCCGCCTTCTTCTACCGCCAGGCGGTCGAGGAGCGGAACCACGCGATGATCATGGTCCAGTACCTGCTCGACACCGACGAGGAGGTGCGGATCCCGGACATCAAGTCCCAGCAGACGCACTACGACGACGTCCCCGGCCCGGTGCGCATGGCGCTCGAGCAGGAGAAGAGGGTCTCGGACGAGATCAACGCCCTCTTCAAGCTCGCCCGCGACAACGGCGATTTCCCGGCAGAGCAGTTCCTCGCCTGGTTCGTCAAGGAGCAGGTCGAGGAGGTCTCCTCGATGACCGACCTGCTCAACGTCTGTGAGCAGGCGAAGGACAGCCCGCTCCTGATCGAGGACTTTCTTTCGCGCGAGCAGCTCGGCGACCAGGGGGACGACCCCGCCATGCCGCCGGCCGCCGGCGGCGCGCTCTAGCGCCGGCCGGGGCGCCTCGCGGCGCGGCGACGGTGCCGCGCCCGCCTGGATCAGACGTGCCTGGACGCCGGGTGGTGGCCCCTGCGGGCCGTCGGCTCCGGTCCTCGCCTCTGCGCGAAGACCGCGATCAGGACGAGGGGTGCGAACCAGACGGTGTAGGGATAGAACCAATGGTTGGCCGTCACCTGAACCGCGATCAGGAGCGCCGCGCCGAGAGCCGCCAGCTGCACGGTCGAGCGGTGCCGGGGCAGGAAGAAGAACGCCGCCGCGAGGCCGATCGCAACCAGCTTCGTGAGGGTCTGGAGCGCGTGGAGAGAGTCGCGGATGGGCGCCGGTCCTTGGACCGGTGTCGAAAGATCGCCGGGGGCCGCTCGACAAGCGGTCGAGGGTCACGCCGTGGATCAGACGTGCCTGGACGCCGGGTGGTGGCCCCTGCGGCCGTCGGCTCCGGTCCTCGCCTCTGCGCGAAGACCGCGATCAGGACGAGGGGCGCGAACCAGACCGCGTACGGATAGAACCAGTGGTTGGCCGTCACCTGGACGCGCGATCAGCAGCGCCGCGCCGAGTGCCGCCAGCTGCACGGTCGAGCGGCGCCGGGGCACGAAGAAGAACGCCGCCGCGAGGCCGATCGCGACCAGCTTCGTGAGGGTCTGGAGCGACGTGGAGAGACGGCGCCTGCCCCCAGACGCTGAACGGCGAGCCGCGCGAGGCCTGGTAGCCGAGCGAGCGGTCGTAGAGCTCGCGGAAGCCGCCGTCGGGAAGGAGCGGGATCGTCACCACCGCCGCTGCGACGAGGAAACCGGCCGTGAAGAGTACGAGCGGCCGAGTGCGCCGGTCGCCGTTGCCGGCGGCGAAGAGCGGCGCCAGGATCAGCGGCCCGAACTTGGCGAGCCCGGCGAGCGCGGACAGCGCCCCCCGGGCGGGGGCGGAGGTCGCGACAAGCAGGCAGCAGACCACAAGCAGCGCAACCAGCCCGTCGTTGAAGCTCGAGCCGAGCGTGTACATCGTGAACGGATAGGCGAGCCAGGCGTACGCCAGGGCCACGCCGAGGGTGGCCCCCTCGCCTCCCGGCCGCAGACGCCGGCCCAGGCCGAAAAGGGCCAGGGCGGTGAGCAGCTCGAAGCCGAGCGCCGCCGCCCGGGCGGCCGCGACGTCGTCCCAGCGCCCGCTCCAGGGAAGGGCGAGCTCGAATGGCGCGTAGGCGAGGTAGTTGACGGGGCCGTAGACGTCGCCGCGGATCGGCATCCCGGAAGACGCGCCCTCGCCGTAGACGTCCTCACCGTGCGTGAGGCGGTCGGCGCCGACCACGCCGGCGAGGCCGACGTCGATCACCTTCCCCTCGGTCGCCATGTAGGCGGTGTGGAAGGCGATCAGGGCCACGATCCCGGCGACGAGCAGGCCCCGCGGTGCGACCGGCAGCAGTCTGTCCCGACGATCGGTCGGCCGAAAGCCGGCGATCAGCATCCGCACGAAGAGATAGGCGAGCACCGGGTAGACGAGCCCGACCGAGGCCTCGACCTTCGCGTGGTTGAAGAAGGCGAGCGAGACGCTGAAGCCGAGCAGCGCGAGCAGGTCGAGGTGGATCAGCCGGAGCGGCCTGCGCGGGTCGATGAACGGAGCCAGGAAGAGCACGCAGAGCGGCAGCCAGAGCCAGAGGCTCGAGACCTTGCCCGAGACCGCCCCGGGGTAGCCGCGCGCGAGCTTCGTCTCCACCTGCTCGCCGGTCCACTTCTCGACGACGCATGCGGCCGCGTCCTGGATCACCACCTGGCCGACGTCCTTTCCCTCCGGATCGAAGTAGTCGACCTGCCACTGCCGTACCGATCCGGGGCCGCTGCGCGTACGCGTCTCGAAGCGGCGAACCGCGCCCCCGGGCGTGAGCGCCCCGGTGGCGATCGCGGTGGCCCGCCCGGCGGTGAGCTCGAAGCCCGGTGGTCTCAGGCTGGGCGGGAGCGGCCCGGAGAGCCTCGCGATCTCGCCCCCGAACGGCGGCTGATCGGCGGGGTCGAAGGCCCCTCTGCTGCATGCCTGGGCGGCCGCCGGCAGGGCGGCGAGCAGGCCGATGCAGAGCAACGCGGCCAGCGGCAGCCGCATCCGAGGCGAGTCCATTCGCAATGGCTATCGGATTCCGGGCCGGCGCAGCGCCCGGTTGCTCAGCTGGTCGTCTGCGCCGCGATCGCGGGCGCGCAGGTCGCGAACTCGCCGCGGCTCGGCATGTTCCGGCGCAGCATCGCGAAGGCAACGCCGCCGATGACCAGGGGCAGCCAGAAGAGGATGACGTGGTAGGCGAAGACCGCAGCGGCGGTGCCGGCGGCGGAGGTTCCGTAGGCGATCAGGACACCGATCAGGCCGAGGTCGATCCCGCCGATGCCGCCCGGCACCGGGAGCAAGCCGCCGAGCTGTCCGATCAGGTAGCCCATCAGGATCACCGTGATCGGCGGCGACAGACCGAAGGCGTGGAAGGTCGCCCAGAGCACCGCGTTGTCGAAGAACCAGTAGCCGAAAGAGCCGGCGAGAACGCGGCGATCGGCGGAACGAAGGATTCCTCGTGCCTCCGTGATGCCGCGGACCACCGCGCGCCGGGTGGCGCTGAACCAGCGCTCGCTTCGGGGGGCATCGGGGCCGGGAAAAGGGCGAGGACCGGTGCCCAGGCGCGGCAGGGACGCCACGACCAGGATCGCGAGAGTGGCCAGCGCCGCGGGGAAGGCAGTCAGCCAGAGCGAGAGGTCGGGCCCGACCAGGCCAACCGCCAGGGCGGTCCCGATCAGCGCGACCGCGACGAAGTTCACCCCACTCTTGATCAGAAAGAAGGCGACCGATCGGCGGGCGATGCGGTCACCGTCCATGCCGCCGCGGTGGAGGACCCAGGCCCCCAGTGCCAGGCCGCCGGCGCCGCTGGCCGGAACCAGCGAGCCCATGGCCAGCTCGGAGCCCCCGATCTCCCAGGCGCGGCGCCAACCCAGGCCCGCGCAGAAGATCGGCCCGAACATGACCACGTAGGAGACGAAGGAGAGCGCCTCGAGCAGCGCCGCCAGGGTCAGCCAGCCCGGGCTCGCATCGGCGAGACGGTCTCGCACCTCGCCGAGGCCCGGCGCGAACAGGACGATCGCGATCAGGACGACGCCGGCGAGCAGCGCTTGGAGCGTGCGATGGCGCAGGCTCTTCGTCTGGAACTCGCTGGGGAGCTCGTCTAGCCCGGATCCGGGCACGGTGATGTCGTAGTCGGCCGAAATGCTCCCTTAAGCATCCCGGACAGGCGATCTCGGCACGACCCGGGATGTCTCTTTAGCGCCGGTAGAAGCGGTCTGGGACGATCCATGTATAGCTGTAGTGCGGGACATGGAGCTGGGCAGGGTTGAGGGCGACCGCCGGGTCGCGCTGCTCGCGGATGCCGCGGAGTTCTTTCAGGCCTATCTCTGGGAGTCCGAGAGCTGCAGAGCCGCCCGCGAGACCCTCGCCGGCAGGGGTCTGGGCGAGGACATAATCAGGGCGTTCGGCGTCGGCTACGCGCCGGTCGGGCCGAGCGAGCTCAGGGACCACCTGGGCGGTCTCGGATATTCAACCGACGAGCTCGAGGCCGCGGGCGTCGCCGCTCGGTCATCGCGCGGGCGCATCCATTCGCACTTCCGCTCGCGAATCATGTTCCCGGTCAGGGACGCGGACGGGCACGTGCACGGTTTCGCCGGCCTCGGAACGCACCTCGGGCCCTCCTGGCCCCTCTGGCTCACCTCGCCCCAGACCGACATCTACGACCGCTCGGAGGGCGTCTTCGGGCTCGATCGGGCCGCTCCCGAGATCGCCGCGACCGGCACCGTCGTCTTCCGGGCCGATTGCATCGAAGTGCTCTTGGCACACCAGGAGGGGGTGACGAACGCCGTCACCGTTCACAGCAGCGGGGTCACCCAGCAGCAGCTGTTCACGCTCTCCACCGGAGTCGAGGGCGGCATTGACGAACTCGACCTTCAGCTGCCCCCGGGAATGCGCCTCGAGGCTCCGAGCGGGAATGGCGACGGGGCGCAGAGCGCGGCCACGGCGATCGAGCCCACGGGAGACGCCCGGACCCCGGCCTCACCTCCCCGGTTCATCAATCTGAAGCGGACCTTCCTGGTGATCGCCACGGCGCTGCTGGCGGTCAACGCCTGGACCGGAGCGCCCCTGCTCGCCCTCTGGATCGGCTCGCACGCCCAGGGCGGCAAGGTCCTGAGCACCCGCGGCGTCCTCACGGTTTTGGTCGTGCTCTCGGTCCTGGTGTTCGGGATCGGCTGGGTGCTCACCTGGCTGAGTGCCAAGTACGACGAGCTGAGCGGCCGTCCCCGGCTGGCCGGCCTCACGTCCCCGTGGCACCGCGCCAAGCGCGGTGACCGGGTGCAGGACATCCGCAGTCGCTACGGGATCAGCGCACCCGAGAAGGTCGTGGCCGCATCAGTGATCGTGGGGATCCTCGCCTTCGAGGCCTGGTTCTTCTTCGTCGCCGGCTCACCCTTCGCCAACTAGGCGCGAGCGACTGAACATCGAGTACGGGAGCGACGGGACTCGAACCCGCGGCCTCCGGCGTGACAGGCCGGCGCTCTAACCAACTGAGCTACGCCCCCGAGGGCAGATAGGCAGGCTAGCCGCTCAGCTCGCTGACGTTGGTCGCCACCGGGCCCTTCGGTCCCTCCTCGGACTCATAGGCGACCCGCGCGCCGTCGTCCAGCGACCGGTAGCCGTCACCGGAGATATTCGAGAAGTGGACGAACAGGTCCTTGCTTTCCGTCGTCGGGGGTGATGAACCCGTACCCCTGGGGATTTCCCCCCTCTTGCCAGCGCGGGAACCTAGCGAAGGCGTCCACCGCCTGCCGCCCAACGAATTAGGCTGGGCCGGAGATGCGCCTGGTGAGCTATCGGAGCGAGGAAGGGATCTGTGCCGGAGTACAGAGGGTCGACGACATCCTCGACGCCGGCGCGCTTCTCGGCGAGAGGCCGCTGAGCCTGCGGCGGCTGATCGAGGAGGGCCTCCTCGACGAGCTGGCCGAGCTGGCGAGCTGGAGTCGGACGTCGAGCCGGCCAGCGTCATTCGCCTGCTTCCGCCCGTCCCGGATCCCGACAAGATCGTCTGCATCGGCCTCAACTACCGCTCCCATGCGGAGGAGGCGGGCGTCGAGCCACCTGAAGCAGCCGACCTTCTTCGCCAAATTCCGCAACGCCCTCGCGCCCGACGGCGCAACCGTGGCGCTTCCAGCCGCGAGCGAGAAGGTCGACTACGAGGCCGAGGTGGCCTTCGTGGTGGGGCAACGCTGCAAGGAGGTCGACCCCGCCGAGGCACTCGACGCGGTTGCCGGCTACATGCTCCTCAACGACCTCTCTGCGCGCGACCTGCAGTTCGCGACGCCTCAGTGGATGCCCGGCAAGGTCTTCGACGGCTCGGCCCCCTGCGGCCCGGCGCTCGTCACCCCCGACGAGGCAGGCCCACCTGATGAGATCTCGTTCGCGCTCGAGCTGAACGGCGAGCGCATGCAGGATGCCTCCACCTCGGATCTGATCTTCTCGGTCGCCGAGCTGATCGCCCGGCTGTCGCGCGTGGATGACGCTGGAGCCTGGGGACATCGTCTCGACCGGGACGCCCTCCGGCGTCGGCAGCGTCCGCGAGCCGCGGGTCTGGCTGCGGCCTGGCGACGAGATCGTGATCAGCTCGCCGACCCTGGGCGAGCTCCGCACGACAATCGCCTAGTCCTCGGCCTTGCGCTCCTCGACGAGCTCCTCGATCCGCCCGAACACCCCCGGGGCGTCCTTCTTCAGACGCTGCACCTCGAAGTGACCGAGGCTGATCAGCTTCATCCTCGAGGTCGAGGTGACCGTCGCGCTGCGCATCTCGTCGTCGAGCATGCCGGCCTCGCCGAAGACGTCGCCGGGACCGAGGTCGGCGATGCGCTCGCCCTCCCTGGTCACCTCGGCGGTGCCCTCCTCGATCGCCAGGAGCTCTCGTGAGAAGCCGCCCTCGCTGACGACGGCCTCGCCCTCCGGGATCTCTTTCGACTCCGCGAACGCCGCAACCTTCCCCAGTTCCTCATCGGACGCATCCGCAAAGAGCGGGATGCGCTTCAGCTGACTTGCATCCAAGGCTTCCTCCTTCCCCCGCTTCGGTCGAGGGCAACCTATCCGAACGGGGGGCGGATAGAGTCCGCCGACCAACACACGAGGGAGAAGCCAATGGGCCTGATGGACAACATCAAGAAGGCGCAGGAGATGGCACAGCAGGCCGCGCAGGGGGGACAGGGCAACATGAGCCCCTCCGCCGGTGACGTCGACTACGCCAACCTGGCGATGAAGCTGAACCAGAACGGCGTGCCGGGCGTCGCGACGATCAACTCGATCGCCGAGTCCGGCGAGGGTTCCGATCCTGTCAACAAGGCGTACGACATCGCCGTCAGCGTCGCGCTCGAGAACGGCGAGACCTACGACACGACGGTGCATCAGTACCTGACGGCCGAGGCCGTCAACGCCTATCAGCCGGGCGGAAAGTTCCAGATCAAGGCCGATCCGGACGACACCAGCAAGGTCATGCTCTACGGCCAGGCCTAGCCCCGGCCGGTCCCACCCAAAAGAGGGGGTCCAGGCATGGCGCAGGCGTGCCGATAGATAGCCCAGACGTACCCCTATGCCCCTGCTCGCATCCATCCAGGACTTCTTCTTCGAGTGGTATCCCGTCTTCGGGGTGGCCTTCTCGGCGGGGATCCTGGCGGTCTTCATCGTCCTGCTGCGCTCGACGATGGGGACGACCCGGCCGGAGACGGTCAAGGCCAGCTCGACCGGCACGGTTCCCTGGGAGGACGTGCAGGGGGTCGACGCCGCCAAGGAGGAGCTGGTGGACGTCGCCGAGTGGCTCAAGGACCCGAAGCGCTTCGAGGCTCTCGGGGCACGGGCTCCCAGGGGCGTGCTGCTCTACGGCCCTCCCGGCACCGGGAAGACGATGCTGGCTCGCGCCGTCGCTTCCCACGCCGGCGTCGACTTCTTCGCCGCCTCGGGATCGAGCTTCGTCGAGATGTTCGTCGGGCGAGGTGCGGCACGGATCCGCCGTCTCTTCAAGGAGGCGCGGCGCTCCGGCCGCGCGGTGGTGTTCATCGACGAGCTCGACGCGGTTGGCGGTCACCGCGGCTCGGGCGCCGGTGACGGCGGCACCTCAGAGCGCGAGCAGGCACTCAACCAGCTGCTGGTGGAGCTCGACGGCTTCGAGCGCGACCCGGGCACCGTGATCGTGCTCGCCGCTTCGAACCAGATCGACAAGCTCGACAAGGCGCTGCTTCGGCCCGGTCGCTTCGACCGCCAGGTGCTGGTGGCGCCGCCGGATCGCGACGGGCGCGAGGCGATCCTCCGTTCCCACGCCCGCGACAAGACCCTCTCCGACACCGTTGACCTGACCGACGTCGCCCGCAAGACGACGGGCCTGACGGGCGCGCAACTCGCGAACGCGCTGAACGAGGCCGCGATCATCGCGGGGCGGGCGGGTCGGATGTCGATCGCGCGCGAGGACCTCGACGAGGCTCTGCTGCGGCAGTCCGTCGGCTCGCAGCAGACACGGCGCCTCACCGAGGACGAGCGCCGGATCGTCGCCTACCACGAGGCCGGGCACGCTCTCTGCCGACGGCTCTGCGGACTCGACCCGCCGGAGATTCTCAGCATCGTTCCCCGTGGGCCGGCGCTCGGATTCGTCGGGCACTCGCCCAGTGAGGATCGCTACCTCCGCTCCCGGAAGAACCTGATGGACGAGATCGTGATCCTGCTCGGCGGACGGGCCGCTGAGGAGGAGGTCTTCGACGAGGCCTACTCAGGGGCGGCCGACGACCTGGCGCGGGTACAAAGCGTCTGCGTGCAGATGGTCACCGAATTCGGGATGACCGTCTCCCACGGCCCGCCGGACAGCGCCCCGCTGGCGCAGCCGACCAGCGACTACGCGCTCTCGGACCGCACCCGCCGCGATGTCGACGAGAACGCGCAGGAGCTCGCGCACCTCGCCTACGCGCGCGCCCGCCAGCTGATGCAGCTGAACCGCCAATGCCTCGACGACCTCGCCAGCAACGCACTCGAGCACGAGACGCTCACCCGGGAGGACCTCGACGAGATCTTCGATGCGCACGACCTGCGCCGCACCCTGCTCCCGAGCGAAGAGCGTTCCGAGGCGCGCAGGCTGATCGCCCGCGACCGGCCCCGGTCGACGGGTGCGCTGATGCCCCAGCACACCAAGGGCGACGAACCCGGCAAGCAGGACTGAGTCCCCGCTCGCCGGGCCAGCGCCAAGTAGCCGTTGCTCAGACGGTGCGCGAGGTGCGCCCCATGAAGAACACCACCAGGGCGACGATTGCCAGTGCGAACAGCACCGGGTGAATGATTGCCCCGCCCGCGATCGCAATGATCAGCAGAACGATTCCAGCGATAAGCCACAGCATGAGCATCTCCTCCTTCCTTGGCCTGACTGCTCCGGCCACGTATACCCGCGTCCCGGCGGACAAACCGCTGCCATGAGAAGCGGGGATTAAGAGTGGGCGGTGCCGGGTTCGAACCAGCGACCTCCTGCTTGTAAGGCAGGCGCTCTCCCAACTGAGCTAACCGCCCTGGGCGCTGACGATTATGGCGGCTGCCGGGCCGCGGCTCGCAGAGTGGGAACCGGCGCCGAGCCCCGGCGCGCCGGCGCCGCTCAGAGCCTTAGGGTTCGGCCTCGATGAGGCTGCTGGTCACGAGCTCGCGCATGCCCTTCGCGCTCGACGCGATCCGCAAGCTGGGCGAGCGTGGCCACGAGGTGTTCGCTTCCGACAGCTACGCGGCGTCACCCGGGAGCCACTCCCGCTATCTCGCCGGGCACTTCACGACGGCGTCGCCCTCCGGCGACCCCGGGCAGTTCGCCGCCGATGTCGAGCGGATCGCGCAGGAAAACGAGATCGAGCTGGTCCTGCCGATGTTCGAGGAGGTCTTCTACCTGGCGGCCCAGCACGAGCGGCTCTCGAAGGTGACGCGGCTCTACGCGCCGCCCTTCCGGACCCTCGCGCAGGTGCACGACAAGGGGACCTTCCAGGAGCTCTGCGACCGGCTCGAGATCCGCACTCCGCGCACCGTCCTCGCCCACGACCCCGAGCAGTTGAAGGAGGCGATCGAGAAATTCCCCGCCTACTTCGCACGGGCCGCGTTCTCGCGTGGGGGGGTGGGCCTGCTGACCAACACCGGCCCGTTGGCCGGACATCTCTCGCCCAGTGACTGCAAGCCGACCGAGGCCAATCCCTGGCTCGTCCAGGAGTTCGTCGGCGGGCCGATGCACTGCACGTACTCCTGCCTTCACGAGGGGGCGGTCGCCTCGCACATGTCCTACCGGGCGCCCAGGCAGTGGGAGCACTCGACGGGCATCCAGTTCCTCTCCGTCGACCCGAGCGACACGCTGCCGGTCGTCGAGCGGCTCGGCTCGGACCTCGGGTGGGAGGGGCAGATGTCGCTCGACTTCATCGAGACCGACGACGGGCTCGTGATGATCGAGTGCAATCCGCGACCGACCGACGGGATCCTGCTGATGACCGCCGAGGAGCTCGAGCAGGGGCTGCTGGCGCCCGAGGAGGAGACTCTGCAGGTGCCGGCGGGACGCGAGGAGCAGCTCGACTTCGCGGTCTTCGCCCAGATCTTCAAGGAACCGATGCACGACGCGCCGAAGACCATCCACGATCTGACGAAGATCCCGGGGACCGACACCGGGTGGCGAGACGAGATGCCCAAGCTCTACTCGTTCCTCGCCCTCTGCCGCTTCGAGCGCCTGTCCCTGAAGGACCGCGAGCAGCTCTTCGTGGCGATGGCCGACGGAATCACCTGGGACGGCCAGCCGATTCCGGGGCTGCCGCCGGATGATGCGGGCTACCTGGCGAAGCTGACGGGCTAGATGGACCGCTCGATCCTCTGGCGGGCGGCCGCCGCGCAACTGCTGCTGGTCGCCGCCGTCTCCCTCGTGCTGGCCCTCGCGCTTCCGCACTCCTTCTTCGAGGACTGGGGCTGGCTGACCGGGCCGGCCGCCTGGCTGGCCTGCGCAGCGATCACGGCCTGGGCGCTTCACCTCCCGGTCGGCGGGGTCATGCTCGGCGCTGTCCTGGCCGGGATCCCAAGCGCCCTGGCGGTGCTCGCCGGTATCCACTGGCTGGGTGTGGCGATCGCGGTCGCGGCGTTCGCGGCCTGGTGTGCGTGGCTGGCCACGCGTCGCGGAGGTCTCCGGTGGACCTAGGCATCGAGGGACGGACCGCCCTGGTGATCGCCGCCAGCCGGGGGATCGGCAAGGGCATCGCGAGCGCTCTCGCGCGAGAGGGCGCCCGGGTGGCGATCTCGAGCCGCTCGGAGGAGGCACTGCGGGCGGCGGCGGCGGAGATCGGCGCCGAGGTCCGGGTTTTTCCGGCAGACACCGCCGACCTGGAGCGGCTGCGCCGCCTGCCGGGCGAGGTCGCCGATGAGCTCGGGCCGGTCGAGATCCTGGTCGCGAATACGGGCGGGCCTCCCGGCGGGGGCGCTCTCGACAACTCGCTCGAGGAGTGGGAGGACGGCCTTTCGCTCGCTGGTGCTGGCGCCGGGAGTGCTGATCGAGGAGGTGCTGCCGGGAATGCGAGAGCGGGGCTGGGGCCGGATCGTGAACGTGTCCTCGAGCTCGATCCGCGAGCCGATTCCCGGACTGGCGCTCTCCAACTCGAACCGGATGGCGGCAATCGGCCTGCTGAAGACCCTCTCGGACGAGGTCGCCGGGGACGGAATCACGGTCAACACCGTGGCCACGGGGATGTTCGCCACTGACCGGCTGGCGGACCGGCAAGGCTCGCTGGAGCAGGCGGAGGCGGCGGCGAAGGAGCGGATTCCGGCTCGGCGGCTCGGGCAGCCGGAGGAGTACGGCGACCTGGTCGCGTTCCTCTGCTCGGAACGGGCCGCCTATCTCACGGGGACGGTGATCCCGCTCGACGGCGGCCTGCTCCGCTCGGTCTAGGCGGCCGCCGGACGAGGAGCGCGCCTGTAGGCGAGGGCGAGCCAGACGCCGCCGGCGATCATCATCGCGAGACTGAGCAGCTGGGCCTGGGTGAGACCGAGGGCGACATCGTCATTGCGCCGGATGAACTCGACCAAAAAGCGCTCAGTTCCCGCGAGCAGCAGGTAGAGGGCGAAGAGCAGGCCGTTGGTGAGGCGGTCGCGCAGGCGCCAGAGCACCAGGGCGACGAGCCCCATCACGAGCGTCTCGTACACCGGGGTCGGGTGGACTGGCGTGTCGATCGGCTTGGTGCCGTCCGGGTAGGCCATCGCCCAGGGACCGTCCCAGGCCTTGCCGTAGTCGCCGTCGCCGGAGACCTGGCAGCCGCAGCGGCCGACCGCGTAGCCGATGGCGAGGGCCGGGGCCGCCAGGTCGAGCAGACCCAGGGTCAGGTAGTTGCGCCACCAGGCCCAGAGGAGGACGGCGATCGTCCCCCCGATCGCACCGCCGTACCAGACGAGCCCCGAGCCGGAGAAGATGTTCCCGAGCAGATCGCCCTTGACGTCGCTGTAGTTCTCGATGATGAAATCGAGGCGGGCGCCGATCAGGCCGCCGATCAGGGCGGCGAAGCCCATCTCGTAGGCCCAGTCGACCGGCTTGCCGAGTTCCTCCAGGCGCCTCCAGATGACCGCACCCGCCGCGATGAATGCGAACGCGAAGCAGATCCCGAAGGTCTGCAGGGTCAGCGGGCCGATGTGGATCTCGGGCAGCACGGGGCGGAGGCTAGTCGAGCGGCCTAAACCGCTCGTCGAGTAGCCCCGGCGGGAGTCGAACCCGCGCTACGAGGTTGAAAACCTCGCGTGCTAACCGTTACACCACGGGGCCGCAAGGCCAGTCTAGGCTCCACCCATGGGACGGGTGCCCGAGTTCGATCCGGAGAAACCGCGCAACCCGATTCAGCGGGCGTTTCGGTGGACGGCGAAGAGCAGGTTCGGCGGCTGGGTGGCGCTGAACGTGGCCAACAAGGTCGACCCGGTCCTGATGCGGGCGAGTCGAGGGCTGCTCAAGATGCCGAGCGGGGCGGCGACGGTGCTGCTCTCCCACACCGGGGCGAAGAGCGGCAGGAAGCGCACCACGCCGCTCCTCTACTTCACCGACAACGGCAACGTGATCCTGATCGCCTCGCAGACGGGAAAGGTGAAGCACCCCGCCTGGTTCCACAACCTGAGCGCGAATCCCGACGTCGAGCTCTGGTCCGGCGGGCGCGGCGGCAGCTACCGCGCCCGCGAGGCCGAGGGGGAGGAGCGCGAGCGCCTCTGGAGCCTGGCGACGCACCTCTATCCCGGCTACGACGAGTACCAGCGACGCGCCGATGCCGCCGGCAGGCGCATCCCGGTCGTCGTCTGCGAGCCTCGCGACTCCGAGGCCGCTTAGCCCAACAACCGCTCGAGCAGCGCCTTCTGCGCGTGCAGGCGGTTCTCAGCCTGATCCCAGATCGCCTGGCGCTCCCCGTAGAGGACCTCGGGGGTGATCTCCTCGCCGGGGTGGGCAGGCAGGCAGTGAAGCGCGACGGCGCGCTCCGAGGCGGCCGCGAGCAGCTCGTCGTTCACCTGAAAGGGCCCGAGGTCGCTGCGGCGCCGGTCGGCCTCGTCCTCGTCCCCCATGCTCACCCAGACGTCCGTGTAGATCGCGTCGGCGCCGGCGGCCGCCGCGTGAGGGTCATCGGTCAGCTCGGCGAGGCCCTCCTCGATGCGGTAGCCGTCCGGGCTGGCGATCACAACGTCGATGCCCGCGGTCCGCCCCAGGATCGCCAGCGAACGCGCCACATTGTTCCCGTCGCCGACGTAGGCCAGGCGCAGCCCGTCGAGCTCGCCGAACCGCTCCCTCAGGGTGAGCAGATCGGCCAGGGCCTGGCAGGGATGGTGCTGCGGCGTCAGACCGTTGACGACCGGCACGGTCGCGCCCTCCGCCAGCTCGCGGACCCGCTCATCGGACCCCGAGCGGATCACGATGCCGTGCAGGTAACCGGAGAGGATCCGGGCGGTGTCTCCGATCGACTCCCCGCGCGTCAGCTGCAGCTCATCGGCCCGCAACACGATCGGCGTGGCGCCCAGCTCTGCCACGCCGACCTCGAACGAGACGCGGGTCCGCGTCGACGGCTTCTCGAACACCAGCGCCACCGAGCGGCCGGCGAGCGACTCGCGCCCCTCGCCCCCTACCCGTCCGCGCTTGAGCTCCTCCGCCCGCTCGAGCAGGGCGATCAGCTCCTCGCGATCCAGCTCTTCGCCGGTGAGAAAGTTGCTTGCGGGAAGTTGCGCGGTCGGTGGAACCATCGAGCCGCCGATACTAGGGCCGTGCAGCTGACCGCGATGACATGGAATGTGTTCCACGGCCGCGACTGGCCACCCGACCCGCAGCTCCAGATTCGGGCGCACAAGGGCAACTTCCGCCGCGGCCCCCGCCTCGGCGAGCGCTACGAGCAGACGAACTGGGATCTACTCGAGATGTTCGCGTCGTTCGTCAACGAGATCGATTGGGACGTGGCCCTCTTCCAGGAGTTCCCGCCGGCGTGGAAACGGAGAATGGCCGCCGCCTGTGGCGCCGACGCGCACCGCGCGTTCAGCGGGCGCAATTGGTTCCAGCCCCTCACCTCCCTGATCGGGCGCTGGCGTCCCGACCTACTCGGCGCCTGGGAGGGCGGCTCGAACACGACCCTCGTCCGTCCCGCCGCCGGGTCGATCGCGGAGCGCCACCGCGTCGTGCTCACCCGCAAGCCCGAGACCCGCGCGATGGCCCTGACGCGGATGGAGTCCGGGCCTCTGCGTAGCGAACCTCCACGTCAGCACCAAGCCGTCCTCGGCCGAGCGCGAGCTGCTGGACGCCGCCGAGCGAGCCACCGCGTTCGCGGGGCCGGGCCCGCTGATCTTCGGGGGAGACTTCAACGTCCGGCCGAAGGCGAGCGCGGTCTTCGACCAGCTCGAGGACCGTTACGGCCTCGCCCCTCGCACCGCGCCGGACCGGCTCAGCCATCTGCTCGTGCGCGGACTGGAGGTCATCGAGCGTCCCGCCGCCCTGCCTCCGGAGGCTCGCGACGTCCCCGATCCCGCCACGGGACGGCTGATCCGCCTCTCCGACCACAACCCCGTGATTGGGAAGTTCTCCGGTATGGGATAGTCCCGGGCGATGGCGACCACATCCAAGAAGAAGAAGGGCAGCACCAAGAAGTCCGCGCAGAGCTCACGGGGCGAGCAGAGCGTCCAGGCCTTCCGGGACGCCCTGGAGAAGACCGTCACGATCTCCCGCGACCGGCTCCAGGAGGTGATCGACGACGCCGTCCGCCGCGGCCGCATGACCCGCGGCGACGCCGACGAGATGCTCGGCCGCCTGGTCACCCGCGGGCGCGACCAGGCCGACGACCTGGTCGGCCAGCTGGAGCGCCTGCTCTCGCAGGTCCGCGAGGCTCCCGGCCGAGCGCGCCAGGGTGTCGAGAGCCGCGCTCAGAAAGCCCGGAAGCGCGCGGTCAAGGCCGCGGACAAGCCGTTGGCCGGCGCCGACAAGGTCAGACGGGCCGCCCGCGTTCCCGGCTTCCCGATCACCGCGTACGACGATCTCTCCGTCCGGCAGATCGACCGCCGGCTCGAGGGGCTCAGCAAACCTCAGCTCCGCAAGGTCCGCGACTACGAGCGAAGCAACAAGTCCCGCAAGGGCGTCCTACGCGCCGTGGACCGCAAGCTCCAGAAGTAGTCGCTACGGCTTCGCCATCACACGGGTCGCGCCTGGCGGCGCGCCCTCGCATCAGCTGAGTGCCTTGCGGCGCTCCTCGATCTCCGCCGTGAGCTCGTCGAGTGCCTCGGTCGAGGTCTGAGCGCGGATCGCCAGCTTGGCGAGCTCCTTGCGCACGTCCTGGGTCGCGTTGTCCAGGGTGTCGCGCCAGTTCGAGACCTGATCCTGCGCCTTGTTTCCGGCTTCGCCCGAGACGTCGCGCAGGCGCGAGACCGCGTCGTCGATGCGCGCGCGAACGTCGCCCGTCGCCTTTTCGCCGGCCGCCCGGAGGTCATCGATCGCCTTCTGAACCTGGTCTCGGACGCCACCGCTCTCGCTTGATTCCACCTTTGACCTCCTGGTCGGGATTGGCGAAAGCCTAGCTCAGCTCGGTGGCAAGGCGCCCGAAATCGAGCCTGCGGCCCGCCACCTCGGCGAGTAACCGGTCGGCATCGAGCTCCTGGCCCCGCCCCCAGAGGTCCCGGAGCCAAGCGCCCGCCTCGGCGTTCGCAAACCAGTCGGTCCCGAATCTGTCGCCGAGCTCGGCCCGCCAATCCACCTCGAGGGCCCAGGCCCGCAGGTAGCAGGCGACGTAGAAGCCCGAGTCGACGTCCGAGAGCCAGGTCTCGCGTGGCCACTCGACCCCGATCCGCTCGCCGAGCAGGCTCGCATAGCGCTCCGGCATCGCTTCGAGGTCCGCGTCCGCCCCGTGCAACTCGACCTCGTAGGCGAGCTTGGCCGAGTAGCGCCGCAGGAAGACCAGCCGCGAGGCCCGCGCATGCTCGATCGTCGCCTCCGCATCCTCGACTCCCAACACGCGCTTCAGCCACTCCGGGCTCGCCGTGAGCCCCTCGAGCAGGAAGGCGAACGACTCGGTCACCGCGTTGTCTCCGAGATGGCGGAACTCGAAGGCGAGGTCGGCGTCGGTGCAGCCGTAGTGCTCCGCGTGCCCGGCCTCGTGGAAGAGAGCGGCGTAGTCCTCCCGCCCCCCGATCGGCGGCATCACCAGATAGATCTCGGCCGGCACCCGCGGCGTCGCGCAGAATGCGCGTGGGCTCTTCGTCGGCCTCGTCTCGGTGTCGAGCATGACGTTCGACTGCGCCGCCAGATCGATGCCGAGCCCGGCGAGCGTCTCGCGCAGTGCCGGGACCATCCGCTCCCCCGGGAAGAGCCCGTCCAGGTGAGCGGCACGGAAGAAGCGGACCAGGTCGGACCGCCGCAGCTCGCTCAACCGGACGCCGACCGTTCGCTCCAGCTCGGGATCGACGATCCCGGCGTAGCCGGGATCGGTGGCCTCGGCGAAGCGCTCCAGCTCCGCGGCCAGCGCTCTCAGATCCAAGTCTCGGACGTCCGAATACGCATCGAGATAGGACGGCCAGCCGAGGTCCGAGCAGGCCGCGCGCACACTCTCGAGCGCCTCGAGGTGAAGCGGGTTGAGCCGCTCGGCGAGCACGCCGTTCCGGGCCGCCTCGATCTCGGCGCGCCGCCCCGGGTCCGGCTCGTTGGCCTGCACCACCGGCGCCATCCGGTACGGGATCGGCTCGCCGCCGGCCTCGATCTCCAGCGAGGCCTCCAGGTCCGCGAGCCGCGTCTCGAGGCTCCGTGTGATGGCGCCCAGGTGGCCGTCCAGCGCGAACTGATGGAGGTATCGCAGGCGGACGTGGTCCTCTCCCTGCGCATCACGCCGCCGCTCCCCGATCCGCTCGACCGCATCCCGCTCGAACAGCGCCGCGTGCCTCTCGTAGATCGGCTCGATTTCCAGGTCGGGCTTGTGCCCCGCTCCCTGCAGGTAGTACTCGCGGTCGATCTCCTCCAGGAAGAGCTCCGCGTCTCGCCGGTATTCGTCGAAATCCCTCGCCACGGGCGGCTGCAACGATAGGCCGCGGATGGCCGAGGACCTGACAACGCGCGAGCCCCCCGGCCGCGAGGCGCAGGAGCGCCCGCGGCGCGGCGAGCAGCTCACCCTTGACGTCGAGTCCCTGGCCTACGGCGGCAGGGGCATCGCGCGCCGCAACGGCTATGTCGTGTTCGTCGCCGGCGCCCTCCCGGGTGACCGCGTCAGGGCGGAGGTGACGAAGGCGAAGCGCGGCTACGCCGAGGCCTCGGCCACGGAGCTGCTCCGGGAGTCGCCCGACCGCATTCCCCCGCGCTGCGATCACGGCGGCGAGCCCTGCCCCGGTGCACCCTGGCAGTCCCTCCCGTACGAGCAGCAGCTGAGTCACAAGCAGTCCCAGGTCGAGGACTCGCTGGTCCGTCTCGGCGGCCTGGAGGGATTCGAGTTGGAGGAGATCGAGCCCGCGGTCGAGCGCTGGCGCTACCGCAACAAGCTGGAGTACTCGTTCGCGGAGCGCGACGGGAGGCTCGCCCTTGGCTTCCACGCTCGTGGCCGCTGGGACCTGGTGTTCGACGCCGAGGACTGCCAGCTCGCCTCCGAGCGGAACAACGACCTCCGCAACGAGATCCGCGGCTGGGCGGCGGGCGAGGATCTCCCCGCCTACGACCGCCGCTCGCGCACCGGCGTGCTCCGCAATCTGGTCGTCCGCGAGGGCCGCCGTACCGGGCAGATTCAGACCCGCCTGGTCACCTCCCCGGCCGAGATCCCACGCCCGCCCGTCGACCTGCACACGATCGTCGAGGGAAGCAGCGGCGGCACGGCCGGCCCCACCGGGGCCATCGGGCACGAGTACCTCGAAGAGGAGCTCTGCGGGCTGCGCTTCCGGATCTCCCACAACGCGTTCTTTCAGACCAACACCGAGATGGCCGAGCGCCTCTATGGAGTCACGGCCGAGATGGCAGGCCTCACGGGAGCAGAGCGCGTCTTCGACCTCTTCTGCGGCATCGGGACGCTCGGGCTCAGCCTCGCCGGACGCGCCGGGGAAGTCTGGGGGGTCGAGATCGTCCCCGAGGCGATCGCCGACGCAGAGGAGAACGCGCGGCTCAACGGCATCGACAACGCCCGCTTCCGCGCGGGCGACGCGCGCAAGGAGATCCGCCCGCTGGTCGAGGAGGCGGGTCGCCCCGACGTCGTTGTGGTCGACCCGCCGCGCGCCGGGCTCTCCAAGAAGGTGGTGCGACGGGTGATCGAGTGCGACGCGCCGCGAATCGTCTACGTCTCCTGCAACCCGACCACCCTCGCCCCCAATGCCGCGCAGCTCTCGGAGGCCGGCTATAGGGTGCGCCGCGTGAGACCCGTCGACATGTTTCCCCAGACCCCGCACATCGAGTGCGTGGCCCTCCTGGAGAGAGCATGAGCCGAGGGTTCGGGGTCACCGCGGGGCTCGATCCCGAGATCGCGAGCCCCCTCGCCGGCCGCTGCCAGGAGCTCGGCTACAGCTCGATGTGGTCCAACGACCACCCCGGCGCCAAGGGGCTGCAGACGCTCGCCGAGTACGCGAAGGGGGCGGACCGGATCGACCTCGGTGTCGCGGTGATCGCCCTGGACCGCCAATCGCCGGACGAGATCGCAGCCGACATCGACCGCCTCGGCCTCGACCGGGAGCGCCTCTGGCTCGGCCTGGGCGCCGGCTTCACCAAGAAGCCGCTGACCGAGATGCGGGAGGCGCTGCCCGGCCTACGAGAGGCTCTTCCCGGCATCCGGCTCGTGCTGGCCGCCATGGGCCCCAAGATGTCCGCCTTCGGCGGCGCCGAGTGGGACGGGGTCTTCTTCAACTGGATGACTCCGGAGTTCGCCGTCCAGGCGCGCGAATGGGTCGAGGGGGGCGCCAGCGAGGCGGGCCGCGAGGCCCCGCCGATCTTCGGCTACGTCCGCACCGCGGTCGGCTCCAATGCCGAGGAGAGGCTCGCCAAGGACGAATCCTTCTATCGCGACATGCATCAGGGGTATCGGCGCCACTTCGACCGCCAGGACGCGCCTGAGGGCACCGTGGGCGTGGCGGCCGAGAATGCCGGCGAGGCCCAGGAGGAGCTCTCCCGCTACCGCGCGCTGGACACGGTCGTGGTCAGGGCTCTTGCCAGCGCCACGTTCGAGGACATGTCGGCGCTGGCCGAAGCGGCCGCCCCGGGCGTCTAGTACGGCGGCAGCCGGTCGTACCACTCGCCGAGCACCCGGAACGACGACCAGAAGCGCTGCTTCGCATCGTCCGTGTCGAGCGAGTCGTCGATGTCCGGCACGTAGAGCGCGTCGATCGTCGGGGTGAGGCTCTGCACCTCTCCCTCGCGGGCCTCGATGGGCTCGGCCAGCGGCAGCTCGAGGTCGTTCAGGGTGTTCAGGGCCTCGTCGCCCATGACCACGACCATGCGCGGCTGCACGATCGCGATCTCCTCGGCGACCCGCGCGACGCAGGCCTCCGAGGCCTGGGCCGGATCGGTGAGGGGGCACTTGGAGCAGAGCGTGCCGAAGACCACGATCGGGTCGATCGCCAGGCGCTTGAAGCTCTTCATCAGCGCGTTGCCGGCGCGGCCGTAGAACGCGACCCCCTCCTCGATCTCCGAGGGAGTGGCCGAGCCCTTCAGCATCAGGATGTCTGCCTGCGGGTGGCCGGAGCCCTGCACGGGCATCACGTTGCCGCGCGGGCAGTCCGCGCACTCCGAGAGCTCCCGACCAAGGTCGTTCAGCTCCCGGATCGCGCGTTCTAGGTACTTCTCGCGGATCTCGTCGTCGGTGATGGATGACACGGCCCCTTGCCTCTTCTTCGGCCCGGCCCCGGCCCCTTGCGAGTGCATCAACTCTTGCCGGCGGAGCGGCGGCGATTGCGCGCCCGGCGACCGCCGTCCCGCTCGGCGAGCGAGCGCCCTCCCCGCCCCCCGCTCGTCTGCAAGAACTTGAGCGCCTGGACGTAGACCAGGTTCTTGTGCTTGCGGACGATGTCCGCCTCCCGCATCGACTCGAGGAACTCCTGCGCGCCCTCGAAGTCCCGCAGCCGGATCTTGACGCTGCCGAGGCCCTGCGCCACATGGCTGTCCGAGCCGGCTCCGGGGACGATCGTGTACTTGCGGGCGAAGCGGACCGCCTCCTCGTTGAAGGACGACAGGGTCACCCTCGGGTTGAAGACCTCGAGGATGTCGATCTCGTCGACGATCTCGAGCAGGTTCTCGTAGTCCGGGACCGAGTGCAGCCGGTCGAACGGGTGCGGGACGTAGACCAGTCCTCCCTGCCTCCGGATCTCGGAGATGGTCTCGGCCATCGACATCCCGCGCTCGATCCGCTCGCTCAGGAAGAGGCCGATCACCTCCCCCTCGTGGGCGGTCTTCACCTCCTCGGAGACGATCACCTTGATCCCGCCGATGCGGGCGGCGATTTCCTGCGCCTCGAGGGCTCCGGAGATCTCGTTGTGATCGGTGATCGCGATGGCCCCGAGCCCCTGCTCCTTGGCGGTCTCCAACAGGAGCTCGGCCGGTGTCGCACAGTCCGGCGAGTGATCGGTGTGCATGTGCAGGTCGCAGTGGATGTACTCGCGGCTCTGCAGGCGCCGGCGAATCTCCTGGTTCCCGTCGCCGTCCTGCCGTCTCGCGACCAGACGCCGGTAGACCGTCTCGACGTCATCGGTCACCACGCTCCACTTCCTGGCCTCGGGGCTCGAGCGAGCGGCGATCCGCAGATCGTCCCGGAGGGAGGTGTCGCGGCAGAGGCGCTCGAGCTGCGCGCTCAGCGTGAGCGCGTCGCCGAGGGGGAAGAGCAGCCCCCGCTCGCCCTCGCCGACGAGCTCCCGGTAGATCTCGAGGTCCGAGACCACAGGGACCGCGCCGGCGGCGAACGCCTTCCGCACCAGGCCAGGAGCGGCCCGGACGCCCGTTGAGGCGAGGCAGGCGATGTCTGCGCCGGCCAGGAACTCGGCGGGCTCGCCGTCGCGTGGCCGGACGACGCGCAGCCGCTCTCGCAGCCGGCGGCTGACGCGGGCCAGCGGGTCGGTGGGCCCGTCGAACCAGATGACGCCCTCCCAGTCGAGGTCGTCGGGCAACTTCCGGAGGGCGCGGAGCAGCAGCCGCAGCGCGCCGCGCTCCTCCTCGGCGCAGTAGGCGATTCGCACACGCCCCGCCGGCGGCGGCTCGAGGGCAGGCTCGGCGACGTCGGCGCCGGGCCTGATCAGCTCGTACTGGCCGGGGAAGAAGCGCTGCAGGAGCTCGCCGGTCGCCTCGTTGCTCGCGGTCCGTGCGTCGATCCGCCCGAAGAAGACCTCAACGACCATGCGAGCGACCTGCGTGGAGAGCACCCTCTCCACCGGCTCGTGAAAGGTCGCCACGTTGAGCGACAACGAATGGCGCAGGGCGGCCGAGCCGGTGCTCGGTGCGAACGGCTCGTGGACGTGCACAACGTCGAGCGGGACGCTGCCGAGCAGCCGCTCGAGCGCTCCGCTCACGTCCACCGGCAGGGGCGCGGGGCGCCGCCGCGGTCCGCTCGGCAGCGGGATGCTCTGGCCGATCGCGATCACCCGCGGGTTCTCGCCCTGCCAGATGACGCGCGGGTCGTCCTGCGCCTCGCGGATCAGACGCCGGCTCTCGCGAATCGCCTGGCGCGATTCCGACGGGGCGATGACCAGAACGCGATGCCCGCGTTCCGCCAGCTCCTCAGAGGTGCCCCGGACAAACTCGTTGATCTGGTGCCGCTTCCCCCACGGATGGGGGCTGACCTGGGCGATGGCGAGTGACTGCTCGGTCACGCGGTCGAGGTTAAGGGCTCGAAACTCAACGTCCGAACCGGCAACCCGATCGTGCGGTGATCGTTCACCCCGTGCCTCCGGGGACGGAGCGGGGTGCACGCGATCGTGAGCCAGTGCAGCCCCGGGCCAATCTCGAAATCGATTGCGCCGTCGCTCACGGTGGTCGAAACCACACGGTCATCGACGGCGATCCGTGGCTGCGCGGGACTCGCCTCCGCAGGCCTCTCCAGTGGCCGCAGCTCGAGGCGGGCCCGCGCGCGCCTGTCGCCAGGAACACACACCCGGATCAGGGCGAGGGCCGTGGTCCATCGGATTGGAGGACCGTCCTCGACTGGCTCGGGTTCGTGGAATCCGATCGCCCGGCCTGACAAGGACTCGGTCAGGTCGATGCGGTCAGTCATCGGGGGATCCGCGCGGTCTCGGCCCGATTCGGCCAGGCCGTCCAGCCGCCCGCGCCGGGCCGTCAGGCGCCAGAAGTCGTTGAATCGATCCGTTCGCGTTCCTGGATCGCGCCTGAACCGCGCATCCAGCTCCGCCAGACGCGCGCCTACACGGGCGGCCTGGATCGAGGCTCGTGGGCCCAGAGCGGCGACGGCGAGGTGGCGCAGTGCCAGTCGCACGGTGCCTGGATGGCGCAGGGTGATCGCAGCCCGAAGTGCTCGCCAGGCACCGTTTCGAGTGTGCTCCAGCCTCTCTTCCCACTCTGCGGTGAGATCCAGATAACGGCTGGCGAGCTCCTCGGGGACATCGTTCCGAAAGCGAATCTCCCCCCTCCCGAAGGTGAGGAGATGGGCGCGGATGTGACCCAGATCTCCGTCGTAGACGTGACGAACCCTCGGGCGAGGGCTGAAGGCGACGTCTTCGCCGCGGCCGTCGAGTTCGATCGCCAGGACCCAGGCCCCGAAGTCGCCGTACCTCGGAGGAAGCCCGCCCGCAGCCAGATATGTCTCCCGGTGCAGCGCCAGGCTGTGCACGAGAACCCGTCGCCAGTGGTCGGGCTCCTCTTCGCGGCTGATTTCCTCCAGGAACTTGTCACGCTCCAGCTCCCCGAGCCGGCCCTGCGCCTCGGGCGGATCCAGGCCGCGAACCCCTGCGGCTCCCGTCCGATCGAGCTCCTGAAGCATCGCCTCGAGACAGTCGCGCTCGGGAACGCAGTGCGACTCGGTCAGAAAGATGTACTCGCCCCGGGCCTCTCGCGCCCCGGCGTTGAAGAGCTCCGACGAGCTTGCGCCGTCCAGCTCCAGCCAGCGATCCTGGCGGCGGAGCAGCGGACGCACCGCACGCTCGAGGCCGCGGTCCCTACCCGGCGCGAGCGCGATCAGCTCATACAGCTCGCCGGCCGCGGTCTGCCCGCGGAGCCAGGATCGAACGCTCTCAAGCCCTGCCTCTCGATCATCCTGGATCGGGAGCAGAATCGAGATCCGAGGCAGCGCCATCGGGTCCCGAGTCTATGCGCACCATGGGGCGCGAACCGCGAGGGCTACTTGGCCTTCGCCTTCGCCTTCTTGCCCTCGGCGGGGACTCCCCGCTGACGCGCGTACTTGGCGATGAACTCCTCGGTTCTCTCCCGCGCCAGCGAATCCGGCCGCTGGTTGTGCGGCGACTTCATCAGGTAGCTGGAGGGGCCGTCGAGCTGGCCGGACACGCCGTGATTGAGCGCCAGCTTCACGATCCGCACGGCGTCGATGACGATGCCCGCTGAGTTCGGCGAGTCCCAGACCTCGAGCTTGAGCTCGAGGTTCAGCGGCACGTCGCCGAATGCCTTGCCCTCCACGCGGATGTGCGCCCACTTGCGGTCGGTAAGCCAGGGGACGTAGTCCGAGGGGCCGATGTAGACGTCCTCGGCGGGCAGCTCGTGGTCCATGATCGAGGTGACCGCGTTGGTCTTCGAGATCTTCTTGGACTCCAGCCGCTCGCGCTCGAGCATGTTGTAGAAGTCCATGTTCCCGCCGACGTTGAGCTGGCTGGTGCGCTCCATGCGCACGCCGCGGTCGGCGAAGAGCCTCGCGAGCTGCCGGTGCACGATCGTCGCGCCGACCTGTGACTTGATGTCGTCGCCGATGATCGGCAGGCCGGCCTCCTCGAAGCGCCGGTCCCAGTAGTCCTCGCGGGCGATGAACACCGGCAGGCAGTTGACGAAGCCCACGCCTGCGGCGAGCGCCTGCTCGACGTACCACTTGGTCGCCTGCTCGGAGCCGACGGGCAGGTAGCAGACCAGGACGTCGGTCTGGGTGTCCTGGAGGATCCCGACGATGTCGGCGGTCTCCCCCGGCGCCTTGGTGATCTTCTCCTTCAGGTACTTGCCGAGGCCATCGTGGGTCATGCCGCGGTGGACCTTGACCCCCAGCTTCGGGACGTCCGAGAACTTGAAGGTGTTGTTCTGGCCCGACCAGATCGCCTCGGAGAGGTCCTTGCCGACCTTGTCCGCGTCGATGTCGAAGGCGGCGGTGAACTCGATATCGCTCACGTGGTATCCGCCCAGGTCCACGTGCATGAGGCCCGGGACCTGCTCAGTGGGGTCGGCGTCCTTGTAGTAGGTGACGCCCTGCACGAAAGAGCTCGCGCAGTTGCCGACGCCGACGATCGCGACCCGGACCTTGTCGTCCGAGCCGCCGTTGCGGCGGGCGCCGTTGGCTCTTCCATTGACGGTGCTCATCCTGGGAAATCCTCCTCGATAAGACGAATCAGCTCTGAAACCACACTTGCGCTGCCACGGAGTTACACATCCTCGGCCGGAATCGCCTCCTGCGCCGGCGCCGGCTGCACCTCAGCGCCTCGCCGCCGGAGCTCGTTCCTGACGTGCCAGACGCGCTGAACGACCGTGACAGCCGTCAGCGCCGCCATCGCGTAGATCGCCGGTGCGAGTAGTTCCGCGTCGAAGATCCCGGCGCCCTTCGCGAAGACGAGGCCAATCGAAAGTATGACTACCCGGACGGGGCGTGTGGCCAGCCCCACCTTGCACTCCACGCCGAGCGCCTCGGCCCGCGCTCGGGTGTACGAGACCATCAGTGAGCCGAGCACGACCACGACGCACATCGCCGCAGCGAACTCGTCTCCGTTGAGGGCGAAGCGGTAGGCGACCGCGGCGAGCACGAGGCCCTCCTCGATCCGGTCCAGCGTGGAGTCGAGAAATGCCCCGAACAGGGTGCCCTTGCCCGAGGCGCGCGCGTAGCGGCCGTCGAGCGTGTCCATCACCGAGCCGATGATGAACGCGATGCCCCCGAGGAAGTAGAGGCCCTGCCAGATCAGGACGGCCGCCGCCAGATTGCCGACGAGGCCGACCATGGAGATGGCGTTCGGCGTGAGCCGGGACTCGATCAGGCGGCTCCGCATGCTCGCCGAGAGCTCGGCGGCACTGGTCGGTCCCCTGCCGGGCGGAGGGGGCCCGTTCCGGGGCAGGTCTCGCTGATCGATGGTCATGTCAAATCGGCGCACCTCGCATATTGCTATGCCGGTGCGGCTTCGGGCTCTGGCTGCGGTTCGAGGTCGCCGGTCGGAGTGCTGCGGGTCGCCGAACCGAAGGACCAGTCCGAGTTGAGCCGGGCGAGGAGCATAGCGGCGCCCACCGCGAGCGCGGCAGTCAGCAGCCCAAAAACGGCATCGAGCCAGAAGTGGTTGCCGCTCGCGACCACCACGTACGTCATCAGCAGTGGATAGGCGGAGAGCGCCACCTTGAGAGCGCGCGGCCGCACCAGCATCGCCAGCGACCACGCGAGGATCACCGAGAGGCCGACGTGCATCGAGGGCACGGCCGCGAACGGGTTGAAGAGCGAGTCCCCGGGGCTCGAGAGCAACGGGCTGTTGCCGGTGACCGAGTTCGACGGATCGAGACCGAGCTCGGGCAGGAAGCGGGGCGGGGCGGTCGGGAAGAGCGCGTATCCGATCACCGAGATCGCCATCGCGGCAAAGACCGCGTTGCGGACGAAGCCGTAGCTGCCGCGGTAGCCGAAGTAGAGGACGGCGAGCATCAGGCAGCTGCCCTTGAAGTGCAGATTGGCGTAGCCCCAGCGCGCCACGTCGGCGGGCCAGCCCGCATCCACGGCCCAGTGCTGCACGCTCGGCTCGATCAGGAGCCCGACGGAGCGCTCCGCCGAAACCAGGTCCCGCGCGTGCGAGAACGAGAGCCCCATGCTGCCGTCGACGGCGCCCCGAGCATGCCGCCAGGCCCAGTAGGCGATGGCGAGCAGGGCGAGCTGGAGCAGCAGGTCGAGCGGGCCCCGTGGCAGCACCGAAGAGAGGAGCCTTCGGGTGCGGTCCGCGGTCCCAGCCGCCGCGCTCATCAGCGCTGGCCGCCGCCGTGCGGCACTTCGGCGGGCGCCCCGCTCCCTGCGGATCCGTACTGGATGGCCGGCTCCTCGTGGCAGCGCGGCCCGGAGCTGATCGCCCGCACGGGCGAGAAGTCGATGCCGACGCGGAAACGCCCGGGCGTCTGGACGTCGAGCATGGTGTAGCCGCCGGGCGCCTGCTCGACGCAGCCGGTGCCCTGCTCGATCGACCAGTACGGGGTCCAGTGCACCCTGACCAGGACGGTCCCCGGGGCGCTGGTGTCGACCACGAATCCCTGCGGCCGCAGCTTCACCATCTTGCCGCCGATCGCGAGGGGGGACGGGTTGCGCACCTTGTAGACGGTCCAGTCCGAGCTGTTGTAGACGCGTTCGAGATAGCGAGGCGGGCCCCGCTTCAGCATCTTCTTCTCGGGGCGCCCCGCGTAGTCGAGCGCCGCGTGCGGGACCGCGACGAATCCGACGCCGAGGTCGTCGAGCCAGCTCCTGTACTGCGGGCCGGTCAGCGGGGTCGACTGGTAGAAGAGCGGATTGAGCTTGCGGTCGAGCTGGCGCTCCCAGCCGCGGGCGATGTAGATGCCGCGCGGCACGTAGGCCGACTCCCAGTGGTGCTCCTCCGGCAGGACCTCCACCCGGTACGCGTCGTGGCGAGGCTGACCACGCAGGTAGTCGACCAGCGGCGCATAGAACCCGGGTTTGACCGAGGGTTGCGCACTCACCTGCTCGAGATCGCGCACCACCGGGGACCACTGCCAGTAGATCAGGACCGGCACCAGCAGGACCAGATAGAAGCGCTGCCGGCGCCAGAGACCGAACGCGAGCACCGGTCCGAGCAGGAGCGAGCCCATCCGGGTGGCGTTGCCGCCCATCGGCGTCTGGACCAGGAAGGCGGCGGTCAGGGCGAGCGCATAGGCGCCGACGCTGTAGCGGAGCAGGCGCTCATCCGCAGGCAGGGCGACGAAGACGGCGATCGTCACCAGGATCGCCGGCTCGAAGCTCGAGAAGTCGAACGGCTCGGTGCCCCCCTCGGGGAAGGCTGCGGTCATCAGCAGCGACATCCCGACCGTGACCAGCGCGAGCTCCAGGCCTCTGCGGCTGCGCTCGGAGATGGCGTAGGCGACCACTCCGCAGGCCAGGAACAGCGCCGCGACGGGACTGGCGAGAGGGGTGAGAGCGGCGAAGAAGATCGCCAGCAGGCGATGCCCGCGCTGCGCCGCGAAAACCGCTCCCAGCGCCACCGCCACGCCGAGCGCGAAGGTGAGCCGTCCCGTGAACAGGCTGATCGAGGTTGCCGTCGCGAACCAGACGACGCCCAGCCGGGCGCGATCGCCGAAGCTGCGATAGGCGATCGCGGAGAAGAGCAACGACGCGATGATCGCGGCGAGCACCCCGACGAGCCGCGGCCCGATCAGGGCGCCGAGCGCCGGCAACAGCAGCCCATAGCCGGGCAGGTGATGGCCGCCGAACCAGAAGTTGTCCCAGGCGGCGAACCCCTGGCTGTCGAACAACCCGGAGCGGAAGACCTGGGCGGCGTGGTCCGCGCTATCCGGCTGAATGATCAGGTAGGCGACGCCGAGGGCAGCCGCCACCAGCCCCGGCTCGCCGTAGCGACGGAGCGCGACTCGAGCGGTCAAGTCGTCGCGGGGCGGAAGGACCAGACGCCAGGACGGGCGCGGGCCAGCACCTCGCGCGCTGCGAGCGCGGAGAGAACGGCGACGAGCAGGCCGGCAGCACCGTCGATCCAGAAGTGGTTGGCGGTCACGACGACCACCCAGAAGACGAGCACCGGGTAGGCGGCCCAGAGGACCTTGGTGACCCTGTGCCGCGAGATGAGGACACCGGTGACGCCGATCATCGTCGAGAAGGCGACGTGCATGGAGGGAATTGCGGCGTAGGGGTTGATGAAGAGCTTGACCAGGCCGGAGTCGTGGTTGACCTGCGCAAAGTCGGTGATCGTGTCGACAAAGCCCTCCTGCGGGAAGAGCCGCGGCGGCGCCGTGGGCACGAGCGCGTAACCGACGATCGCCAGGGCCATCGCGACCATGAACATGTTCCGCACGAAGTAGAAGTTCTGGTTGCGGAAGATGTACAGCCAGACCAGGAACGCAGTGGTCACCACGAAGTGGCTGTTCATGTACATGTAGTTGGCGAAGTCGATGATCCAGCGGTGGTCGATGAAGATCGACTGCAGGTTGGGCTCGAAGAAGGTGTGCAGGCTCTTCTCGAGGGAGATCACGTTTTGGCCGTTGACCATCGCCTGGTCGCGCGCACCATCGGCGAGGCCGCGGACGGCCTCATAGCTCAGCTCGGCCAGCACGAAGAGGCCGAGCTGCTTGACCGCATCCCCGTACCCGTGGGGGAGCCATCGACCGATTCTGTTGATCAGGGAGTTCACGACCGCGGAATTCTAGTTAACCGTCAGATGACAACTTCGTGACCGACCGCACTGTTCTTCCCTTTTCTTCGGGCTCGAACTAGTGGACGGGACGGCCTGGTGGGGCGCGCTGAATATCCTCGCCCGGTGCCTCTACCCAGCAGGATAGTGCTCGCAGACGGCGGGACGGCCACCATCCCGCATGGGAAGCCGCCCCGCGTGCCCAAGCGCGACCCCGACTGGCGCCGGCCCTCCCGGCGGCGCGTGCTCGCGATCCGCGACCGGCTGCGTGAGCTCTACGGGCAGCCGGTGAACGACCCGCACGGCCATCCGATCGCCGAGCTCGTGCGCGGGGTGCTCTCCCAGAACACCAACGACCACAACCGCGACGTCGCGTACTCACGGCTGCGCGAGCGGTTTCCCACCTGGGAGGAGGTGAGGGACGCGCCGACCGAGGACGTCGAGGAGGCGATCAGGCCGGGGGGACTCAGCCCCACCAAGGCGCCGCGGATCCAGGAGATCCTCGGCCAGCTCGGTGACCATCCGGACCTGGACTGGCTGGCCGATGCTCCGCGTGACGAGGCGCTCGCCTTCCTGACCGGACTGCCGGGCGTGGGACGGAAGACCGCTGCCGTGGTCCTGCTCTTCACCTTCGGCCGCCCGGAGATACCCGTCGACGTACACGTGAAGCGGGTTGGGGGGCGGCTGGGCCTGTTCAGGCCCGCCGCCTCCTTCGAGGAGGCACACGACGAGATGCTCGCGATAACCCCTCCCGAGGACGCCTACGAGCTGCACATCAACCTGATCCGCCATGGGCGGGCGATCTGCCGGCCTCGGCCCCGCTGCCGCGAGTGCGGGCTGCGCCGCATGTGCCCGTGGTACCGCCAGCACAAGGCAGACCTGCTGGGCAATATGCTCCCGCGCCAGTGAAGCGGAGCACGTTCGTCATGTTCGGGATCGTCGTCCTGCTGCTGGGCGTGGGCGTTCCCGCCTGGGCCCTGACGAAGGAGGGCTCGGAGGATGCGTCCCCCGAGAACGTCCCGAGCAACCTGCAGCAGGGCAAGGACCTCTTCGTGACCAACTGCGGCGCCTGCCACACGCTGGCGGAGGCCGGCACGGACGGCGTCATCGGCCCGAACCTGGACGACCTGCTCGCACCTCCGAGCGCCAGTGCCCCGGATCCGAACACGATCAAGCCGCGAGTGCTGAACGCGATCAACGACGGCCTCAACGGGCGAATGCCCAAGGGCGTCGTCTCCGGCCAGCAGGCCGACCAGGTCGCGACCTTCGTCTCCCAGGTCGCCGGCCAGGGTCCGTAGTACCTACGGCACCGCGCGAAAGCCCCGCAACTCTGCGCACAATCGCGTGATTAGGGGCGATGAGAGGAATCCGAGGGCTGCCGTTTCGAGGCACCCTCTTCGAAAGGAGTGCTGTTGAGTAACTCACATGTCTTCCCGAGCGTGAGGGGGCGCATGGGTCTGGGGCTCATCCTGGGGCTGATCGTGGTCCTGGGACTGACGCTTCTCCCCGGCGCCGCCGATGCGAAGGGGCAGGGCAAGAAGAAGGGTCATCAGCTCACCGTGATGACCCGCAACCTCTACCTGGGCGCCGACCTCACCCCCGCGCTTGCAGGCTTCCGGCGTGGGTGGTGCCGTTGACGCCGCCTACCAGATCGAGCAGCAGGTGCACCGGACCCAGTTCCCGACCGTGCGGGCGGCGCTGCTGGCGAACGAGATCAAGAAGCGGAAGCCGGACGTCGTCGGCCTCCAGGAGGCCGCGTTGTGGCGCACAGGCCCGTATGACCTGGGCGCGGTCACGAGCGGACCCAAGGCGACCCAGATCGATCCGCAGGGCGGTGACTTCCTCAACGATCTGCTCGCGAAGCTCAACAAGGGCGGCAAGAAGGGCAAGAAGGGCGCCGCCGCGGCGAAGAAGAAGAAGCCGCCGCTGCAGTACAGGATCGCCGTGGTCAAGACGGAGTTCGACTTCGAGCTGCCCGTCAATCAAGGCTCCGGCGGACTGAGCGGGTGCCCGGCCCAGTGCCACAACGAGCGCCTGACGATGCGCGACGCGATCCTGGTCCGCAAGGGCGTGAAGACCAGCAACGCCAGCAGCGGCACCTTCAACACGCTGCTGCGCGTGAAGGTCGGTGGCGTCCTGAACGTCGATGTCACCCGCGGCTGGGCCGCGGTGGACGCGAAGGTGAACGGCAAGAAGGTGCACGTCGTCGACAGCCACCTGGAGGCGTTCGACAGCGACTCCAGCAACACCGGCAGCGACGGCAAGACCTATCCGAAGGGCGGCATCCGCGAGGCTCAGGCCAAGCAGCTGGTCGCTCCGGGCGGTCCGACCACCTCGAAGCACCCGACGCTTCTGATCGGGGACTTCAACTCCGATTCGCCGGTTCACGGCGATCAGGTGGATCCCGGTGACGCCCTGGCGTACCGGGCCCTGCTCGCCGGCGGCTGGAGCGAGCGTGCGTTCACTCCGCCCCCGTTCGGCTGCTGCATCCAGGACCCGAACCTGAGCAATCCCAGCTCTGCCGGGGTCACTCATCGGGTCGACCACATCATGTCGAACACCAAGAAGCTCAAGTTCAAGAAGGGCGGTCTGACGACCACCTACGCGAACGGGCTGTGGTCATCCGACCACTACGGCGTCTGGAGCCAGCTCCAGGTCAAGTAGATGCGAGGGTGCGCGACAGCGCAACCCGATTGATGAAGCACAGATCACTGAGAAAGGCCGGGCCCTGCGCCCGGCCTTTCTTTTGCCTGCGTAGCGGGGCTATGCTTTACATCCACGCACACATCTGCCAGACTCTCACTTAGATTTTTTAGGCGGATACACTGAAGCAGACTGACCGCAAGCACTTCAAGACTTTGGAGGAATGAAAGTGGCAAAGACAATTGGAATCGACCTTGGCACGACGAACTCGGCCATGGCCGTGATGGAGGGCGGTGAGCCGGAGGTCCTCGAGAACGCCGAGGGCGGTCGCACCACTCCCTCCGTCGTCGCCTTCACCGACTCGGGCGAGCGCCTGGTCGGCACGGTCGCCAAGCGGCAGGCCGTGATGAACCCCGAGAAGACCATCTTCTCGATCAAGCGCTTCATGGGCCGCAAGGAGGCCGAGGTCAAGGAGGAGGAGAAGATCGTCCCCTACGAGGTCGTGGCCGGCCCGAACGGCGACGTCCGCATCGACGTCGGACGGCAAGCAGTACTCCCCGCCGGAGATCTCGGCGATGATCCTGCAGAAGCTCAAGGCCGACGCCGAGGCGAAGCTCGGCGAGCCGGTCGACTCGGCCGTGATCACCGTCCCGGCCTACTTCAACGACGATCAGCGCCAGGCGACCAAGGACGCCGGCAAGATCGCCGGCCTCGACGTCAAGAGGATCATCAACGAGCCGACCGCCGCGTCGCTCGCCTACGGGCTCGACAAGGAGTCCGACCAGACGATCCTCGTCTTCGACCTCGGCGGCGGAACCTTCGACGTCTCCGTCCTGGAGATCGGCGACGGCGTCTTCGAGGTGAAGTCCACCGCCGGTGACAACCACCTCGGCGGCGACAACTGGGACGCAGCGATCGTCGACTGGCTGGTCGCCGAGTTCAAGCGCGACCAGGGCGTCGACCTCTCGCAGGACAAGAACTCCCTGCAGCGCCTCTACGAGGCCGCCGAGAAGGCGAAGATCGAGCTCTCCACCACGCAGGAGACGCAGATCAACCTGCCGTTCATCACGGCGACCGACGCCGGCCCGAAGCACCTCGACATCAAGCTGACCCGGGCGAAGCTCGCCGAGCTGACCTCGGATCTGCTCGAGCGCGTCGTCGGCCCGGTGAAGCAGGCGCTGGCCGACGCCGGCTCCGACATCGACCACGTCGTCCTGGTGGGCGGCATGACCCGCATGCCGGCCGTTCAGGAGAAGGTCAAGGAGCTGACGGGCAAGGACCCGCACAAGGGCGTCAACCCCGATGAGGTCGTCGCGATCGGCGCCGGCATTCAGGCGGGAGTGCTGGCCGGCGACGTCAAGGACGTGCTCCTGCTCGACGTCACCCCGCTGACCCTCGGCATCGAGACCAAGGGCGGCGTGATGACCAAGCTGATCGAGCGCAACACGACGATCCCGACGAAGAAGTCGGAGATCTTCTCGACCGCCGAGGACAACCAGCCCTCGGTCGAGGTCCACGTGCTCCAGGGCGAGCGCGAGATGGCCACAGGCAACAAGAGCCTGGGCAAGTTCCAGCTCACCGGCATCCCGCCGGCGCCGCGAGGCATGCCGCAGGTCGAGGTCACGTTCGACATCGACGCGAACGGCATCCTCAACGTCTCCGCCAAGGATCTCGGCACCGGCAAGGAGCAGAAGATCGAGATCAAGGGCGGCTCCGGGCTCGACGAGACCGAGGTCGAGCAGATGATCAAGGACGCCGAGTCGCACGCCGACGAGGACCGTCGCCAGCGAGAGCTGGCCGAGGCCCGCAACATCGCCGAGAACGCCGCCTACCAGGCGGAGAAGCAGCTCGGTGAGCTGGGCGACAAGGTCGACCAGGGCGCCCGGGACGAGATCGAGGCGGCGATCAAGGACGTGCGCGATTCGCTCACGTCCGAGGACGCGGCCGAGATCCGCTCCAAGTCGGACGCGCTGCAGACGGCCTTCCAGAAGGTCTCCGAGCAGATCTACTCGCAGGCCGCCGAGGAGCAGGCGGCGACCTCCGGCGACGGCGCCTCCCAGAACGGCGCCGGCGACGAGGAGGTCGTGGACGCCGAGGTCGTCGACGACGAGAAGACCTCGTAAGGAGGCCAGATGACGGACGAGCGTGATGCGAGGGCGCGCGAAGATGCGAGGGCGCGCGACAGCGCGACCCGTGATGTGGGGCGTGATCTGAGGATCGAAGACGAGGTCGTCGAGGCGGAGCTGGTCGAGGACGAGGAGTCCTCGACCGGCCCGGACTCGGGTGAGAACGGCGCCGCCGATCAGGTCGAGCGCGACCTCGACGAGCTCGCCGAGACGAAGCGCGAGCGCGACGAGTACCTCGAGCTCGCCCGGCGCACCAAGGCCGACTTCGAGAACTACCGCAAGCGGGTGGCCAAGGAGACCTCCGAGGCGCTCGCTCGCGGGAAGGCCGATCTGGCCCGTCAGCTGCTGCCGGCG
Organism: uncultured Solirubrobacterales bacterium; assembly: GCA_963777575.1. Taxonomy (GTDB): domain Bacteria; phylum Actinomycetota; class Thermoleophilia; order Solirubrobacterales; family 70-9; genus DASUPK01. The sequence goes on along the minus strand of CAVZRH010000009.1, from coordinate 91,182 downwards.
CTCGACAACCTCGAGCGGGCACTGGCAGCGGGTGAGGATGCGTCAGCGCACCAGGCGCTCGTCAAGGGCGTCGCCATGGTCCGCGACGAGCTGCACGGCCGGCTCGAGGGCGCCGGCGTGGAGTCGTTCGATCCCACCGGCGAGAGGTTCGATCCGCAGCTGCACGAGGCCCTCTCGACCAGGCTTGATGAGGGCACCGAGCCCGGTCTCGTCCTCGAGACGCTCGAGAAGGGCTACCGGCTGAACGGCCAGGTGCTGCGCCCGGCCAAGGTCGTGGTGAGCCAGTAATGGCGCCCGGCGACTTCTACGAGGTCCTGGGGGTCGAGAAGTCCGCCTCGCAGGACGAGATCAAGAAGGCTTACCGCGAGCTCGCCCGCAAGTGGCATCCGGACCGCAACCCGGATGATGCCCAGGCCGAGGAGCGGTTCAAGGAGATCCAGCAGGCCTACGACACGCTCTCGGACCCCGAGAAGCGGAAGGAGTACGACGCCGGCGGCCGCTTCGCCGGTTTCGGTGGTGGGGCGGGCGGCTTTCCCGGTGGCGGCGTTCCCGGGCGGCGGCTTCGCCTCGGACCTGGGGGACATCTTCACCTCCTTCTTCGGCCGCGGCGGCCAGCAGGGACCGCGCGAGCAGCGCGGTCGCGACCTCGAGACCGAGGTCCAACTCTCCTTCGACCAGGCGATGCACGGCACCCAGATCGCGGTGTCCGTGCCGACCACGAGCGAGTGTCCGACCTGCCACGGCAGTGGGGCGAAGCCCGGGACCTCGCCGCACACCTGCCCGCGCTGCGAGGGGACGGGCATCGACGCCCAGAGCCAGGGCCTCTTCTCGATTTCCCAGCCATGCCCCGAGTGCGGCGGCCAGGGGAGCATCATCGAGGACCCGTGCCCGACCTGCTCCGGCAGCGGCATCACGCAGGAGACCAAGCGCTACCGGGTCAACATCCCGGCCGGCGTCCACGACGGCAGCCGGATCAGGCTCGCCGGGAAGGGCGAGGCCGGCTACCGCGGCGGACCGCGCGGCGATCTCTACGTGACGACGCGGGTCGCGCCCTCGCCGGTCTTCAAGCAGCGCCCTGACGGCAACCTCGAGGTCGACCTGCCGGTCACCGTGACCGAGGCGATCCAGGGTGGCGACATCGAGGTGCCGACCCTGAACGGGTCGAAGACGATCCGGATCCCGCCGGGCACCCAGCACGGAACCGTTCAGCGGCTTCGAGACGAGGGGCCGCCGCGAACCAAGGGCTCGGGACGCGGGGACATCTACTACCGAATCCGCGTCGACGTGCCGAAGGAGCTCACCGAGGAGCAGCGCGAGAGGGTGGAGGAGCTCGCCGAGTCGTTCAACGGCAGCGATCCGCGCGCTTCGCTCTTCGGGGCCGCTCGGTCCGGCACAGGGGGGAGAGTTGAGGACTGATGGCCACCCGGCGCACAGGCGGTAACGGGCGCTCATCCGAGCGCGAGCGGATCGATTCGGAGCGCGGCGTCTTCATGATCTCCGTCGCCGCTGAGCTCGCCGAGATGCACCCGCAGACGCTGCGGATGTATGAGGCGCGCGGGTTGATCACGCCGAAGCGCTCGCCCAAGAACACGAGGCTCTACTCGCAGGCCGACGTCGAGCTGTTGCGCCGAATCCAGCGGATGACGGGCGAGGAGGGGCTCAACCTGGCCGGCGTCGAGACCGTGCTCGAGCTCGAACAGCGCCTCGAGCGGATGCGCGCCGACATAGCGCGCATGCGCAAGCGGGCCGCGCAGATGGAGGCGAAGATGACAGAGGAGCTCGAGCGGCTGCGGAAGTCGATGGGCGGCGAGCTCGTCCCCTACGGCGCCTACGAGCCGGAGAAGATGCGCGGAGCTTCGGGCGTCCACCCGAATCCCGATTCGCAGGCCTTAATCAGGGGACCGGCCAGCCGCCGCGGTGAGGCGGCGGGGATGAGAGCAGCCGGCGCGCCACCCCCTCGATCGCCTCGAAGCCGCCACCGCCCCAGGGAGCCTCGTCGGTGAGGACGGCGAGCGCCACCCGCTCTCCGCGGCGGTGGACGAGCAGGGCGGCCTGGTGGGTGACCTGCCCGCTGTTCTCCTCTCCGCCGGGCGGTCGCCAGCCTCCCTTGAACCAGATCGACCAGCCGTGACCGACCGCCTCGGGAATCCCCCAGCGCTCGACCGGCGTGATCCTCGCCAGCAGCCGCTTGGCGTAGGCGCGGTGCGGGCCCGGCAGGTTGCGGTCGAGCCTGTAGAAGAACCGGGCCATGTCGGCCGCTGTGATCCGGTCCCCGCCCCAGAAACCGGGGGTCGGATCGAAGTCGTTCATCCCGGCCCGCTCCGCCACCTCCTCGAGGCCCTCGTCCCCGACGCGCGCGTAGATGGCGTCCGCCGCACGGTTGTCGGAGTAGGTGATCATCGGCTCCAGGAGCGCCTTGGTCTCGTCGTCGAGCGGCAGGCCCTCGCTCTCCAGGCGCCGGAGCTCGGCGGCCAGCAGCAGCGCCTTGCTGACGCTCGCTGAGCTGAACTGGCGGTCGTCGTCATAGCCGCGGAGACCCAGGGAGCGATCCATCACCGCGAAGGAGACATCCCCCTGGGCGGCGGCGTAGCTCTGGGCTCTCCGGACCGAGCCGGGCGGCGGGTAGACGTCCCGGGGCCAGACCTTGTGCGGATGCCGAGCGGCGTGCCTCCCGCCGCGGTCCGCCACGGCCCGCGTTCCGAGGGCGAGCAGAGAGAACGCGGCCGCGGCGAGCAGTGCGACCGACGCCGACCGGATCCGCCACGGGCTTCCCACGGGGGAAGCGTACGGGCCGGCTAGGAGCCCGAGTGGATCCCGTTGCTGACGAGCGCGGGGTCCAGGCCGGCGTCCTGGAGGGCCTCGGTCTGGTCGAGATAGATCCGCCAGTAGGTGATCTTCCCGTCGCGGAAGGTGATGATGTGTGCGTCGCGGGTCTCGATCTCCAGGTCGTCTCGCTCGCCCTTGCGGTGCGTGTGGAGGAGGGCGACGACCCGGTCGCCGGCGGGGAGCAGCCGGAAATCACGGATCTCGACATCGTCGAAGCCGCTGATCAGCATCTCGATCACCCGGCCGATCGCCGCGCGCCCCCGGTAGGTGCCGGCCGGAAGGTCCGGGTCGTAGACCTCGGCGTCATCCCAGTAGTACGGCAGGACCCCGTCCACACCATCACGGTTGAACGCCTCGATTACGCGTTGAAAGATCTCGACGTTGGTCGCCATCGTCGTCCTTGACCCGACCTGCTTCATGGTCCATCCTAAACCGGCCCGGCGAAGCGCTGCCACCCCTAAATTCGGCCAGGGGGAGACGGGCACGAATCTAAGTCCAGTAAGACATAGATTTCTTTACTTTCGCGACTAAGGCGGCTACCATTGGCCGCGATGCAGCCAGACCGATTCACGATCAAGTCCCAGGAGGCGGTGGCAGCCGCGCAGCGGCTCGCCTCGGAGAACTCGAATCCCGAGGTCGCCCCTCCCCATCTGCTCCTCGCCCTGCTCGATCAGGACGAGGGCGTCGTCGTGCCCGTCCTGCAGCGTCTCGGTGTCGACGCGCAGGAGGCGCGCTCGCGAGCCCGTGAGGCGATCGACAAGCTTCCCCAGCTGAGCGGCAACACCGTCCCCGACGTGAGGCCCTCGAGCGAGTTCGTCTGGGTCCTGCAGCAGGCCGAGAAGGAGTCCACCGGCCTCGGCGACGAGTACATCTCGACCGAGCACATCCTGCTCGCCCTAGCCGAGCAGCGGTCGGGCGTCTCCGATCTGCTTCCGGATCGCAAGGACCTCGTCCAGGCGATCTCCGAGGTCCGCGGCCCGCATCGCGTCACCTCCCCCAATCCGGAGGACACCTTCGGCGCGCTCGAGAAGTACGGGCGCGACCTGACCGCCGAGGCAGAGTCCGGAAAGCTCGATCCCGTCATCGGCCGCGACGAGGAGATCCGCCGCGTCATCCAGGTCCTCTCACGGCGGACCAAGAACAACCCCGTCCTGATCGGCGACCCCGGCGTCGGCAAGACCGCGATCGTCGAGGGCCTCGCCCAGAGGATCGTCTCCGGCGACATCCCCGAGTCGCTCCGCGACCGGCGCGTGATCGCCCTCGACATCGGCGCCCTGCTCGCCGGCTCCAAGTACCGCGGCGAGTTCGAGGAGCGCCTCAAGGCCGTCCTCAAGGAGATTCAGGCCGCCGAGGGACAGATCGTCCTCTTCCTGGACGAGCTCCATACGATCGTGGGCGCCGGCGCCGCCGAGGGCGCCGTGGACGCCTCCAACCTCTTGAAGCCGATGCTCGCTCGCGGCGAACTGCGCGCCGTCGGCGCGACGACGCTCGACGAGTACCGCAAGCACATCGAGAAGGACGCCGCGCTGGAGCGGCGCTTCCAGCCGATCTACGTCGGCGAGCCGAGCGTCGAGGACACGATCGCGATCCTCCGCGGGCTCAAGGAGCGCTACGAGGTCCATCACGGCGTCCGCATCACCGACTCGGCGATTCTCGCCGCGGCCACTCTGTCGGCCCGCTACATCGCCGACCGCTTTCTCCCCGACAAGGCCATCGACCTGATCGATGAAGCCGCCTCGAGGCTCAAGATCGAGATCGACTCGATGCCGACCGAGATCGACGAGGTCGAACGGCGCATTCAGCAGCTCGAGATCGAGCGCGAGGCGCTGAAGAAGGAGAAGGACGACGCCTCGAAGTCGCGCCTCGAGGCGATCGAGGCCGAGCTCGCCGACCTGCGCGAGCGCTCCTCCGAGATGAAGGCCCGCTGGCAGAACGAGAAGAGCGCGATCGAGGCCATCAAGTCGGCGAAGACCGAGCTGGAGGAAGCGGCCCGCGAGGCCGAGCGCGCCGAGCGCGACGCCGACCTGGAGCGCGCCGCCCAGTTGCGCTACGGCCGCATCCCCGAGCTGGAGGGGACCGTCTCCGAGCAGGAGGCGAAGCTCGCCGAGCTCCACCGCGACGGCGGCACGATGCTGACCGAGGAGGTCACGGAGGAGGACATCGCCGAGGTCGTCTCCAAGTGGACCGGCATTCCGGTCTCCCGCCTGATGGAGGGCGAGGTCGAGAAGCTGATCCACATGGAGGATCGCCTGCACGAGCGGGTGATCGGCCAGGACGAGGCCGTCGAGGCAGTCTCCGGCGCCCTGCGGCGCTCGCGTGCCGGGCTCTCCGATCCCGACCGCCCGATCGGCAGCTTCCTCTTCCTCGGTCCCACCGGCGTCGGCAAGACCGAGCTCGCCCGCGCGCTCGCCGAGTTCATGTTCGACTCCGAGCAGGCGATCGTCCGGATCGACATGTCGGAGTACATGGAGAAGCACGCTGTCGCCCGTTTGATCGGAGCGCCCCCCGGCTACGTCGGCTACGAGGAGGGCGGCCAGCTCACCGAGGCGGTCAGGCGCCGTCCCTACTCCGTGGTCCTGCTCGACGAGATCGAGAAGGCCCACCCGGACGTCTTCAACGTGCTGCTCCAGATCATGGACGACGGTCGTCTCACCGACGGCCAGGGCCGCACCGTCGACTTCAAGAACACCGTCCTGATCATGACCTCCAACGTCGGCTCCCAATTCATCGCGGCCGAGTCGGTCGAGGAGAAGGCCCGCGAGCAGGTGGAAGAGGCCCTCACCCAGACCTTCCCGCCCGAGTTCCTCAACCGGATCGACGACGTGGTGATCTTCCAGCGCCTCACGAAGGCCGACCTCGGCGAGATCGTCGATATCCAGGTCGCCCAGCTGGCGCGCCGCGTCAGCGAGCGCGGCCTCGAGATCGAGCTGACTGACAAGGCCCGCGAGCTGCTCGGCAACCTCGGCTTTGACCCCACCTACGGCGCCCGCCCGCTGAAGCGGGTGATCCAGAAGCAGCTCGTCGACAAGCTCGCGCTGCGGCTGCTCGAGGGCGAGTTCGCCGAGGGCGACATGGTCAGGGTCGACGCCGCGGACGGCGAGCTCACCTTCCAGAGGACGGAGTCCGCCGAGGCGGATCGCCGCCCCGCGGAAGCCACTGCATAACGGGTTGCTGCTCGGCTTCGCCTCCGCCGCACCCTCGCACACCACGCACGAATCGACCCACTTCTCAGTATCGGGCTGCGCGGCTGTCGAGACGACTAACTACGCATGAACCTTCGTATCTCGGCCGACCAGGCCGGGTGGTCTATCCGCGAGGCCGCCTGGGGCTTTGAGGAGCGCGTGCTCTGGCGCGGGGGCGACGCGGCGCAGGCCGCCGTCGACCGCGCCGGCCGTGCCACCGCGCCGCTGCAGCGGCTGATCCAGACGCGGCTCACCTGGCCGCTGTCCGACGCCTACCGGGCTCGGGGCAGGAAGGCGCGGGTCACCCTCGCGGCGTCCGCCGCGACCGCCGCCCTCGCGGCAGGTGCGGCTGGAGCATTCATCGCGGCGGACCACGCCTCCACCCATCCCGCAGCTCCGGCGCTCGCCCCCGTAGCCGCGACCCCGCAGGGTTCGAACACACTGGTGCTGGAGGGGGTCAGGCCCCAGTTCGAGGCCGGGCACCACGACGCCGCCCCGCCCGCGCCGGCCACCGAGCCCACCGAGAAGCCGGCCCAGGTCGCCTGGGACTTCGCGCAGGCGTTCGTCGCCTACGAGGTCGGGAGCTCGGACAAGGAGATCGAGTCGGCCTTCGCCTCGACCGCGACCAAGTCGCTGGCGAAGGCACTCGCGTCCGATCCGCCCCGGCTGCCCGCCGGCGGGAAGGTTCCCAAGGCCCGCGTCCTCAACGTCGTCCTCGGCACCACCAGCAAGCAGCAGGTGACGGCCAGCGTCTCGATGGTCCGCCTGCGTGCGATCAGCGAGCTGCGCCTCACCCTGACCCGGACCCGCGACGAGTGGCGGGTCGCCCAGGTACTCGGCTGATGGGACGCGTTCGGACCGCCATAGCAGCGACCGTCGTGGCCGCCGCGATCGCCGCTCAGACCGCGGTCGCCCAGACCACGACCACCGAGCAGCCACCGCCGACGACGACGACCACCACTACGCCGGACCCGCCGGCTGCGCTGCCGCAGGTGCCGATCGCCGCGGCTACCGCCGGCTTACGTGAGGCCGAAGCCCAAGCCCTCCCCCAAGCCCTCGCCCTCCAAGGAGAACGAGCCCGAACCCGGACAAGCCGCCGAAGGAGGGCAGCGAGAAGGGTGCGGCCGAGAATGGCGGCAGCACCGTGCCCGCGCCGGTGAGTCCCCTCCCGACCGCCTGCGGGCCCATCGCCGTGCCGCCCTCCCTGATCCCGATCTACTCGGCGGCCTCCGCAGGCCTACGACCTGGGGCCCGCGGGACCGTCGATCCTCGCCGCGATCAATGAGATCGAGAGCGGCTTCGGCCAGAACCTCGGGCCCTCGTCGGCCGGGGCCGTGGGCTGGATGCAGTTCATGCCCTCGACCTGGGCGACCTACGGCGTCGACGCCGATGCGGACGGCGACAAGGACCCGAACGAGCCACACGACGCGATCTTCGCCGCGGCGCGCTACCTCCGCGCCGGCGGCATGCCCGAGGACCCCGAGGGCGCCGTCTTCGCCTACAACCACGCCGACTGGTACGTCGCCGAGGTGATGGCGCGGGCCGCCTGCTTCAGCGGGATCGGCAACGGGGCGATCGGCGGCCTCTCCCTGATCCCGAAGCGGCAGGAGCTGGTCTGCTTCACGGCCAAGGACGCCCAGGCGTCGATCCCGAACGACTACATGAAGGCCTTCCAGGACGCGGCCGGCCGCTATGAGCTCGGGCAGAGCGGTGTCTGGGCGCTCGCCGCGGTGGCGCGGGTCGAGTCCAACTTCGGCAAGGGAATGTCAGCCCGGGACCTGGCCACGCGCGGGCCGCTCGGCATCACCCAGGACAACTGGGAGCACTACGCGGTCGACGGCGACGCGGACGGCAAGGTGAGGCACTCGAGCCCCGCGGACTCCGCCGCGACCCTCGCCCGGATGATCTGGGCGGCGGGCGACCTGCGGGCCGGCCTCTTCCTGCACAACCACGCCGAGTGGTACGTCGAGGCCGTGCTGGCGGACGCGGAGGCGATGAAGGGCACCTGCCAGGTGAAGACCGTCGCCTACTCGGTGGCGCTGCCAGGCCCGACCAACGCGCCGATCAACTGGCAGAACGTCGAGCTCTCCAATCAGCTCGAGATGGTCGACATCCAGTCTGGCGCGATCGACCCGCGGATCATCAACCTGATCGGCGCGATCAGCCAGCAGCACACGATCACCATCTCGGCGCTGCGCTCGGACCACTCGATGAACACCTCGAGCGGGAACGTCTCGAACCACTACTACGGGCGCGCCATGGACATCGCGGCGATCGACGGCGTGTCCTGCACCAACGTCTCGCCGGACGGGCCCTGCGGGACCATCGCCCGGCAGCTCGGCGCCCTGCCGCCGGGTCAGGAACCGACCGAGCTCATCTACTGCTGGGACCCCGACGGCCCCGCGAACCCGAACGGCTTCGCGCAGGCCGACCACTGCGACCACGTCCACGTCGGGTTCGACGCATAGCTCTCGCGCATAGGCTTCGGCCTATGCCGTTGTTCGAGACCGAGCGTCGCGGCCGCGTGCTGGTCGTGCGGATCGACCACCCGCCGCACAACTTCATGACCGCCGGGATGGTCCGCGAGCTGGGCGATCTGTTCGGCTCGCTGCGCGGCGACCGCTCGGTCGGCGCCGTCGTGATCACGGGCAAGCCCGAGGGCATGTACATCACCCACTACGACGTCGGCGAGATTCTCGCGAGCGTCGAGAGGGCTGGGATCGCCGCCCCTCCCTGGCTCACCGCGATCGTGCTCCGGATCGCCGGAGCCGTGAGACGGGTGCCCGTCCTGCGGGATCTCGCGGAGCGCACGCCGCTGGCCGCGGTGTTCGAGCTCTATCGCGTCCACGACCTTTTCCTGTCGATGAACCGCTCGGAGAAGGTGTTCATCGCGGCGATCAACGGCCCCGCGACCGGCGGCGGCTGCGAGACATCCCTCGCCTGCGACATCCGGGTGATGGCCGATGCCGACATCGCGATCGGGCTGCCCGAGATGACGGTCGACTTCAACCCCGGCGCCGGCGGGACACAGCGCCTACCCAGGCTGGTCGGGGTGGGGCGGGCCATGGCGATGATGCTCGAGGGGCGGACGCTGAGCCCTCGAGAGGCGCTCGACTATGGGCTGGTGCAGGCGGTCGTGCCGCAGGAGCAGGTCGAGGAGGCCGCCGTCCGCATCGGCGAGCGCCTCGCGCACCGCTCGCCCGAGGCGATCCGCTCGCTCAAGCGGGCGGTCTACGAGGGCGGCTCAATGCCGCTCCACCGCGGGCTGGCGGAGGAGCGGAAGTGGTTCATGGTCTCGTCGGCCACCGAGTCCTCGAAGGAGAAGATGGCCGCGATGGAACGGCAGGTCGAGGCCGAAGGGCGATCTCCCTGGATCACGTCGGAGTCGCTCGAGCCCTGGCAGGAGGGGACCGCCGTCGGTGGCGAGGAGCGGCGAAGGGACTGAGCGCCGCGAGGGTCCCAACTGCGGCAATGAAGAGGGGCTGGACCGGCGTTCCGCGAGGGTTTTGTCGACTTTCCAGTCCATGGGCCGGGAAATCCGACAAGTCCCGCCTCTGTTACGAGCCTCACTCCGCCGCCGTCGCGGGGGCTCAGCCCCCGCCGACCCGGCTGGGCCTGATCGCCACCCCGTGGATCACGGGGCGGACCAGCGGCGGGGCCTTGGGGAGCTTGTCTCGTTCGAGGCTGTCGATCCAGAACCCGGCGGACGCGAGCAGCTGGTCCGTTGCGCGGTTCGGATGGCAGCCGCCGGCCACCCATCCCCACGGCCTCTCCAGCCAGTCCTGCCAGCGCGCGAGCCCGGGCCGTGCGCTGCGCACGTGCTCCAGGTAGAGGAAGCGGCCTCCCTCGACCAGCACGCGGCGGACCTCCGCCACGGCGCGGACCGGGTTCTCGACCGTGCAGAGCACGAGCGTCGCCACCACGACGTCGAAGCTGCCGTCGTCGAAGGGCAGGTCCTCGGCGGGCGCCTCGATCACCGAGGGGTTTCCGGCCGGGGTCCCCTCGCGCTCGAGTCGCTCGCGCAGCAGCGTCGCCATGTTCGGATCGGGCTCGGCGAGGACGAGCTCGGTGACCGCGTCCGTGTAGTGCTCGAGGTTGCTGCCGGTGCCCGCCCCGAGCTCGAGGACTCGGCCGGAGGCAGAGCTGAGCAGCCGCTGGCGCATCTCTCCGAGGCCGGCGCGCTCGGTCCCGGCGATCATCCGGTCGTAGAAGCGGGCGAACAGTGGGTGATCTGGCACGCGGGGATGATTGCCTTTTCCGCGGATGGGCGCACCGGGATTGCACGTTGAGCCCGAAAGTGAAAGAAAGGTGTCTGACCGGGGCAAGACACCAGGAGAGGAGAATCGATGGCGACGTTCGTGATGCTCACCAACCTGACCTCCGAGGGCGTGCAGACGCTGAAGAACAACCCAAGCCGCATCCAGGAGGTCAACAAGGAGGTCGAGCAGCTGGGGGTGACGGTCAAGGAGCAGTGGGCCACCCTCGGCCCGTACGACTTCATCACCATCGTCGAGGCGCCCGACGAGAAGACGATGGCGAAGGTCTCAGTCGAACTCGGCTCGCGCGGGACGATGAGCAGCCAGACGCTGGCGGCGATCCCGGTCGACGAGTTCGCGAACGCACTTTGACCTCCGGGAAGACCTCGGCATGAGGGTCCTCGTTGTCGGCGGCGGGGGGCGCGAGCACGCGATCATCCGCGCGCTCTCCCGCTCGCCCAGCGAACCCGAGCTGTTCTGCGCCCCGGGCAATGCCGGGATCGCCGAAGACGCAGAGATCGTCCGCGTCGGGGGAGAGGACCTCGACGGCCTCGTCTCGGCCGCCCGGGACAACGGCATCGACCTCGTGATCGTGGGCCCGGAGGCGCCTCTGGTCGCCGGCGTGGTCGATGCGCTGGAGGACACTGGGATCCCCGCGTTCGGCCCGACCGGGGCAGCAGCGCAGATCGAGGGATCGAAGCTGTTCGCCAAGACCCTCATGCAGGAGGCCGGCGTGCCGACGGCGTCGCACACGGTCGTCCGCTCGAAGCAGGAGGCACTCGACCAGTTGGCCGGCGCCTCCTATCCGGCCGTGCTCAAGGCGGACGGCCTGGCGGCCGGGAAGGGCGTGATCATCGCCGCGACAGAGGCCGAGGGGCGGGAGGCGGCCGATGTGTTCTTCACCGAGCAGCGCTTCGGCGAGACCCAGGTCGTGATCGAGGAGTTCCTGGAGGGCGAGGAGCTCTCCCTGCTCTCCCTCTGCGACGGCGAGAACGTCCTCCCGCTGGCGCCAGCCCAGGACTACAAGCGGATCCACGATGGCGACGAGGGGCCGAACACCGGCGGCATGGGCAGCTACTCGCCCGTGCCCGGGATCGACTCCGCCGAGGCGGAGCGAATGGCCGACCTGGTCCACCGCCCGATCGTCGAGACGATGAAGCGCCGCGGGACCCCGTACCACGGCGTGCTCTACGCCGGGCTGATGCTGACCGAGTCCGGGCCGAAGGTGCTCGAGTTCAACGCCCGCTTCGGCGACCCCGAGACGCAGGCCGTGCTTCCTCGCCTCCGCTCGGATCTGATCGGCCTCTGCCTCGCCACCCGGACCGAGGGTGGGCTCGCGGGACTGGAGGCCGAGTTCGCCGGCGACTGGGCCGTCACCGTCGTGCTCGCCTCGGCGGGATACCCCGAGTCCTCCTCGAAGGGCGACGTGATCCAGGGCCTCGACGAGGTGTCCACCGTGGACGGGGTCGAGGTGACGCATGCCGGGACCGCCCGCCAGGACGGAGAGATCGTGACCGCCGGCGGTCGCGTGCTCAACGTGACCGGGCTCGGGGCGACGGCAGCCGAGGCCAGACAGCGCGCATACGATGCCGCCGAGCTGATCAGCTTCGACGGAAAGCAGATGCGAACCGACATCGCCGCCCGGGCGGTGGACCGCGAAATGACGACCGAAGGGAGGAGCTGATGCCCGAGGGCGAAGCCGTCGAGACGATGCCCCAGGTGGAGGAGGCGTTCGAGGAGATCGAGGTCGATGCGCCGTTGGTGGGAATCATCATGGGCTCGAAGAACGACAAGCCCAAGCTGCAACCGGCCGGTGAGGCCCTCCAGGATCACGGCATCCGCTACGAGGTCCGGGTCCTGAGCGCTCACCGGACTCCCGACGAGACGCGCGACTACTGCATGAACGCCCGGATGCGGGGCCTGAAGGTGATCATCGCCGGCGCCGGGATGTCGGCCGCACTGCCCGGCTTCGCGGCGGCCCATACCGACCTGCCGGTGATCGGGGTCCCGATCTCGGGGAAGAACCTCGGCGGCCTGGACGCCCTGCTGTCCGCCGTGCAGATGCCGCCTGGCGTCCCAGTTGCCTGCGTGGCGATCGACGGGGCGAAGAACGCCGGGGTCCTGGCCGTCCGGATCATCAACGCCTGACGGCGATCGTCGTAATGCGAGGGTGCTCCGAAGGCGAAGCCGAGGAGCAACCCGTTTAATAAGGGGGTGATCCCCCGCTACACCCGCGAGGAGATCGGCGCCGTCTGGACGCCGCAGCGGCGAATGGAGGCGCTGCTTCAGGTGGAGCTCGCCGCGGTCGATGCCTGGGCCGAGGAGGGCGTGATCCCCGAGTCGGACGCCCGCGAGTGCCGCGAGAAGGCGTCCTTCACAGTCGAGGCGGTCGAGGAGCGGGAGCGGACGACCGGTCACGACGTCGCGGCGTTCGTCGACGTGGTCGCGGCGTCGATCGGCGACGCCGGCCGCTGGCTCCACTACGGCCTCACCTCCTACGACGTGGTCGACAACGCCCTGGCGCTGCAGCTGCAGCAGGCGGGCGAGATCATCGTCGCCGGCGCCCGCGCCTACCGCGATGCACTGGTCGCGCGCGCGCGCGAATTCAGCGACGTGCTCTGCGTCGGTCGCACCCACGGCGTCCACGCCGAGCCCACGACCTTCGGCCTGAAGCTGGCATCGCTCGCCTTCGAAGCGGACCGAAACCTGAGCCGTCTCGAGGACGCCTTCGACCAGGTCGCCGTCGGCAAGGTCTCCGGCGCGGTCGGGACCTATGCGTCCGTGCCGCCCTCGATCGAGCGCAGGGTGATGGAGAAGCTGGGCCTCCGGGCGGAGGACGTCTCGACCCAGGTGATCCCGCGTGACCGGCACGCCGTGCTGCTCGCGAGGATCGCGATCGCCGGCGCCGGCATCGAGCGCTTCGCGACGGAGATCCGCAACCTCCAGCGGACCGAGGTGCGCGAGGTCGAGGAGCCGTTCGCCAAGGGTCAGAAGGGCTCCTCGGCGATGCCGCACAAGCGCAACCCGATCATCGCCGAGCGGCTCTGCGGCCTCGCTCGCGTCCTGCGCGGCTATGCGCAGGTCGGCTTCGAGGATGTCGCCCTCTGGCACGAGCGGGACATCTCCCACTCGGCCGCGGAGCGAATCGTCCTGCCGGACGCGACGATCGCGCTGGACTACATGCAGTACCTCGCCGCCAATCTGGTGGATGGGATGACGGTCCACACCGACCGCATGCGGGAGAACCTCGAGCTCACCCATGGCGCGCTCTTCAGCCAGCGGGCGCTGACCGCACTGGTCGAGTCGGGGATGAGCCGGGATGACGCGTACCGCCTGGTCCAGGAGTCCGCGCAGCGCGCCTGGGATGAGCAAACGAGCTTCCGCGAGCTGATCGCAGCGGCGGCGCCGCAGCTGGATCTCGACGCGGTTTTCGACTACGGCGCCTACCTCGAGCACGTGCCTGAGGTAATCGCGCGTCTGGATAGGCTTGCGCCGTGATCCTCTACACGTGCGGTCAGAAGAAGGCGTTCGGCTCAGTGGGCCACCCCTGCGGACGGGCCGCCAAGGCGCTCGACGAGGCCGGCTATGAATACGAGCTTCGCGCCCTCCCCGGTTATCGCCTGGTGCCGTGGACATGGGGCGAGCGTCGTGGCGATCGCAAGGAGGTCGAGGAGCTGACCGGGCAGATCAACCTCCCGGTACTGGCACTCGGCGAGGGCGAGACCATCGTCGGCTCGGGCAGGATCGTCGACTGGGCCAAGGCCCATCCGGCCTACCAGCCAGAGGTGGGCGGCGGATGACGTCGCTCGCGGATCTCAAGCTCCACGGCTCGGGCAAGGTCCGGGAGATCTACGAGGACGGCGACGACCTGATCATGGTCGCCTCGGATCGGATCTCGGTCTACGACGTGATCCTGCCGACCGAGATCCCCGACAAGGGCAAGGTCCTGACCCAGATGTCGCTGTTCTGGTTCGAGCTGACCGGTGAGATCGTCCCCAACCACTTCATCTCCGAGGACGTTCCGCCGGAGGCAGCGGGACGCGGGATGAGGGTGCAGAAGCTCGAGATGTATCCGATCGAGTGCGTCGTCCGCGGCTACCTCTCGGGTTCGGGCTGGCGCGAGTACCAGGACACCGGGGCCGTCTGCGGCATCAGCCTGCCCTCCGGGCTGAAGGAGTCCGACAAGCTGCGCGAGCCGATCTTCACGCCCGCCACCAAGGCGGAGCTCGGGGAGCACGACGAGAACATCGACTTCGACCGCGCGGTCGAGATCATCGGCGACCTCCATCTGATGGAGGAGCTGCGCCGGATCTCGATCGAGATCTACAGGCGGGCCGCCGACCACGCGGCAGAGCGGGGGATCATCGTCGCCGACACCAAGTTCGAGTTCGGCAGTTCGCCGGGCGCGGAGATCGTGCTCGGCGACGAGGTCCTGACCCCGGACTCATCGCGGTTCTGGCCCTCGGATGACTATGAGCCGGGGCGCTCCCAGGCCTCCTTCGACAAGCAGTACGTCCGTGATTACTCGGACTCGGTCGGCTGGGACCACACCGCACCCGGGCCGGAGCTTCCCGACGAGGTCGTCCAGAACACCCGGGCGAAGTACGTCGAGGCCTACGAGCAGATCACCGGGCGCAACCTCGATTAGTTGCGGCAGGCCCGGCCGCTAGGCTGGGAACGTGAAGGCCAAGGTGCTGATTCGGCCGAAGGAGGGCATCCTCGATCCGCAGGGGAAGGCGGTGGAGCGTGCGCTTCCAGCGCTCGGCTTCGACGGCATCCACGACGTCCGCGTGGGGAGGCTTGTCGAGCTGGAGGTCGACGATCCCGCCAAGCTCGACTCGCTCAGCGAGAAGCTGCTCGCCAACCCGCTGATCGAGGACTACGAGATCGTGGTCGAGGAGGACGCCACGGGGAACGGCGGAGATCCGGCGTGATCGGCGTCATCCAGTTCCCGGGTTCGTGCGACGAGCGCGATGCGCTCGAGGCGGTTCAAAGGGTCGGCGATGGCCGGCTCGTGTGGCACGAGGAGACCGACCTCTCGGGCCTCGACGGCGTGGTCATTCCCGGGGGCTTCTCCTACGGCGACTACCTGCGGGCCGGAGCGATCGCGCGCTTCTCTCCGGCGATGGAGGCTGTCGCGCGCTACGCCGCGGACGGCGGCCCGGTGCTCGGCATCTGCAACGGCTTCCAGGTGCTGTGCGAGGCGGGCCTGCTCCCGGGTGCGCTTCTGCCGAACGAGGGGCTGCGCTTCATCTGCAAGCAGGTCGCGCTCGTGGCCGAGGACTTCGGAGGACCGTTCGGGGCTCAGCTCTCACAGGGCGACCGGCTCTCGATCCCCGTCAAGCACATGAGCGGGCGCTATTTCGCCCCGGACGATCAGCTCGACCGAATGGAGACGGAGGGGCGGATCGCGTTCCGCTACGTCCCCGGCGATAACCCGAACGGCAGCGTGCGGGACGTCGCCGGCGTGCTCAACGACGCGGGCAACGTGCTCGGCCTGATGCCGCACCCCGAGCACGCCGTAGATCCCCTGACCGGATCGGATGACGGCCTCGCCCTCTTCCAGGCTTTGGTCGGCGCCCATCACATCACGGGTCGCGCTGACGCGCGCCCTCGCGTCTCCGCGGCGTGAGCGCCGTCTCCGAGTCAAGACACCGCGAGCTCGGGCTCACCGACTCCGAGTACGAGCGCATCACCCAACTGCTCGGCCGGGACCCGAACGACGTCGAGCTGGCGATGTTCTCGCTGCTCTGGTCGGAGCACTGCGCCTACAAGCACTCGCGGAAGCTGCTCGGACGCCTCCCGACGGAGGGGGAGCGCGTGGTCATGGGCCCAGGCGAGAACGCGGGAGCCGTGGACGTCGGCAATGGGCACGCGGTCGCCTTCAAGGTCGAGTCCCATAACCATCCGAGCGCGGTGGAGCCCTTCCAGGGCGCGGCGACGGGGGTCGGCGGGATCCTGCGGGACGTGTTCGCGATCGGCGCTCGGCCGATCGCGGTTCTCGACTCGCTGCGCTTCGGCGAGCTCGCCTCGGATCGATCCCGCTACCTGTTCGAGGGAGCCGTTGCGGGAATCGGGCACTACGGCAACTCGATCGGCGTCCCGAATGTGGGCGGCGAGGTCTACTTCGAGCCGCCCTACGAGCACAACTGCCTCGTCAACGCGATGTGCGTGGGCCTCGCGCGCACCGACGAGATGATCCGCTCCGCGGCCGCCGGGCCGGGCAACCTCCTGGTGATCATGGGCGCCTCGACCGGCCGCGACGGGATCGGCGGCGCCTCGGTCCTGGCCTCCGCTGAGCTCGAGGCCGGCGACGACTCGAAGCGGCCGAGCGTCCAGATCGGCGACCCCTTCGAGGAGTCCAAGCTGCTCGAGTGCTGCCTGGAGCTGCTCGAGCGCGACCTGCTCCTCTCCCTCCAGGACCTCGGTGCGGCGGGCCTGACCTCGTCGGCGGGCGAGATGGCCTCCAAGGGCGGTGTCGGTCTCGACATCGACGTGTCGCGGGTCCCCCTGCGAGAAGCGGATCTCGAGCCCTTCGAGGTGATGGTCTCCGAGTCCCAGGAGCGGATGCTGGCGGTCGTCGATCCGTCGAAGCTCGACGCCGTCATCGCGACCTGCGAGCGCTGGCAGACAGGAGCGGCGGCTATCGGCGACGTGACCGACACCGGGCGCCTGCGGGTTCTCGACGACGGCGTCGAGGTCGGGGACGTCCCGGTCTCCGCGCTGGTGGACGAGTGCCCCCTCTATGACCTCGAGCCCGAGGAGCCCGGCGGGTGGATGTACGGGAACTCGGAGAGGCTGGGAGAGCTCGTCGCCCTCAGCGCCGGCCGCTCGGCCGACCCAAGCGATCCGTCGGCGATCCTCTGCGCCCTGCTCGCCTCCTCGAACGTCGCCTCGAAGAGATGGGCCTTCGAGCAGTACGACTCGGTGGTGGGCTCGCGCACGGCGCGGCGTCCGGAGGACGCCGACGCGGCGGTGCTGATGCTGCCGGAGTCGGACCGAGCGATCGCCGTCGCGATCGACGGCAACGGACGGCGGGTGGCCTGCGACCCGTACGCGGGGACGGTCGAGGCGGTCATGGAGTGCGCGCAGAACCTGGCCTGCGTCGGCGCCGAGCCGCTCGGGCTGACCAACTGCCTCAACTTCGGCAACCCGGAGAAGCCCAACGTCGCCTGGCAGCTCGACCGGGCCACTCTGGGACTGGCCGATGCCTGCCTCGGGTTGAAGATCCCGGTGGTCGGCGGCAACGTCTCGCTCTACAACGAGACCGAGCACGGGCCGATCTACCCGACGCCCGTCGTCGGCATGGTGGGCGAGCTGCCGGATCCGGCACATGCTCCAGGGATCGCCCCGGCCCGCGGCGACCTGCTGGTCCTGGTCGGGCCATTCGCGCCCTCGCTGGCGGGCTCGGAGCTGGCGAAGCAGCGGGGCGAGCTCGACCTGGGCCTGCCCCAGGTGCAGATCGGCGCCATTGCGGCGGCCCTCGCCTTCGTCCGCCAGGCGGTGCGCGACGGTCTCGCCACGGCGGCACACGACGTCAGTGACGGTGGGCTCGCCTGCGCTCTGGCGGAGATGGCGATCGCGGCGGGCTCGGGGATCGAGGCCGACCTCGATCCGCTGGTCGAGCTGCGGGGCGGGTCGGGCGAGAGCTGCCTGTTCGGGGAGGGGCCGGGCGGGGTCATCCTCGCCGTCGACAACGACCGCCTCGACGAGCTGCTGGCGGCGGCCGAGAGGGCCGGCGTCGAAGCATTCGAGATCGGTTCCGTCGCCGGGGATCACCTCTCGCTCTCGGCCGCCGAGCGCGACGTCTCGCTGGCGCTCGCCGACGCGGAACGGGCCTGGCGCTCGCTGCCGGACCGACTCTGAAAACACACGAATAGCTGGCCCATTGCGGGGTAGGATCGAGGTGTGTTCGGGCGACGCTTCTCGCACGCCGGCCACTCACACGATGGGCATGCCCACCCGTTGCGGAGGAGGGCGTTCCTCACCGTTCTCGCCGCGGCCGTCCTGGCAGCGCTTGTCCTGCTGATCGCGCCGCCGCACGCGCACGGCAACTTCGTCTATTGGGCCAACGACAATCAGACCAGCATCGGGCGGGCGAAGATCAACGGCGCCGGTGCCAACAACAACTTCATCACGGGCGTCGATGGGGTGCACGGCGTCGCCATCGACTCCAAGTTCGTCTATTGGACGAGACTGAGCGGCGGGACCAGCTCCATCGGCCGTGCCAACCTCGACGGCTCGGGTGCGAACAATCAGTTCATCACCACGGGCGTCACCGCTCCAACCTCCATCGCCGTGAGCTCCTCGGCCATCTACTGGACGAATGAGGTGGGTATGGGCGGAACCTCGGTCGGCCGTGCCAATCTGGACGGTGGCAGCCCCAACCCCAACTTCATCCCCGGCCCGGTCAATACCTGCGGGCTCGCGACCGACTCGAACTTCCTCTACTTCTTCGGTGATGCCACGCACATCGGGCGCGCGGGCCTCGACGGATCCGGAGTGGATCGCACCTTCATTGCGATTCCCGACCACTTCTGTGGCGTCGCCGTCGACCCCAGCTTCCTCTACTGGAGCCGGAGCACGGTTGGGGCAGTTGGCCGCGTCCCAGTGGGCGGCGGCGCCACCCAGGACAGCTTCGTTCCCACCGGCACGACGAGCGGCGGCCCGTGTGGTGTCGCCGTCAACTCGCAGTTCCTCTTCTGGGGCAACCAGGACGCGAAGACCGTCGGGCGCTCCAACATCAACGGCGCCTCGCCGAATCCAACGTTCATCGGTGGGCCCACGAATCCGTGCCAGCTCGCAGCGGCGCCCTCCAACAAGATCACGATCAACTCAGTCGCGAAGAACAAGAAGAAGGGCACCGCGACCATCAACTCCAAGGTGTCGGGGCCTGGGCAGGTCACGCTGAACCAGACGAACACCCCGCCCGACGTGAACGCGATCGCCGCCGGCGTCAAGCAGGTCGGGCTGACGATCACCCAGGCCTCCTCCTTCAAGCTGGCTGTGAAGCCGGTCGGGAAGACGGCGAAGAAGCTCAGCAAGCAGATCAAGAAGCAGCTCCGGAAGAAGCACAAGGCGAAGGCCAAGGTGAAGGTGACGGTCTTCATCCACTTCGTCCCGGCAGGCGTCGCCGGCGTGCCCAACACGCAGCAGGTCGCCGTCACCCTCGTCAAGACGAAGACGAAGAAGAAGTAGCCGCCAGGTGGCCCGTCAACGTGTCTCGGACGCCGGGCTCGCTGGAGCCTTGCTCGCCGCACTGGCACTGCTGATCGCGGTCCCCGGGCGCGCGCGCGAACTTCGTCTACTGGACGAGCGGGGACCCGAACTCGAGCATCGCGCGTGCGAAGCTCAACGGCGGCGGCGCTGGACAAGAGCTTCGTCGCTGGTCTCAATCACCCTCACGGCGTCGCCACCGATTCGAGGTTCATCTACTGGACGCAGGGGGACTCCACGAACGGATCGGTCGGCAGGGCCAACCTGAACGGGAGCGCGGCGAATCAGCTCTTCATCCCGCACGAGGCCGGGGTCGGTGATCCATCCGGGATCGCCGTGACCCCCTCGGCGATCTACTGGCAACACGACGGCAACGAGATCGGCAGGGCCAACATCGACGGGTCGGGAGTCGATCCCAACTTCATCTCGGCGACGACCAGCAGCTGCGGGCTGGCTGCCGACTCCAACTTCCTCTACTTCCTGAACACCGGCGGAACCCGGATCGGGCGCGCCTCGCTCGACGGCAGCTCGGTCGCGCCTGACTTCGCGTCCATCCCGGAGGCCTTCTGCGGCCTCTCGGCCGACTACGACTACCTGTACTGGGCCTCCGACAGCGGCAACACGGTGGGGGCGGTGCCGGTCGTGGGCGGAGCGGCCGATCCGGACTACATCGACGCCGGGACCATGGGCGGGGGACCGAGCGGCGTCGCGGTCAACTCGCAGTTCATCTTCTGGGGCAACTACGACACCGGCGCGATCGCCCGCGCGGACCTCAACGGGTCCGCCCTCAAGCCGGGCCTGATTCCGGACGCGGGAGTGACGGGGCCGGCGGATCCCTCTCAGCTCACCGCCGCGCCCGCCAACAAGATCACAGTCAACTTCATCGCCAACAACAGGAAGAAGGGAACCGCGACGATCCAGGCCAGGGTGCCGAGCCCCGGAGTCGTGACGATGGACGAGACGAACACGTCCGCTGACACCGGCTCCTCGGCGGCGGCCGTCGAGCAGGCGACCATGGACCTGCCGCGCGCCGAGGTCTTCGAGCTGACCGTCAAGCCGATCGGGAAGACCGCGAGGAAACTGAAGAAGCGGGTGCTGAAGAGGGGCAAGGGCAGGGTGACGGTGAACGTCTTCATCCACTTCGTCCCGGCCACCGTGGCGGGCGTGCCGAACGCCCAGCAAGTCACGGTCACGCTGATCAAGAAGGGCAGGAGACAGAAGGGCAGGAACAAGTGACGCAACGGCCGGGCTCTCCGGCCCTGCAAATCGCCGCATTTTGGGCATCCGAGAAGGCAGGGCGCGCCGTGCCCGCTGCTACCCTCAGTCTGCGGGCTGACCTCCTGCCCGGCCCATTCGATCTCCAGAGGTTGAGACACCTCCACAAGACGTGACCGACGCGCGCTTTGACGTTCCCGATCGCGATGGCCCGCGCGATGAGTGCGGGGTCTTCGGCGTCTACGCGCCGGGCCGTGACGTCGCTCGCCTCGCCTACTTCGGCCTCTACGCGCTCCAGCATCGCGGCCAGGAGTCGGCCGGGATAGCCACCTGCGAGGGCGGCCACATCACGACCCTGCGCGATCTTGGGTTGGTCTCGCAGGTCTTCGACGAGGACAAACTGCGTGCTCTCGCGGGCGACATGGCGATCGGACATGTCCGCTACTCGACCACGGGGGGTGGTGCCTGGGAGAACGCCCAGCCCGTCTGGCGGGATGACGGCCGCGAGCTGGCGCTCGCGCACAACGGCAACCTGACCAATGCGGTCGAGCTCTACAACGAGCTCACCGAGGCGGGAGTGCAGCTGCGCGGCACCTCGGACTCCGAGATCATGGCCGCGCTCCTCTCCCGCACCGCCGGAGAGGGCGACGAGTGGATCGAGGACGCGGTGGCGGAGGTGATGCCGCGACTCGAGGGCGCCTACTCGACCGTCGTGATGACCAAGCACGCAGTGGTGGCCATTCGCGACCCGCACGGGGTGCGGCCGCTGGCCCTCGGCAAGATGAAGCCGAGCGACGGGTTCCCGGAGTGCTTCGTGGTCGCCTCGGAGAGCTGCGCCTTCGACATCATCGGCGCGCAGATGATCCGCGAGGTGCAACCGGGGGAGATGGTGTCACTGTCCGCCAAGGGCCTCGAGTTGAAGCCGGTGATCACCGGCGAGCAGCCCGCACAGTGCGTCTTCGAGCACATCTACTTCTCGCGTCCGGATTCCCGGCTCGAGAACCGGGTGCTGCAGGAGGTACGCGGCAGGATGGGAGAGCTCCTCGCCGAGGAGGCTCCGGTCGACGCGGATCTGGTGATCTCGGTGCCGGACTCCGGCAACCCGATGGCCAACGGGTTCGCCCGTGCGGCGGGGCTGCCCAAGGACGATGGGCTGATCAAGAATCGCTACGTCCAGAGGACCTTCATCCAGCCTGGCCAGGAGCTGCGCAAACACGGTCTGCGTATGAAGTTCAACCCCCTCCCGGAGATCGTCGCGGGCAAGCGGGTAGTGGTCGTCGACGACTCCATCGTGCGAGGCAATACGACTCGCCAAATCGTCGCGATGTTGAAGGACGCGGGCGCGAAGGAGGTGCACCTGCGGATCTCGGCTCCGCCGATCCGCCATCCCTGCCACTACGGGATCGACATGTCCACCCGCGAGGAGATGATCGCCCACGACAGGACGGTCGAGGAGATCGCCGAGGAGCTCGGCGCGGACTCGCTCGCCTACCTCTCGATGGGCGCGGTCTAC
This sequence comes from uncultured Solirubrobacterales bacterium, assembly GCA_963777575.1. Lineage (GTDB taxonomy): Bacteria > Actinomycetota > Thermoleophilia > Solirubrobacterales > 70-9 > DASUPK01. The sequence goes on along the minus strand of CAVZRH010000009.1, from coordinate 68,974 downwards.
GAGGCGATCGGCACGCCGCGGGAGAAGCACTGCGACGCCTGCTTCACGGGCGAGTACCCGCTCGGCGATCCGGAGAGCGCGAACGGCAAGTTCGCGCTCGAGGACATCGCGGTCGTTCCGGCTTCGCGATAACGGGCGCGCCGGGCGATCCGAAAGGATGCGGTCGTGAGTGACTTCCGCATCGTCGTGCTCGCCTCGGGCAGCGGCACGAACCTCCAGGCGATCCTCAACCAGCTGCATGGCGGCGAGGAGGGGATCGAGGTCGTCGGGGTTGGGTCGGACAAGCCAGGTGCCAAGGCGCTGGAGCGGGCCCGGAGGGCCGACGTCGAGACGGCAGTCTTTCCGACCGCTGAGTACGGGGACCGCGCGGCGCGCGACCGGGCGCTCGGCGACTGGATCGAGGGGCTCGGGGCCGATCTGGTCGTCCTTGCCGGCTACATGCAGCTGCTCTCGGCGGATTTCGTGGCGCGGTTCCCCCACCGGGTGATCAACGTGCACCCGGCGCTGCTGCCCTCCTTCCCCGGCATCGACGCGCTGCAGCAGGCGATCGACCACGGTTCGAAGATCACGGGGGTGACCGTTCACTTCGTCGACGAGGGGGTGGACTCCGGTCCGATCATCATGCAGCGGCCCGTCCCGGTGGCGCCGAGCCGCGACTGGGACGAGACGGAGAAGGCGATTCATGCCACCGAGCACGCGCTGCTGCCGGAGACGATCAGGCTGATCGCGGCCGGGCGCGTGCGGATCGACGAGGCCAATCCGCGTCTGGTTCATATCGATTCCGACTAAACGGGTTGCTCCTCGCTCCGCTCGGCGCACCCTCGCATCTAGACTCGCCCCCGTGTCGACCCCCTCGCCAGAGATCGCTCCGGAGCCGGCGGGCGAGTCGTTGCCGGTTCGCAGGGCGCTGATCTCGGTCGCCGACAAGACGGGAATTGCCGACTTCGCCGCCGGGCTGGCGAAACAGGGTGTCGAGGTGATCTCCACCGGCGGAACGCTCTCGGCGCTGCGCGAGGCCGGGGTCGATGCAAAGCCGGTCGAGGAGGTGACCGGGTTTCCGGAGATCCTGGACGGGCGGGTGAAGACCCTTCATCCCCACCTGCACGCGGCGCTGCTCGCCGTGCGCGACAACCCGGAGCACGCGGAGGTACTGCGGGATCACGAGATCGAGCCGATCGACCTGGTCTGCGTGAACCTCTATCCGTTCGAGCGCACCGTGGCCCGGCTGGACGTGCCCGAGGAGGAGGCGATCGAGAACATCGACGTCGGTGGGCCGACGATGATCCGCGCCGCGGCGAAGAACCACCGTTTCGTGGCCGTGGTGGTCCGGCCGGAGAGCTACGACGCCGTGCTCGACGAGCTCGAGGAGACGGGGGAGCTGTCGGCAGCCACGAGGCACTGGCTGGCGAACGAGGCGTTCGCCTACACGGCGCGCTACGACGCGGCGATCAGCCGCTGGTTCGCGCGCCGCTACGAGCAGCTGCCGAGCTACTGGGTGACGGCGTGGGAGAAGGAGCTCGATCTCTCCTACGGGGAGAACCCGCACCAGCGGGCGGCGCTCTACGTCGAGCCGCGGGTTCGGTCGCACGTGCTCTCGCGGGTGGCCAAGATGCACGGCAAGCCCCTCTCGTTCAACAACGTGCTCGACCTCAACTCGGCGCGGACCCTGCTCGGGGATCTCGAGGGACCGGGCTGCGTGATCGTCAAGCACAACAACCCCTGCGGGGTCGCGGAGGCGGGGGAGATAGGTCCCGCCTATGAGGCGGCCTTCGCCTGCGATCCGATGTCGGCGTTCGGCGGCGTGATCGCCCTCAACCGGCCGGTGGACAGGCAGCTGGCGGAGCGGCTGAACGAGCAGTTCATCGAGGTGCTGATCGCGCCCGGATACGAGGACGGCGCGCTCGATGTGCTGCAGCAGAAGGAGAGCATCCGGATCCTCGAGGACACCGAGCGCCGCACGCACCAGATCGAGCCGGACATCAAGCGGGTGCGGGGAGGGATCCTGGTCCAAGACCCTGACGGGACGCCGGAGCCGCGCGAGCTGATGGAGGTCGTGACGAAGACGCAGCCCACCGACGAGCAGTGGGAGGACCTGCTCTTCGCCTGGCGGGTGGTGCGGCACGTCAAGTCCAACGCGATCGTGCTCGCCCGCGATCGGGCCACTCTCGGGATCGGTGCCGGGCAGATGAGCCGGGTGGACTCGGTGCGCCTATCGATCGAGAAGGCGAAGGAGGCTCGCGGTCCGGACGCCGAACCGCTGCTCGCCGGGTCGGTGGTCGCTTCGGACGCGTTCTTCCCGTTCGCGGACGGGCCGCAGGCCGCGATCGAGGTGGGTGCGACGGCCGTGATCCAGCCGGGCGGCTCGAAGCGGGACGCCGAGGTGATCGAGGCGTGCGACGCGGCCGGCGTCGCGATGGTCTTCACCAAACGCCGCCACTTCCGGCACTAGGCCGAGCCCGGTCCCCGCGAAGCAAGTGCCCCCGGTGGGATTCGAACCCACGACCAACGGATTAAAAGTCCGCGACTCTGACCGCTGAGTTACGGGGGCGGGCTGATCGTAGCCCGGCCGCATAGCGCACTAGAGTCCTGAGTGGCATGAGGATCTCGGCGAAGGTCGACTACGCCGTACGGGCGGCGGTGGAGCTCGCCGCCGCGGGCGGGGACCCGATCAAGGGCGAGGCGATCGCGGACGCCCAGGACATCCCGCTCAAGTTCCTCGAGAACATTCTCGGGGAGCTCAAGCACACCGGCATCGTCTCCAGCCGCCGCGGAGCCCAGGGCGGCTACTGGCTCGCCAAGCCGGCGGAGGACGTCAGCCTGGCGGACATCGTCCGGGCGGTCGAGGGACCGCTGGCGAGCGTGCGCGGCCAGGGGCCTGAGGCGCTCGACTACAAGGGCGAGGCGGTCCCGCTGCAGAAGGTCTGGATCGCGGTTCGCGCGAATCTCCGCGCTGTCCTTGACGACACGACCCTCGCCGACGTGGTCGGCGGCGATCTGCCCACGGAGGTGCGTGAGCTGAGCGAGCCGGCTGAAGCCTGGAGCGCGCGTTAGCCGTCGTCCTCGGCGACGCGACCCGTGACGGCTCGCCGACTCGCTCAGCCCATCGCAACGCCTGCCTAGGCGACCTCTGGCTCCGGCGCCGGGCTCCCTGCGCCGTCCGAGCTGAACACCTTCGTTGACCGTGGCCGCACGAAGACGATCTCGCCCTCATTCAGCTCCAGCTGGTCCAGCTCGTCGCGGGTCAGCTGAACGGAGAACTGCTCCCCGTCAGTGAGCGTCAACTCGACCCTCACCTCGAAGCCGAGGTGAACGATCCGGTCCACCATCGCCTCGATCGTCCTGCCGTTCGGCTCGTGACGGATCTCGACGTCGTGCGGGCGCACCCAGGCGTTGCCCAGGCGGTGCGCCGGGCCGATGAAGCTCATCACGAACTCCGACGCCGGATCCTCATAGAGGTCGCGCGGTCCACCCGACTGCTCGACCTGGCCGTCGTTCATGACGATGATCTGCTCCGCGACGTCCATCGCCTCCTCCTGGTCGTGGGTGACGAAGATCGTCGTCACGTGCACGTCGTCATGTAGGCGGCGCAGCCAGGTACGCAGCTCCTGACGCACCTTGGCGTCGAGAGCGCCGAAGGGCTCGTCGAGCAGCAGCACGCGCGGCTCCACCGCCAGCGCCCGGGCCAGCGCCATGCGCTGCCGCTGTCCACCCGAGAGCTGGTTGGGGAAGCGCTTCTCGAAGCCCCGCAGGTGGACGAGATCAATCAGCTTCCCGACGCGCTCGCGGATGGTGCCGGTGCCCTCGCCGCGGATCTCGCAATCCGAAGGCGATGTTGTCGAACACGGTCATGTGCTTGAAGGCTGCGTAGTGCTGAAAGACGAAGCCGACGTTGCGGTCCTGCACCCGGGTCTCCGTGTTGTCCTCGCCCGAGATCAGGACCTGCCCGGTGTCGGGCTGCTCGAGGCCGGCGATCACCCGCAGCAGCGTCGACTTGCCGCTGCCGCTGGGGCCGAGAAGGGCCGTGAGGCCGCCGTCGGGCACGTCGATGGAGACGTCGTCGAGTGCGACGAAGTCCCCGAAGCGTTTGGTCACGTTCTTCACGGAGATGGCCATGTCAGGCCTCCTTTTCGATGGGCTGCGGGACGAAGACCCCCGGACCGGGCAGCACCTGATCGTCCTCGTCGCCCTCGGCGTCCTTTGCCGAGCGCTTCTGGAGGAGATTCATGCTGAACAGCACCGCCATCGCGAGGATCGCGAGCACGATTGCGGCGGCATATGCCCCCGCCAAGTCGATGTTGTCGAACTGGCTCTTGACGAACAGAGGCAGCGTCTGTGTCTGACCGCTGATGTTGCCCGCCACGATGCTGACGGCGCCGAACTCGCCGAGCGCGCGGGCAGTGGCCAGAACCACGCCGTAGGTGACGCCCCAGCGAATGGCCGGCAGGGTCACCCTCCAGAAGGTCTGCCATGGAGAGGCGCCGAGCGTCTTGGCGGCCTCCTCCTGGTCGGTGCCGATCTCCTGGAGAACGGGCATCACCTCGCGCACCACGAAGGGCAGCGACACGAAGATCGTCGCCAGGACCATCCCGGGGACGGAGAAGATGATCTGGACGCCCTGATCCATGAACCAGCCACCGAACCAGCTGTTTCGAGGCGCGTAGACGAGGAAGAGGGCGAGGCCGATGACGACGGGGGAAATCGCGAAGGGCACGTCGATCACCGCGTTGATGAGTGACTTGCCGCGGAAGTCCTGACGGACCAGGACGATCGCCGTGATGACCCCGAAGACGGTGTTGAGCGGCACCGCGATGCCGACGCAGACGATCGTCAGCCAGAAGGCATGCAGACCGTCCGAGCTGGTGATCGCGTCGATCGGCTGGCTCAGGCCGTGCTCGAAGGTCCGGTAGAAGATCATCGCCACCGGCACGATCAGCAGGGCCGACAGATACAGCAGTGCGATGGAGCGCAGGCCCCAGCGCGACGCGGCCGGCTAAGCACGCTCATGTCTGGACCTCCAACGCGCAAAGAGGTTGATGGCGAACAGCACGCCCACGGCGATCACGAGCAGCAGGACCGAGACGGCCGCCGCACCGGAGTAGTCGCTCGTCTGGACGCGCCCGTAGATGTAGACGGACGCCGCCTGGGTCTTGAAGGGGACGTTCCCGGTCAGCAGGACCAGCGAGCCGAACTCGCCGATCGCGCGGGCGAAGGCGAGCGCGCAGCCGGCGATGATCGCCGGCGTCAGGTTGGGAAGCAGGATGCTCCGGAAGATCCGGTGGTTGGGAGCCCCGAGCGAGGCGGCGGCCTCCTCCATCTCCCGATCGACCTCCATCAGGACCGGCTGCACCGCCCGGATCACGAACGGAAGCGTCACGAAGAGCAGCGCCATGACCACAGCCACTCGGGTGTAGGCGGCGTGGATCCCAATCGGGGAGTTGGGCCCGTAGAGAGCCAGGAGGACGAGGCTCGCGACGATTGTCGGCAGAGCGAACGGCAGGTCGATGATCGAGTTGAGGAGCCGCTTGCCGCGGAAGTCGTCACGAACGAGCACCCACGCGATCAGCGTCCCCATCACCGCGTTGATCGCAACGACGATCACCGAGGAGATCAGGGTGAGCTTGATGGCGGCGACAGCCTCCTTGTCGGTGATCGCGTCGAAGAAGTGCCCGAGCCCATCGCTGAAGCCCCGGCTGAAGACGGCGGCCAGAGGGAGCAGCACGATCAGGCTGATCCACAGGATCGCGGCGCCGCGGATGAGCACCGCCCCGCCGAGGGTGGGACGGAAGCCCACCCTCGGCGGTCTGGCTACAGCGGTGTCGGCTGATGCCATTTGGCGGTTCGCTCCAGCTGCCTAGCTCGTCGGGTTGCCGAGGTCCTTCTCGGCCTGGATCACCCAGCCGTTGTCCCCGAAGAACGGATCGGAGACCTTGGCCCAGCCACCGAACTTGTCGATGGTGAACAGGCCCGACGGCGTCGGGAACTTGCTCGCGTTCTTGTCGGCCACGGACTTGACGACCGGGCGATAGCCCGCGTCGGCGAAATCCTGCTGGCCCTGGTCCGTGTACAGGAAGTCCACGAACTTCTGGGCCTCCGACGGCGCGTCCTTGGTGACCGCGATCGGGTTCTCGATCAGGATCGTGCTGTCCGGCGATGACGTACTCGAGATCGATGCCGTCCTTCTTGGCCTGGATGGCGTCGTTCTCGTATCCGACCAGCACGTCGCCCTTGCCGCTCGAGAACGTGTTCAGCGAGTCACGGGCGCTCGAGTCCTGAACCGACGTGTTGGCCAGGACCTGCTTGACGAAGTCCTGGGCCTCCGCCGGGGACTTGCCCTCGGCGATCTGCGACCCGTAGATGGCCATGATGTTCCAGCGCGCTCCGCCGGAGGTGGCCGGGTTCGGGTCGATCACGTCGACGTCCGGATTGGCGAGATCGTCGAAGCTGGTGATGTTCTTCGGGTTGCCCGGACGGACCATCAGCGTCACGACCGAGTTGGTGACGATGCCCTTGTACTGGTTCTGGTTCCAGTCGGAACCGACGATGCCGGCATCGACCAGTCTCGTCATGTCGGGCTCGAGCGAGAACATGACGACGTCGGCCGGCTGGCCCGATTCGACCGCGCGGCTCTGGTCACCGGACGCTCCGAACGAGTTCGAGAAATCGACGTCCTTCCCGTCTGACGTCTTCTTGAAGGCAGGTTCGAGGCTCTGCTCGTACACCTGCTGAGGGGTCGAGTACGCCACGAGGCTGAGAGAGCTTCCGCTCGAACCACACGCGGCGATCCCGACGGTCGCCCCGAGGGCGACCACGGCGATCCCAAGTCGTGCGACGAGGCGCCCCGGCCGGCGCTTCTTCTTTCCCTTGCTCATAGAGGCTTTTGGCCTTTCTTTATTGATTTCGTTGACAAGCGGCGGCCACGGTAGCACGTTGTTGACAATTAGGATCAGAAAGATGCTCTATTCCCTACCTGATCGGGGGAAATGCCAGTAACCCGATCGGAAAGGCCGCATTGGAGCGGTTAGAGACCGGGCGAGCGGGAAGGACTCACCGGCATGAGAGTCATGTTCTGGACGTGGATCACCCTGATCGCGACGGGGCTCGTCTTCTACTCGGTCATCGGACTCGCCCACAACTGAGCTCGAGACAATGCGCCGCTTCATCCGCGACCACTCCCTCTCCCTCTTCTTCCTGGTCATCTTCCTGGCGTCGCTCGTCGGGCTGGCGATCGCCGGCCACGCTCTCCACAACGACGACGCGGTTGCCCATCATGGGACGCCGATGACGTTCTGGCGCTACATCGTCTCCTCGGACTTCGGCAACGCCGTGATGGAGAACTGGCAGTCGGAGTACCTCCAGTTCATGCTCTTCATGCTCGCAACGATCTGGCTGGTCGAGCGCGGCTCACCCGAGTCGAAGCTTCCCGGCCAGGAGGGATTGGAGAGCGACCAGAAGCAGAAGGTCGGCGGTCACGCGCAGGAGGACTCGCCCGAGTGGGCCAAGCCGCGGGGCATCAAGACCTTCGTCTACTCGAACTCCCTGCTGATCGTGATGTCGATCATCTTCTTCGGCTCCTGGTTCGCACAGTCGGTCACGGGCTGGACAACGTTCAACGCCGATCAGGTCGACCACCACCAGGCGACCGTGTCTTGGCTGGGCTACCTCGGATCCGCGGACTTCTGGGAGGCCACTCTGGAGAACTGGCAGTCCGAGTTCCTCGCCGTCGGCTCCTTCGTGGCGATCACGGTCTTCCTACGCCAGCGCGGCTCGACCCAATCGAAGCCGGTGGGCGCTCCCCACCACTCCACCGGCGTCGAGGGATAGGCCGCCGTCTCAGAAGAGCTTGGTCTGCACGACCTCGGGCTCGGCCGCCTCTTCCGCCCTGCGCTTGCGCCGCGCCTCGAGCCGGGCGCGACGGCTGTAGCGCGGATCGTGGGAGAGGTTCGGCGTGCGGACCAGGTTGCCGATTCGCTTCCGCTCGGAGTTCGGCGCGTATGCACGGCCCTCGTAGAGCCTGTCGTAGCGCGGAACGAGGTCGGGCCGCGCGGCCGAAAGCCAGGACATGAAGACCTCCTTCACCCCCGGCCGCAGGTGCAGGGCGATGCCGTTCACGAAGGTCGCCCCCGACTCCTCCGCGATCGAGACGATCTCGTCCACCAGCTCCGGCGAGTCGTTGATCCCCGGCATCAGCGGCGCGATCAGCACGCCGGAGGGGATACCCGCTTCGTTGAACTTCGCGACCGCCTCCAGGCGCTTGCGCGGGTGAGGAGTGTGCGGCTCGGTCTGGCGCCAGATCTTCTCGTCCAGCGTCGGCACCGAGAAGTTCACGCTCACATCCGCGACCTCGGCGAGCTCGAGGAGTACATCCAGGTCTCGAAGTACGAGCGGTGACTTGGTCAGGACCGAGGTCGGTGTCTCGGCCTCGAGGAGCGCCTCGATCATGGGGGGCATCAGCTCGTACTTCCCCTCCGCCCACTGGTACGGGTCGGTGTTCGTCCCGAAGGCGATGAGCTCCCGCTTCCAGCTCGGGCGACCGAGCTCTGCACGCAGCAGCTCCGGCACGTTCACCTTGACGACGATCTCGCGCTCGAAATCGCGGCCGGCGTTCAGGTCCAGGTACGTGTGGGTGTTGCGGGCGAAGCAGTTGTGGCTGACGACGCCGTTGGCGATGAAGTCACCCGTCCCGGTCGTGATGTCGAAGAGCTGTCGCGTTGCCGATCGGTTCGATCGATTCCACTCGAGCTTGGCGTCGCTCTTCACGCGCGACGCCCTCAATCGACCGCTTGCGACTGATCGCAGGATCGGTGAGGTGGAAGAACCGCATCGACCTCCCTCAGTCCACCGCGGAGTCGAACGTAATTGAGGCCGTTCGGCTTCCCGGTTGGCTCGAGCTGCGTAGTCGAAACCAAGACTCCCGAAGGACCAGGTCGTCCAATCGATGATCTCGGGATCACAATTGGCGATACGGAGAATGCCACGGCTGTAAGAGCCCTCCGCATCGAAGATCCCGGCAAGGAAACCCCTGCACCAGAGGTCGAACCTTCCGCGCGGCCAGTTAATCGCGTCGGAAATTGCGTTGAAACCGCGCCTGGTTCTGTAGACGGATGGCTCGCATTTCGCGTGTGGACGCGGTGGCGGCCGCGAAAACGAATTCCTTCGTATGAGATCAAGATCTCGGAGATACTCCTGCGCCCTCCGCAGAGCCTCGAAATCGGTGAGAGCAAGCCGAAATCGGTGTCCCGTCCGATCTCCGGCCTGGCGGTGTGTAGTCGTACGTCGTAAGGTTTACCATCACCTCGGATTAGTCCGCAGAGATAGCCGCGACGATAGATCGGTGCATCCGTATCCGGGCCGGGTTGCGAAGTCACCAATCCCGATCAACTGATCATTGAGGGTCAGATGTGGTCGCTGGAGGGGACCTTGCTCCGCGCCAACGACGTACTTCCATTTTCCGCCGGCGAGTCCAGAAAGCGGTGATTCGCCGCTCGCGACTAATTCGGTGCCATCCTCGAGCGTGATCCGATACGCGTCCTCGTAGGTCTCCCAATGCGCGAGAACCTCCGTCGATGTCGTAGTGCCGGTACTTCGGCCCCTTGCTGGTCCCGTAAATCGCGATCGCCGACCGTAAGTCCGCGAGCGGCTTCGTGCTGCCGTCCGCCATTAGGACCGGTGTATCGCCCGCCTGCAGTACTGGCATGCATGAGTGCATCCTCGAAAGGCGTTGACCGTCCAGTCGAACGGGAGGAAGTCGCCGGGCACCTTGTTGAGCGCGGACTTGGCCCGGACCTCGTGGAAGTTGATACCGAGGGCCTCCGGAGCATCGAATGTCCGGACCCGTTCGACGTCGAGACCGGGGAGGCTTCGCCCCTGCTCCTTTTCCACTCTCTGTGAGTCCCAGCGCATCGATTTCCAGTCTTGCAACTCTCGGTGGGGTAGGCGAACGTATGTTCGCATATGCAGCGGCTCGACTGCCTCGATTGAACGCTGGGTAGAACCCGGCTTGTGAGGCACCGCCTCGGCTCCTGAATTTCCGCAGGCGGTCACAATCCCCGAGCGATGGCGACTGAACGGACCCAACTCCACCCCGCCGAGCACCGTGCCTATCGTGAGCTCTACGCCGCTTGCCGGCACCTGATCACGAGATGGCGCCGGGTTGCGTCGGCGCTCGATGGGACCCCGATCGGCGAGCGCCTGAAGGAGGGGGCGGCCGAGACCTCCGTCCTGATCACCGAACTCGGCCCTCGCACCGCGACCTACGGGCTCTACGGCAGCCCGATGGCCGAGGGCGTGGGCGCGCGGTTCGCCGACCTGCGCACAGTGATGGCCGATCGCAGTGGCGATACCGGACTGGTCGTTCGCTCGGCGGTGCTCGATATGGAGCACGTGACGACCCTCCTGCGCCACCTCGCCGAGCTCGCCCGCGCCCGTGGTGACCGGAACATGGCCGGGTTCTGCGAGGAGTGGGCCGGCCGGCTCGAATCGAACCTGGGCTCGGTCCGCGAGGCGGCCGTCGAGCTCGGCGCCGATCCCGACCGGACATCGGCTCCGCTGGACGATTCCGTGGTGAACCGAGCCGCGCACGGCGTCGGCTGGGTGTTCGGTTCGATCGGCGAGGCGGTCGACCGAGTGGTCGGCAAGCGGCGGAGCTAGTGCGGCGCTAGGAGAGCTCGGGGCGCCCCTCGAGCGGCGTCGATGCCTCGGCGTGAAGCCGCCGCGGGATGCGCCCCGCCTGTCGGGCCGCCCACCCCGCCTCCACGGCAGCGCGCATGGCGGTGGCCATACCCGCGGGATCCTCGGCGCGCGAGACCGCGCTCGCTAGGAGCACCGCGTCGCAGCCGAGCTCCATCGCGAGCGCCGCATCCGAGGCCGTGCCGATACCCGCATCGAGGACGACCGGGACGCCGGAGCGCTCGGCGATGATCTGGATGTTGTACGGGTTGCGGATCCCCATCCCGGACCCGATCGGCGAGCCGAGCGGCATCACCGCGGCGCAGCCGGCCTCCTCGAGCCGCCGCGCGAGGATCGGGTCGTCGTTCGTGTAGGGCAGCACGGTGAATCCGTCGTCGACCAGGGCTTCGGCCGCCTCCACCAGCTGCACGGCGTCGGGCAGGAGCGTGCGGTCGTCGCCGATCACCTCGAGCTTCACCCAGTCGGTCTCGAACGCCTCGCGGGCGAGCTTCGCGGTGCGCACCGCGTCCCGGGCCGTGTAGCAGCCCGCGGTGTTCGGCAGAGCGAAGAGGCCGAGTCGCCGGATCAGGTCCAGGACCGATCCCTCCGCGTCGGGATCCACCCGCCGCAGCGCCACCGTGACGATCTCGGTGCCCGAGGCGATCAGCGCCTGCTCCATCTGCTCCAGGGAGCGGAAGCCGCCGGTCCCGACGATCAGCCGCGAGCCCCAGGTCCGCCCGCCGAGCTCGAGGCCGTCCTCGGCGCCCCCCTGGATCGCGCCAAGCACCTCCACCTTCTGGCCCTCGCGCAGGCGGGTCCGGTCCCACTCGCTGCGCGGCACCACCTCGCCGTCGATCGCGACCGCCAGGCCACGCTGGTCGCCGGCGGCGCCCGAGGCCTCGACCGCCATCGTCACCGCGGCGCCCTCTGGCAGCGCGACGGGCTCGCCGTTCAGTTCGAGCCTCATGCGACCTCCACCGGCGAATCCGCCGGGCGCGCGTGCGAACCGCTGCGGGGAGAAGGGGTCCAGATCGACCGGCGGGGGCTCGCCGGCGAGCAGCGAAGCGATGCAATCTGCGGTCACCGGTGCCTCGAGCACCCCGTTGCGGAAGTGGCCGGTGGCGATCAGCAATCCCTCCGCGTCGCCGAAACCGATCAGGGGCGCGTTGTCGGGCGTGCCGGGGCGCAGGCCTGCGGTTGCCTCGACCAGCTCGAGCTCGGCGATCTCGGGGATCACGCGGTATGCCTCGCGCAGAAGCTCGTGGACCCCGCCGGCCGTGACCGTCGTGTCGAAGCCTCGCTCCTCCACAGTCGCGCCGACGATCAGCCTGCCGTCTGCCCTCGGCACCATGTAGACCCGTTCGCCGGCGACGATCCCCTCGCAGGCCGGCTCGTCGGCCGAGCCGCGGAGCGTCAGGATCTCCCCCTTGACCGGTCGCACGGGAGGAACGGCAGCCGGCAGCCACCGCGCCTGACCGGACCAGCAGCCGGCGCTGAGCACCAGATTCGCCGCCTCGAAGGGGCGGCCATCCGCCGTCTCGACCCGCCAGCGACCGCTCTCACGTTCCGCGGCGACCACCTCCGCGCCAGCGTGGACATCCACCCCACGGCTCTCCAGAGCTGCGAGCAGAGCGGCGACCACCTTCCTCGGATCGACGCTCGCCTCGCCGGGTACGTGGGCGCCGCCGCGAACGGCCGTGGCGAGCCCCGGTTCCAACCGCCGGCACTCCCGGCCAGGCAGCCACTTCGACTCGAGCCCGAGGCTTCGATGGAGCTCGTAGCGCCGGCGCAGGTCCTCGGCCTCATCGCGGTCGAGCGCGACGTGAAGCGCGCCGCGCTGGGCGAAACCCATCTCCTGGCCCGCCTCATCATCGAGCTGCGCGGCAAAACCCGGCCAGCGTCGCAGCGACTCGAAGTTGAGTTCGAGCATCTGCTCCTCGCCCCAGGACGCCTCGCCGACGGGCGCGAGCATGCCCGCGGCGACACCGGTCGCCCCCGCCGCGGGACGATCGCGCTCGAGCACGCACACCCGCGCGCCGCGCTCGGCCGCTCGCCACGCACAGGCGAGCCCGATCACGCCGCCGCCGACGAAGATCGCGTCGTATCGATTGTCTGCTTCTCTGCCCATCGACCTCCCTGCGCCGGCATTACCCGGATCAGGTTCGGACGGTCGGCGGCGCTTCAGCCGCCCTCTCAGCCCTTGGTGGGCTCCCGTTACGTATCCATCGTACCCCCGCGACCCTTGATCTAGGCTGGGCTTGCAGTGACTGACACCTCTCACCTCGCGCCACCCGAATCGATCGGTGAGCTGCGGCGGCAGCGCCTGCGGTGGGCGAGGCTCTACTTCGTCTGCGATGCCCTTCCCCGGGAACGGGATCCGGAGGCCCTTCTCAACGCCACCATGGCCTCGGGCGCCGGGATGATCGAGCTCCGCGACCGGGAGCATCCCCGGACGGTGATCGAGCGCTCCGGGCAGACGTTTCGCCGTCTCGCGAACACCTACAGCGCGCTCTTCATCGTCAACGACGATCCCTACCTCGCCATGGAGCTCAGCGCCGACGGAGTGCACGTCGGCCAGGACGACATGGACCCCGCCGAGGCCCGCCGGATCATGGGCCCGAACGCGATCATCGGGCTCTCCACCCACTCGCGCGAGCAGATCGAGGCCGCGGGGAGCCAGCCCGTCGACTACATCAGCGTCGGGCCGATCTGGGAGACGCCCACCAAGGAGGGGCGGCCGGCCACAGGTCTCGAGCTGATTCGGACGGCGGCCGAGATCGCCTCGGTTCCCTGGTTCGCCATCGGCGGCATCGACCCGGCCAACGTGGGCGAGGTGGTCGCGGCCGGCGCGGAGCGCATCTGCGTCGTCCGAGCGATCCGCGATGCCGACGATCCACGCGCAGCGACCGCCGCCCTGTTCGACGCGGTCGATCCGGCGGCTCGCGAGGAGTCCAGCCAGTGAGCGGTGCCCGCGATCGGAAGCGAGCCGAGCGCCAGAAGCGCAAGCGGCGCACCACGGAGGACTCGGCCCTCCCGGTCGAGGCGGAGGCGGTTGCGGCCGAGCAGACCAACGGCGATCAGCCCCAGACCGAGAGCTTCGAGGAGAGAATGTCCCGGCGCTACGAGGAGCGGAACGCCGAGGCGCGCGCGAAGCTCGAGCCCCTCGAGCCCGGTGAGCGTCCTCGCGCCGTCACCGCCGGCGCAATCGTCTCTGCGGTCCTCGCGGTCATCTTCACCGTCTCGGCCGTCCTCGCCGTCGCGGGGGTCGACGCCGGCGGCCGCGACATCAAGCCCCTTCCCATCGTCACCTTCGCGGTCGTCTTCTGGGTGATGGCGGTCGGCATGTGGCGAGCCCGCTACTGGGCCGTACTCGGCTTCCAGACACTGCTCCTGCTGATGATGCTCGCCAGCGCCTTCGGCCTGGTGGTGGTGAACTCGGTTCTCCAGGCCGTCGGCACGACCCTGCTGCTGCTCGGATCGGGCGCGCTCTTCTATTTCATGATCCGGGCGATGGCGCGTATCCAGATGCCGTCCTCGCCCGGAGCGGACTAGAACGCTTCTATAGAGTCGAACTGATGGCCGAGTACGACGTGATCGTGATCGGAGGCGGCCCCGGAGGCTACGTGGCCGCCATTCGCGCCGCCCAGCTCGGGCAGAAGACCGCGGTGGTCGAGCGCGACAAGGCCGGTGGGCGCTGCCTGAACTACGCCTGCATACCGGCCAAGACCGTGCTGCACACGGCCCAGATCTTCGTGACGGTGACCGAGGACGGCGCCGACCTCGGCATCAAGTCGAACGGCACCTCCATCGACTGGAAGGCGCTCCAGGAGCGCCGCACCAAGGTCTCGAAGACGCTCGAGGACGGCGTCCAGTTCCTCTGGAACAAGAACAAGGTCGAGTTCCTGCACGGCGAGGCCTCCCTTGCCGGCGGCGGGAAGGTGAAGGTCGGTGATGACGAGCACCAGGCCAAGGCGATCGTGCTCGCCACCGGCTCGGTCGCCTTGCCGATCCCCGGGGTCGACTTCTCGGACCGGGTGATCGACACCTGGGGCGCCTACTCGCTCGAGTCGATGCCGAAATCCCTGGTGATCGCCGGAGCGGGCGCCTCCGGCTCGGAGATCGCCTCCGCCTACTCCCGCATGGGTGTCGAGGTGACCCTGATCGAGATGCTCGATCAGATCCTGCCGCTGGAGGACAAGGACATGGCGCGTGTGGTGGAGCGCCAGTTCAAGAAGGACGGCATGGAGGTGCTGACCGGCACCAAGGTCGAGAGCGTCGAGGAGCAGAAGTCCGGCGTCAAGGTCAAGGCCGGAGACAAGGAGATCAAGGCCGACTATCTGGTGATCGCGGGCGGCAGGCGTCCCGACACCGATCCCCTCAATCTCGACGCGGCGGGCGTGAAGACGAACGACCGGGGTCAGATCGAAATCGACGAGTACCAGCGGACCTCGGCCGACGGCGTCTTCGCCATCGGCGATCTGGTCCGCGGCCCGGCGCTCGCTCACAAGGCCGAGGAGGAGGGCGTGGTCGCCGTCGAGACGGCCGCGGGGCACGAGACCGAGGCCGTCAACATCGACCTCGTTCCGGGCGCGACCTTCACTCATCCGCAGGTGGCCAGCGTCGGCATGACCGAGGAGCAGGCGAAGGAGGCCGGCCGCCAGATCAAGGTCGGCAAGTTCAAGCTCGGCGGCGCCGGCGCCTCGGTGGTCTACGACGACCGTGCCGGCCTGGTGAAGATCGTCGGCGACCCGGAGTACGGCGAGATCCTCGGCGCCCACATCGTCGGCAACATCGCCTGCGACATGATCAGCGAGATCGTCAACGTGATGGCGCTCGAGGGCGGCTATCCGGAGCTGGAGAGGATCATCCATCCGCATCCGACGATGTCGGAGGCGGTTCTCGACGGAGCCCGCGCCGTCGACGGCTGGGCGATTCACGGCTAGAGAATGAAGACCAACCGGCTGGAGGCCTTCAGCGACGGGGTCTTCGCGGTCGCGATCACCCTCCTGATCCTCGAGATCAACGTTCCCGAAGGCGAGCACCTCTGGCATGACCTGAAGGAGGAGTGGCCCTCGTTCGCCTCGTTCTTCGTCAGCTTCTGGGTGATCGGGATCATCTGGGTCAACCACCACGGCCTGCTCGATCACCTCAAGCGCGCCGATCGCGGTGTGCTCTACCTGAACCTGCTGGTGCTGATGACGGTGGTCTTCATCCCCTTCTCCACCGCGCTGATGGCCGATCACCTGAAGTCGGGTGCCGACGAGGAGGTCGCCGCCTTCGTCTACACCGCGGCGTTTTTCGCCATGGGCGTCGGCGTTCGGCGTTTTCTGGACCTACATCACCAGCCACCGCGAACGGCTCGGCGTGCAGCTCAGCGACGAGGAGATCCGGCGCATCTCACTCAGCTTCCTGATCGGCAACCCGTTCTACGCCGTCGCGCTCGTGGTCGCGTTCATCAGCCCGGTCGGCGGTGCTGATCATCAACGGTGCGGTCGCGCTGTACTACATGGTCGTCGGGATGAGAAGCCCGGAGCTGGAATGACCAAGACGACCTTCTACTACGACTTCAGCTCGCCCTACTCGTACCTGGCCGCGGAGCGGATCAGCGGGCTGTTCGCCGAGGCGGGGGTCGAGCAGCCCGAGTGGCAGCCGATCTCCTTCGGTCACATCCTGAAGACGACCGGGCGGCGCCCGTGGTCCTTCGAGGAGGACCGCAGGGCCCATTTCGCCGAGATCCAGCGTCGCGCAGACGAGCGCGGCCTGCCCGAGGTCGTCTATCCCGACGGGGCTGGCCGATCGACAACTACAGCCTCAACCCGACCAGGGCGGCCATCTACGCGAAGGAGTCGGGGCGCGTGGTGTCCTTCTCCCTCGCCTGCTTTCGCCAGGTGTTCGCCGGCGGCAGGGACATGAGCGACGTGGACAACGTCCTGATCGCGGCCGCTGCCTGCGAGCTTCATCCCAACGCGGTGCTGAAGGGAATCGAGACCAGGTCGGTCAAGGACAGGCTGCGCGCAGCCACCGACGAGGCCCTCGCCCTGGGCCTCGAGGGGATCCCCACCATCGCGGTCGGCGACGAGCTCTTCTGGGGTGACGACCACCTCGAGGAGGCGGCGAAGGCCGCCTCCGGAGATTCATGAGGGCCGTGCGGGCGGCGGCGGCCTGATTCTGCGACCAGCTTTTGCGGCCGGAGTAGGCTGAGCCCGTGGCCCGAAGCAAGACCAACTCGGCCCGCGCCACCGCCGAATCCACCGACGGCGCACCGGCCAAGCTGAAGCTCCCCGACGAGGGAACCTGCCGCGAGCTGCTCAGGACGATGATGCTGATCCGGCGCTTCGAGGAGGAGGCGGGACGCCAGTACCAGCGGGCGAAGGCCGGCGGCTTCCTGCACCTCGCGATCGGCGAGGAGGCGACGATCGTCGGCACGACCTCGGTGATGCGCCCCGAGGACTACCTGATCGGCACCTACCGCACCCACGGCCACGCGATTGCCCGCGGGACCGATCCCAAGCGGGTCATGGCCGAGCTCTTCGGGCGCGTCGACGGCACCTCGGGGGGCCGCGGCGGCTCGATGCACATCTTCGACCTGGAACACCGCTTCATGGGCGGCTACGGGATCGTCGGCGGGAACCTGCCGCTGGCGGCGGGCCTGGGGCTCGCCTCCGACTACCGCGGCACCGACGAGGTCACCGTCTGCATGTTCGGCGACGGCGCCTCGAACACCGGCAACTTCGGCGAGACGATGAATCTGGCGGCCCTCTGGAGCCTGCCGGTCGTCTTCCTCGTCGAGAACAACCTCTACGGGATGGGGACTGCGCTCGAGCGCCACTCGGCGGTTCCCGACCTCTCCCACAAGGCCGAGGGGATGGGCGTCCCGGGCGTGCGCGTCGACGGCATGGACGTCCTCGCGGTGCGCGAGACGGTCGCAGAGCACATCCGCATCGCTCGTGAGGACCGCAAGCCGACGATGATCGAGGCCTTCACCTACCGCTACCGCGGCCACTCCGCCGCCGACCCCGAGGTCTATCGCGAGAAGGAGGAGGTCGAGGAGTGGCAGCGCAAGGACCCGATCGAGACCTTCGGGCGCCGGCTGGTGGAGGAGAAGGTGCTCTCCGAGGACGAGATCCAGGAGTTGCGCGACGAAGCCGACAGGACCGTCACCGAGGCGGTCGAGTTCGCCGACAACTCCCCAGAGCCACCGCTCGACTCGCTCTACGACGACCTCTACGTGCTCGGCGACCAGGTTCCGGGCTGGTACGGCGTCGACGAGCGCTCCCCCGACTCCCACGCGGCGGAGGAGGAGCGCACGGCCACCAAGCGCGCCCGGCAGCTCGCAGAGCGCGGTGCGGAGTACGCCGAGGACGAGGAACTTCGAGAGGCCGAGGGCGACCAACCGGACACCCGGCCCGAGGACGTGCACTGATGGCCGTCATGCGAATGCGCGAGGCGCTCCGGGACGCCATGGCGGAGGAGATGCGCCGGGACGAGGACGTCTTCGTCATGGGTGAGGACGTCGCGGTCTTCCAGGGCTCCTTCAAGGTCACCGAGGGGCTTCTGGACGAGTTCGGTGAGAAGCGGGTTCGCGACACCCCGATCTCGGAGAACTCGATCGTCGGCATGGGGGTCGGCTCGGCGATGGGAGGCCTGCGGCCGATCGTCGAGATCATGACCGTCAACTTCGCCCTGCTGGCGATGGACCAGATCGTCAACCACGCCGCCGCGATTCCGTACATGTTCGGCGGCCAGGTCCGGGTGCCGATGGTGATCCGCATGCCGGGCGGTGGCGGCCACCAGCTCGGCCCGACCCACTCACACAGCTTCGAGGCGCTGTTCCTGCAGATCCCCGGCCTGCTGGTCGCCTGTCCGTCGACTCCGGCCGACGCCAAGGGCCTGCTGAAGGCGGCGATCCGCGACGACAACCCGGTCATCTTCATCGAACACGAGACGCTCTACGGAATCCGTGGCGAGGTGCCCGAGAACGGCGACGACCTCGTGGACTTCGGCCACGCCGCGATTCGCCGCGAGGGCTCGGACGTGACGATCGTCGGCATCCTGCGGATGGCCGAGGTCGCAATGCAGGCGGCCAAGGTTCTCTCGGAGGAGCACGGCGTCGAGGCCGAGGTGATCGACCCGCGGACCCTGCGGCCGCTGGACCTCGACACGATCATCGACTCCGTGCAGAAGACGAACCGGGCGGTGATCGCCGAGGAGGGCTGGCCGCACGGGGGCGTCGGCGCCAATCTCGCCGCTCTGATCCAGGGCCAGGCGTTCGACTATCTCGACGCTCCGGTCGAGCGCGTCACCGGCGCGGACGTCCACATGCCCTATTCGAAGCGAATGGAGCAGGCGGCGATCCCGCACGCCGAGAACGTCGTCAGCGCCGCGCTGCAGACGCTGGAGGGGAGCCGCTGATGGCCGAGATCGTCATGCCCCGGCTCTCCGACTCGATGGAGGAGGGCACCGTGCTGCGCTGGCTCAAGTCCGTCGGCGATCAGGTCGCGGTCGGCGACGAGCTGGTCGAGATCGAGACCGACAAGGCGAACATGGTCTACGAGTCGGATCTCGACGGGACGATCGTCGAGGTTCTGGCTCAGGAAGGGGACACCCTCCCCGTCGGCGATCCGATCGCGCGGGTTGGGGACGCGAGCGAGGTTCCGTCAGGGGGCAACGGGGGCGCTCCGAAGGAGGAGCCGGCCGCGCCGGAGCCGGCCCCCGCCCCGGAAGCGCCGGCGCCCACCGCGACCGCGGCGCCACCGACTCCTTCCCCGGCGGGTGTTGGCGACGGCCGCGTCAAGGCGTCGCCCATCGCCAGGCGGATCGCCGCGGATCGCGGGCTCGACCTGCAGGGATTGAGCGGTTCCGGGCCCGGCGGGCGGATCGTCAAGGCCGACGTCGAGCGCGCTCTGGCCGCGGGCGTGGCGCAGGTCGCGCCGCAACCCCCAGCGGAGGCTCCCGTCGCCCCGGCGGCTCCGGCCGGCCCGACTCCCGGGCGTATCCGAGAAGCCCGAGACGGCCAAGGGACAGGTCGAGGTGGTCGAGCTCACCAAGCTCCAGCAGACGGTCGCCCGGCGGATGGCGGAGTCGAAGGCGACCGCACCGCATTTCTACCTACAGGCCGAGATCGACATGACCACCGCCGTCGAGGGCCGCGCGAGGCTGAAGGCGGCCGCCAAGGAGGGCGAGGTCGTGCCGACCTTCAACGACATGGTGGTCAAGGCCTGCGCCATCGCCCTGCGCGAATACCCGCGCGCCAACGGCGCCTACCGCGACGGCAAGATCGAGCTCTATTCGCGCATCAACGTCGGCGTCGCGGTCGCGGCGCAGAACGCCCTCGTGGTCCCGACGATCTTCGACGCAGACCAGAAGGGCCTGCGACGGATCGCCAGCGAGAGCCGGGCGCTCGCGGCCCGCGTCCGCGACGGCTCGATCACCCCGCCGGAGCTCTCGGGCGGCACCTTCACGGTCTCGAACCTCGGCATGTACGGGATCTCCAACTTCCACGCCGTGATCAACACGCCGCAGGCCGGAATCCTCGCCGTGGGCGAGGTGAAGGCGAAGCCGGCGGTCACCGACTCCGGCGAGATCGAGGCGCGCCAGCTGATGGGCGTCACCCTCGCCTGCGATCACCGCATCCTCTACGGCGCCGACGGCGCCGAGTTCCTGGCGCGCGTCAGACAGCTGCTCGAGGAGCCGCTCGGGCTCGCGCTCTAGCCGCCGTCAGGAAGGGCATCGATCAGGAAGAGTCGCGCGGGCTCCGCGCCCTCGTTGCGACCGCGGTGGCGCGGTGCCGGCGGTAGCGCGAATCCCTGACCTGCGCCGACGATCAGCGGGTCGCGGTCGTCCTCGAAGCTGTAGGTGATCTCGCCGCTGACGACGTAGCCGGCGTGGGGAACGTCGCACCATTCCTCCCGGCCCTCGCCCGGCGAGTACTCGACCAGCGCCCAGCGCGTGCCGTCGATCTCGAGCTCGCGATCCATCACCCCGGGGTCGTGTGAAACGGGATCCGCTGCGGAGAAGTCGACCGTACGCGGGTCAGTCATCGGAAAGACCCTAACGAGCGGGCACTTCCTCCCACCCCTGTTTTCTCGTCACGGCCAGGGGTATGATCGATTCCACACATAGGGAGGAGAGGTGATCCCTCTCCGCCCGTTGTCCGTGAAGGTGGCCACCCGGTTGATCCCGGAGCCGCCGCAGACAGCTCGCCGGAGGCGATCCCAAAGGCGGGCGAGAAGAAAGGCGGACCGATATGAAGCTCGAAGCCGCGAGCCCGAGTCGCTCGCCTGAACGCGCCGGTACGGATGCCCTGACGCGCGACGACCGGGCCCTGCTCCTTCGCTACATGCTGCTCATGCGGCTCTCCGAGGAGCGAGGCCTGACCCTCTACAAGCAGGGCAAGGTACCCGGCTCCTTCTACGACGGATGCGGGCAGGAGGCGGTCTCCGTAGGCGCCGCCTTCACCCTCGGGCCCCGGGATCGGATGTGCATTCTGCATCGCGACCTCGGGGCTCATTTCGTTCGTGGGGTCACCCCCGACCGCTACCTGGCCAACTACATGGGCCGCGAGGGCGGCGTCACCGGCGGCAAGGACGGGAACATGCACTTCGGCGACCGCGAGCTCGGCTGCGTCGGCATGGTGAGCATGCTCCCCGACATGGCCCTGGTGGCCACCGGCATGGCGCTCTCCTTCAAGATGCGCTCCGAGCCGAGGGTGGCCATGACCTTCTTCGGCGAGGGCTCGACGGCCAACGGCCAGTGGCACGAGGCGATGAACTTCGCCGGGATCCACCGCCTGCCGGTGGTCTTCGTGCTCGAGAACAACCAGTTCGCCTACTCGACCCCGACCGATCTCGAGTTCGCCGTCGACCCGGTGCAGCGTGCCAAGAGCTACGGGTTCTCGGGCGTGAGCGTCGACGGCAACGACGTCGAGGCCGTCTTCGAGGTCGCTCGAGTCGCGTCGGACCGTGCCCGCGAGGGCGAGGGCCCCACGCTGATCGAGTGCCACACGATGCGCATGCACGGGCACGGCGCTCACGACGACATGAGCTACGTGCCGGACGAGATGCTCGAGGAGTGGTCGCAACGAGACCCGATCGAGCTCTACGTCCAGCGTCTCGCGGCCGAGCACGGCTTCGAGCAGCGGGAGATCGACCAGATCCGGGAGTCGGTCGCCGCGTACGTTGATGAGTGCGCCGAGCTCGCCGTGGCGTCCCCGATGCCCGACCCGCAGCTGGCCTCCGACGGCGTCTTCGCAGAGAGCTGGGAGCCCCTCGGCGACGGGGAGGCCCCCTGGTCGCGGTGGAGCTCATCCGAGGCGGGCGAGACCCCGAACGGCAACGGCCGCGCGGCCACCAACGGCCATGGGGCGCTGGTCGAGCACGGGAGGGCCGCCTGATGGCAGAGACGACCTACCTGCAGGCGATCAGCGACGGCCTGCGCGAGGAGATGCGCCGCGACGAGACGGTCTTCTGCCTCGGCGAGGACATCGGCGCGTTCGGCGGCGCCTTCAAGGTCACCGACGGCTTCATCGAGGAGTTCGGAGCCGACCGCGTCCTCGACACGCCGCTGGCCGAGAACATGATCATCGGGGCCTCGATCGGAGCCGCCATCGAGGGCATGAAGCCGGTCTGCGAGATGCAGTTCTCGGACTTCATCGCCTGCGGCTTCGACCAGCTGGTCAACGTCGCCGGCAAACTGCACTATCGCCAGGGCGTCTCGGTTCCGATGGTTGTCCGCCTGCCCTCGGGCGGCGGCTTCTCCGGCGGACCGTTCCACTCCCAGAACCCCGAGGCCTGGTTCATGCAGTCGCCCGGCCTCAAGGTCGTGGCTCCGGCGACGGCTGAGGATGCGAAGGGCCTGCTGATCAGCGCGATCCGCGACCCGAATCCGGTGTGCTACCTCGAGCACAAGGGGCTCTACCGGCATGTGAAGGGCGAGGTCCCGGAGGGCGACCACGCCGTCCCCCTCGGCGAGGCCAGGGTGGCGCGGGAGGGCGGTGAGCTGAGCGTGATCGCGTACGGCTCCTCCGTGCCGCTGGCCCTCCAGGCCGCTGAAGAGCTCGACGAGGACATCGAGGTGATCGACCTCCGAACGCTCAACCCGCTGGACTCCGAGTCGATCCTCGCGAGCGTCGAGAAGACCGGCAAGGTCCTCGTCGCACACGAGGCGACCCGCTCCTGCGGCGTCGGCGCCGAGGTGGCGAGCCTGGTCTCCGAGCGGGCATTCGAATCGCTCGACGCGCCGGTGCGCCGCCTGACGGCGCCGGACGTGCCGATCCCGTTCAGCCCGCCGCTCGAGCAGGCGGTCCTGCCGCAGCTCGACGACATGAAGGAGGCGTTCCGTGAGCTCCTCGCCTACTGACACGCAAACCACTGAGATCGTGATGCCCCAGATGGGCGTCTCGGTCGCCGAGGGCACGATCGTCGAGTGGTCGAAGCGGCCCGGCGATTGGGTCGAGCGCGACGAGACCGTCTGCCTGGTGACCACCGACAAGATCGACGTCGAGATCCCCTCGCCGGCGGCCGGACGGCTGGCGAAGATCCTGGTCGAGCCGGGTGACACGGTCGACGTCGGCACCCCCCTCGCCGAGCTGGACGCCGGCGCCCGTCCGGGCGAGGCTCACCCCGAGGAGCATCAGGACGAGCCCGAGCCGGCAGCGGTCGAGCCTCAACCGGTCCAGGGGGACGGTGAGGCCGACCGCTCCGGCTTCCGCTCGCCGGTCGTGCGGCGGATGGCGGACGAGCACGGCATCGACCTCTCCCAGGTCGATGGCACGGGCATCGGCGGGCGGATCCGCAAGCGGGATCTCGTCGCGCTGATCGAGTCAGGGGACAGTGCCGCACCCGAGGAGACCGCGGAGCCCGAAACCGAGCGGCCACTCCACATCGAGTCCCCCTATCAACCCGAGGCACCCGCTCCCGCCGAGGACGTCCTGCCCGGCGAGCGCCGCGAGCCGATGACGCCGATGCGGCGGCGAATCGCCGAGCACATGCTCGAGAGCCGGCGCACCTCGGCGCACTGCACGACGATCGTCGAGGTCGACCTCCACCGGGTCGCGGCCACGCGCCGCGAGCTGAAGGAGGGGATGGCCCGTCGCGGGGTGCCGCTCACCTACCTCGCCTTCGTGGCGAGCGCGGTGGTGGCCGGGCTCGATCGACATCCGATCCTGAACGCCTCGATCGACGGCGACGAGCTCGTCTACCACGAGGACGTCAACCTCGGGATCGCCGTGGCGCTCGAGTCGGGGCTGATCGTGCCGGTGATCCGGCATGCGCAGCGGCTCAGTCTCGAGGGCCTGGCGAGCGAGATAGCCAGGCTCGCCCAGCGCGCCCGCAGTGGCGAGCTCGAGCCCAACGACGTCGCCGGCGGCACATTCACGATCACCAACCCCGGTCAGTTCGGCGCCGTTCTCGCGACGCCGATCATCAACCAGCCCCAGGTGGGGATCCTCGACCTGGAGGCGATCGTCAAGCGGCCGGTCGTGATCGACGACGAATCGGAGGCGATCGCGGTGCGGCCGATGACCAACCTCTGCATGTCGTGGGATCACCGGGCCCTCGACGGGGCCGAGGCGGCGCGATTCCTTGCCGACGTCAAGGCCCGGCTCGAGGGGTGGGAGCGATGAGCCTGCTCGCGCATGAGGAAGTCGTGGTCAGGCATGGCCGCCGCAGCGGCATCTACGTCGTGATCGCGATCCACTCGACCGTTCTCGGCCCGGCCCTGGGTGGCCTGCGCCTGTGGCGCTACGCGGCGCTCGGCGACGCGATCGCCGACGCGCTCCGCCTCTCCGAGGCGATGACCTACAAGGCGGCCGCCGCCGGGCTGGACCTGGGCGGCGGCAAGGCGGTCCTCTGCCTGCCCCCCGAGAGGGAGCTGCTGCCCGAGCAGCGGCGGGAGCTGATGCTCGACGTCGGCGACATCATCGAGTCGCTCGACGGCCGCTACGTGACGGCGGAGGACGTCGGGACCTGCACCGACGACATGTCGATCATCAGGGAGCGCACCGAGTACGTCATGGGCCTTCCCATTGACTCCGGCGGGTCCGGAGATCCAAGCCCGATCACGGCACGCGGCGTTGAGGCCGCGATCCGAGCGAGCGCTGAGCACCGCTACGGGTCGGACGACCTGGCCGGTCGCCGCGTGACCGTGGTGGGCTTAGGCCATGTCGGCTCCCGGTTGGCGGAGCGCCTCGCCTCCGACGGAGCCGAGCTCGGCATCGCCGACATCGACCCGGCCAAGCGCGAGCTTGCTGAGCGGCTGGGTGCTCGCTGGCTCGAGCCCGCCGACGCGATCACCGCCGACTGCGAGCTCCTGGCGCCCGTGCGCGCTGGGCGGGGCCATCGACGCCGAGAACGTCGAGCGGCTGCGATGCGAGATCGTCTGCGGCGCCGCGAACAACGTGCTGGCGGACCGCTCGCTCGCGAGCGGCCTCGCGGAGCGCGGCATCCTCTACGCCCCTGACTTCATCGCCAACGCCGGGGGGCTGATCAACGTCTACGGCGAGCTCCATTCCCTCGACAGGGAACGGCTCGACTCGCTCGTGGATGGGATCGGAGAGGCGCTGCGGCGTGTCTTCGAGACCGCGGAGGCGCGCTCGGTGACGCCCCTCGAGGCGGCGAGGGCGCTCGCGGAGGAGCGGCTCGACGCGGCCAGGGGAATCCCGGCTCTGGCCCAGGCCCCTGCTGTCTGAGTATCAGCACGGCGCCCCCGCCGCCGGAGCTGATTGATGCGCGACAATTTGGGCATGAACGAGGTTCTGGTGATGCGCTGCGGGATGGTCCCCTACGAGGAGGCCAGACAGGCGCAGAAGCGGATCGAGGCGGCCCGTCTTGCGGGAGACCTGCCGGACGTCCTGCTCCTCCTCGAGCACCCGCCGGTCTACACCAAGGGCCGCCGCACCGATCCGGGCGAGCTCGGCATGGGCGAGGACTGGTACCGGATGCAGGGAATCGAGGTCTGCGAGACCGACCGTGGCGGCCGGGTCACCTACCACGGGCCGGGCCAGCTGGTCGGCTACCCGATCGTCTCCCTGAAGCCCTACGGGGACAACGTCCACGAGTACGTCCGCGGCCTGGAGCGGCTGATGATCGAGTCGCTCGCCGCCTACGGCGTCGAGGCCGAGGTGATCGACGGACTGACCGGGGTCTGGGTCGGCGGACGGCCACCGGAGGGGCGGAAGATCGGCTCGATCGGGGTTCACGTCAACCGCGGCGTGACCACCCACGGCTTCGCCATCAACGTCAACAACGACCTGCAGCCGTTCGAATGGATCGTCCCCTGCGGGATCGAGGGCGTGCGGATGACCTCGCTCTGCCGCGAGCTGGGCGCCGAGCAGGACATGGGCGCCGTACATGGACCGGTCAGCGAGCTCTTCGGGGAGATCTTCGAGCGCGAGCCGGTCGA
The DNA here is from genome assembly GCA_963777575.1 of uncultured Solirubrobacterales bacterium. Lineage (GTDB taxonomy): Bacteria > Actinomycetota > Thermoleophilia > Solirubrobacterales > 70-9 > DASUPK01. The sequence continues at coordinate 42,910 of CAVZRH010000009.1, read as the reverse complement.
GGCTGAGGGAACGCTGACGGATCTGGCTGGCGTGGCGGCCTCGGTACGGTAGGAGCGATGGCCACCGACGTTCGACGCTGCACGTCACCCGCTCCCGCGCCAACCCCGGCGGGCAAGGTGCAGGACGAGGAGGGCAAGGTCGCCTTCCGCTCCCGCAAGCCGCCCTGGCTCAAGGTTCCGGCGCCCGGCGGCCCGACCTACCGCCGCCTGAAGAAGGCGATCGAGACCGACAACCTGCACACCGTCTGCCAGGAGGCGAACTGCCCGAACGTCGGCGAATGCTGGGAGCGCGGCACGGCGACCTTCATGATCCTCGGCGACGTCTGCACCCGGCGCTGTGGCTTCTGCAACGTCCAGACGGGCAAGCCGACCTGGCACGACCCGCTCGAGCCGCTCCGCGTCGCGAACCAGGTCAAGCGGATGGGCCTGCGGCACGCGGTGATCACCTCGGTCGACCGCGACGATCTCCCGGACTACGGGGCCGGCGCGTTCGTCGGCGTGATCCGCTCGATCCGCCGGATGGCGCCCGGGTGCAAGGTCGAGGTCCTCACCCCGGACTTCCGCGGCCAGGAGATGCCGCTCGCCAAGGTGATCGCCGAGCGTCCGGACGTCTTCAACCACAACGTCGAGACCGTCCCCCGGCTCTACCCCATCGCCAGGCGCGGCTCCGACTTCCTGCGCTCGGCGCGGGTCCTGCGGATGGCGAAGGAGATGGCGGGCGACGAGGTGGTCACGAAGTCCGGGCTGATGGTCGGGCTCGGCGAGGAGTTCGACGAGATGGTCGAGACCTTCGGGATCCTGCGCGAGCACGGCGTCCAGGTCCTGACCGTCGGCCAGTACCTGCGCCCCACCGAGAAGCACCTGCCGGTCGACCGCTACTGGCACCCGGACGAGTTCGCGGCCCTGGAGAAGGCCGCCTACGAGATCGGGTTCGAGTCGGTCGCCTCGGGGCCGCTGGTGCGCTCCTCCTACCACGCGGATGAGACCGCTGCGATGGTGGATGAGCGTCGCGTCGCGGCCCGGACCGGCTGAACCGGTAGGGCCTCCGCAACAGTCCTTGCAGAGCCGTGTTTCGGGGGTCCGTAGCCTCGGATCATGCGTTTCCGCCGACGCAGAAACCTGTCTGCCCTACTCGCGGCCAGCCTGCTGGCGGCCCTGGCGGCCGGATCCCTGAGCAGCGGCGCGTTCTCTCAGACACCCGGTTCCACGCCGACGCCGACGCCTGCGCCTGCGCCGGAGACCGGACAGAAGGCGAAGAACCCGCTCGCCGGCGACGGGATGTGGATCTGGTACGTGAACCGCTCCTCGCACGGCAAGCTCGGCAAGATCGCGACGAAGGCGCGTTCGCGCGGGATCGAGACCGTGCTGATCAAGTCGGGAGACGGCACGCACTACTGGAGCCAGTTCTCCTCGTCGTTGGTCAGCCGGCTGCACGCACGCGGGCTGAACGTCTGCGCCTGGCAGTTCATCTACGGGCGCAAGCCCGGCAAGGAGGCGCGCGTCGGCGCCGCGGCCGTGGCGCGGGGCGCCGACTGCCTGGTGATGGACGTCGAGGGGCAGTACGAGGGCCGCTACCCGCAGGCCTCGACCTACATGACCATTCTCCGCTCGATGGTCGGCCGGGACTACCCGGTCGGACTCGCCAGCTTCCCCTACGTCGACTACCACCCGGCGCTGCCCTACTCGGTCTTCCTCGGCCCGGGCGGCGCCCAGTACAACGTGCCGCAGCTCTACTGGAAGGACATCGGCACCACCGTCGACACCGGGTTCACCCACACCTGGGTGTGGAACCGCATCTACAAGCGGCAGATCGACCCGCTCGGGCAGGTCTACAACAACCCGAAGGCGGGCCAGATCAAGCGCTTCCGGGCGCTGGCGATGGCGCACGGCTTCGACGGCGTCAGCTGGTGGAGCTGGCAGTCGGCTCGCAAGCGAGCAGTGGCAGGCGGTGGGCGTCCCGGTGTCGCCCGCGGCGGTGACCCCGTACCCGAGCTATCCGTTCCTCCGCCTCGGCTCGAAGGGGGACTTCGTCGCCTGGGCACAGCAGCTGCTCGCCGGGGCCGGCTACTCGGTGCCGATCACCGGCTACTACCAGGGCTCCACGCAGGCGGCCGTCTACACCTTCCAGACCGCCCACGGCCTGCCCCAGACCGGAAACCTCGACGTGCCGACCTGGTCCGTCCTGCTGCAGAGCGACCCACTGCCGGTCCGCTGGACCAAGAGCGGCGCCGTGGCAGCGGGGTCGGGCGGGCGCCTGGCGCTGCCGCCGCCGCGCTCGGCCAAGCTGCCCGCGGTGCGGGACGAGATCCCGCCTCCCGCCAAGCGCGCCGGTTAGTCCGCACGGCGCCAACAGGGTCGCGGCTAGGCTTCGCGCGGCCGGTGATGCCGCTGAAGGACAACAACCCGACCGCGCGGTTCCCGGTCGTGACCGTGGCGCTGATCGTGATCAACGTCGCGGTCTTCATCTGGCAGCTCAACTTCCCTACCGACGAGAAGCTGGACCAGGTCGGCTTCGGCTCGATCGATCAGAGCTCGCTCGAGTACGGGGCGATCCCGTACCGGATCACGCATGCGGACGATCCCGGGACTGCGCCGTCGGGCGCGTGGCGCAGTCCCAGGGTCAGTTCGAGGCGGGAGTGGTCTGCCCGGGGACCAGGGACTACGACGAGGCCGTGGCGATCGGACTGGCAGAACCCGGACGCTCAACCGATCCCGATCAATCGAAGCGGCCTGGTGGGTGACGCTCTTCACCTCGATGTTCATGCACGGAGGGCTTCCTGCACATCGCGGGGAACATGCTCTTCCTCTGGGTCTTCGGTAACAACATCGAGGACCGGCTGGGCCGACTGAAGTTCCTGATCTTCTACCTGCTCGCGGGCCTGATCGCCGTCTACACGCAGGCGCTGATCGACACGCGTTCGACTGCCCCGACGATCGGCGCGAGCGGCGCGATCGCCGGCGTGCTCGGGGCCTATGCGCTGCTCTACCCCGGGCCCGGGTGCTGACCCTGATCTTCATCATCTTCTTCGTCACGCTGGTCGAGATACCGGCGCTGATTCTGCTGGCCGTCTGGTTCATCCTCCAGTTCGTCCCTGCCCTGGGACAGGTCGCGGTCGAATCAGGTGGCGGCGAGGGGGTCGCCTACTTCGCACACGTCGGCGGGTTCGTCTTCGGGCTGGCCGTCGCGGCGGTCATGCTTTCCGTGACCGGACGCAGAGACAGAGAAGAACAGCCGCGATTACCGGTCTACTGAGCCAAATTGGATCCCGACCTCCGGAACGCCCTGCTCCTGCTCGGCCTGTTCTTCTGCGGGTTCTTCGCCGCCGTGACGCTCTACGTGATCGCCGACACCGGGCTGCACCTGCGGACCTACGGCGACATCGGCGCGATCATCCTCTACGGCGTCTCGCTGCTGATCATCGGCATGATCGCGGCCGGCCTGATCGGAGCGCTCCGCAACCCGCCCGATGATTAGGCGGATCGGCGCCATCCTGGGGCTGCTGCTCGCCTTCGGGCGCGATCGCGGTCGTCGCGATCGCGATCTGGCCGGAGAGTGCCGGGAACGGCGACACCCAGTCGACGAGCTCGCAGCGATCGCGTCGGCTGCAGGCGCGGGCGCCAACGGCGTCCCGGGTGACTCGGGTCCGGACTCGAAGCGGGGCGCTGACCGGCTCGCGTCCGATCTCGTCGACGGCGGAGCGCCCCGATGATGCGCGCTTCGCGCTGCAGCCCGTGACGGGAGCCACTGCCGGTCCGCTACCGGTTCAAGCACCCGCCGCTGGCGGGAATCCTCTTCGACGTGAAGACGGGCGAGGTCCTCTGGCAGCGGAAGCCGGAGCTGGAGCGGCCGATCGCGAGCCTGACCAAGATGATGACCGCGCTGTTGGTCGCGCGGACCGACCCGCCGGATGCGCGGGTGAAGATCAGCCGCAACGCGGCGCACACTCAGGGCTCGGCCACCGGGCTGCTGCCGCTCGGCCAGAAGGTCCCGCTCGAGGCGCTGCTGAAGGCGCTGATCCTGATCTCGGCGAACGATGCGGCCGTCGCTCTGGCCGAACACGACGGCGGGAGCGTCCCGCACTTCATCAAGGAGATGAACGAGCAGGCCCGGTCGATGGGACTGACGTGCACGCACTTCACCACTCCCAACGGGCTGCGCGATCGCGGCAACCACTCCTGTCCGCACGACCTGGCGGCTCTCGCTCGAGCCGACCTGGCCAACAAGCGGATCGCGCAGATCGCGCGGACGCGGTACGCCAAGCCGCGCTTTCCGATCAAGGGCAAGCACCTCTACCTGACCAACAACCACTACTTCCTGCAGCACGGACTCGACGGCGTCCCCGGCGCCGAGGTGACTGGGTTGAAGACGGGCTTCACCGACGCCGCGGGCAGCTGTTACGTCACCACGGCGCGCCTCGGCCGCCATCACCTCGGGCTCGTGCTGCTGCACTCGCCCAGTCCGCTCACCCAGGTGCCCGCCCTGCTGCGGGCGGGTTTCGAGGAGGTCGGCGCGATCGCGCCCGCAGCGCCGGCGCCTCCGGTGGTTCCGCCGCCGACCGGGTAGTCAGCACCCGGTGCGGGCGCGCATTCCCAGCAATGCCGACTCTGATCTGCCTCGCTCTGTGCGCGCTGATCCTCGGGTTCGCGGCCGGCGACCTGGTTCACACCGAGTCCCGCCTGCCCGACGAATCGGTCACCTGCCCATCGACCGAGGCGGCCTGTCGCAACGCCAGGCTGAGCGAGCAGGTGGCGCGCGACCGCGCGGCCGAGCCGCTTCAGGATCAATACGACTCCCGGGCCTGGCTCTACGCGTTCGCGATCCTCGCAATCGTGGCGCTGACCGTCGCCTATCGACTGCGCTCGACCGCGCGCAGGGAGTGGCTTCGCATCTTCACCAACCTCGGCGTCGTGGGCGTATGGCTCGGGATCGGCGCAGTCGTTCTCCTGCTCGCTACGGACGGGAAATCCGTCGGGCCACCGCCCGGTCCGACTCTGATGATTCCGGTGGTCCTCGTGGTCGCGGCGGCAGCGGGAACCCTGGTCGGCCGCTCCGAGGGCTGGGCCGAGCAGGGCCAAACGAACGGGGTGCGGGAGATCTTCATGGAGATGGGCAAGGTCGCGATCGACCTCGGGACCGCCGGCCAGGTGCGGCGCTCGCGGATGCAGGAGCTTGCGCGCTGGCTCTCCCTCGCCACCCTCGCGCTGACCGCCCTGACCTGCGTCTTCGCACTCGTCTTCGTGCTCGCTCAGCCCGGCTGCGACACCAGCGCGAGCCCGCCTGACTGGACCAGCCCGATCGACTCGGTCGCGGCGGTGACGACGATCGGGGCGATGGCGGCCGCGGTGGGCGCTCTCCTCCTACGGAGGTGGATCGTCGCCCTGGTCGGCCTCGTCGTCTGCCCGGTCGCGGTGCTGTTCGTGCTGGCCAGCACCTGCGCGTTCTACTGACGCCGCCGCTTTCGTAATCTGAGGACATGGTCACTCAGCCCTCAACGGCGTCCCGGACGCTCACCGTCGCGGGGGTCGAGGTTGCGCGGATCGGCCTCGGGACCAACCGGCTTCGCTCCACTCCCGAACACCACTCCTTCCTGCGTGAGGCGGTCGAGGCGGGCCTCGGCTTGATCGACACCGCTCACGGCTACTCGAATGGCGACAGCGAGCGCGCGATCGGCGAGGCGCTTTCGCCGAAGCCCGAGGGACTCGTGGTCGCCACCAAGGGCGGCTACAGCGGCATCGCCAGCCGCGAAGAGCTCCGCGCACAGATCGAGCAGAGCTTCGAGAGCCTCCGGACCGATGTCATCGATCTCTACTACCTGCACCGGGTCCACCCAGAAACCCCGCTCGAGGAGAGTCTCGGCGTGATCGCGGAGTACCGCGATGCCGGGAAGATCGATGAGGTCGGTATCTCAGCCGTCAGCGTCGACCAGGTGGAGGCCGCAAGGAGGATCGTCCCGATCGCGGCGGTGCAGAACGCGCTACAACCTCGCGGACCGCACCTACGACGACGTCGTCGACTACTGCGAGGAGAACGGGATCGTCTTCGTCCCCTACTACCCGCTCAAGTTCGACGGGCCGCCGGCGCTCGAGCAGGTGGCGAGGAGCCGCGACGCCACACCCGAGCAGATCGCCCTCGCGTGGCTGCTGCGTCGCTCGCCGGTCATGCTGCCGATTCCCGGCACGACCTCGATCGAGCACCTGCGGGAGAATCTCGCCGCGCTCGACGTTGGGCTCACGGACGCGGAATTCGAGGCGCTGGGCTGACCACCGAGGGGCGAGTCGGCCCCTCAGGCGTTCGACGTGTTCAGTGCGACGGCGGCGCGAATGAGCCCCTTCAACGCCCTTTCATCGATCGTGTCCCCCTCGTGCAGATCGATGGCGCGCCTGGTGTTGCCTTCGAGACTGGCGTTGAAGAGGCCTGAAGGGTCCTCCAACGAGGCGCCCTTGGCGAAGGTCATCTTCACGGCGTTCTTGTAGGTCTCCCCGGTGCAGATGATTCCGGCGTGCGACCAGACCGGTGTGCCCGGGTTCGTGGCCTTCACCCACTTCCACTCCTCGACGACATCGGGGTCGGCTTCCTTGATGATTCCCCGCACCTTGCTGAGCGTCTCGCCCCGCCAATCCCCCAGCTCCTGGATTCGCGCCTCGATCAGCTGAGAGGGAGAGCCTCCGCCAGTCCCTTCCTTCGAGCCGCTATTCGCCTTCTTCATGATCGTCGTCCCTTTCAGTGGAGCCAGCGGGATTCGAACCCGCGACCTCTTCCGTGCAAAGGAAGCGCTCTCCCAACTGAGCTATGGCCCCGTGGGTGGCCGATTGTAGGGCGGGTATGTGCCTTCCCGTGAAGCCCCCTGTGAGAGACTGGCTGCGCTGATGGCCACCAGGGCCAAGGAAGGTCAATCCGGGGGAAACGGCAAAGCGACCGACAAGTCGCCGACCGCCGTCGACGAGACGAAGGAGCGCGCGGCCGCCAAGGGCAAACCGAAGCCCGGGCAGCGCGCGGAGGTCTCGAACCTCGACATCGTCCGCCACTACTTCGACCGTGCCGTCGAGCGCCTCGAGCTGCCCGACGACATCCGCACCGTCTTCTGGACGCCGTACCGCGAGGTCACCGTCCAGATCCCGGTGAGGCTCTCGGACGGCAAGGTCCACACCTTCTCCGGCTACCGGATCCAGCACAACGGCGCTCGCGGTCCCTACAAGGGCGGCATCCGCTACCACCCCGAGGTCGACGTCGACGAGGTCCGCGCCCTCGCCTCGCTGATGACCTGGAAGACCGCCGTCGCGAACATCCCCTTCGGCGGCGCCAAGGGCGGCATCAACTGCCCGGCCGACCAGCTCGGTCGCGACGAGCTCCAGAAGATCACCCGCTCCTTCATGGACAAGATCGAGAAGATCCTCGGCCCGACCCGCGACATCCCCGCCCCGGACGTCAACACCAACGCCCAGGTGATGGCCTGGCTGATGGACGAGTACGGCAAGCTCCACGGCCACACCCCGGCGATCTGCACCGGCAAGCCGATCGCGCTCGAGGGCTCATACGGGCGCGAGCAGGCGACCGGCCGCGGCTGCGTCTACATGTTCCGCGAGGCCGCCCCGCAGATCGGCCTGACGCCGGCCGAGATCACCTTCGTCGTGCAGGGCTACGGCAACGTCGGCTCCTGGGCCGCCCGCATCCTGCAGCAGCTCGGCGCCACGATGGTCGGCGTCTCCGACGCCACCGGCGCGATCCGCAGCGAGGCGGGCATCGACGCCGACGACCTGGCCGCCCATCTCCGCGACGGCGGCGAGCTCACCGAGTTCCCGGACGCCGAGGTGATCAGCCCCGACGACCTGCTCGCGATCGAGTGCGACGTGCTGATCCCGGCGGCGCTCGGCGGCATGATCCACGAGGGCAACGCCGACCGGATCAACACCCGGATGATCATCGAGGGCGCCAACAGCCCGACCACGCCGGCCGCCGACGAGATCCTCGAGGAGAAGGGAGTCCACGTCATCCCGGACGTGATGGCGAACGCGGGCGGCGTCGTCTGCTCCTACTTCGAGTGGGTCCAGAACCTCCAGCACTTCCGCTGGTCGGAGCGCGAGGTGAACGACAAGCTCGGCGGGATCATGCGTCGCGCCTACCGCGACGTGAGCTCTCGCGCCAAGGAGGAGCGCATCTCGCTGCGCGAGGCGGCCTATCTGGTCGGGATCGAGAGGGTGGTCGAGGCCTCGCAGGACGCGCGGCTACGTCTGAGTTGGCTTCGCCGTCAGGCGGGCGAGCTACCTGCAGGGACGAGACGATCCGACAGGACCTTCGTCGCCCGCCCTAGTCGTCGAAGTCGAAGTCCTTCGGCGGGCCCTTCTCGAACCAGAGGTCCTCCTCCCGCTCCTCCTCCTCGAAGTGCTCCTCGGTGTCGGAGGAGCGGCCCTCGCCGGGGCTCCTCGTCCTCGACCGCGGGCCTGACCTCGGTCCCCGGCTCCTCGCGGTGCCCTCATGGGCGGGCTCGACACCCGACGCGGGTTCCTCCGAGTACGGCTCCTCCTCGTCGAGGTAGGGCGCCTCCTCCTCCGCGGGCCCGAGCGCCTCGAAGTCGTCGTCGATCGCGGGGCGCTCCGACGTCGGCGGGACCGACTCCTCGTCGCGTCTCGAAGTCGTAGAGCTGCGGGCCCGTCCGAGCTCGCGGAGGCGTCCTCGTCGGGAAGCGGCTCCTCGTCGGAGATCGGCTCCTCGTCGGGCAGCGGGCCTCATCCGAGGGCGGCTCGATCGGAGGCGGCTCGTACGTGGTATCCGGTCGGCCGAGCTCGGGCTCGTCGCCGGGCAGCGGGGGCAGGTCGCCGGTGTCGCCCGGCGGCGGGTGCTCCTGGGTCGGCACGTCGACCCTGCCGCGGGCCCGTCCGGGCGGCTCGGTGCCGGGCTCCGGCGGGGGCGGCGGCGGATCGGGGACCGCGCTCTCGGGCTCGGGCGGCGCCTGGGCGTCCGGCTGCGGCTCCAGCGGGCCGCGCCTCGGGGCTCGGGCTCGGCCTCGGCCGCGGCGAGGCGGCGCCGCGGTGTCCTCGGGGAACGGCTCCTCCTCGGCGATCAGCTCCTCGAGCGACTCGGAGGGCGAGGGCGCGGCTCGGCCTCCGGGCTCGGCGTCGAGCCGCTCCTGGCCCGGGATCTCGTCCTGGCCGGGCAGCTCCACCTGCCCCGGGATCTGGCTCGGCGGCTCGGCCGATCGGCTGATCGGAGGTCTCCGGCTCCGCCTCCGGGACCAGGTCCGAGGGCCGTAGCGGCTCGGGCTCGGGCACGGGGTCGGCGGGCCGGAAGGCCTCCGGCTCCGAGGCGGGCTCAGGGGGCGGCGGGCTGCCGGGCGGCTCCGGTGGGCGAAGCGCCTCGGCCTCGACCAGGCGCGTCGGCTCCTCGTTCCCGCGTCCGACCGCGTCGGGCCGCACCTCGCGTGTAGAGCTCGCCCGCCAACGAAGGCGTCGGGCTGGTCGCCCGAGCCGAAGGCCTCGTCCTCGATCTCCCGCAACTCCGCGTCGCGGGCTCCGTGCTTGCGCTTCAGATCGAGGTGTTCGCGGATCGCGTCGTCGAGAATGCCCATGATGCGCGGTTTTGCCCGGCCTCGAAGAGTTCACAGCTTAGGCGCTGCGCCACTCATGTGATAGCTGGGCGACCGCGTCAAGAGCCTGCATCCGACCGACCATTTTCCGCGAGTGCCGGCTAGCTGACTCAGTAGCCGGGCGCCCCTCCGGGCGGCGATGCACGCGGCTGGCCCTGACCGAGCGTCTGCTCGCCGGCGCGGTGCGGATCTGGTTCTTCCCGGATCTCTTCGCGCGCAGCAGGGCGCGATCGGCGCCGTCGACGAGCGATTCCAGGTCGTCCGCCGAGTCCGGGATCGGTCGCGACGCCGACGCTGATCGTCACGCCCATCGTCCCGCCGTCACGCAGCGGAACCTCGGTGTCGCGGACCCGCTCACGCAGGCGCTCCGCCACGATCGTCGCGCCCTCGCTCTCGGTCTCGACCAGGATCAGCGCGAGCTCGTCCCCGCCGTAGCGCGCCGCCACGTCGATATCGCGGGTGGCGTCCTTGACCAGGTCGGCGACCGTCTCGAGCACGAGGTCGCCCTGCAGGTGGCCGAGGCGGTCGTTGATCCGCTTGAAGTCGTCGACGTCGAGGATGATCAGCGAGATCTCGTGCCCGAAGCGGAGCGCTCGGGAGACCTCGCGGTCGAGCGTCTCGGCCATGTGGCGGCGGTTCCAGAGCCCGGTCAGCGGGTCGGTCAGGGCCTCCTGCGCGATCCGCTCGTGGCGCCGCGTCAGGGTGCGCGCCAGTCCCCAGGCGAGGATCGCCGCGGCGACCAGGAACCAGATCATCACCGCGAGCGCGCCGCGGCCGACGCCGAGTACCTGCCCCGACTTCGGCGGACCGAGCAGCAGCAGATCCTCCTGATCGGTCGGGTTCAGGGTCACCGTGTGGCCGCGGTACTCCTTGCCCCCGGACGTGAGGTCGGCCGTCTGGTCCGGCGGCAGCGTCCTCGAGGGCGGCGGCACGGTCGACGCGAGGGCTCGCCGCGCGCGGGTGACGACGACGTCGGTGTCGGTCAGCGACTTGACCTCGTTCGCGTACTGGTCTGCCGTGGTAGCCGAGACCCGCAGGCTGCCCACCGGCTGCCCGCCCTCGGTCAGGCCCGACACTGGCGAAGGCGACCGCAGTGGGCGGGCCCGCCCCCGCGACCAGGTTGCCGGCATTGTCGAAGAGCTCGACGCGCAGGGTCGGCGGCTGTCCGGCCGCCCGCTGCAGTGAAGGCCTGCTCGGCCGCGCGGTCGTGCGCCCGCAGGGCGGACCGCCAGGTCCGGCGCGGCGGCCAGGCTCTGCGCCTTCGAGGCCGCCTCGGCCGGTGCGCGTCCGGTAGATCGCGGTCGCCGTTCGCAGCCCGCCGGCGAGCCGAGCGTCCGCCTTGCCGCGCTGGGAATCCTCGCTGACGAACAGCAGAATGGCGATCAGTGCCAGCGTGGGCACGACCGCGATCAATACCAAGAAGAGCGCCAAGCGCCGTCCGAAGCTCACCCTCGCGACAGCGTATCCTTGACCCTCGATCGGGTCGTCACCAGACTGCCTGACCGGTCGAACATATTTCCCATTCACGCGGGGCTATAGCTCAGTTGGGAGAGCGCCTGGATCGCACCCAGGAGGTCGCCGGTTCGAGTCCGGCTAGCTCCATTGACACGACTGCAGATCGACACGCCGACGGGACCGGCACGGGTGGAACTGCACAGCGTCGATCGGCCCAGAGGAGCACTCGTGCTCGGTCACGGCGCCGGGGGCGGGATCGAGGCGCCCGACCTCGTCGCCGCGAGAGACGCCGCGGTGGAAGAGGAGTTCACGGTCGCGCTGGTCGAGCAGCCGTACCGGGTCGCCGGGCGGCGCTCTCCCGCGCCCGCCAAGCGTCTGGACGAGGCATGGGTCACCGTGCTCGAGCGCCTGCGCGCCGACGAGCTCGAGGGCCTGCCGCTGATCGCGGGCGGCCGCTCGCTGGGTGCCCGCGTCGCCTGCCGGACCGTGGAGCAGACGGGAGCCGAGGCGGTCCTCTGCCTCGCCTTTCCGCTCCTGCCGCCGCGCAGGGGGGACAAGCCTCCCCAGAGCCGGCTGCCGGAGCTGGAGGCGGTCGAGGTCCCGGTGCTGGTCGTCCAGGGAGAGAACGACCGCTTCGGAATGCCGCCGGAAGGCCGGGATCGCAGGGTCGTCAAGGTGGCGGGCGACCATGGCCTGAAGGCCGACACCGGCGCCGTGGGTGAGGCGGTCGCCGCCTGGCTCTCCGTCGTGCCTATCGCGCGCTGATCATCTGGACCAGGCTGCCGCGCGCGATCGTGCCGAAGAAGAAGCCTCGGCGGCCGGCAACCGGGGTCACCTCGGCGCGCACCACTGCGACGCCCTCGTAGGTGCTCGTCTGCACCTCCGCGCCCCGTTCCACCAGCTCCGACAGCGGCTGGCCGGTGCGCGGATCGCGCGCAGCCGGAGCCAGGGCGCCACGCAGCGCGGTGGCGGTCCGGCGGGCGCGCTCGCCGGTCCCTCCGAGCACACAGAGGACCTCCCGGTCCCGCGCGATCCCCGCCGCAACCAGATCGATCCCGACCTCGACCGAGAGCAGCAGCCGCTCCGGGACCATGCGGGCGGCGACCACGTCGCCCAGGCAGTCTGCAGCGGCGCGATAGATCGGTTGATCGATAAGTCGGCCGGTGTGGCCGAGCAGGGCCGCCCGCGCGTTCGCGGAGATCGCAAGGACCGCGAAGTCCGGCGTGAATGCGTCGCGCGCTCCCAGGCCGAAGACCCCCGCGCGAAGCAGAGGATCGGGCACCTGCGCGTACGGCCCGACATCCACCAGCTCCAAGCCCTCCTCGCTCTTCTTCGGATGGCCGCCGGCCCGCATCAGCGCTTCCCTCAATGATGAGCCGTCGATCCCGTCGAGCCTCAACCCGAAGGCGTAGGACCCTCCCACCGACACGAGGCGCTCGGCCGAGAGCGGGTCGAATCGGAAGCGGCTTTGCAGAGTCGGAGCGACATCCACCACGCTCTCGGCGTTCGGCCCGAGCGCATCCGCCATCAACCCCGGGCCGACCCCGGCCTGCCGCGCCAGTTTCGGCTCCGTCCAGCCGACTCCGAGCGAGCCGTTCTCCCCGCCACCGCCGATCTCGGCAAGGGCGTCCGCCAGGGGACCCGGGGGACGCGGCGGCTTTGAGTCATTTCCGCACGCGACCAGGCAGACGGCGGCGAGGACCGCGAACGCGATAGCGAAGCCGGACCCGCACGGCTAGCGGGCGTAGGCGAGCTCCCACATCCGCAGATAGGCCTCGGCCGAGCGGAAGAGGGAGCGCAGGGCCGGAGCGCCGCCGTGCTGCTGCATGTCGGCCAGCAGGTCGGGGATCAGGCCGTAGTGCGCCACGCCGTCCGTGTTGAGGTCGAAGGTCCGGCTGCCGGTCCGCTGCCGCTGGAACAGGACCCTGCCCACGAAGGCGCGGAACGGGTAGGCGAGCGGCGTCTGCGCGGCGTCTTGGCGCGGGCCCGGAAGGTCCGAGAAGCCGCCGGTGTCCGTGCCCAGGCCGACACCGAAGTAACGACGCTTCGCCCGGTCCTGCTTCAGGGACTCGATCTTCGCCGCGAGCTGCGGCGCTTGATCCGGGGTGGCGGAGGCCATGCCGCCCAGCCGGTACAGGAGCCTGAGCTGTCCGGGAGTCCACGCACCGCCCGTGCCCGTATGGCCCGACACGAGCGGGTAACGGCGCCGCGTCGCTATCCGGAGCACGGCCTCGCGGGCCCACTCGCCCATGTGATCCATCTCGATCAGCATGTGGTTCGCCATCAGCCGCTTGATCAGATACTTCCCGAGCGGCGTCAGGCCGTTCGCGTTGCACTGGGCCCCGGGCGGATAGGTCGGCATCCCAGCCTGCGCCAGCGGCGCCGCCGCCGGGAAGAAGCCCGCGAGCACACCCAGCTCCCCCGGGCTGAGAGTGCCGAGTTCCTCGCCCTGCCCGGGCTCCGGGCACGGGCCGGTGCGGAAGTAGTGCCCGGTCTGGAACGCCTCCAGCACGTTGATGAACAGCCCCTTGGCGCCGCCCTCGAGAGCGGAGCCGCCGAAGGCGTTGTCGGTCCAGTGCATCGGGAAGACGCTGCGCACGCCGAGGGCTCGGGCTCGGCGAATCCCCCGATCGACGTCCCGCCGGCTGCATTCGGGCTGACCCGCCTGCTCGCTGCAGCCGAAGAGGTTGGAGGACTCGATCCCGATCAGCACCGCGAGCCGGCCCTTCTCGATCGCGGCGCGTGCCTGGCGAGGGTTGTAGACGAGCCGGAACCAGCCCTTGCCCTTGCCGCCCGCCTGGGCGTCGACGTAGCCCTGAAGCCCGCGGAGTGTCTGTATCTGCTGCCGTACCGCCTCCGTCTCATCACAGGAATGGAACTTGACGGGCTCGATCCCGCAGATCGGCTGATCCTCGACCGTCTGGGCGACGACGACTCCCATCCACCCACACCGGACCTCGCCGACCATCATCGGCGGGCCAGGAGGAACGGCCGCCGCCTCAGATTCGGTGAGCAGACGGGTACCGCGTCGCCGCCGTTCGTCGTCCCACCGTCGCAGCGGGGCCCTGACACCGGAGTATCAAGGGTAGGAGGGCGACCAAGCCGGCGGGCGGTTGGGCGAGACCACGTGTGGCCAGGCGGGGCCGCGGAGGGGGTGGACACGGTGGGCGAGATGCGGGTCATGGCCGTCGGCGTGGAAGCCGGCGCCCGACGACCGGTGCTGCTGCTGCAGGAGGCCAGCGGGGACCATCGGCTGCTGCCAGTGTGGATCGGTATCGCCGAGGCCAACGCGATCACGGTGGAACAGCACCGTGTCTCGCTACCGCGCCCGATGACCCACCAGCTCATCGGGGACGTCATGGACGCGTTCGGTCGCCACCTGGAACAGGTGCGGATCACCGAGGTCCGCGACAACATCTTCTACGCCGAGCTGATCCTCGACCACCACACTCGAGTATCCGCCCGGGTCAGCGACGCCATCGCGCTCGCCCTGCACCTGGGCGTCCCCATCCACGCCGAGGACATCGTGCTCGACACCGCCGCGGTCGCCAACACCGCGATCCGCGCAGAGGGCGACGACCGCGCACCCGACGAGGTCGAGCAGTTCCGCCGGTTCCTCGACACCGCCTCCCCCGAAGACTTCGACCCGGACTGATGAGGATCTCCTTGCCGCAGTCATTTTGAGTAGCCAGGCCGCGCTGACCTCAGCGCTGTCTCTGGGTTGCAGAGTTCGGGCGCGGGTGGGGCGTGAACCCACGACCTGACGGATCATGAAGGGACATTTCAAGGACAAGCGGCAGGGGCCGGTGCCGCCGCACGATCGGGTGCCCGCCGCACGATGCGGCGGGCACCCGGGCCGGCTTGGGTTGACGTCCTAGCGGGCTGGCTCTCGCTCTGATCCACGCGGTGCCGGGCGATCGGCGATCGGCTCGTCGTCCTCCGCGGGCGAGGGCAGCACCGCTCCGGGCACGGCGGCCACCTCGACGATATGCGGATGCAGCGCCTGGTACTGCGGGTCACTGCGAAGTTCCTTGAGCAGGGCGATACCCAGCAACGCGATGATGACCGTGAAGGGCAGGGCGGACAGCAGGGCCGCCTGTTGCAAGGCAAGCAGGCCGCCGGCGATCAGCAGCACGACGGCGCACAGCGCCGGTGAGGATGCCCCATACCAGCAGGATTGGTCGCCGCGGGAACATTGTCCCCTTGCACGACAGCATGCCTAGGACGTAGGTGTTGGCGTCGGCACCGGAGATGAAGAACAAAGCGACCAGAATGATGGCGGCGACCGAGGTGACCTGCGCCAGGGGCAGACCCTCGAGCATGGCGAAGAACGCGTTGTTGATGTTCTCGTTCGTGGCGGTACTCACCGAGCCGTTGGTGTCCATGTCGATCTTGATCGCGGTGCCGCCGAAGATGGTGAACCAGGCGAAAAAGACCAGGCTGGGCACCGCAAGGACGCCGGCGACGAACTGGCGGATGGTGCGGCCCTTGGAGATCTTGGCCAGGAACACGCCGACGAAGGCGCCCCAGCTCAGCCACCAGGCCATCATGAAGTACGTCCACCACTGCATCCACTGCATGTCGTCGGCGTTCAGTGGCGTTGTCAAACTGGTGGTGAAGAAGTCGCCGAAGTACTGGCCCAGCGACCGGACGAACAGGTTGGAGATGAAATTGGTCGGGCCGAAGATCAGCACGTAGGCGGCGAGCCCGATGGCCAGGACCGTGGTGGTCTGGCTGATGTACTTGACGCCCCGGTGCACCCCGGACAGCGCGGAGAGGGTGAACAGGATGGTGACGACGACGATGATGACGACCTGAGTTCCGACCCCACTGGGTGTGCCGAAGATGCGGTTCATGCCTTCGTCGATCACGGAGGAGCCAAGGCCGAGCGAGGTGGTGGTGCCGAAGAGCGTTGCGGTGATCGCGGCGATGTCGACCGCCTTGCCGAACCATCCGTCGACGAGTTTGCCGAGGACCGGCCGGAGCATGGCGGAGATCAGGCCCGAGCGGCCCTTGCGGTGGGTGGACCAGGCGATGGCCAGTCCGAAGACCCCGAAGATCCCCCACGCGTGCGGTCCCCAGTCGAAGAAGCTGTACTGCATGGCCCGGACCGCGGCGTCCATCGTGCCCGGCTCGGCCAGGGCGTGCGGCGGTGCCATGAAGTGCGAGATGGGCTCGGCCACGCCGTAGCTGATGAGCCCGATGCCCATGACCGCGGACAGGATCATGGCCAGCCAGGCCCAGGTCGAGAAGTCGGGCCGGTCATCGGGCTTGCCCAGCCGGATGGAGCCGTAGCGGGTGCAGGCCAGGAACAGCAGGAACCCGATGCAGAGCAGCGGAACGATCAGGTAGCTCCACCCGACCGTTGAGGTCACCCAGTTGGCCATGTCGGTCATGACCGCGCTGAGGTTCTCCGGCCACACCGAGGCCCACACGACGAATACGCCGAGCAGGCCCACGGCCGACCAGAAGACCTTGCCTACGCCGTGCATTCCCGGGGCGTCGACGAAGGGGTCGTCGACCCGCCTTTCGCCTCGGGTGTCTGCACCCGGGTTCACCATGTCGACCATGCGCTTTCCGCCTTCTCTTGTGGGACCGGTGCGGCTCCGGGACAGGGCAGGTTTCACGAGTCGCCGCGGCCGGTTCGGCCGGCGGGCTCGCACTGAACTGCCGGAGTGAACGACACCCCGACGGCACCGATGGCACGTGGATGCACCTAAGAGCTGAGTGACCAGCTCCTCACGGTGCCCAGTGTTGCATGGTAGAGAGCGTAGCTACCAGGGGCGCGTCGGTCAATAGCTTGTTGCCAACCAGCGGCCCTAATCAGGCACGACTGGGCTGAGCGCTCCTCAAGCTGCGTGCAGCAGTGATCTTCACTCTTGCCTTGCTGAGACAGCTTGCATACATGCTGACGACCCGGAGAGCACGACGACCGGCCGGAGGACCGGCCGGTCGTCGGATGTGCGTGCTGGGTGCACTACCGAAACGCGGGGACCACGTGTTCGATGAACAGCGCGAGCGACTTCTTCTTCTCCTCGTGGGAGAGGCTGTTGTCGCACCAGAAGCTGTACTCGTCGACGCCGAGTTCCGGTAGTGAGCGGATCCGCTCGATCACGTCGTCGGGCGTGCCGATCATCGCCGTCTTGTGCAGTGAGTCGAGCTGCGAACTCCGGGCCGCTCGGCGAACTTCGATTCCGGGCTCGGGTCCAGGAAGCCGTTCGACCGGCGTGGTCTTGTTGCCGAACCACGCGTCGAACGTCCTGTAGAAGCGCGAGATCGCCTCGCGCGGCCGGCACCCAGCCGTCCGGGTTCGTCCGCCGCGTGGACGTGCGTGTGGCGCAGCACCATCAGCTCGGGACGCGGCACGTCGGGGTTGTTCGCCAGCGCCGTCTCGAACTTGTTCATGAGGTCGACGACCTCCTCGTCGCCCTTCATCAGCGGGGTGACCATCACGTTGCAGCCGTTCTTGACCGCGAAGTCGTGCGACGTCGGGGTCGCGGCGGCGATCCACATCGGTGGCATCGGCTGCTGGAGTGGCTTGGGCACGCTCGTGGACGTCGGGAACTGCCAGATCTCGCCGTCGTGCGCGTAGTCGCCCTCCCAGAGCGCCTGCACCGCCGGGACGAGTTCGCGCAGGTGGTTGCCGCCGCTCGACGCGGGGATTCCCTCGGCCATCCGGTCGAACTCGAACTGGTAGGCGCCCCGCGCAAGGCCGATCTCCGCGCGCCCGTTGCTGATCACGTCGAGGAGCGCGCACTCGCCCGCCACCCGGATCGGGTTCCAGAACGGCGCGATGATGGTGCCGGCGCCCAGCCGGATCGTCGACGTCCGCGCGGCCAGGTAGGCCAGCTGCGGCATCGGGCTCGGCGAGATCGTGTACTCCATGGAGTGGTGCTCGCCGATCCACACCGTGCCGAAGCCGCCGGCCTCCGCCATCAGCGTCAGCTCGGTCAGATCCTCGAAGAGCTGACGGTGACTGACGCTGTCGTCCCAGCGCTCCATGTGGACGAAGAGGGAGAACCTCATGACGGAACCTCAGTTTCAGGGTGATGATCGGTAAGACGGTGCGGGACGGACGTCCTGCGTACAGGGAGCCCGCGGTCAGTCCGGTTCGATGGCGGCGTCGGCCATGACGTTGCGGGCGGAGGAGGCGACGTGCTCGCGCATGGCGATCTCGGCGCCGACCCCGTCCTTCTGAGTGATGAGCTCGACGATCCTGCGGTGCTCGGCGCACGACCGGTCGAGCCGGCCGGGATGCTGCACCGAGCGCAGGACCATCCGGTGGTAGGCGAGCTGGTTCATCAGGCTCGTGTAGTGCTCGACGAGCTTGCGGTTGTCGCTGCCGTGCACGATCGTCTGGTGGAACTCGTGCACGAGCGCGGCGTAAGCGGCACCGTCGCCCCTTTGCGTCGCGGTTTGCGGAGCTCTCGAGGTTCGCCCGGAGCAGGTCCAGCTCGGGAACCTGCCCGCGGCGGGCCATGAGCCGGGCGGCCATGCCCTCGAGGACCTCCTTGACCTCGAACATCTCGACGATCTCGCGCCGGGTGATCTGCCGCACGAAGGTCCCGACTTTCGGGCGGATCTCGACCAGGCCCTCGACCTGCAGCTGCTTGAGGGCCTCGCGGACCGGGGTGCGGCTGACGTCGAAATGCTCGGCGAGCCGGACCTCGGACAGTGCGGCCCCGGGCGCGTAGTCGCCGCCGAGGACCAGATCGCGGATCCGAGCGAGGAGGCCACCGTCGCTCTGCCCTGGCCCCCCGGTCACTCCGCTACTTGCGCCCGACTGGTTCGGGGCTGAAGCATGGTAGGAACTGCGTTGCTCGACAGTCATCCGACGCCTCTCTGGGATCTCGCCCTCGCGCTAGCCGCTTCACCTCGCGAGACTTAGATGGAGGCGATTGAATCGCACGGCGGCATTACCATGCAAGGAAGCCATCGTCAGTCTGGTCGAGCTCCGTTGAGCGTGCTCAGCTCCGCATGATGAAGGGGTCGGCGACCGGCTCCTCGCTGGTGTTGACCCACACGCTCTTGAGCCGGGTGTACTCCTTGATCGTCTCCTGGCCATGCTCGACGCCCACGCCGCTGTTCTTGAAGCCCTGGCGGGGGGACATCGGCGACATGGCCCGGTAGGTGTTGATCCAGATCGTGCCCGCCTCCAGCAACGCGGCGAAGCGGTGCGCCCGCGACAGGTTCGAGGTCCAGACACCGGCCGCGAGGCCGTACTCGGTGTCATTGGCGAGGCGCGCCACCTCGTCTTCGGTCTCGAAGGGCATGATCGCCGCGACGGGGCCGAAGATCTCCTCGCGGACGACGCGCATCGAGTTGTCGACGCCGGTCAGGACCGTCGGCTCGTAGAAGTACCCGCCGAGACCGCCGTCCGAGGCCCGGCCGCCGGTGGCGACCGTGGCCCCCTCCTTTACGCCCAGCTCCACGTAGCCGGCCACCTTGTCGCGCTGGTCCGGGAACGCCAGCGGGCCGAGCTCGGTCGCGTCCAGCAGGGGGTCACCCACCTTGATGCTGCGGGCGCGCGCGACGACCCGCTCCAAGAGCTCGTCGTAGATCGACTTGTGGGCGAAGACCCGGCTGCCGGCGATGCAGGTCTGGCCCGCCGCGGCGAAGATGCCGGCCACCACGCCCATTGCGGCGTTGGCGACGTTCGCGTCGTCGAAGACGATGTTCGGTGACTTGCCGCCGAGCTCGAGCGTCGAGCCGATGAAACGCGACGCTGTGCTCGCGGCGATTCGCGAGCCGGTGCTCGTACTCCCGGTGAACGAGATCTTCGCCAGCTTCGGGTGGTCCACCAGCGCCTGCCCGGCCTCGGCACCGAACCCGGTGACCACGTTCACCGCGCCGGGCGGGAAACCGGCCTCGTCGACCAGCTCGGCCAGCCGCAGCACGGTCGCCGAGGTGTACTCCGACGGCTTGATCACGATCGTGTTGCCGGCACACAGCGCGGGAGCCAGCTTGCTCGTGGTCAGGGTCAGCGGCGAGTTCCACGGCGTGATCGCGCCGACGACCCCGAGCGGTTCCCGCGTGGTGTAGTTCAGCACCCGCCGGTCCGACGTGGGGATGACGTCGCCCTGGATCTTGTCGGCGAGCCCGGCGTAGTAGTGGTAGTACTCGGGCAGCGCCGCCATCTGCGCCCGCATCTCGCGCAGCAGCTTGCCGTTGTCCAGCGTCTCCATCCGCGCCAGCTCGTCGGCGTTCTCGGCGACCAGGTCTGCCAGCCTACGGAGCAGGTGCCCGCGGCGGGTCTGGCTCAGATCCCGCCAGCGCGGGTCGTCGAACGCAGCACGCGCGGCCTCGACCGCCCGGGCGACGTCGGCCGCGTTCCCGCGTGCCGCCGAGTAGAGGACTTGGCCCGTCGCCGGATTGGTGCTGGTGAAGTACGCGCCGTCGGACGGCGCGACGCGTCGGCCGCCGATGTGGTGGTCATACCGTTCTGGATGCGCCGTCGAATTAGACATTGCCCCGCTCCCGAATGAAGGTGGTCAGTGGAGGGACGAGTTCCTGCGGTCGCTGGACCGGGAGCATGTGCCGGGCGCCGGGCACGACGACAGCTCGGCAGTCCGGCAGCGCCGCGGCCAGCCGCCGGGTCATCTCTGGTGTCGAGCCGGGGTCGAGCTCGCCGGTGACGGCGAGCGCGGGAACGGTGATCCGCGGTAGTTCGGGTCCGATCTCGGCGTCGCCGGTGGCGAACACCCGGTAGCAGTTCAGGTACGACGTCAGGTCGTTGGCCAGCAGCGTCGCCCTCGTCTCGGCCACCAGCTCCGGATCGGTGCCGGTGCCGTCGTACCAGCGCTGCAGCGAGGCCTCGACGCTCGCGGGGAAGTCGGCCTCCGCAACCGCGAGCCGGCCGAGCACGGCGGTGCGCTCGCCCTCGGTGCGCCGGCACACGGAGCTGACCGAGGTCAGGCTCGCCACCAGGTCGGGCCGGTAGCGGGCCAGGTGCTGGACGACGAGCGCGCCCAGTGAGAAGCCGACCAGATGCGCACCCCTCGGCAGCACGGCTGCGACGTCCTCGGCGAGGTCGCGCAGGGTGACCCCGTCGCGGGCCGGCGCATTCGTCGCCGTGTCCGAGCAGGTCCGGTGTGAGCACCTCGAACTCGTCGTGCAGCAACGCCGTGACGGGCCGCCACATGGTGTGGTCCAGGCCCACGCCGTGCAGGAGGACGACCAGCGGTTTCGCCATCCCGGGCCTACTGCTCGGTGGACAGCGGCGCCAGCCGCTGCTGGGGGCGGCCCTGGGCGGCGGCCGCCAGGGCGATGATCAGCTCGTCGGGATGCGGGGCGTCGGCGATGCGCACCTCGATGGTCTGATGGTGCGAGCGGAGCGTGGCGTCGGTGATGTGCTTGAGCGGGATGTCGAACACCACGCCGGCCGGGCCGCGCTTCTCGACCGCGGGCAGGAGGGTGGTCGCGCCGGCGGCCTTGCGGAAGTGGTCGCCGAACTTGAGGGTGTGGATCAGTGCGGACCCGTGCTCGATCTCGCCGTCGAGCCCGACGACCGCGGCTTTGCCGAAGGCCTCGGCCGGGGCGCCCAGCGCATCCAGCACCTGCGGCGTGAGCAGCTCACCCAGGTCAGAGGCGTTGGCATCGATGCCCGGGCCCAGGTCGTCGACGAACCCCTGGCCCGCCCACGGGTTGCGGACGACCGCAGCCACGACCGCCACGCGGGCGGCGGGAGCGACCTGGCGGCCGCCTTCCAGGTGGATCTCCTCGACAACTGTGACGATCTTGCGAACTACCATGACGGGTCACGCTCCAGCTTCTCGGCACTGACGGTCGGGTCGGTTGTGCGGTCTCCGATGCGGGCGTGCGGGCGCGGTCCGGTGGACGCCGCGGCCAGCACGACGATCTCCCCCGCGCGCGGGGCGTCGGAGACTCGGGCAGAGATCGTCTGGTAGTGGCTGCGGGTGGCCGCCGCCGTCTTGTGCCACATGGGCACCACGAGCGTCTCCCCCGCGTCGCCACGGACGTCGGCGAAGCAGATGATCGACTCGCCCTCCAGGAAGTCGCGCATCAAATTGCCGAACCAGGGCGTGTGGATCAGGGCTCCGGCGTGCTCGATCTCCCCGGCGGTGCCGACGATCGCCGCCTTGCCGAACGCCTCGATGGCCTCGACACCGCCGAGGGCATCGATCAGGCGGCCGGTCAGCGCCTTGGCCAGCACCGGGGCGATGACCTCGACCTCGGGCGAGAGATCCGTTGCCGGCCCGGTGCCCAACCAGGGGTTCTCGATCACCGCGGCGACGACCGCCTGACGGGCGGGCCTGGCCGGACCGGTTCCGCTCTCGGCCAGGACGTCCTCGCAGTAGAGGACGGTCTTCCGTACGCGGGCGGCGACCCGCCCCGGCAGGCGTGGGCGGTCGTCCGCCGTGGCGCCGGCTTCGGTGTTGCGCACGGGCTGCGCGTCGACCTGTGCGGTCGTGGCTGGTGGAGACATCGGCGGCCTTTCGTGTCGTACGGTCCGGCATCCGCTCATCGGTTAGCCGCGGGACAGCGGCTGCATCACCCAGCAACACGCTCTCATGTATGGCACAGACAGTACAGCTCCTCGCCTCGTTCGTCCAGAGGTTCACAGCTGAGACGCAGAGAGCACATCGACCCGACCTTGGATTTTAGGCGTCTGAACAGCGATGATGCGAACCTTGCGGTCCGACTCGCGGCATTCCGCGCCGTGCTGAATGTTGACGACTCGGACTGTTCAACCTAACCTCTGCCATACAACGAGCACATGGAGGTGACGGCTCATGACAACGGAGTCGCAGCTGAAGACCCGCGTACGCGAGGCGTGGCACGAGGCCTGGGACAAGGGCAACGTCGACGCCCTCGACGGGTTACTGGCGGCAACCTTCAGCGCGCACCACCGAGGGTTCCGACACGTCGCTGTCGGCTGCCGAGTTCAAGGAGGAGATCCTTGCGACCCGCCGGGCGTTCCCGGACTTCACGACGACGATCGACGAGCTTGTCGAGGACGGCGACCAGCTGGCGATCTTCTGGACCAGCAGGGGCACGCACCGCGACGAGCTGCACGGCATCCCCACCACGAACCGGGAGGTCACCACCTCCGGCTCGAACCTGTGCACGGTCGTCGACGGCCGATTGAGCAGCGAGCGCGTCACCTGGCACACCCGTCACCTGCTCACCGCCCTCGGCATCTCGACGGTGCGCGACGATCCGGCGCCGGCGACGATCGTCTCCCCGGTCGGCGAGCCGGACCCGGAGCTGTTGAAGGGGTTCAACCGGCAGTTCGTCACCGGCGTCACCGTCGTCAGCACCATGGACGGCGACCGGGCGCGCGGGCTGGCGGTGAACGCCTACTGCTCGATCTCCCTCGACCCGCCCCTGGTCATGGTGTGCATCCAGCGCACCTCGTCGACCTGGCCCGCGCTGTTCCGGGCTACCCACCTCGGGGTGAACGTGCTCGGGCGCGACCAGCGCGACGTCGTCTCGGTGTTCTCCTCCAAGGACCCGGACAAGTTCGCGCGCATCGACTGGCGGCCCGGCCCGCACGGCTCCCCGCTCATCGCGGGCTCGGCGGCAATGCTCGAGGCTGAGATCCAGGAGCGTTTCCAGGCCAAGACGCACACGATCTTCCTCTGCCGGGTCCGGCACGCCGAGGTCGACGAGGGAGCGCCGATGGTCTACAAGGCCGGGCGGTTCTTCGACGGTGGCGAGCTCACCGAGCTCGTCGAGGGGCCGTGACATGCACATCCTGACTGCTGAGCCGGAAACCGCTTCCGTGATCGCCGGCTCGTGGATCGGTGATAAGCAGGTTGGGGGCGACACCAGCTTCGCGGTGCGCAACCCCTACTCCGGAGACGTCGTCGCCACCGTCTCCCATCCCACACCCGAGCAGGTCGAGACGGCGCTCGACCAGGCGTGGGCTGCCCGCGCAGTACTCGCGAGCCTGCCTGCCTACCGTCGCAGCGATGCACTGCGGCACGTGGCCACCAGGATGCTCGAACGGCGCGACGAGTTCGCCACGACGATCACCTGGGAGAGCGGCAAGCCCATCCGGTGGGCCCACGCCGAGGTCGAGCGGGCGTCAGCCACCTTCCGATGGGCGGCCGAAGAGGCGCTGCGCTGGTCCGGTGAGCTCCAACGGCTCGACAGCGACCCGAGTGCCGAGGGTCGGCTGGCGTTGGTCCGCCGCGTGCCGCGCGGCCCAGTGCTGGGCATCACCCCGTTCAACTTCCCGCTCAACCTGGTGGCGCACAAGGTGGCGCCCGCGCTGGCGGTCGGGGCGCCGATCGTGCTGAAGCCGGCGCCCAAGACGCCCCTGAGCGCGCTGCTGCTCGGCGAGCTGCTCGCCGAATGTGACCTCCCTGCCGGGGCGTTCGCGGTGCTGACCGTCACGAACGACGCCGCACCGGCCCTGGTGACCGACCGCCGACTGCCCGTCGTGTCGTTCACGGGGTCGGTACCGGTCGGATGGAGCATCCGCGACACGGTCCCGCGCAAGCACGTGGCGCTGGAGCTCGGCGGCAATGCCGCAGTCCTGGTCTGCGCCGACTGGGGCGGCGAGGAGGACCTGGCCGCGGCTGCCCATCGGGTGGCGCTGTGCGCGAACTACCAGGGCGGACAGTCCTGCATCTCGGTTCAGCGGGTGTTCGTCGACCGCACCTTGTACCCGAGGTTCGTCGATCTGCTCGTCGACGCGGTGGGTGACCTCGCGGTGGGCGACCCGTGGGCCGACGAAACAGAGGTCGGCCCGCTCATCGACGAGACTGCGGCGCAGCGCGTCGAGTCGTGGGTGGCCGAAGCGGTGCGCGGCGGCGCCCGTCTGCTCGCCGGCGGAACCCGGTCCGGCTCTGTCGTCCAACCCGCCGTTCTCGCCGACGTGCCGGCGGACTCGCCAATCGTCTGCGACGAGGTATTCGGGCCCGTTCTCGTGGTCGAGCCCGTGGACGGTGTCGACGACGGCCTGCGCCGCGTCGACGACTCCCGCTTCGGCCTCCAGGCGGGGGTGTTCACCCGCGACATCGCGGTCGCCTTCCGCGCGCACCGCGAGCTCGAGGTCGGTGGTGTCATCGTGGGCGACGTGCCCACGTTCCGCGCCGAGCAGATGCCCTACGGGGGTGTGAAGGAGTCCGGAATCGGCCGGGAGGGCGTGCGGTCGGCCATGGAGGACTACACCGAGCCGCGGGTCATGGTGTTGAGCGGGGTGAGCCTCTGACCATCTACACGGGCAAGCCGCAGGTGCGGCCGCTGCACCGGCGGCGTCGGCGAACCCCTTCGTACGGGAGCGCGCGGCCCTCGCCGAGATCGCGGCCGGCGGTCCGGTGGTCGTGGTCGACGACGAGGATCGGGAGAACGGCGGCGACCTCGTCTTCGCCGCTGAGCTCGCCGTGCCGGAACCGGTAGCGGGTCTCCAGGTAGCGGTCGAGCAGCTGGTTGAGCGTCGCGCTCGTGCGCGAGTCCCGGCGCTGGGGCGCTGGCGCGGTGATGTGGCCTGGCGGTACGGCGGGAGCCGTGTGGGCGCAGGCGGTTTCCCTCCGGGGCCTTCTACTCCGCCCAGGTCGCCCGCCCGCGCTCGACGGGGTTCACGTGGTGCCGGCGGCGATGGGCGCAGGCCAGGGCGCGGGCGCCGATGCAGCAGTCGGTGATGCCGACACCGGCGACACCGCGGGCGAGTTCCAGGGTGACGATGCACCGGGGTAGCGCAGCGTTGTCCGGAAGTAGAGGCTTGGCGACCGGCAATTGATCGTCAGCGGAGTCGGCGGGTGGTGGGCCTGGTCGGCCAGCGGTAGTGGTTGCGCGCCCGGTTGATCAAGCGGCGGATCACCGTCAGGGCGGCGGCGAGGTTGAGGTAGAACTCGACGATGACGTTGCGCTTGTCGGTGAACCGGCGCAGCTTGCCGTAGCCGTTCATCCACGAGTGGGTGCGCTCGACCGGCCACCGTCTGCCGGCCTGGATCGGGGCCGGGACGCCCTTGACCGCGATCTCGCCGGTGAAGCCCGAGGATCTCCAGCAGGTCGCGGGTCTTGCCCGAGTCGTAGCCGCGGTCCAGGTGCACGGTCGGGAACAGGTCCTCGCCGTGCACGCCGCGGTGCTGGGGCAGCGGGCCGATCATCTCCACGATGCCGGCCAGGGTGGGCTCCAGCAGCGGCGAGTCGTGATCGTTGGCGCGGGCCGCGACCAGGTGCAGCGGGATGCCCTGGTTGTCGCAGGCCACGGACCGTTTGGTGCCCTGTTTGCCCCGGTCGACCGGGCTGCGCCCGGCCACCTCGCCCCCGCACGGGGACTTGGTGATCGATCCGTCCACCGACAGGTCGTCCAGGTCCAGGCCGATCATCTGGTCGTAGCCGGCCAGCGCGGTCCGCAGCACCTGCTCACCGACCCCGGCGTCGGCCCAGTCGTCGAGTCGGCGGCGGATGGTGCGGTCCGAGCAGCCCGGGGTGGCGATGCGTTCGTAGCCGCTGCCGTGCACCAGCGCGGCGATCACGTGGTCGAACACGACCCGGTCGGGGATCCGGCGGCGGTGACATCCCCACGGGTGGGTCGGGTCGAACTCGGGCCGGTCGGACTCGATCAGGGCAGCGAACTCGACCCACAGCGGCTCGGTCAGGGATGCTGGTAGCAGAGGCACGGACTCTCCAGGCGATCATCAGGACTTCAGCAATCCCATGATCACTTGTAGGTCCGTGCCTCTACCTGCAACGACACACCGTCGCCTCTACTGCCGGACGGTCTTAGCCCGAAGATGAAGCTGACCGACGCCCCGACCCGCTGCGACCAGTTGGACAAACGCCATGACGGCCGGACCAAGGTCGTCCTGCACCCGTGACCGCACGGCCCGACACCAGGGAGACGCAACCAGTGAACGAGCAGCAGACGGTCTCGCTGGCCGACGCCAAGCGCGTCCTCGCCGCCGGGGAGGCCCAGGCCACCGAGATCGGCCAGCCGATGAACATCGCCGTCGTCGACGCCGGCGGCAACCTCGTCGCGCATGTGCGGATGGACGGCGCTTGGCTCGGGAGCATCGACATCGCCATCAACAAGGCCTACACCGCACGTGCCTTCGACCTGTCCACCGCCGACCTCGCCGAACAGGCACAACCAGGCCAGCAGTTCTACGGCATCGCGGCCTCGAACGACAACCGCATCATGATCTTCGCGGGCGGTATCCCGCTGCAGCGGGACGGCCGGATCGTCGGCGCGGTTGGCGTCAGCGGCGGCGAAGGCGAACAGGACCAAGCCGTCGCCGAAGCCGCCGCTGCGGCACTGTGACAGACCGCATGCTGGACCGATGACCGACATGACACGACGCCACACCGCCGACGACGACCCTGGCAGCGCACCTACGGCACTCGCTCGCGCACCGCGTGATGTTCGCCGACCCGTCTGGCGCGCTCGTCGGCCACGACGCGAACCGCAACCCGGTTCGGCCGGTGATATCGACGCGTCCGGCAACCGGCGCTGCATCGCGGGTAGTCGAGATCGCCCGGGTGCACGCAGAGAACTACGGCGTCTACCCCGCCGGAGGGGATCGACTCGTTCTCGTTTGGTTGAGGGCCATCGTCCCGTCGAACTGGCGGTGGATCTTGCGCAGGACGTCGAGGTCCTGCGCGCCGGTGTCGGGGTCGATCGTGGTGACGATGCAGCGACCGCGGACGGACTGGACGCCGACCAGTGCGTCGCCGATGCGCAATGCGCTGCCCGGCCAGGTCCGTTCGGCGAGGCCGGGTACCCCGCTGAGCACGATGTTGGGCCGCAGCCGCCGGCCGTCCTCACCCAGTGCTGCGATGGCGCCGTCGGTCGCGACAAGCATTCCGCGCCGGTTTGAGCACCTCTGGTAGGGAGTAGGGAGATCACCGCCGCGTCCAGTACGTCCTGATCTGGAAGCGTTGTCGCGCCCAGACGAGCCCGGGTGTGCGTGTGGTGCAGCGACCTGCTTGAACTACCGCTGGGCGCGCTTCGTCCGCACCGAAAGCTCGGCCGGGTCAGCCGTCGCCAGCACTTCAGCACTGCTTCCAGGCGCGGCATTTCGGGCCACTGCCCCGGGAGGATCACCAGCTCCTGATGGATCACCCGGGCGTAGCCGGCCAGCGTCGGGCGGGCATCCCGCAGGTGCAGGGCCAACCGGCCTGGTCGTTGTGGTTGCCGGCCTCCGCAACCCGCTGCACCGTGACCTGGTGCAGAGCGGCATGAGCGTGGAGAGCCGCAGCCGAGTTGGCCGCGCCGACTCCGGGCTTCGCTCACCGCCGCTGGACGGTCGGTTTCGAGGCGGTCGGCGCGGCCAGCACCTCAGCGGCGAGGTCGGTCTCGACGATCTGGCGGGCCACCTCGGTGAGCCGCAGGTTGTGGCCGCGGGCGTAGTGGCGCAACCGGTCGAACGCGGCGTGCATGGTCAGGTTCCCGCGCTGGGCCAGGACACCCTTGGCCTGCTCGATGATCACCCGACTGTTCAACGCGGCCTGCAACTGCTCGGTCGAGCACCTCACCGCGGCGGATCGCCCGTTCCTGCAGGATCCCGATCGTCGCGACGTCGGCCAACGCCTGGCCCAGCGCCAGGTCGGCCGCGGGCAGCGGCCCCGGTGCACCGTGGAACAGGTTCAGGGTGCCGATGGCCTGCCCGCGCAGCCGCAGCGGTAGCGCGTGCACCGAGCCGTAGGCACCGCGTTCCTGCAGCGCGGCGACGAACCGCGGCCAGCGGGCAGCGGCGTCGGCGAGATCGGCGACGCTGACCGGGGCACCGGCGCGGAAGCACTCCACACAGGGACCCTCGTCGGCCTGCAGCTGCAGCAGCTCCATCCATTCGGTCTGCTCGTTGGTCGACGCCACCACCCGCAGCGTGGCCTGCGCATCGGCCAGCAGGATCCCCGCCGACTCGGCGGCGAGCAGCTGCACGCTGTAGCCGGCCAGCCGGTCGAGCACGTCGATGACGTCGTAGTCATCGACCAGCGTGTCCGCCAACCCGACGAACGCCTCGATCAGCAGCGCCTCCCGCCCCGTATCCGGCCCCGACATCGCCGCTCCCTCCTCCCGGTTCGCCACGGACCTCACGTGTCCTTCGTGAAGCGCAGCCGCCGCGCCACCACATCACGGGCGACCTCACCGAGAAGCCGCTGCTCGGCGAACGCGTGGGCGCGCAACCTGGCGAGCGCGTCGGCCGCGCTGATCCCGAGCTGGGCCACCACCATGCCGGTGGCCTGATGGATCTCCGCCCGATTGCCCCAGGACCGGTCCCAGGCCTGCTCGTCGCCGGGATCGCTGCGCAACCCCAACAGGATCAACGTTGCCGCATCCGCAGCGCTGAGCGCATCCCGCATCTGGGTCGCGCTCAACGCACCGGGGGCGCGGCGGTAGAGATCCAACACACCCACATCGATGGCGCCCCACTGCAGCGGCAGCGCGAAGATCGCCCGGACACCGGCCTGCTCGCACCACGGCGGCGGCGTAGACCGGCCACCGGGCCGTCTGCGCCGGATCGTTCATGTCCGCCACCAGCACCGGTCGCCGGGACACCGCCGCGTCGATGCACGCCCCCTCGCCGAGGCTGAACTGCAGATCCTCCAGCAGATCGGCGGTCGCGTCGCTGGCGAACACCGTCTCCCGCGAGGGGTCCGCCGTGAGCAGCGAGATCGCCGCCCCGTCGATGTCCAAGCCCTCCACACACGCCCGGCAGATCTCCCCCGCCAGCGCGCGATCGTCCTCGACGTCACGGGCGATCGCCAGCAACGCCCGCGTCACCGCACCCAACTCAGGCATCTGGGCCACCCCGACCACGCAGCCAGAAACCGACCACACCCATGCTCCCGACCCCCGTTCAGCCCGTCGTCCATCTCGGGATCGGAGCCCGACCAGACTCGGCCGGCACCGATCAATCGACTCGACATGCATGCCTCAGCACACCCTCGAACCAGTCCAACAACGCCAGCAGCGGTGACCTCACGGGGCCCTCCCCGGACCACGGGTACTGCCGGGAGGCAATGATCGGATCGGTCAGGGAAGCCCGGGAACGGTCGCCGGCAGACACCCCTCAGGAAGGACAGAACGAGGACACGCCAGGGACCGGTGACCAATTCGAGGCACCGCATGCCCGGCAGCTGACCTCCCAACCGCCGAGCACACTCTAGATTGCCGCCGTTCATCCGTCACACCCCACTGTCGCGGCCGTCATGCGGAAGACCTCCACCGGCTTCACGAGGCGAGCCGCCGCCCGCGACATCCGACGGGGCGCGCTACAGCGCCGCCGCGTGCCTGAGATCGTGCGGCGCAGCTTCCTACTGCAGCGGCGGCTCGGGGCGTGGCGGTTTGGGTGTGGTCACAGTGATCAGCCGGACGGCGACCTCGCGCAGCGATGCACCAGGCCACCGGGATGATCCTGGTCCAGCTCGGCATCCCCGCGCAGGATGCGTTCGTGCGCCTCCGCGCGCACACGTTCGCCACCCGCCGCCACGCTGGCGAGGTCGCCCGCGACGTCGTGCGTTCGCCGGCTGGTGTTCACCCCCGGCATCGGCTGAGACCAGAATGCGACGTCGCCATCCGGGGCACCCCCGTGCGACCCGGAAGGGAGTCGAGCGTGAGCTACAACCACAACGACCGCGAGCTACTCCTGGCGACCGCGTTCGTCGAATTGGCCGACACCCTTGTCGACGACTACGACGTCATCATCGCTCGACCGGCTCGTCAGCCCACAGGTCACCCTGCTGGCACGCCGATCGCGGCCGGTGACCATGCTCGCCGACACCCACGGCCGGCTGCGGGTGGTGGCCTCCTCCGACGAAGTCCGAACTGGACCGAACTGCTCCAGGTGCAGACCGATGAGGGCCCCTGCGTGGACTGCGTCCGCACCGGGCGGCCGGTGACCGTCACCGACCTCGGCTCCGCCACGGTCCGGTGGCCCCGGCTGGTCGCCACGCTCGCCGGGCGGACTATCTACCCGTCGGCGCACGCGCTGCCCCTGCGCCTGCGCGGGCAGGCGGGTCGGCGGCTCGACGGTCGGGGCGGTGCGCTCGACCGGGTCGGGCGGATGGTCCCTGTGCTTGTCGAGGAAGTCGACCGGGGGTTGGTAGCGGTCGTTGCGCTGGTGGCGTTGGTGGTGGTGGGCGAGCAGAGGGTGGGTGGCGTGCAGGTCGGCGGTCATCTCTTCGGTGAGGGCGTGCCGGTCGTAGGCGCACACCGCCCAGGTGTCGTGCGGGCGCAGGACGATGTTGAGCAGCGCTTCCAGGCGTCGCCATACGGGCCACTTCGTCGACGGGATGACCGGCTCCTGGTGAACCACGCGGGCGTAGCCGGCGAGCATCGGCCGGGCGGCCCGCAGGTGTAGGGCCGGTCGCCCGGGCTCGGGGAGCGCCGGGGCGATGGTGAGGTACGGCGAGGGCCCGACCTGCTGGAGCACGGTCTCGGCGGTGTCGGGGCGGACCAGCAGCAGCGTGGGCTCCTCGGCGGCCAGCCCGTCGCGGACCACCGGCAGCACGAACTCCCACAGTTCCGCGGTCGAGCGGTGCAGCAAAAGCTCGTGGCGGAACCCGCGCTGACCGGCGGCCGTCGGTGAGGTCGTCGCGTTGTCTCCGCCCGGTGGCCGACCCGATTCGCCACCATCTCCGCCGGCCGGGGCACCACCAGCTCTGCCGTGGTCACGATGGTCGGTCGCGGCCACGACCAGGCCCTTGTCGCCGGTACCCGTCGACGCGTCGTTCATGAGTCACCGTGCCCGGGCCGCGGACGAGGCGGCATGCGGGAGCACCGTGCGCGGGTGACCGGGGAGCGAGTGACGCAACAGCACCCGGGTGCCGCGGGCGTCGTGGTGGATCAACACGGCTTCGACGAGGCGTTGCATGATCTCGATTCCGCGGCCCCCGCCGGCGGTGTGCGAGCTGGGCGGCCGCCAGCGCCCGTGATCGACGACCTCGAACAGAACGGCTCCCGGCTCGGTCCAGAAGAACACCTCGACGACGGCCCGGTCGTCACCCGTGTCGTCGCCCGTGCGGTAGGCGTGGTCGATGGCGTTCGCCGCGGCCTCGTTGACGGCCAGCACCAGATCGGCCTCGGCGTCGGGCATCACCTCAAGCGGGGCGAGCCACCGACGGACCTCGCGACGGATCTGGGTGAGCGCACCGGCCCGGGCCGACCAGACCCGATGCCCGAACGCCGCGGTGTCAGGGTGCTTCACAGCTCGTCCCATGCAATTTCATCCCTCATCTCACAACTCCCCCCGGTCCGCGTGGTTGAGCCGGGCGACGCGCGTGACACGCGGGTAGCGGGCTGGCCCCTCCGCGGCCCGCCGCCGCGCGCGCCCGACCGGGACCGGAACAGGGATCCGTATCGGCCGCCGCCGGCCGCACGGTTGAGATCGGACTGCCTGCACAGGTTCGCCCCCCGGAATGTCGGGCAAAGGCAGGCGATGACCGGATCAACCACACAGCAGGCCGGAGACGGCAGACCCGCGAGGCCGCCGGAAAGGGCGGACCAGGTCGCACCGGGACCGGTGACCGATTCGATGCACCGCATGCCCGGCAGCTGACCTCCCAACCGCCGAGCGACAGCGTAGACGGCCACCGGGGCATCCGTCACCCACTGACGCATTCTCATCTCCCGGAGTAACCATCGACCAGATCGGCCAGACATCGGCACGGCGCGCGAGGACGTCGTCCCGTCGTCGCCCTCACCCGGTCCAGCGGAGTTACCCGGCCGGGGGTGCGGGCTGCAGCGGTGGCTCCGATCGCGGCGGGCCTCCGCTGGTCACCGTGATCAGCCGGGCGGCGACCTCCCGCAGCTTGAGGTTGCTGGTCTGCGACACCTCGCGCAGCACGCCGAACGCCTCATCGGCCGAGCAGCGCCGCTGCCCCATCACGATCCCCAACGCCTGATCGATCACCGCCCGCCCGGCCAGCGCCGCCTGCAGATCGTCGGTCAGCTCGGCGCGTCGGGCCAGCTTGAGGGCGATCGCCACCCCGCCGGCGGCGTGGTCGGCGAACCGCCGCGCCCGCTCCCGCTCCGCCGAACTGAACGAGCGCGGCGTCCGCGAGTACAGGTTCAACGCGGCCAGGACCTGCCGACCGTGGCTGACCGGTACCGACAGGGACACCCCCAACCCGGCCGCCTCACCCTGCGTCCGGTACAGCGGCCACCGGGCCCCGCCGTCGGTGCCGTCGTCGAGCACCACCTTCCCGGTGTGCAGCGTGGTCAGGCACGGGCCCTGCTCGAGCCGGTACTGCAACTGGTCGAGCATGTTGGCGTAACCATCGCTGCTGGCGATGGTCAGCGGCCGCCCGTCCGACCGCGCGGTCAACCCGCACGACAGCCCCGGCGACACCTCCGCCGCCGCCCGGGACGCGACCTCACCGAGAAACTCCTGCAACGTGTCGGTGGCCAGCAGCAGTTCCTGCAGCTCGGCCACCCCGGTCATCCCGGCGGCGTCGGACATCGTGGCCTCCGCGCCGCCCCGCTCGGACCGGCGCCCATCAGCGTTCGTCGAAGACGGAACGCCAACTGGCATGACGCACACGAGGAACCCCCGAGACCGGCAACGATCCACCCCCGCACCCGATCTGGCAAATCAGCACGTCCGCGGCCGCTCCGCACAGGCGGCGTCGGCGCCATCGTCAACCGCCACAGCGGGTGCATCATGGATACGGGCCGCGGGCTGTCCGGACACCCCGGCGGTCAAGGCCTCGGCGGTTAGGACACCAGCCGACGAGGCCGACGACCGGCGCTACCCCGCCACACCCACCCCGGCAGCGATCGTGCATCCGGCAGCGACCCTGCACTGAGATGAGTCGGGGATCCGCGGGCGGCGCGCTGGCCGGCCACCGCGGCCGGTCTCACCGGACGCGACCTCGCCGGCTCCTAGCAGGGCGGCGCGGGCTGCTCGGGTCGTTCCTGCAGGGCGGCGCCCACGACCAGATCCGCGAGCCGCAGCGTCGCGCACGGATACCGTTCCCACTGATAGGCGTGTGCGGGGTGGCGGCACCAACCGTGCCGATCGGGCTCGTGCCCGTGCCGGAGGCGACCAAGCTTGTCCGGCCCCTGCGGCGACCGGGCGCATTCACGCACCATGTGGCGAGTTCGGGTCGCGGCAGGGTGCAGCCGACCGGGTCGGGAGGGGGATCGATCCCGGTCGGCTGCGGGTCCGCCGCCGCCTCACCAGGCGCGGAAGTGACACCCGTTCACCGCCCACGTCGACGCAGGCTATTTCCGCCGCGGGTGCCTGTCGATGGACTTTCGCACGTCCTACGTCGCTGGGTGAGTGGCGACAGGCCAGCTTGGCGTCAGTCCGCGGTAATATGATCAGCCACGCGCTCATCCC
Organism: uncultured Solirubrobacterales bacterium; assembly: GCA_963777575.1. Lineage (GTDB taxonomy): Bacteria > Actinomycetota > Thermoleophilia > Solirubrobacterales > 70-9 > DASUPK01. The sequence continues at coordinate 8,613 of CAVZRH010000009.1, read as the reverse complement.
ACGATCTGCTGCCTGCACGCGAATCGCGTGTAGACCGGGCCACGATGTAGGGTGTTGCGCAGCTGATGATCATGTCTTCGAACGGACGGCCCGTCTTGGATCGAGTACCACGGCTCGGTGGTGAGTCAGCGACGCCGATGCGGCATCGTCGAGCTGCCGTGCCCGTGCACGGGCGTAGCAGTTCGCGACGAGGCGACCGTGATCAGCTATCCCGAACTGGGACGGTCCGCTACCGCACCGCGATGCTTGCCCCGCCGAGTTGAACGCGGCCTGCACCGACGCCCAGCTGCTGCGTTGCCCGCGGCGCTGGCGCGGCTCGATCGACCAGCGCAGTGCGTACCGTTCGACTGATCTGTTCCTGCGTGGCCCATCGGGTCGAGTGTCCGAACGGGGCCAGGTCGTACCGGCCTTGGACGAGCCGAGCTCGCGGACCAGCACGCACCGGCCGCGGGTGCTTCCGCGCGCCGAGCTTCGAGCCGTTCACCAGACCTGCTCGTCCGCTCGGCCAGCTGCACGGTCTCTGTTCGCACCGTCACCGCGATGATCACGCTGGCCGTGCGCCAGCCCGCGTCGCCGGACGCACGACGCCTACCGCCGATTCGTCCGCGTCGGTGGCCATGGGCGACGAGCCGGCCCAGCTTGCGGGCGCTTCGACGCGTACGCCCGCGTCACCCGATTCGCCCCGACGCGGTGTCGGTCATGCTGGACGTTGGACGACACCCGGTCGTCCACGTCGCCCCGGCCGCACCAGTCGAGCGGCTTGCCGTGGTAGCGGCGTCCCCGACGCCGTGCGCTGACCGTCCGCCGGTCGCCTAACGCGCTCGGGCTGAGCATGGTCGTGTCATCACGCTGGCGTCAGCTCCGCCGTGGGTGGTACGCCGATCGCCCTGCCCGTCCACGCCCGCATCAGCACCGCAGGAACGACACCACCAGCGCCGTCGAGCACGCCGCAATCACGATGCTCCGCGATCTCGCCAGCCGGTTCCCCCGAGCGTGAGTCTGCCGCCCATGCGGGACGGCGCCGTACGCCTCGCTGTCCAGAACGCCGTGCCTGACCCGCCGGCACCCAGCGTTTGAACAGGGTGTCGTCGATCACCACCGCGACGCCGCGCTCTACCTAGCCCGCGCCGCCACGTCACCGATCAACCGCGGCCGGCCCCGCACCAAGTCCGAGCCGGTCGATGCCCACCCCGCGCCGGAGATCGACACCGACGCCCGCGCCGCCGAATGGCAGATCTGCTGGGCCATGCCGCGCTCCGCCAGCATCCCGACCACCGTGCGCCGCCCGGTCGCTGCGTCCGTCCACGTGCTCTGCCAGCACGGTCAACACGCACGACCGTGCCCCGCGCTGCGTCATCATCCGCGACCCGGCACGGGATCCGACACCCCGCCCACGACCCCTTCAAGATCACCACGCGACCGTACCGACACACCGGCGCCCCGATCGCCTCCCGACTACGCCGGCCGCTGGTCGATCGATGCGTCTGCTTCCGCGCCACGTCACGCCGGACCTCGCGCCCATCACCGACTGCAGACCCGCACCGCGACCATGCCCCGATCACGCGCCAGCGTCAGCCTAGCGCCGTCACCTCGGCTACGACGCGACCTCATCGCTGCCAGTGCTGCTACGTCGACGCCGCACTGCCCGCCAGCCGGCCCCTGCCGATCACCCGCCCCTGCGACCCCCACAGATCACGCCCACCGCTTGCCTCGGATTTACCTCGCCAGCGACCAGCGCTACACCGCGGCTCTGAGCTGCCCAACGCATTCGGACCCAGCGACCGTCAGCCCCCGAACAGGCATCGACGACACCTTCATCACTCGACGCAGCTGCCGGACACGCCGCCTACGCGCATGACAGCGTCGCGAGCCCAGAACTGCGAAAGTCCACCCTGTAGCAAACGGGCAAAACTGACGCAGAGGCGAGGAGATTCCAGGTCTGCACGTTGATGCGCATCGCCGGCGCGCTTTACGGGAGAGAACTCGGTCAACCGTGTCGACACGGCCGGTGGCGCGCCACCCGGATGGAGAATTGATCAGCGGGGCCCCCTGCCTGTCGACGATGAGGACCCGCCGCCGGGGTCCGGGGGCGGCTTCACTCGTGACGCAGCAACTCTGCTGATGCGCCCATTCGCCAGCCCGCAAGTTTATACCCGCACCCCCGGCCGCGGTAGACCGACAGCGTGGTGGGGCTGCTCGTGCTTGTCGAACGCCTGCTGGTCGGTGACCATGGGTGGTGTGACGGACGTGATCGGTCGGACTGGTGCGACAGCTTTGGCGCGCGCCGTCGCCGATCACCGCTCAGCTGTCGTGGAGCATCGTCAGGCTGTGCAAGAACGCCTGCGCGTGCAGCGGAACGTCGAACAGAAGGTCATCGACAGGGAGGTTCGCGCGACACGACACGACCTTGTACGAGCCGTTCGGCGGCGATGGACCGCAGATGTACGCACCCTCCTCGATGACGACTTCCTGACCGTCGCGGACCGGCCCACCGTCTACGAGGCGATCGTGGATGCTGCCGTCGTCCTGGGCCGAGCGACGGGCGCCGATCTGCAGGTGTACGACCCTGACGTCGGTGTCCTGCGGATTGCAGCACAGCGTAGCTTCTCTCGCGAGTTCCTGGCCTACTTCGCAACAGTCGACGCTGCCGTACCGACCGCGTGCGCCAAGGCATTAGCCACGCGCGAGCCCGTCCTGGTCGACAACGTCAGCCGCAGTCCGATATTCGTGGGCCAAGCCAGCCTGGAGCCGATGCTCGACGCCGGCTCGCGCAGTGTGCAGTCCTACCCGGTGCTCGCCCCCGACGGTGAGGTGCTTGGCGTCTTGTCGTTCCACCATCGCACCTCGGCGCCCCGATCGAGCAGAACGGAAGCCGTCGTGTGTTGCGCAGCTCAAGCGCTAGCGATCCGGTAACCGCCGATCGAGCATCCGCCATTGGAGCGGTTCTCGAGAGCCCGCCCTGCAAAGCTTCTAGCTCATGCCCGGCATGACCTTCATACGCCGTCCGTCGTGGTCCTGCTTCTGAGCGCCGGACCCCGCGGTAGCCGCCTCCGTCCGGGAACGGATCTGCACGTCACGGGCATGGACGGTGCCCAGCCTGACTGGCCTTGGGCGCGCCGCGAAGAGAGCCGCAACATATGGCGCCTTTTGCTGATCTTCGAGCGATGTCGCGTGCGGGCGGAGCCTGCGCTCTTGTCTCGGTGTCCCGGCCTGCTGTGCTCGCGGTGTGATGAGCGGGATGCGGCCGGCGCGCGTGGACGATGACCGGCTGCAACGGCTGCTTCACCAGGCGCCACGATCCTCTCCGATCGGTCGCTCGTTGGGGGCTGGGTCTAGGGGTTACCGGTCGCTGCTCAGGTAGCGGCCAGGGTCGCTGCCGGCGCTGGCGCCGGAGTCGAGCCAGCAGGTGAACCCGTCCGGGTCGCGTCGTTCGAGCTCGTCGAGCAGGCACTCGCGCTGGCGCACGATTTGCCACCGCGCCGGGTACGAGGTCACGTCGAGCAACGCGAGGTAGCTGCGCCGCCAGGCCAGGCACAACTCCGGAGTGGACAGCGCCTCGAATGTCAGCGGGGGTGGCGGTTGAGCGGCCGGCACGACCTCGGGACACCCAGCTGCCCAGGTCACCCGAGCGGGCGGCCGCCCGTACCGTCGCCGCAGCCTGGGCCACGCCAAGGGCGCGGCCAGGAGCAGGAGCGTGAGGATGACGATTCCGGTGGCCTGGCCCAGCAGCGTCGCCAGGCCGGTGAGCACCAGGCCCCCCGCGCAGGTGGCCCCGCCGACGCGGAGACCGGCACGTCGACCGGGCCCGCTGGTGGCCCAGACGGCACCGTCTCGGATGGCCTGCCTCCACAGCGACGTCGCCAGGGCGCCGACGAACACACCCACCACAACCCACCCCACTGCCGCCGCCGGACCCGCCATGACAGCGATCGCACCCAGCACGAGACCGGCGGCGGCCGCCACGCTGTAGGCAACTCGAGCGAACACGCGGGGCCTCCACGATCACGGACTGGAGATGGGCGTTAGGGGTGGTTGAACCGATCTTGGGTCAGCATCAGGTCCCGGAGCTGTGGAGGGTGGAGGTGCGCACGTACGTCTCGACCGCCTGCCGAGGGACCTGCTGAGACCTACCGACCGGCGTGCAGGAGGCGCGATGGCCAGCCCGATCCGCAGCGCCCGGGTGGCCTTGAACGCGCGGTGGGTGAAGTGACGGTGGAACCCGACCGCGATGCCCAGGCCGGAGACGAAGTAAAGGAACACCGCCAGCCCGATATCGGTCCAGCTCAGCCCCCACCCCCAGGCCAGCGGGACAGTGGCCAGCACGGCGAGCAGCGGCAGTACCACGAAGACCTTGTCGCCACCCACATCGCGCGCCGCCGTGGATGCGTCGCGCCGGCGACGCGGTCGACACGGGGCGTCCTCGCCCGACGATCACGTCGACCGGCGTCGATGAACACAAGAAGGGCCCCGTCTCCGCGGGTTGTATCGAGGCGATACGCCGGGGTCCGGGGCATAGACCGGAGCCGACCGGCTCCACCGCCAACGATAGGACGGCACCGTCGCCGCTGCAACGCGTGGAGCAGATGAGGGGTCCGGAAGCACCAACCGCCCGGCCCGCAGGCGATCACCCGCAGATGGGCAGCAGCACGCTCCGCGCCATCGACGGCGCGATATCGGGCTGAGTTTGCCGCCATGTTCGCCGTCTACGCTCCGAGCCGAACCCCGATGAGCCGCTGAAGTTGCTGACCGTCGGGGAACGCCCGGCGGGGTAGCCGACGTCAAGCCCATCCCGGCCCCAGGGCGATGGCCGCGAGATGGGGAGAGACCGTGCGTAGCCACAGCCGCGGTGTATTGCTGGCCCGCGCACCCGGGGAGCGGCACACGCTGGCCCTCGACGCACGAAGACAGATGTTCGGCAGTCAATGCAGGAGCAGGACTCGGTGCGCCGCCCCAGCTCGGTCAACGTCGGGACGCATAACGCCTCCCACGTTGGCCACCCGCGAGGTCATGACCGCCGGGAGGCCGCGACGCGCCCCAGGCCTCATCTTCGGCCACCGGGTCGCGGCCCAAGAGTACCCATCCCGATCTCCCGACCGAGAAGGCCAACCGCCTGCCGATCCCGACGCTGCTGATGCACAGCGACGGCGAACAGCTCAGCGACGTCCTCCACGGCACCGGGGCCTGGGCTTCTCCGTGAGCACGTACTCCCGGCCGCCGCGCCGCTCCATAGTGTTCGCCGACTCACCTGTGGCGGGTGAGGACGAACCGACCTGACCCACGGACGATTCTCGCCGAGGCAAGAACTCATGGCGCCCAGGAGGCCCGGAATGTCCGCACCCGAGCAGGCCGCACACTCGGACAGGAACTCCTCCTCGGTCGCGCCCGCGCACGGGGCCGACACCGCGGGTTGGGTTGTCGGGCTGAGCCTATTCGCAGGCATCCTGATGATGATTACGGGCCTGTTCAACGCGATGGAGGGAGTCGTTGCGCTGGCCCGCAACGAGGTCTACGCCATCACCCCCCGGTACATCTTCACCTTCGACCTGACGACGTGGGGTTGGATCCACATCATCCTCGGCATCATCGTCCTGGCCGCAGGCGTCGGTGTGATGACAGGACAGCTCTGGGGGCGCGTGGTCGGTATCACGATCGCAGCGCTGACCATGCTCGCCAACTTCGCGTTCCTCCCTTACTACCCGATATGGTCCCTGCTGATCATCGCGTTGAACGTCTTCGTGATCTGGGCACTGTGCGTATACGACCGGGATGCGGCCGCCGCCGCCAGCTCCTGACGGCTACCCGAAATCCGGCCGCGGTGCCTCAACCCGGGAACCTCCGGGTGCCGCGGGGGGCGGATTCCGCTGGCGGCCACCGTCATCAATGCCTCTCTGCTCGTCGGGTGCATCGAGGGCCTGTTCCACCGGAGCGACGGATGTCCCGCGTTCGGCGACGAATCCCGCCGCGACCCTCGGACGCTCGCCGGTAGGGCCGTCCATCACGCCCCAATCGCGCAACATCTGGAACGCACGCTGGACCGTCGACGTCGATAGGCCTCGCTCCAGGGCGAGCCGCTTGATGCCCGGCAGGAAGTCCCGGCGGCCAGGTCGCCAACGGCGATCGAGTGGTGCAACTCCACCGCTAGCTTCTCGGGTGATTTGGCCCGTCGGGCGCGAGAGAGAAGACGAAAGCGTCCCGGTGCAGCGGTGCCCCCCAGCCGGACAGCACGGTCGCGGGACCGGTCCCAGTGCTCCGTCAGAACGTCGACGGTCGTCGGGTCGAGCGTGATGCGTCGCTGCTGGTGGGTCTTGGTGTCTTCTCGTCGCGGCGAACCCCGTCCTGCGAGATGCTGCGCCGCACCGTCACGGTGCCGTTGGGAAGATCGTGTGCGACCAGCGCAGGGCACACAGTTCGCGGCGGCGCAGCCCAGTCGTCATCGTCAACCAGACCAGCGTGCCCCAGTCGGGGTCACGCCATGCCTCGTCCAGGATGCAGGCCGCCTCGTCGGCTCTCGGCGGGCGCGGGGTCGGGCGGCTTCGCCGCCGGCGGTGAGGCGAACTCCACCGGGTTGATCGACACCCAATGCCAGCGCACACCCCGCTCGTAGGCGCCGCGGAGGACGAAGTGGATGTGGCGGATCGTTGTCGGCGACAGCGGTCGACAGGCATGCGCCGGCATCGGGCGTCGCAGGCGTGTTCGCGCGGTGTGCGGTGATCGACCAGCCCACGCTCAGTGCAGTGCGTCCGACAGCGCCGCAACTCGGCGTAGAGGGAGTCGAGTGCCTCGGCCCCGACCGCGCCAGCCTTCAGACGTCCGAGGAACGGCCGACGTGCTTCTCCAGGTATGTCGTATACATCCGGTGCGTCGTTGGTCCAACCTCAAGCGTTGCCAGGTAGCGGTCGAGCAGCTGGTTCACGGTCGCGTTCGTCCTCGGGTGGCGCTGCTCGTCGACCTGGCTGGCGAGCCGACGGATGGTCTGCGTCGTAAACGTGCTGTTCGGACCTGGTGGGCGCGGCAGGGTTCGAACCTGCGACCGCTCGGGTGTAAGACGAGCCGACAACACCTCCCCTGGCCTCAACCAGCAACAACAGTGACACGCGCACCCTCACCAGCGCTCAGGAACCACCCCGGACGACTGCATTTCGTGTCACATGGCGTGTCACGCGCCCAGACGATCATGCATGGCTGCGGGCACGGTCGAACGCGGCGCTACATCGACGCGGACCTCGCCCTCGCTTCGGTACAGCAGCGAGTAACACCGCGACGACCGCGAGCGACCACGTTCTCGGCTGGCCCGCGCAGTCCCCCGACTGGATGCGCGCGGGCCCGTCTCCCCTCGGCGGGCGGCCCACCGCCATCCCGGTAGCGGGTCTCGGTCACTGAGCATCTCATGTCCCGGAGGTGAGTACGGGGTGTCGGGCGACTGGGCAGGTCGAGCCGGAACGGTCGAGGAGGTGATCCGGCGACGGTTCGTGCGCCGCCTGGCCGGGGTGGTGCCCGGGACCCGGATCGGGCGGGTGCGCTGGCCCCGCCCGCTGCTGATCCGCCCGTGGCCGTGGCACTACTGGTGGCAGGCCCACCTGCTGGACTGCCTGGTCGACGCCCACCGCCGAGCGCCCCAGCCGTGGCGGGCGGTGGAGATCGCCGCGCTGGCCCGCACGGTGCGGCTGCGCAACTTCGGGTCCTGGACCAACGACTACTACGACGACATCGCCTGGTTCGGCCTGGCGGTACAGCGCGCCGGGCCACTGGCCCGCCGCTCCGCGCCGTCCGCGCTCGCCGCGATCACCGCCCGGCTCCGCGCCGGATGGACACCCGCCGGCGGCGGCGGGATCTGGTGGCGCCGCGGGGACGACTTCAAGAACGCCCCCGCCAACGGTCCGGCCGCGATCCTGGCCGCCCGCACCGGCGACCTCGAATTCGCCACCAAGATCACCGACTGGATCGCGGCCACCCTGGTCGACCCGCAGACCGGCCTGGTCCGCGACGGGGTCCGGCTCAACCCGGACGGGACGATCCGCACCGTCGAAGCCACGACCTACACCTACTGCCAAGGCGTGTACCTGGGGGCGTGCGTGGAGCTGGCCGAGCGCGACGGCCACCCGCGGTGGGCCGAACGCGCCGCCACCGTCCTGAACGCCGTCACCACCATGGCCGGACCGGACGGGGTGATCCCGGGCTTCGACGACGGCGGCGACGGCGGGCTGTTCAACGGCATCCTGGCCCGCTACCTCGCCGACACCGCGGTCCGACGCCCCGAGCTCACCGCGCTCGCCGCCCCGCTCGTCCTGGCCAGCGCCGACGCCGCCTGGCAGGGCCGCACCGACCTGGACGACGCAGCCACCCACCGGCGGCGGCCCGGTGTTCGCCCCCGACTGGCGCCGACCTGCCCGCACCCCGCGACCGGGGGTTCCCGAAGCCGACCTGTCGGTACAGCTGTCGGCATGGATGCTCCTGGAAGCCGCCGCCAGAACAGCCAGCGCCGTCGCCCCGCAGCCGCCCACCGATCCGGCCTAATACTGCATCGGCGGTTCAGGGTGGTGGGTTGCCGGTAGTCGACTGAGGTCACGGGCCCCGACGAGCAATACGCTGAACTGAAACGAGGTGCCACAACAT
>CAVZRH010000008.1:0-146380 GCA_963777575.1 uncultured Solirubrobacterales bacterium | reverse complement strand
GGAGACCTGGCGAAGGTGATGACCTTCAACTCGCTCTACCGGCTCGAGGCGCGTGGCCTGCTCGACTGCCCGATCGTCGGGGTGGCATTCGACGACTGGTCGGAGAAGGACCTCCGTGACCACGCCCGGAAGGCGATCGAGACCTCCTCCGGGAAAGAAGCCGGATCCCAAGGTCTTCAATCGCCTCGCCAAGCGGCTCTCCTACGTCCAGGGCGACTTCTCGGAGGCCGACACGTACGAGCGCCTCGCCGCCCACATCAAGGGAGCCAAGAACCCGGTTTTCTACCTGGAGATCCCGCCATCGCTATTCGGCATGACGATCAAGGGGCTCTCCGAAGCCGGTCTCACCAAGAACGCCAGGGTGGTGGTCGAGAAGCCCTTCGGCCACGACCTCGCCTCCGCCCGCGAGCTTGCCGCGGAGATCCATAAGTACATCAGTGAGGACCAGCTCTACCGGATCGACCACTTCCTCGGCGTGATGGGCGTGGCCGAGATTCTCTACCTGCGATTCGCGAATGCGATGTTCGAGCCCGTCTGGAACCGCAACAGCATCGCCTGCGTCCAGATCACGATGGCGGAGGACTTCGGGGTCGCCGACCGTGGCAGCTTCTACGACCCGGTTGGCTGCCTCAGGGACGTCGTGGTCAACCACCTGATGCAGGTGGTTGCGATGGCCGCGATGGAACCGCCCGCCAGCCGCGACGCCCGGGCGCTGAAGGACGCGATGTTCGGCGTCTTCTCGGCGATGCCGAAGGCCGACCCGAAGCAGTACGTGCGAGGTCAGTACGAGGGCTACCGGAAGATCAAGGGGGTCGCCAAGGACTCGACGACGGCGACCTTTGCTGGCGATTCGCTTCGAGATCGACAACTGGCGCTGGACCGGAGTGCCGTTCTTCATCCGGACGGGGAAGGAGCTCCCGGTGGAGCAGTGGGAGCTCAGGCTGATCTTCAAGGAGCCGCCGCGCCTCGGCTACGCGGACACCCGGCGGCGGCCTGAGGCCGACCAGCTGGTCGTCAGGCTGCACCCGAGCACCGGGATTCGTCTGCTGGTCAACGCACAGCGCAGTGACGAAAGCAGACCGGAGCACATCAACCTCGACATGGAGTTCGCCGAGCAGGGCGGGGAGGGGCCGACACCGTATGAGGTCCTCCTGCACGCCGCGATGGTCGGCGACAGCACGCGCTTCAAACGGCAGGACAGCATCGAGGAGAACTGGCGGGTCTGCGACCCGCTGCTCGAGAAGCCCCCGAGGATCCAGCCGTACAAGCCCGGCACCTGGGGACCAAAGGCCGCCGACCGGCTGGTGAAGGACTACGGCGGCTGGCACGAGCCGTGGACCGGGTCATGAGTCCCGCGAAGCAGAAGAGCGCCGGAAAGAGCCGCTCCAGCCGCAAGGCGACGGCGAGCGGAGACGGCAAAGCGCCCGCGGCCGGCAAGGAGAAGGGAATGCCGCAGAGCGCGGCGATGCCGTCGCCCTTCCCTCCGATCGCCGACTACGCCTTCCTCTCCAACTGCCATACCGGCGCCCTGGTGGCGCCCGACGGGGCGATCGACTGGCTCTGCGTGCCGCGGTTCGACTCGCCGAGCATCTTCGGGACGCTGCTCGACCGCGAAGCCGGCTCCTTCCGCTTCGCCCCCTTCGGGGTCAACGTGCCGAGCAACCGGATCTACGAGCCGGGCACCAACATCCTCATCACCACCTGGCACACGCCGACCGGATGGGCGATGGTGCGCGATGCCCTGACGATCGGCCCCACCCTGCACGAGGACGAGGTCACCCCGCACACGCGCGCGCCCGCCGACGAGGACGCCCATCACCTGCTCGTGCGAACGGTGCTCTGCATGGAGGGCTCGGTCGACATGGAGCTGCTCTGCGAGCCTGACTTCGACTATGGCCGGACCCCGGCCGACTGGTCGCTGCAGGGGCGCCATACCGCCGACGCGAGCGGAGAGGGCCTGACCGTCAGGCTCCGAAGCCAGCATCCGCTGGGGGTGGAGGGGGAGGTGGCGCAGGCCCGGCACACGCTCCAGAAGGGCGAGCAGTCCTTCTGTTCCCTGTCCTGGGCGGAGGAGCTCGCCTCACCTGAGGACATGGACCAGGCGAACGCACGCATGAGCGAGACGGCCAGCTACTGGCGCACGTGGATCTCCAAGGCCCGCATGCCGGACCACCGCTTCCGAGAAGCGATCCACCGCTCGGCGCTCGCGATCAAGGGGCTCACCTACATGCCCACGGGCGCGACGGTGGCGGCCCTGACGACCTCGCTGCCGGAGACGCCGGGAGGGGAGCGAAATTGGGACTACCGCTTCACCTGGATCAGGGACTCGACCTTCACCCTCCAGGCCCTTCACTACCTGAACCTGGACTGGGAGGCCAACGAGTTCATGCAGTTCGTCGGCGAGCTCGAGCCGGACGAGGACGGCGCGCTGCAGATCATGTACGGGATCGACGGTCGCCGGGACCTCACCGAGACGACTCGAGATGACCTCACCGGATACGCGGGAGCATCGCCCGTGCGGGTCGGTAACGGCGCCTTCGACCAGCGCCAGAACGACGTCTTCGGCGCCGCTCTCGACTCGATCCTGCTGCACAGCCAGCGGAGCCAGCGGCTGCCCCGTGCGCTCTGGCCCGTGGTACAGGCGCAGGCGGAGTGCGCGACCCAGGTCTGGAAGAAGCCGGATCAGGGGATCTGGGAGGCCCGGGGCAAGCCCCAGCAATACGTCTCCTCCAAGCTGATGTGCTGGGTCGCGATGAACCGGGCCTCGAGGCTCGCTGAGATCCGAGGGACCTCGAAGCTCCAGGAGACCTGGGGTGCCACGGCCGAGGAGATCCGGAAGGACATCCTCGCCAACGGCGTCCGTGACGGGGTCCTCCGGCAGCACTACGACACCGACGCCCTCGATGCCTCGACTCTGCTGGCGGCTCTCTTCGGGTTCCTGCCGGGAGACGACGAGGTCCTCCGTAAGAGCGTGTTGGCGATCGCCGACGACCTCACCGAGGACGGCTTCGTGCTCCGCTACGTCACCGGTCAGACCGACGACGGGCTCTCGGGCAAGGAGGGCAGCTTCCTGATCTGCTCCTTCTGGCTGGTCTCCGGTCTGGCGGTCATCGGCGAGCACCAGCGCGCTCGCGACCTGATGGACCGGCTGCTTCGCATCGCCTCGCCCCTCGGCCTCTACGCCGAGGAGTTCGACCCCAGCACCGGCCGGCTTCCTGGGGAATTTCCCCCAGGCCTTCTCCCACCTCGCCCTGATCGAGGCCGGGGCGCGGATCATCCTCAGCGAGCGCCTCAAGGAGGTCGGTGTCAACGCATGAGCGACTACGACGTGATCGTGATCGGCAGCGGGGCTGGGGGAGGGACGCTCGTCCACAGGCTCGCCGGCTCCGGCAAGAAGATCCTTCTGCTGGAGCGAGGGGACTTCCTGACTCGCGAGCCGCAGAACTGGCGGGCCGAGGACGTCTTTGTCGACGGCCGCTACCAGTCGGAGGACACCTGGTACGACAGGAAGGACAAGAAGTTCGCCCCGCAGGTGCACTACTTCGTCGGCGGGGCGACGAAGATGTATGGCGCGGCGCTCTACCGCCTGCGCGCCGAGGACTTCGGCGAGGTCCAGTACGAGGATGGCGTCTCGCCGGCCTGGCCCATCTCATACGACGAGATGGAGCCCTACTACACCCAGGCGGAGGAGCTCTACCAGGTACACGGTGCTCGAGGCGAGGACCCCACGGAGCCCCCGGCAAGCGCTCCCTATCCCTTCCCGGCCGTTTCTCACGAGCCCCGGATCCAGCAGCTCTCGGACGATCTCGCCGCCGCCGGCTACCGGCCCTTCCACGCTCCCTGCGGGGTGATGATGGACGAGGCGAACATGCCCTACAGCGCCTGCGTCCGCTGCAACAACATGGATGGCTTTCCCTGCCTCGTGCACGGGAAGTCCGACGCCGAGGTGATGGCGGTGCGGCCCGCGCTCGAGCACGCGAACGTCACGCTGTTGACGAACTCAGAGGCGGTCGCCCTCAACACCGACGCCGGTGGTGAGGCGGTGACGGAGGTCGTGGTCGAGCGCGACGGCGAGCGGGAGACCTACTCAGCCGACATCGTCGCGGTCTCCTGCGGTGCGGCCAACTCCGCCAAGCTGCTGCTCGCCTCCGCCACCGACAAGCATCCGAACGGCCTGGCCAACGGTTCCGACCAGGTGGGCCGCAACTACATGTTTCACAACAGCCAGGCCGTCATTGCCCTGTCGAAGGAGCCGAACCCGACCATCTTCCAGAAGACGCTCGGGCTCAATGACTTCTATTTCGCCTCGAAGGACTTCGACCATCCGCTCGGCAACATCCAGATGGTCGGCAAGTCCCGGAAGGCGATGTACCGGGGCGAGAAGTCGATCGCGAAGCTGGCCCCCGGCTTTGGCCTCGATGAGATCGCTGAGCACGGGGTCGACTTCTGGCTCTCGACCGAGGACCTGCCGAAGCCGGACAACCGGGTGACGCTCACCGATGACGGGGCAATCAGGCTGAGCTACTACGCACTCCAACGAGAAGCCGAAGAAGGAGCTCTACGACAAGCTCAAGTCCATGCTCGGCCACATCGGCATGCACGGGGGCCACCTTCTCCCAAATCACGCCTACCTGAAGAACGAGATCCCGGTGGCGGGGGTCGCGCATCAGTCCGGGACCTGCCGCTTCGGCACCGATCCCGCCGACTCGGTACTCGACACGAACTGCAAGGCCCATGAGCTCGACAACCTCTACGTCGTGGACACCAGCTTCTTCCCGAGCATCGGCGCCGTCAACCCGGGGCTCACGGCCATGGCCAACGGTCTGCGGGTGGGGGATCACCTGCTCGAGCGTCTGGGCGCCTAGGGGGCTTCACGGACTGACGATGGCCTCCGAGTCCCATCGAGTCGTGATCGTGGGCGGAGGTTTCGGCGGTTTGTCGCCGCGCGCCAGGGTTGTTCGCCGCGCGCAGGCTGCGTCGCGGCCCGGTGCGAGTGACGCTGGTGGACCGCCGGAACCACCACCTCTTCCAGCCGATGCTCTATCAGGTCGCCACCGGGACCCTCTCGGAGGGCGAGATCGCACCGCCGCTTCGCGGCATTCTCCACCGTCACGGCAACGTTGACGTCGAGCTCGCCGAGGTCAACGGCGTCGACCTGGAGGCTCGAAAGCTCACGGCCACGCGCCCCGACGGAAGCCCCATCGAGATCCCGTACGACAGCCTGATCGTGGCCGCCGGCGCCGGCCAGTCCTACTTCGGTCACGACGAATTCTCGCGCTGGGCACCGGGCATGAAGACGATCAACGACGCCCTCGAGCTTCGCGGGCGGATTCTCGGCGCCTTCGAGATGGCCGAGCTCGAGGACGATCCCGTGAGACGACAGGAGTGGCTCACCTTCGTGGTGGTCGGCGGCGGACCGACCGGCGTGGAGATCGCCGGCCAGATCGCCGAGCTGTCGAGGCGGGTGCTCAAGGACGATTTCCGGGAGATCGATCCGCGCAACGCCAAGATCCTCATCTTCGACGGCGGCAAGGAGGTGCTGGCCACCTTCGGCGACCGGCTGTCCGGCAAGGCGGCGAGCGACCTCGAGCGCCTCGGAATCGAGCTGCACATGTCGAGCATCGTCACGGACATCGATCGAACCGGCGTGGTCGTCAAGCATGGGGACGAGGAGCGCCGGATTCCCGCGCGGACGAAGGTCTGGGCCGCAGGAGTTCAGGCCTCCCCGCTGGCCGGGATGCTGGGGAAGGCCACCGGCGCCGAGGTGGATCGCGCCGGGCGTATCAGTGTGCTCCCCGATTGCACGCTGCCCGGGCACCCGGAGGTGTTCGTGATCGGCGACATGATGTCCCTGGACAAGCTCCCCGGGGTGGCCGAGGTGGCGATGCAGCAGGGAATGCACGCCTCGAACACGATCGAGCGCCGACTGCGCGGGGAGGAGTCGAAACCATTCCGCTACCGGGACCTCGGCAGCATGGCCACCATCTCCCGGTTTCGCGCCGTGGTCAGCTTCAAGGGCATCCGCCTGTCCGGATTCATCGGCTGGCTGGCCTGGCTTTTCGTCCATATCGCATTTCTCACGGGCTTCAAGAACCGGCTCTCGACCCTGTCGCGGTGGGTGTTCACCTTCATCGGCAACGGCCGGCCTCAACGGACGATCAGCGATCAGCAGGTCATAGCGCGCGTGGCCATTGAGCAGGCCGGCGGCCGGACCTTCTTCCAGTCGCTGACGGGAGACGAGGCCGATCGGAAGAAGGCAGAGCCGCCCGAAGATGCTGGGTAAATAGGGTCACGTTGATGAGCTTGCCCATCTCCCTGCTGGCCGACTCCTCCTCCAACCTGCTGGCGGCGCGGAACCAGATGGGCTTCACCCTCGGGTTCCACATCGTCCTCGCCTGCTTCGGTGTCGCCTTCCCGGCGATGATGCTGATCGCCGAGTATCAGGGGCGCAAGCGAAACGACGAGGACGCCATTCGCCTCGCCCGCAACTGGTCGAAGGCGGTCGCGGTGTTGATCGCCGTCGGCGCCGTCACCGGCACCGTCCTCTCCTTCGAGTTCGGGCTCCTGTGGCCGAGGTTCACGGGCCGCTTCGGCGACGCCTTCGGGGTGGGCTTCGCGATCGAGGGGATCTTCTTCTTCCTGGAGGCGATCTTCATCGCCATCTACATCTACGGCTGGGACCGGCTCTCGCCCCGCGCCCACATGTGGGCAGCCGTGCCGATCGTGATCTCGGGAGTGGGCGGCGCCTTCTCGGTCGTCGCGGTGAACTCCTGGATGAACCAGCCCCAGGGCTTCACGCTCGACAGCGCCGGCAACGTCACCGACGTGAAGCCGTTCGACGTGCTCTTCAACCCTGCCGTCGGCTACGAGTTCTTCCACATGCTCCTGGCGGCCTACATGGTCACCGGCTTTCTGATCGCCTCCGTGTACGCGGTCGGCATGCTCAGTGGTCGCCGCGACCGCTACCACCGGCTCGGCTTCATCATCCCCTTCACGGTCGCGGCGATCGCCGCGCCGATCCAGCTCTTCGTCGGCGACACTGCGGCGCGCTCGATCGCCGACGACCAGCCGGCCAAGTTCGCCGCGATGGAGTGCATCTACAAGGGCGGGCCCGACCAGACCGAGTACCTCGGCGGCATCTGCACCGACGGCAAGGTCAAGGGCGGCATCGGCATCCCCGGGCTCGACTCGTTCCTGGTGGGTTTCAGCAAGAACACGGACGTCACCGGCCTCAATCAGATCCCGCAAGGACGATCAGCCGCCCGCCAAGTCGATGCTGCACCTGGCGTTCGACACGATGGTGGGCATAGCCACCCTTCTCTTCCTGCTCGCCGTCTGGTTCGCCATCACCTGGTGGCGTAAGCGCGACCTGCCGCCAGACCAAATGGTTCCTGCGCGCCGCGGCGCTCGCGGGGGTCGCCACCGTGGTGGCGCTGGAGTGCGGCTGGATCGTCACCGAGGTGGGGCGCCAGCCGTGGATCGTCAACGGCTACATGCGCACGGCGGACGCGGTCACCCCCGCCCAGGGGATCTGGTGGATGTTCGGCCTGACGATGGCCCTCTACGTCGCGCTGGCGTGATCACCGTGCTGGTGCTGCGCGGCCTCTCGCGCCGCTGGCGCAAGGGCGGTGAGGAGCCGGAGGGCGCGGTCCCCTACGGACCACCGGCCGAAGCGGGGTCGGAGGCGATCCGCATGAGCAACGCGGACGTCTGCGCGGCGATCCTCTGGTTCGGCGTCACGCTCTACGCGATCTTCGGCGGGGCCGACTTCGGCGCCGGTCTCTGGGACCTGCTTGCGGGCTCGGGGGAGCGGGCGCGAGCGGGTGCGGGCCCAGATCGACCGGTCGATCGGGCCCGTCTGGGAGGCGAACCACGTCTGGCTGATCTTCGTCCTGGTCATTCTCTGGACGGCCTTCTCACCGCCTTCTCGGCGATCTTCACCACGCTCTACATCCCGCTGGCGCTCGCGGCGCTCGGGATCGTCCTGCGCGGCGCCGGCTTCGCCTTCCGCCACGCTCTGCCGGGCCCCGTGGAGCGCCCGGCCAGCCGGGTCTTCGGGGTCGCCTCGGTGCTGACGCCGTTCTTCATGGGCACGGTGGTCGGGGCGATCGCCTCCGGCGAGGTCCCCGCCGGCGGCGACGGCGATCCCGACGGGCAGCTGGACCGGCTTCCTGCCGCTGGTCACCGGTGTCGCTCTTCGTCCTGGTTACGGCCTACACCGCCGCGGTCTTCCTGGTGCGCGACTCGGGAGCGGCCGGCGACGTCGAGCTCCGCGACTACTTTGCCCGTCGCGCGCTGATCACGGCGGTGATCGCCGGAGTGCCGCTGCGTCGTGGGGGTGATCGCCCTCCATGCCGATGGCCGCTACGTCTACGACGGCCTCACCTCGTGGCCCGGGATAGCGCTGGTGATCCTCTCCGGGCTCTGTGGCCTGGTCGCCCTCGGGCTGCTGGTCACGGGGCGGAACTACGGGCTGCGGGTGGCGGCGGTGGGCGCCGGGACGGCGGTCATCTGGGGCTACTTCGCCGCGGCCTTTCCCTACATCCTGCCGACCTCCTTGACGATCTCGGACGGCGGCGGGGCCTCCGCCACGCTGACGGCGGTGATCGTCATCTTCGGGGTCGCCGCAGTCACCGTGATCCCGTCGCTGATCCTGCTCTACGTGCTCTCGCAGCGGCAGACGCTCGACGCCTACTCGGCCTCCAGCGAGGCGAGCTCGCCGCGCCAGTAGCTGAAGGGGCCCTCGGGGAGCTCCCAACTCATTTCGGCGCTGCCGGGAACGCGGATCCCGCCGAGCTCCACGTAGTCGCCGAACCTGCCGACGAACGGCGTGTCCACTGAGGTCCTCCCGGCGAGGCGCGGCCGGATTCCCGAGGCGGTCCGGATCAGGCCTGAGTCATCGAGTGTCAGGCGGACGCTCGCGGCCCTCCCGCCGACCAGCGTCGAGACCTCGACGGAGCCGTCCTCGAGCTCACGCCAGGAGAGCTCCGGATTGGACCCGATCGCGTGCGGCACCCAGGGCAGCTCCGCGAGGTAGCGCATCGCCTCCGCTCGGTCGGTTTCCGGTCCGGCGCTGCGCGTCGACGGGACCAGTCCCCAGACCCTGGCGATCAGCAACCCCTTGCCGTCCCGGTAGCGGTCGACGACCCGGACGCGAACGAACGGGTTGGGGCCGAAGGCGGCGCGCCACTCGAACTCGACCCTCCCGACCACGAGCACCTGAATGGCGGTGAACTCGAGCCGCCTGCCGCCCGGGCGCTGAACCATCTCACCGCGCTGGGTCAGGCGCACGAGGCTGGGGGTGGCGGCGCCCTCAGGCAGGACCTGGCTCAGATGACCCGCGATCTGAGCGGGAAGCCGTCGCTCGCTCACGCACCCAGTCTCGCGCCTGAGGCTCGCGGATAGAGTGGCCGCGGATGAAGTGGAAGCCGGGCAAGCGCAGCGGGGACATCGAGGATCGGCGCAGTTCGGGAGGAGGCTTCGGCGGAGGCGGCATGCCGATCCCGCTCGGCCGGGCAGGCGGCGGGGGCATCGGCACGATCATCGTGCTGGTCATCGTCTACCTCCTCTTCGTCAAGGGGGCGGCGGTGGCGGCGGCTTCAACGTCCCCGACCCGACCAGCGCCTTCCCTCAGGTCCCGCAGAGCGGGACGGGCGACAACTCGGTCCCCGGCAGCCCCGATGAGGAGAAGGAGGCCCAGTTCGTCGCGTTCGTCCAAGGGGACGCCCAGGATTTCTGGACCCAGCAGTTCAAGGCCGCCGGGAGGCCCTACCAGAGGGCGAAGGTGGTCCTCTTCCGCGGCCAGGTTCAGTCCGGGTGCGGCCTCGCCAGCTCCGAGACCGGGCCGTTCTACTGCCCGCTCGACCAGAAGGTCTATCTCGATCTCGGTTTCTTCAACGAGCTCACGCAACGCTTCCAGGCGCCCGGCGACTTCGCCGAGGCCTATGTCGTGACCCACGAGATCGGCCACCACATCCAGCAGCAGCTGGGTATCGAGGGGAAGGTCCGTGAGGAGAGCCAGGCGAACCCGGGTGACGCCAACGAGCTCTCGGTCCGGCTGGAGCTGCAGGCGGACTGCCTGGCCGGCGTCTGGGCCCGCTCGACCTACGACCGCGGCCTCCTCGAAAGCGGTGACCTTCAGGAGGGCCTGACGGCTGCGGCCGCCGTCGGAGACGACCGCATCCAGCAGCAGGCCCAGGGGCGGATCGACCCCGAGACCTTCACCCACGGCACCTCAGAGCAGCGGGCGCACTGGCTCCAGACGGGCTACGACTCCGGCAAGCTCGAGGCCTGCGACACCTTCTCGGGAGATATCTAGACCGCCGCGACGCGAGCCGCTACTTCTTCTTCCCTTCTTGTGCTTCTTGCACTTGTTTTTCTTGGCTTTTTCGCGTCCTGCGCCGACTTCTTGCCGTCTTCTTCTTCGCCTTCTTGCACTTCTTCTTCGCCTTCGGCACCGGTTGCGGGGTGGGCGCGGGACCGGTCGGCGGCGGGAGTCGGGCACTGGATGGGCCACGTGAGCGGGTCGCGCGGCATCGGGCGCGGTGATGTCCCGGTCGCTCCATCCAGGTCCTGAGATGGCTCTGGGCGGGAGGTCATCACGCCGTCGGCACCCGAGTCGTAGAAGCGCTGGTAGGCCGCGTCCGTCTCGTCCTGCTCGCCGTTCGTCCAGATGTGCACCGCGTAGCCGAGGCAGTGGGCCTGGCGCTGACTGAGCAGGAACTCCGGGACCTGGATTCCGAACTGGTCCGGGGGCACCTGGAAGGCGGCGACGTCCGGGTCCGGGATGGTGCCGGAGAGCGCGAATTTGGTCGTCCCGTCGTTGCCCCCGCCAGCGCGACGTTGGGTGGCCTTGTCCATCTCGTGGAACTCGGCGAGCAGCTCGTCGCTGAACGAGACGACGATGACGTCGTCGCGGCTCGCGACTGCGGCTCGTCGTTGAGCAGGTCCGCGAGTGCGTCGGCGACCGGAATCGAGGCGTCCGGGTCGTCGCAGTAGCGATTCGGTCGCGTTGTCGTGCAGCATCCGATCCCGTGCGGTGTCCTCGGTCAGCGTCTTGATCATCTTGATCTCGACGTTGATCGGGACACCGGGGAAGGTGTCGAGCACGCTCTTGAGCGTGGGGATCTCGAAGTCCGTTGGCGCTGTAGCCCGTCGGCGGAGCCGGGTCGTCCGTAGCGAATGCCGCGGTAGGGGTAGGCGGATGTCCGGCAGGGAGTAGTCGTGCGAGTAGGTACCGGGCCGGAACCAGTAGCCGGCGTCGAGGTCCTGGAGCTGCGCCGCCGTCATGTCGTGGACCTCCGAGTCCGGACGGTGCTGCTCGGTGCTGGAGTCGGGGCCGGGACAGAGCACGTCGGTGCACGCGATCCGCGTCCAGGTGTCGTCGTGGATCACCATCAGCTGGCCGTCTGAGCTCAGGTTGACGTCGAGCTCGAGCGAGTCGGCGCCCCGATCCAGCAGGGACGACTTGAGGGCGAACATCGTGTTCGAGGGAGCCTCGTCCTCGCCGCCCTGGTGCGCCATGACGAGGAAGCGCTTCTGCAGCCAGGGGTTGGGGTCCGGCGAGACCGCGCTCGCGGCGGGCGAGAACACGACCGCCATCACCAGGGCGACCGCCATCGCCAACCCGACTGCGCCAAGCGTCCTGCGTCGCTGCATCGTCGCTCCCTTCGTCCCTCGCCCGGCAATCTGTGCCGGCCGGCCGCGCGGAAGATTAGTGCACGGCGCGCGGCTGGTTTACTAGGTCGGGCATGCGGTGTCCGTCCTGTGGGAACGAGAATCGTG
Organism: uncultured Solirubrobacterales bacterium; assembly: GCA_963777575.1. GTDB lineage: Bacteria > Actinomycetota > Thermoleophilia > Solirubrobacterales > 70-9 > DASUPK01. Next base: position 134,596 of record CAVZRH010000008.1, on the reverse strand, counting down.
AAGGCGCGCGGTTCTGCGACTCCTGTGGAGCCGATCTGCTCGCTGCGCAGGCTCCGGCCGAGGCGCCCCCGGCCGAGTCGCTTCCCGATGACGTCCCGACCGAGATCGCGGGCCGCTACCGGGTGCGGCGGTTCCTCGGCCAGGGGGGACGCAAGCGGGTCTATCTGTCGACCGACACGACCAGCGGGACCGAGGTCGCACTTGCGCTCTACGACACGGCCGGCGTCGGTGCCGCCATCCAGGCCCGTGCGCGCCGAGAGGCCGAGGCGATGCGCAAGCTCGGCGACCACGCTCACGTCGTCACCGTCCTCGATGCCGGCGAGGACGACGGCAACCCCTTCATCGTCAGCATCTACATGCCGGGCGGCGACGTCCAGGGCCTGCTCGCCGCGGCCGGCGGACATCTCGAGGTGCCGCGCGCCGTCGAGATCGCCGCGGACGTCACCCGCGCCCTCGAGCACGCGCACGCGCGCGGCATCGTCCATCGAGACCTGAAGCCGGCGAACGTCTGGATCGACGACGACGGCCACGCCAGGCTCGGCGACTTCGGCCTGGCCACCACCGAGGCCCGCTCCAGGGTCAGCGGCGGCACGCTGGTCGGCACGGTCGCCTACCTCCCGCCCGAGCAGGCCCTCGGCGAGGCCGCCGGCCCCGCCAGCGATCTCTATTCGCTCGGCGCCCTGCTCTACGAGATGCTCACCGGCCAGCCTCCCTTCCCCGGCGACGACGCGGTCTCGATCATCAGCCAGCACCTGCACGCCGACCCGGTGCCGCCCTCGCGGCACAACCCCGACGTCCCCGAGGCGCTCGACCGCGCCGTGGTGGCGCTGCTCGCCAAGCGCCCGGAGGATCGCCCGGCGAGTGCCGCGGCGGCGCGGAAGCTGATCCTCGATGCCCTGGAGGAGAAGGAGGACGAGGAGGCTCGCCCAGCCAATCCTCTCGAGAGCCTGGCGGGCGGCGTCTTCGTCGGCCGCGAGCGGGAGCTCGACCAGCTGCGCCAGGCTGTGGACACGGCGCTTGGCGGCCGAGGGTCGCTGCAGCTGCTGGTGGGAGAGCCAGGCATCGGGAAGACCAGGGCGGCTGAAGAGCTCGCCACCTACTCGCGCGTCAGCGGCGCACGGGTGTACTGGGGCCGCTGCCGCGAGGATGAGGGAGCGCCTGCCTACTGGCCCTGGGTGCAGGCGATTCGCTCCTATGTCCGCGAAGCCGATCCGGTCGCCCTGGCGTGGCAGCTCGGGGGTGGCGCTGCCGAGCTCGCACAGCTGGTCCCCGAGGTGGCGGAGAAGCTCGACGTCGCGCCCGCTAGCGGATCGGACAGCGAGGAGGCGCGCTTCCGCCTCTTCGACTCGGTCACCAGCCTGCTGCTCGCGGCGGCGCGCGACCGGCCGCTGGTGATCGTCCTGGACGACCTCCACTGGGCGGACGAGCCCTCGCTTCTCCTGCTCCGCTTCGCGGCGAGGGAGCTCGCCTCGAGCGGGCTTCTGATCCTCGGCACCTACCGCGACGTCGAGCTCGGCCGGCACCATCCGCTCGCCCGGGTCCTCGGCGAGATCTCGGGCATCGAGGGCAGCGGGCGCATCCCGCTGCGAGGCCTCGGGGTGGGCGCGGTCGAGCGCTACATCGAGATGACCTCCGGAGCACCCTCGCCTCGGGGCCTCGCCGAGGCGGTGCAGGAGCAGACGGACGGCAATCCGTTCTTCGTCGGAGAGGTGGTCCGACTGCTCGCCAGCGAGGGCAAGCTGACCGGCGCCGGCACAATCGCCGAGCTGGAGATCCCGCAGGGAGTCCGGGAGGTGATCGGTCGCCGCCTCGACCGGCTCAGTGAGCAGACGAATGACGCGCTCCGGGTCGCCGCGGTGATCGGGCGGGACTTCGACGATGAGCTGGTCTCGCGTGTCGCCAAGCAGTCGCAGGAGGAGCTGATGCGGGCGGCCGGGGAGGCGATCGCCGAGCGCCTCGTCACCGATGTCGGACGCGGCCGCTACTCGTTCGCCCACGCACTCGTGCGGGACACGCTGTACGAGGAGCTCAGCCCGCCGAAGCGCTCGGCGCTCCATGAGCGCACGGGCGTCGCCATCGAGGAGATCTGCGGAGGCAACGTCGAGGAGCGCCTTGGCGAGCTGGCCCACCACTTCCTCGCCGCCGCCCCGCGCGGCGATCTCGCCAAGGCGATCGACTACGCCAAGCAGGCGGGCGCCCAGGACATGGAGCAGCTCGCCTATGAGGACGCGGTCGATGTCTACAGCCGGGCACTGGAGGTGCTCGAGCTGATGGAGGAGCCCGACGAGGTGCTCCGCTGCCGGCTCCTGCTCTCCCTCGGCGGCGCCGAGGCGAAGTCCGCGCGGGTGGCGGATGCCCGCGATGCGTTCGAGCGGGCGGCGGAGTCGGCCCGCCAGATGGACGACACCGACTGCCTGGTGGGCGCCGCGATCGGGATCGCACTGTTGAGCGACGCGGGCCGGCTCGACGAACAGCTCCTCGCCCTGCTCGACGAAGCCCTGGAGAGGATCGGACCGGAGCGCACCGCCCGGCGGGCGGCGCTGCTCAGCGCCAAGTCAGCCGAGCTCTACTGGGTCGACAACGACGTCATCGAGTCCGAGCGGCTGGTGAACGAGGCGATCGAGATCGCCCGGGAGATCGATTCGCCCAGCACCCTGGCGGCCGCCATGCAGCGCAAGGTCTTCATCCCGGCCGGGCCGGACGCCCCCCGGATTCGTCTGGCGATCGCCGACGAGATGGTCGAGCTCGGCGAGAGCTCCGGCGACCGCGAGGCCGTGGTGCGGGGGCACGCCTACCGCCTCTGGTCGCTTCTCGAGCTGGGCGACGTCCGAGAGGTCGATCGCGAGCTGGAGATCTATGCGCGGCTCGCGGACGAGCTGCGGATGCAGGAGCACACCTGGCACACGTTCGCGTTGCGGGGTATGCGGGCCCTGCTGGACGGGGACATGGATGAGGCCGAGCGTCTCGCCCAGGAGGCGCGCCACGCCGGCGACCGCGCCGAGCAGCAGCTCGCGCAGCAGTACTACGGCATCCAGATGATCCAGATCCGCAGCATGCAGGGACGCGCCGGCGAGCTCCTGCCGGCCGTCCGCGATCTTGCCGAGCGCTTCCCGGGCATTCCCGCCTGGCGCACGGGGCAGGTGACCCTCGCGGCGAGGTCCGGAGACGTCGAGCTGGCCCGGCGGGAGCTCGACCGCTTCGCCGCCGACGACTTCGCCGTGCTCCCCAGGGACGTCAACTGGTTCGCCGCGATGAGCCTGCTCGGGGAGGCGATCGCGATGATCGGCGATACCACCCACGCCGAGCGCGTCTACGAGCTGCTCCTTCCCTACGAGGGGCTGGCGATAGTGGTGGCGCGGGCCGCGGCGTGCAATGGCCCCGTCGACCGCGTCCTCGGCATGCTCGCGATGGGTATGCACCGCCTCGACGACGCGGATCGGCACCTCACCAACGCGCTCGAGATCGCGACCCGGATGAACGACCGCCCCGGGATTGCGCTGAGCGGTCTCGCGCTCGCCGAGCTGCGGTTGGAGCGCGACCGCGACGACGACCGCCAGCTCGCGATGGAGCTGCTCGCCACGGTTCTCGGCACGGCGCGTGAGATGGGGGCCCGCTGGATCGCCGACCGCGCCCTCGCCGACAGGCTCGAGGCACAGGGCCTCGCCGGGGTCGACGTGACGACCTCGATCGACGACATGGTCTCGGCGCTCGAGGAGGAGCAGCCGGACATGCGCGCGCACGCGGCTCCGGACGGGACGGTGGCGATCCTGTTCAGCGACATCGAGGACTCGACGGTGCTCACCGAGCGACTGGGCGACGAGCGCTGGCTCGAGTTGCTGCGCGAGCACAACGGGATCTTCCGCGAGCAGGTCTCTCGCCACGACGGCTACGAGGTGAAGAGCCAGGGCGACGGGTTCATGCTCGCCTTCCCCGACCCCTGCGAGGCGCTCGAGTGCGCGATCGAGGTCCAGCGCGCCTTCGCCGAGCGCGAGAGGGGCGGTTCGAGCGAGCCGCTCCGAGTCCGAATGGGGCTGCACACCGGCGAGGTGATCTCCGAGGAGGGCGACTACTTCGGCAAGAACGTGATCCTCGCGGCGCGGATCGCGGCGCAGGCCCTGGGTGGCGAGATCCTGGTCTCCGAGGAGCTGCGGCAGGCGGCCTCGAGCGGCAACGGGAACGGCCTGCGCTTCGACGACGGCCGCGAGCTCGAGCTGAAGGGGCTCGCCGGCAGCCACCGCGTCTACCGCGCCGATTGGGCGGAGTCCGACGCCGCGTCGTCCGCCTCCGTTGCCTGAGCCCGGCTCACTCGAGGCGCTCACGCCGGCTCATCACGAGGCTGCCGCGCGGGTGCTCGCCGACGCGTTCATCGACGACCCCGGCTGGGTCTCGGTCGGGCCGCGCCGCCGCGCACCGCGCTGGCGTTACATCCAGCGGGTCTGCCTGGGGACGATCCGCGTCTGCGAGCGCTGGTGCGGGCCCTCCTGGTGCATCACGGAGGGCGGGGAGCCCGTGGCGGTGCTCAACGGCTGTGCGCCGGGGAAGTGGCCGCCGCCGGAGCTGCGGACCCTGGCCATGCTCTCGCCCGGCCCGCTGATCGCCGGCCCGGCGGTGTTGATCAAATCGCTGCGCGCCGAGCTGATGTTCGAGAAGCGCCACCCGAAGTACGAGCACTTCATGGTCTGGATGTTCGGGGTGTCGCCGTCGCGCCAGCGCGCCGGACTGGGTCGTCGCCTGATGTCCGAGGCGCTGGCGCGCGCCGATGTCGACCGCGTCCCGGCCTACCTCTGGACCACGAATCCGGACAACCTGCCCTACTACCACTCGCACGGCTACGAGATCACCGCCGAGGACGTCATGCCGGGGGGCGCGACCACCTGGTACATGGAGCGGCCCGCCGCCTGATGGCCGCCATCGGCGCGATCTCCCGGCTCGCCGCCTAGAGTTGGACGGCCAATGGAGGGCGCTCGAGCAGTGATCAGAGGCCGGCGGATCAGGCTTCGCCCGGGGATCGTGGTCCCCGTGGCCGCGCTGGTCGTGGTCGTGGCAGCGGCGCTGATAGCGCTTCCGAAGTTGACCGGCGGCTCGGGGTCGGCCTCGAGCAAGCTCGCCTCGGTGAAGCTGGCCCCGGAGCCGTGGGAGGGCCGCGCCAAGCCGAAGTACCGCTCCGAGGAGGCACTGCAGCGCGCGGCGCCCTGGGATACGCCGTCCCCGCGCACGACGCCCGGCGCGATCGATCCCAAGACCGGGATGCCCGCCGCTTCGGCCGGCAGCAACGGCTCCTACTCGCCGCCGTCCCCGGCCGAGCGCAAGCGCGTGTACACGGCCACCCACCCGGTTGGCGGGGTCGACTCGGCACTGCTGCTCAACCGCACCGCGCTCGCGCCCGCGTCGGCCCCCGATCCGATCAGGCAGATGATCAGTGCCGCCAATCAGATCGTCGGCCAGCCCTATGTGTGGGGCGGCGGGCACGCCTCCTTCCAGTCCAAGGGCTACGACTGCTCCGGTGCGGTGAGCTACGCCCTCGCCGGCGCAGGGCTGCTCCGAACGCCGCAAACCTCCGGGGCATTCATGAGCTACGGGATACCGGGGCCGGGCCGCTGGCTCACCATCTACGCGAACTCGGGCCACGTCTACGCGGTGATCGCAGGCCTGCGCTGGGACACGGTCGGCGACGCTCGCGGCTCGGGCCCGCGCTGGCATCCCGCCGACGCCTATCCGCAGGGTTTCGTGGCGAGGCACCTGCCCGGCCTCTAGAGCCTCCCCGATCTATCTAGGCTTCCGCGATGCTTTCGGCCCTGCTGGCGGGTGCGCTGATCGTCGCCGCCTCCCTGCTACTCGGCGCGGCGATCATGACGATCGCCGGGCTGCCGCGGCATTCGGCTGCCGGCCCCGCCACCGGGATCTCGGCGCTGCTCGTCATCTGCGGCATCGCGATCAAGCTGCCCGGGCACGCCGTCACGGCGGCGGTGGCGGTGGGCCTGGCGCTGATCGGGTGCTTCGTCGTCTTCGGCCGAGCGCGGGTGCCGGCGGGAACTGTGCGCATCGGTGCGGTCGTCGTCGTGGTCGGCGCTGCGCTGGTGGCGGCGATCCCGTTCGCGACCAGCGGCCGTATCGGCATCCTCGGCCAGGGCCTGGTCAACGACGACATGGCCTCCCATCTGCTGTTCACGGAGTGGATCACGACCCACGCGGGCCCGACCCCGGATCTGATCAAGGGCGGCTACCCGCTCGGCCCCCACGCGATCGTCGCCGCCACGACCAAGGCCAGCGGAGCCAGCTTCGTCGAGGGCTTCGCCGGGCTCACCGGGGCGATCGCCGTCCTGTTGGCGCTGACCGCCTACGGAGCGCTCCGCGGTGTCCGCGGCTGGTTGCGGGTGCCGGGGGCGGTGCTGGCGGCGAGCCCCTACCTGGCGGCGGCGTACCTGTCGCAGGGCGCCTTCAAGGAGCCGCTGCTCGGCCTCGCCCTGCTCGGCTTCACCCTGGCGCTGCCGCCGCTGCTCCCGCTTTGGTCTCGTGGCCAAGGATCCGCGAGGGCCGTGATCCCGCTCGGCGTGATCGCCGCGGGCACGATCTACAACTACAGCTTCCCGGGCCTCGCCTGGCTGCTCGGGGCCACTGTCGTCTGGTTGCTCGTCATCGCGATTCGGGAGCGCGACGGGGCGCGCTCCTTCATTGCCGGGCTTCGCCTGCGCGAGCGGCTCCGCGGAGCCAGGTCCGCCATCGCGCTCGGGATCGCGATCCCGGTGGTCGCAGCGCTCCCCGAGGTCTTCCGGCTGGCCAGCTTCTCGAGCTTCAAGGCCTTCAACCCGCAGGGCACGGGCCCCACCGTCGGGTTCGGCAACCTGCGCCAGCCGCTCAACCCGCTCGAGGCCTTCGGGATCTGGCCCTCCGGGGAGTTCCGGATCACCCCGGCGAACTCGACCACGCCCGAGATCGCGTTCTACCTCGGCGGACTCCTCGCCCTGGCCGCCTTCGCCTGGGGCCTCGGCCGGGCGCTGTCGAGGCGCGAGTCGGCCCTGCCCTCGGGGCTGGCGGCGGCGACGCTCGTCTACCTGGTCGCGCTCGCCGTCGGCACTCCCTACACGCAGGCGAAATGCCTCGCAATCGGCGCACCGCTGATCATGCTGATCTCGATTCGCGGCCTGCTCTCCGCCGAGGCGGTCGAAGGGGAGGAGGCGGCGGCGCCCGAGGGCGCGGGTGCGAGCTGGTGGCCGCCGCGCCTTCTCCGCCCGCTCGTCCCTCTGGGGGTGCCCCTGCTGACCCTCGCCTTCGCCGCGGCTGCCGCGTTCTCGACCCTCCTGCCGCTGCGCCAGTCGGCGGTCGGGCCGGACTACCACCTCCAGGAAATGCTCAGGATGCGGCCGGTCGTCGACGGTCAGAACGTGCTCTTCCTCGGCCGCGACAACTTCGTCTCCTGGGAGCTGCTCGGCTCGGAGGTCTACGCGCCGATCACCAACCACTACGACGTCGAGGAGACGCATTCGCTCTATCGGGCCACCGACCTGAACGCCAAGTTCGACTGGGACAACCTCCCGCCGTTCGTCATGAACAAGTTCAAGTGGGTGGTGACGACGAGCGCGGCGATGCAGAGCCAGGCGCCGGCCGGTTTCTCGCCCCGGCTGCGCACCCACGACTTCATCCTCTGGCACCGCGACCATCCCGTCGGGCAGCGGCGCACCCTGTTCGAGCCGATCAACCCCGGCGCGCCGCTCGACTGCAGCGACCCCGGCGAGGCGAAGCTGAGCAAGCTCAACGGCACCGCGACGGTCTTCACGGTCCAGCCGGTGGTCGGCCGGGTCTGGCGCCCGAGTCCCGCGCTCACCCAGTCGAAGCCCGCGCAGCAGCGCCTCTACCTGACACCGGGCCGCTGGGACATCTCGATCCAGTACGCGAGCACCCAGGCCATGCACGTCACGGCCAGCGGCGGCCCGCTGGCGACGCCCTTCGACGCGACCCTGCGCACCAACCTGCTCTTCCGAGGGCCCTCGCCGTACTACCCGGTCGGGACGCTCGAGGTGAAGAGGCCGGGGGAGGTCGTCTTCGAGGTCAGCGTCGATGACCCGCCGTTCGTCGGCCGCCTCCTGCACACCGAGAGCAAGGCCTACCTCTCCGGGTTGGCGGCGACGCGCGCCGACCCGCCGCGCCAGACGGTGCCTCTGCATCAGGCCTGCGGCCGCTACGTCGACTGGTACGAGGTCGCGCCCGGCACCCCGGCGAGCGCACTGCAGGGCGTGCCCGGTCCGCAGCCGCAGCCGATCGGAGACGACTGAGGCCGACTACGATCGCCGCATGCCGCGCCTCTGGGCCATCATGCTGGTGATCCTCGTCGTCTGCCTGATCGCCTCGATGGTGATCGCGATCGTCAAGCTCAGCGCGGGATAGACTGCGGCCGCATAACGCGAGGGCGCGCGACAGCGCGACCCGTCTGATGATGGTTAGAGGAGGATCGATGTTCGATCGCATAGTGGTAGGAACCGACGGCTCGGAGACCGCCACCGCGGCGGTGAAGACCGCCGTCGAGCTCGCCAGGCTCTCCGGCGCGAAGCTGGAGATCGTGAGCGCCTACCAGCCGATCCCGCAGTCTCGTCTACGCGAGGAGGAATCGGGGATCTCAGGCGACATCTCCCACACCATCAACCCGCGCGAAGACGTGCAGCTGGTCCTGGGCAACGCCGCGGCCGAGGCGAAGAAGGCCAATGTGGACGTGGTCACCCACCCGCGCGAGGGCGATCCCGCCGACGCGATCCTCGACGTCGCGGAGGAGAACGACGCGGACCTGGTCCTGGTCGGCAACAAGGGCATGACCGGGGCGCGGCGCTTCCTGCTGGGCAGCGTGCCGAACAAGATCTCGCACCACGCGCCCTGCGACGTCTGGATCGTCAAGACGACGTAGCGGCCGATGGGTACGAAGCTGCTGATCGCAGCGGGTCAGGCCGCCAGCGACACGCGGGAGCTGCCGGAGACCGTCCGGCAGCTGGTTTCCTCATCGGACGAAGTTCTGGTCATCGCGCCCACTCTCCCGCGCCGCTTCGAATGGCTCTCGTCAGCGACGGACAAGGCCCGCGAGCAAGCGGACGAACGGCTTCACGCCATCCTGGGTCAGGTCGGCGAGATAGAGGGGTCGGGGTCGGCAAGCGGAGCGGTCGGCGCGGATGATCCGCTGGTCGCGTTCGATGACGCCATCGCCGAGTTCGAGCCGGATCACATCTTGATCGGTCTGCGATCGGCAGAGCGATCGGGGTGGCAGGAGCGTGGGTTGCTCAATCAGGTGGTAGAGCGTTTCTCGGTCCCCGTCACGGTCTTCCGGCTGGACTGACCGCCCTAGCAGCCCGGCGCCCGCGCACTGACCGCGGCGGCAGCGTCGACCAGGCCCGCCCCGAAGAGTCGGGGGTCATACGGCTGGCCGAGCTGAGAATCACTGTGCCGGGCGGTCGCCTCGAGCTGGCACTGCACTGCCGTCGGTGAGCTGCCGACGAGGCGGCTACCGATCACCAGTGCGGCCACACCGGACACGTGCGCGGTGGCCATCGAGGTCCCCTCGTAGCCGCCCGGGTAGCCGAAGGTCCTGAAGCCGGCGCCGACCAGGGTGAGCTGGAAGATCGGAACACCGCGGCTGAAGAGGGGGTCGTCGCTCCCGCAGCTGGCGAGCAGCGGGAAGCCGCCGCCCGGAGCCACCAGGTCCAGCCCGGCGCCGGTGCGGGAGTCGCTCGCAAGACAGGCGTCCTTGGTCGTCCGCCCGACGCCGATCACATGCGGGCGCGCCGGCCGGGTAGGCCACCGGCTCGCCGTTCTCGTTTCCAGCCGCCGCGACCACCAGCGCACCCTTCTTGAAGGCGTACTTGATCGCCGAGCAGATCCCCTTGATCTTGCCGCAGCTGTTGACGCCGAGCGAGAACTCGAAGCTCATATTGATCACCTGGGCCTTGTGGTTGGCGGCCCAGCGAATGCCCTTGGCGATGTTCCGCGCGGTGCCGAAGCCCTCGGAGTCGAGCACGCGGACGGGGATGATCTTCGCCCTGGAGGCGAGGCCGGTGAGGCCGAAGTGGTTGCCGGTCCGCTCGGCGATCGTGCCGGTCACGTGGGTGCCGTGCCCGTCCTCGTCGAGCGGCATGCGGTCCTTGTCGACGAAGTCGTAGCCGGGCAGAAACTGCTTGCGTGAGAAGTCCGGGCTGCGCCGGAACCCGGGCTTCTCGGTCCGGTACGCGACGCCGGTGTCGAGCACGGCCACCTTCGCCCCCTTCCCGGCGGGGACGCCGCGCTGCTTGAGGATCTCCCAAGCCCCCGGGGCGTTGAGCCCGCCGCGCTCCTGGAACTGGAGCGGGGTGGGAGACTCGCCGCAGAGCGACCCGCACGGCAGGAAGTTCCACTGCGTCCGCTCCCAGCCCCCGGGGACACCGGCGGGGCCGGGGTCATCGGGGATGGCCGAGGCGTGGGCGACGTAGTTGGGCACCGCGTAGGCCACCGCCGGGTTGGCGTCGAGGGCCCGCTCGGCGGTGGAGACGTCGACGTCTCCGGGGAGCTTCAGGACCTGCTCGTTGCCGCCGTCGAAGCGCACGAGCAGCTGGCCCGGGACGTACCCCGGGTGCACGGGCGCGTCGGCGGCCTCCGCCACGCCGCCCCAGAGGACGAGGGCGATCGTGACAAGGCAGGTTGTGGCGATCAGCTTTCGCATGGTCCCCGGTGAATCTTCCCGAGAGGAGGCCGGATAGAGCTCCGGCAGGCTAGGACGTAAACACCGTCCCGCCGGGAAAGTTCCTGCCCCAGGCCGCACGCCCCGGTTCAGGGGATACTCCGCGCATGGCGGATTCCGCGATCGACGAGCGGATGATGCGGCACGCCCTGCGGCTCGCGAGGGAGGCCGGCACGAAGGGCGATGTCCCGATCGGCGCGGTGGTCGCGCGGGGCGACGAAGTCCTCGGCTCGGCCGGCAACGAGCGCGAGCTGCGCGGAGACCCGACCGCCCACGCCGAGGTGCTCGCCCTGCGCCAGGCGTCCGAGCGGCTCGGGGGCTGGCGGCTGCTGGAGACGACGATCTACGTGACCCTCGAGCCCTGCCCGATGTGCGCCGGGGCGATCACCCTGGCACGGGTCCCGCGCCTGGTCTACGGGGCCGCCGATCCCAAGGGTGGCGCGGTGGGCAGCGTGATCGACCTCTTCGACGCCCCGGTGGTCAACCACCGCCCGGCGGTCGAGGCGGGCCTGCTCGCAGAGGATTCCGCCCGGCTGCTCGAGGACTTCTTCTCAGCCCGGCGCTAGCTTTGCGGCTCGGCGAGCAAGCGGGCCGCCTCGGTGAGCGCATCGGAGTCGCGCACCGGATAGGGGGGCTTCTCGCCGGGGCTGCGGAGGGCGACCGGCAGCGAGTCGAGGCTGCGCCTGGTCCGCTCGCGCATCTCGTCCAAGGTCTCCGGGTGGACGATCTCGCCCTCGCGCATCGCGGGGACAAGCAGCGGCTCGCCGTCCAGCTCCTCTTCAGCGGTCCCGACGATGTCCCCGGCCATCGCTCCGTCCTCGAAGCGCCTGAAGACCTGCTTGGCGCCGGGCAGCGTCGCCTTTCCCTCTGAGCGCTTCGCGACTCCCCGCCACGCCTGGCCGCTGAGCTCGGCGACGAGCTTGTAGACGCCGTTCACCACCGGCGAGTCGCGGCTGGTGCCGAGCTCGGTGCCCACTCCCCAGATGTCGATGGGCGTCCCGGCGCGGCACATCTCGCCGATCCGGTGCTCCTCGAGGTCGCCCGAGGCGACGATCACCGCCTCGTCGAACCCGGCCTCGTCGAGCAGGCGGCGGGCGGCGCGGGCGAGGCCGGCCAGGTCGCCCGAGTCGATCCGAACGCCGGTCAGCGGGATCTCCGTGCGGCGTGAGGCCTCGATCGCGCGGCGAACGCCCTCGAGCGTGTCGTAGGTGTCCACCAGGAGCAGTGCGTTGTCCGGGTTCCCTCTCATGAAGGCCTCGAAGGCCTCCTCCTCGCTCTCGAAGCTGAGCACGTAGGAGTGGGCCATCGTGCCGACCGGCAACAGTCCGTAGCGCATCGCGGCCGCCAGGTTCGAGGTTCCGCCGAGGCCGGCCACTGCTGAGGCCCGGGCGACCTTCATCGCCGCGTCGACCCCGTGGTCCCGCCTGGGGGAGAAGTCGACCACGGACTCCCCCTTGCCGTCAGCGGCGAGCACGACCCGAGCCGCCTTGGTGGCGATCATCGTCTGGAAGTTGATCTGGTTCAGCAGCAGGGTCTCGAGCAGCTGGGCCTCGATCAGCGGCGCGGTCACGCGGACCAGCGGCTCGTTCGGGAAGGCGATCGTCCCCTCCGGCATCGCGTCGATGTCACCGCCGAAGCGAAATCCCTCCAGGTAGCGCAGGAAGTCGTCGTCGAAGCCGAGCGTTCCCAGGTACTCGACTTCGGCCGGCCCGAAGCGCATCTCGGCGAGCATCCGCAGCGTCGGGCCGAGCCCGCAGACGACCAGCCAGTCGCGGTGGGGCGGAAGCTTGCGGACGAAGAGCTCGAAGACGGCCCGGTCGTTGCGCCCAAGGCGGTGGTAGCTCGCCGCCATCGTGATCTCGTAGCGGTCGATCAGCAGCGAGGTCTCGGCCGGCGTCAGCAGCCCGGGATCGTTGATGTCGGCCATTGGCGAAGCCTATGTAGGCCGAGGCTCAGCCAGTCAGCCAGCGGACCGGGTTCTCGACCATCATCGTCCGCTCCTGCTCCTCGGTCATTCCCCACTCGCGGAGCTCGGGCAGAACCCGCTCGTGGACGATGCGGATCGTCCAGTCGTGCGCCGCGCCTGAGGCGATCAGGGCATCGATGACGTTGAGCGGGAACCAGTCGGTCGTCGCCACGGAATCGGCCGAGAGGAAGATCCGGTCGGCGTAGCCCCGCTCGAGCAGGGCCTTGGCGGTCGCCTGGCGCTTCTCGTAGGGCAGGAAGATGTCGAGGCCGTAGCGGTCGAGACCGATCCAGACGCCGGTCTCCAGCAGACCCTCGATGTAGTCGAGGTCGTCGCTGTCGCCCGTGTGGGCAATCTGGATCTTTCCCGGCTCGACGCCCTCCTCGAGAAAGATCTCGACCTGCCGCGGGCCGGTGTTGCTGGCCGGCCGTGAGTGGGCCATGATCGGCGCACCGGTTTGGACGCTGGCGCGTGCAGCGGCGCGGTGAACCTTCTCGATGTTCTCGTTCACGCCGGGCTCGTCGGCGGCGCACTTGATGAACGCCGCCTTGATGTCGGTTCCCTGGATCCCGTTCTCGATGTCGTGCACGAAGAGCTCGGCGATCTGGTCGGGATCGCGGTTCATGAAGAACTGCGGCAGGTAGTCGTAGGTGTAGATCCCGGTGCAGGGGATCACCTGAAGACCGGTCTCCTCGGCGACGCGGCGCATGAACTCGACGTCGCGGCCCAAGAACATCGCGGTCGGCTCGCCGATCGTCTTGACGCCGAGGTCCACCGCGGCCTTCGCCTCGCGTACGGCGATGTCGTAGACCTGATCGGCCGAGACCTCGTGGGGCGCTTCCTCCTTGACGGCTCCCACGTGCGGCCATTGGTTGCGGACCGCCTCGTCCGCGTTGCGCAGGTGCTCGTGGATCAGCGTCGTGCCGAGCTGATCGGCCTCGACCATCCCCGTCACCGTCGGCACCTGGGCCATTGCGCGCGAACCCTATTCGACGACCGACGGCGCTGGGATACTCGTGCGCGCTGCCACTAGCCGTGGGGCAATCCCCGTAAGAACGCCTTGGGGGAGGCGTCCGAAAAGAGGAGGAACGCGCATGGATAGAAACAACAAGGCATGGGTGCCCTTGGTCACGGGCCTCGGCTTCGCCGTGTTGCTGATCATCAGCATCATCGTCACCGGAGGGCCGAAGGGCGCGGACGATGGGCCTGCTGCGGTCGCCCAGTGGTATCGCGACAACAAGGATGCAGCCGAGATCGGCTCATTCATCGGTGCGGTGGCTGGGGGCTTCCTGATCTTCTTCGGGGCCTACCTGCGCAAGGTCTTCGAGCCAGGGGCCGGGTTGATGCTCTCGATCTTGCCGCTGATCGGGATTGCGATCGTCGCCACTGGCGCTGCGATCGACGGCATGCTCATGTTCGCGGCCGCGGAGGCGGTCGATGACATCCCGGCGCCCGAGATCCAGACGATCCAGGCGATCTGGGACAACGATTTCCTGCCGTTCCTGCTCGGAGTGCTCGTGTTCAACTGGTCGGTCGGATTCGCTGTGCTGAAGAGCGGAGCCCTGCCGAAGTGGCTCGGCTGGTGGGGAATCGTGTTCGGGGTGGTCTCGCTTGCCGGCCCGATCGGGTTCATCGGCGGCCTGGGGGCTGGCCTCTGGGTCATCATCGCCAGCATCATGCTGTCGATGCGGGCGCGGTCAGGCTCGACGCCGGCAGAGCCCGCCGCCGCGTAGTCGGGGAACTGAGTTGAGGGGGCCGCGCGCGGAGGCGCCGCGCGCGGCCCTCGAAGTTCGATTCAGCTGAAGCGTGTCGGGAACCCTCTCCCTCGTCGTCACACCGGAGCGGAGAGGGTGGGATTCGAACCCACGAGGCGGTTTAACCCGCCCACTCGCTTTCCAAGCGAGCTCCTTAAGCCACTCGGACACCTCTCCATGAAACGGGTTGCTCCTATCGGAGCACCCTCGCATGAACGCTGGAGTCTAGAAGCCATCGCGCGGGCAATAAGATCGTGGCGTGGCCTGGAACGTCTATCTCGCCGGTGAGATCCACTCGGACTGGCGTGATCAGATCGCGGCCGGAGCCGAGCAGGCTGGCCTCGAAATCACCTTCACCTCGCCGGTCACGGATCACGCAGCCTCCGACGACGTCGGCGTCGCGATCCTCGGCCAGGAGTCGGAGGGATTCTGGAAGGACCACAAGGGCGCCGGGGTGAACGCGATCCGCACCCAGACCCTGGTGCGCCAGGCCGACGTGGTCGTCGTCCGCTTCGGCGACCAGTACAAGCAGTGGAACGCCGCCTTCGACGCGGGCTTCGCGGCTGCGCTCGGCAAGCCGATCATCACCCTGCACGACCCCGACACCACCCACGCGCTGAAGGAGATCGACCGCGCGGCGATGGCCACGGCCGAGACGCCGGCCCAGGTCGTGGACGTGCTCCGCTACGTGCTCGAGGGCAAGCTGCCCGCCGGCGCCTAGAGACGCAACACGCTCGCCGTCGGCTAGCCGTAGCGTCGCTAGCCTTCTCCCCGCCCCGGAGGGGTGCCGGAGTGGTTGAACGGGGCGGTCTCGAAAACCGTTAGGGGCCTTCGGGTCCCTCGTGGGTTCGAATCCCACCCCCTCCGCTAAACAGGCAGGTTTTCGCGGCCCAGTGCCGATTCATCGCGGCGAGAGCGGTACTAGACGGTTACTTGGCGACCCGGATCAGCTTCTTGTTGACGAACTCGTCCATGCCGTACGGGCCCAGCTCCCGGCCGAAGCCGGAGCGCTTGACGCCGCCGAATGGCAGCTCCGCCCCGTCCAGGCCGACGCCGTTCACGAACACCATCCCCGTTTCGAGGCTGTTCGCGACGCGCATCGCCTGCTCGGAGTCGTCCGTGAAGACATAGGAGCCCAGGCCGAACGGCGTGTCATTCGCAAGCTCGATGGCCTCCTCCTCGGACCCGACCTTGTAGACGCTCGCCACGGGCCCGAAGAACTCCTCGCGGTACGCGTCGTTGTCCTCGGTGATCCCGGTCAGCACGGTGGTCGGGAAGAAGTTGTCCTTCCGCTCGCCCCCGACCACGACCTCGGCTCCCTGCTTCACCGCGCGGTCGAGCTGGTCCTGCAGGCGCTCGGCGGCGGTCGTAGACGACAGGGGGCCGACCTCGGTGTCGTCGGCCGTCGGGTCGCCCGGCTCGGCCTCCTTCATCTTCGCGCTGAACTTCTCGAGGAAGTCGTCGTACAGGTCGTCGGCCACGATGAACCGCTTGGCGGCGTTGCAAGACTGGCCCGTGTTGTCCAGCCGGGCGCCGACGGCGGCTTGGACGGCCTCGTCCAGGTCGCCGGTCTTCAGCAGGATGAACGGGTCCGAGCCTCCTAGCTCGAGCACGACCTTCTTCAGGTTGCGGCCGGCGATCTCGGCGACGGCGGACCCGGCGCGCTCGGAGCCCGTGAGCGAGACGCCCCGGATCCGGGGGTCGGCGATCATCTCCGCGATCTGGTCGTTAGACGCGAGGATCGTCTGGAAGGCCCCTTCGGGGAAGCCGGCGTCGTCGTACATCTTCTGCATCGCCTCGGCAGACTCGGGGCACTGCGGCGCTGGCTTCAGCAGGATCGTGTTGCCCACGATCAGGTTGGGGCCGGCGAAGCGGGCCACCTGGTAGTAGGGGAAGTTCCAGGGCATGATCCCGATGAGCGGCCCCATGGAGGTCCTGCGGATCAGGGCCGAGCCGTCGCCCGCCAGCAGGTCGATCGCCTCATCCTTCATGAACTCCTCGGCCCTCTCGGCGTAGTAGCCGTAGATGTCGACGCAGAAGTCGACCTCACCCAGGGCCTGTTCCATCGGCTTGCCCATCTCCTTGACGGCGATGGCGGCGAGCTCCTCCCGCCTCTCGCCGTGGAAGTCCGCGACCTTCTGGACCAGGCGCGCGCGGTCGGCGACCGAGCTCGTATGCGACCACTCGGCGTGCGCCTTCTCGGCCGCCGCGATCGCGGCGGAAAGATCCGCGTCGGAGGCCTCCGGATACTCCTCGACCTTCTCTCCCGTCGCAGGGTTTACGACCGCGTAGCTGCTCATCTCTCCACTCCTCGTTGGGACGCCATCCCAGGCGTGTTTTGTCCGCTGTCGATCGCCTGGTTCAGGCGGCGATCATTTCGTTGGGGTTGAGCACGTACTTGCGAGCGACCCCCGAGTCGAAGTCCTTGTAGCCCTGGGGCGCATCGTCGAGCGTGATCACGGTGGCATTCACCGCCTTGGCGATCTGGACCCGGTCGTTGAGGATCGCGTTCATCAGTCCGCGGTGGTAGCGCATCACCGGGCACTGGCCGGTGGTGATGCTGTGGGACTTCGCCCACCCGAGGCCGATCCGGATCGATAGCGACCCCTCCTTGGCAGCATCGTCGGCAGCTCCCGGATCGCCGGTCACGTATAGGCCGGGGATGCCGAGCTTGCCGGAGGCCTTGGTCAGTTCCATGATCGAGTTCAGCACCGTGGCGGGCTCCTCGACCGCCGAGCCCTCCTCGCCATGGCCGCGCGCCTCGAATCCAACGGCGTCCACGGCGCAGTCCACCTCTGGGACCCCGAGGATCTGCTCGATCTGGTCCTTCGGATCGCCCTTGGAGACGTCGACAGTCTCGCAACCGAATGAGCGTGCCTGCTCCAACCGCTCGGCAATCAGATCGCCAACGATCACCACGCCGGCGCCCAGGAACTGCGCCGAATGGGCAGCGGCGAGCCCGACGGGTCCCGCCCCGGCGACGTAGACCGTCGAGCCCGAGGTCACGCCCGCGCTGACGCACCCGTGGTAGCCCGTGGGGAAGATGTCGCTGAGCATCGTCAGGTCGAGAATCTTCTCCATCGCCTGCTCCTTGTCCGGGAACTTGAGCAGGTTCCAGTCCGCGTAGGGGACCATCACGTAGTTGGCCTGGCCGCCGACCCAGCCGCCCATGTCGACATAGCCGTAGGCCGACCCGGGCCGATCGGGGTTGGTGGTCAGGCAGACGCCGGTGTGGCCCTCCTTGCAGTTGCGGCAGCGGCCGCAGGCGATGTTGAAGGGCACCGAGACGAGGTCACCCTCCTTGATGAACTCGACGTCCGGTCCGGCCTCGATCACCTCGCCGGTGATCTCGTGGCCGAGGATCAGCCCTGCGGGCGCGGTCGTGCGCCCGCGAACCATGTGCTGATCCGAGCCGCAGATGTTCGTCGAGACGATCCGCAGGATCGCCCCGTGGGGGGTCTTGCGCCCGACGTTGTCGGGATGAACCCCGGGCCCGTCCTTCAGCTCCAACTCCGGGAAGTCGATGTTCTGGACCTCGACCTTGCCAGGCTCGATGTAGGCAACACCTCTGTTGTCAGCCATGATTTCCCTCCGTTAGAAAGCTGCGACGCCGGCTTCGGCAACCTCGTGGTCCTGCTCGACGCTGCCGCCGCTGACGCCGATCGCTCCGACGACATCGTCGCCGTCCATCAGCGGAATCCCGCCGGCGAAGACGATCAGCTGGCCCTGGTTGCTCGCCTCGATCCCGTAGAGCGGCTGGTTCGGCTGCGCGAGCGGCGCCAGATCCTTCGTCGACATGTCGAATGACCGGGCGGTGTACGCCTTGTTCTGGGCGATGTCGATCGATCCGAGCCAGGCGCCATCCATACGCCCGAACGCGGTCAGGTTGTTGCCGTCGTCGACGACGGCGATGTTCATCGGCACTCCGATCTCGTCGGCCTTGGCGCGCGCTCCATCGACGATCTTCTGTGCGGCATCCAACGTCACGTTCTTTGCCACGGTCTCCTCCTTTGCACCCCGAGTCCGCTCAGGGAGATTTATCTTGACCGTATCGCGGACCCCCGCCAGGAACAAGCTCCGCTTTGTCCAACGTCACGTGGCACCCTTCGATCATCAGCCGATACACCTCACCGGCCCCAATGGAAGGCTTCCTGGATCCGGACCATCCGATCCTGTTCCCGCACCTCACCGCAGCCCAGATCGACGAGCTGGCGGAGAACGCCGAGACCTGGTCCCTCTCCCCGGGGGAGGTCCTGTTCGAGCAGGGCCAGCGGGATACGCCCTTCTTCGTGATCCTGTCGGGAGCGGTCGACGTCATCGACCGCCAACCCGAGGGTGATCGCTACTTCGCCCAGTGCCGGCCCGGAACCTTCGCCGCGGACATCGCCATGTTCACGGGCGAGCCGGTGATCGCCCGCGGCATCGTCGCCGAGCAGAGCTCGATCTTGGTCGTACCTCCCGATGTCCTGCGCACGCTGGTCGCCAGCTCAACAGAACTGGGCGACCTGCTCCTGCGCACCATGATCGCTCGTCGCGAGTGGCTGCGAGGGGAGGGCCTCGGCAATGAGCTGCTGATCGGAAAGCGTTCGTCGGGGGATGCCTTCGCAATCCGCGAGCTGCTCGAGCGGAATCTGGTCCCGTTCAGCTGGCATGACATCGACAGGGACGAGGAGAGCAAGGCGCTGCTCGACCGGCTGGGAATCCAGATCGAGGAGTGCCCGGTCCTTGTTCGGACCCACAGCGTGCTGCGGTCCCCGACCGTCAAGCAGGTCGCTGACGAGCTCGGCCTGCGCGCCAAGGTCGATCAGAGAACGTTCGACATCGCGGTGCTGGGGGCGGGTCCGGCGGGCCTGGCCTCCGCCGTCTACGCCTCCTCGGAGGGCCTCAGCACGCTGGTCATCGAGCGGTTCGCCCCGGGGGGGCAGGCGGGAACCAGCGCTCGGATCGAGAACTACCTCGGCTTTCCGACCGGTCTGTCGGGGTCGGACCTGACCCAGCGGGCGACCCTGCAGGCACGGAAGTTCGGTGCCGTCATCTCCAGCGCCCATGGAGGTTGTCGGTTCTCCGATTCCAGTCGCGATGGACTGCGCCCACTGACGCTCGAAGACGGTCAGCAGGTGCGCGCCCGCTTCGTGGTTCTCGCCGTCGGTGCCGACTATCGCCGCCTGCCGGCCGACGGAGCTGAGCGCTTTGAGGGTCAAGGTCTCTTCTACGCGGCCACACATCTCGAGGCCATCCACGCCTCGGACGAGGACGTGGTGGTGGTAGGCGGCGGCAACTCGGCCGGGCAGGCGGTGGTCAATCTGGCTTCCTACGCGCGTCGAATCCACCTTGTCGTGCGACGGTCATTGGCCGCGACCATGTCGCGCTACCTGATCGATCGCATCGAGGGCGCCGACAACGTCGAGATCTTGGAGGGATGTGAGGTGAAGGCGCTTCAAGGCGGCGAGGAGCTCGAGGCGGTCACCCTCGTCGGCGGCGATCAGGGCGAGCGTCGACTGAGCACCAAGGGCGTCTACGCGATGATCGGCGCCTCCCCCCGGACCGAGGATCTCGACGGCCTGGTCGGTCTTGACCAGAAGGGATTCATCGTCACCGGCGAAGAGGCTCGGGGTCATCGGAGCTTCACCGACCACCGAGATGGCGACGACCGCCAACCCCTGCTTCTGGAGACCACTCGACCCGACGTGTTCGCAGTCGGGGATGTGCGAACTGGGTCGACCAAGCGTGTTGCGTCGGCCGTCGGGGACGGAGCTCTCGTCGTTCGCTCGTTGCACGAGGCGCTGAATCGCCGGCTTGGGAACGTGACCTAGCCGTATAGGGTCAACCCGTGAGCACGGAGGCTCTGGGGAGATCGCTCCGGGCCGTGGCGGTTGTCTTCAGCAACCGCGAGATGCGGCGCCTGCAGCTCGCCTGGGCCGCCGAGTCCCTGGCGATCTGGTCGTTCGCGATCGCGCTCGGGGTCTACGCCTTCGATGCCAGCGGTGCGACGGCGGTCGGTGTCGCCGCACTCGTGCGGCTGCTGCCGGGTGCCTTCGCCGCTCCCTTCGGTGGGTTGATCGGTGACCGGGCGCCCAGGCAGATCGTGCTCGTTGCGAGCGCACTGGCCAGTGCCGCGCTGCTCGGCGGAGCCGCGGTCGCGGCAGCCATGGACGCGCCGGTCGCGGTCGTGTTCGCCCTTGCGGGGCTCTCGACCGTGGCCATCAGTCCCTATGTCCCGGCCGAGGGAGCACTGATGCCGCTCCTCGCCCGGACCCCGCAGGAGCTCTCGGCGGCGAACGTCGCGCACAGCGCGATGGACAACGTCGGCTTCTTGGCGGCGGGCGCGGTCAGCGGGATCCTGCTCGCGGTCGCCACCCCGCAGGCGGTCTTCGCGACGGCGGCGATCGCCGGCCTGCTGTCCGCCGTACTGCTCGCCCGCCTCCGCCGTGACAGGCGTCCGGTCTATGTCGCCGAGACCTCGTGGAGCGTGCTCAGCGAACTCGGGACGGGGGCGAGGGTCCTGCTTGCCGATTCGCGCCTCCGGCTGGTCGGGATCGCGATGACGCTCATGTTCTTCTTCGAGGGCGCCGCCGATGTGCTCGCTGTGATCGTCGCGCTCGACCTGCTCGGGCTCAGTCAGGGAGCCGTCGGCTATCTGAATGCCGCCTGGGGAATCGGCGCTCTCCTGGGGGGCGCAGCCCTCGCGGTGCTCCTCCACCGCGGCCAACTCGCTGCGGGACTCGCGCTCGGCTGCCTGCTCGCGGGCGCTTCGCTCGCGTTGCCGGGAATCTGGGTGGTCGCCGCGGTCGGCTATGTCGCCTGGCTCGGGATGGGCGCCGGGTACACGTTCGTCGAGGTCGCGGCCTTGACCTTGCTCCAGCGGCTGGGCTCCGACGAGACGCTGGCGCGCGCGCTGTCATTCCTCGAGTCGTCCAAGTTCGCGGCCATGGGTCTGGGGTCCATCGCGGTCCCCGGCCTGATCGCACTCCTCGGGGTGCGGGGAACGGTGATCGCGTTCGCAGCGATCCTCCCGGCCTTCGCGCTCCTGCGCTGGTCCGCGCTGCGCGCCATGGAGATCGGCGCGCCGGTCGAGGAGGACCGCTTCCGGCTGCTCCGCGACCACCCGATCTTCGCCCCGCTGCCGATGGACACGCTGGAGCGCCTCAGCCACGACCTGGTCCCCGTCAGCCCGGAGCCGGGGGAGAAGATCGTCACCCAGGGGGAGCCGGGGAAGCGCTTCTACCTGATCGCCGCGGGGGAGGTGGAGATCGACGTAGACGATGGCCCTCGCCAGACGCAGACGGCCGGTGAGTGCTTCGGCGAGATCGCCCTCCTCAACGACATGCCGCGGACTGCGACCGTCACCGCGCTACCCGGCTGCCGGCTGCTGGCACTCGACCGTCGGCACTTCGTCGGCGCGGTGACCGGACACCTGCGCAGCGATCAGGCCGCGACCACGGTCGCAGACGAGCGTCTCGCTCTGATCGGGTAGCCCCTGCACAGCCTCAGCTTGCCACGTAGGCGTCGACCACCTCGAGCAGGTCGCGGACTCCGATCGGCTTGGTCAGGTAGGCCTGTGCCCCGGCATCGAGCAGGGGCCCGGGGGTGCGATCGGTCGCGTCGGCGCTGAGAACGACGACCGGGATGTCCTTCGTCCGCTCGTCGGCGCGCAGCCTGGCGAGGACCTCCTCGCCGCCGATGTCCGGCAGGTGGAGGTCGAGCAGCACGAGGTCGGGCCGGTGCTCCGTGGCGAGCTCTATGCCGAGCGAGCCCATACCTGCCGGCAGTAGCCGGATGCTCGGTCGCGCGCTGAGGATCTCCTCGACCAGCCGGATGTTCGCGACCGTGTCCTCGACGTAGAGCAGGCGCCGCTCGCCGTCGTACGACCGCTTCGCGACAAGCTCTCCGGCGTCCCGTTCCGCGGCCGCGGCCACGACCGCTGCGGGCTCGCCCCATCCGCAGCTCGACCGTGAAGGTGCTGCCCTCACCGGGGGTGCTGCTCACGGTCAAGGATCCCTGCATCGCCTCGACCAGGCTCCGCGAGAGCGCGAGGCCAAGCCCCGTCCCCTGGACGTCGGCCCCTGCGTCGAGTCGCTCGAACGGAGTGAAGAGCTTCTCGAACGAGTCCGGATCGACGCCCGGACCCGTGTCCGTCACGCGGATCCGAACCCAATCCGAGCCGCCCCTCTCCGCGGAGACCTCGACCTCGCCTCCCTCGCGGTTGTACTTGACCGCGTTCGAGAGCAGGTTGATCAGCACCTGCTTGAGCCTCTGGGTGTCGGCCCTGACGTAGCGGCACCCGTCTTCGATGTCGGGTTGGTGGATCGTGACCCGCCGACCCTCCGCCATCGGCTCGATCATCTCCATCGCGTCGGCGAGGAGCGGCGCAACCGCTACCGGCTCGACCGATATGGAGAGCTCCCCGGCCTCGATCCGCGAGATGTCGAGCACTTCGTCCACGAGCTGGAGCAGGTGCTTTCCCGCCCTCAGGAGGGTTGCTGCCCACTCGCTCTTCTTCTCGTCCAGATCGGCGAGGGCGAACAGCTCACTGAATCCCATGATCGCGGCGAGGGGAGTGCGGAGCTCGTGGCTCATCCGGGAGAGGAACTCGTTCTTGGCGCGGTCGGCCGCCTGAAGCTGCTCGTTGAGCTGCTGGAGCTCCTGCGTGCGGAGGAAGATCTCCGCGTCCTGTTCGGTGCGCCGCTTCGTCAGGCGGACGAACTCGGTCACGTCCTCAGCTCGGTGGAGGATGTAGGCGAGCTGGCCGGACTCATCCAGCACGGGGATGTTCCTGGGGCTCCAGAAGCGCTCTTCGAAGCCGCCACCCTGCTCCTCGGGACGCGGGATGTCGTACTTCCCGATGGCCATGGCGTCGGGTGTACGTTGCCGGCGGACGCGATTGAGCGACGCCCCGAGCTTGCTCACCCCGCTCGCCTTCGGATCGTCGGGGTTGTCGGGGAAGACGTCGAAGATCCCGCGCCCGACGATCTGGTCGCGCTTGGTCATGGTCGCTGCGAGGAATGCGTCGCTTGCGGCGACGATTCGCAGCTCAGGGTCGAGGACGAGATAGAGACCCGGAAGAGCCTCGAACAACGTCCGGAAGTCCAGCTCCACTGTTTTCTCCACTTGGTGAAAGCGTAACGCGATTACCCATAATTCGGTACAGATTGGGAGAGAAATTTCGGCGAGTGTGTGAGAGGGAGAGCGATGTCTCGGATCCTGGTCGGCGATGACAACCAGCAGATGCGGCATCTGATCGTCGAGTTGCTCGAGGGCCACCGTCGGGTCCCTGCTGGCGACGGCCTAGGACCCGGCCCGCCAGAATCCCCTCGGTGCGCGCAGCGGTCGTCGGACACGTCGAGTGGATCGAGTTCGTGCGCGGCGACCACGTTCCGGCCGCCGGCGAGATCGTGCACGCGCGCGACAGCTTCGAGGAGCCGGCGGGGGGAGGGGCGGTCGCGGCGGTTCAGCTGGCGCGCCTCGCCGGATCGGCCACCTTCTTCACCGCCCTCGGCGACGACGAGCTCGCCCGGCGCACGCGGGCTCGGCTCGCAGAGCTGGGGGTGACGGTGGGCGACGCGACGCGCGAGAGCCCCACCCGCCGGGGCCTCACCTTTCTGGATTCCAACGGCGAGCGCACGATCATCACGATCGGCGAGCGCCTGGAGCCGCGCGGACGGGACCCGCTCCACTGGGACGACCTGCGCAAGGCGGACGGCGTCTACCTGACGGCCGGCGACGCCGAGGCGCTCCATGCCGCCCGCACCGCCGGCGTGCTCGTCGCCTCGCCCCGGGCCGGCCGCGTTCTCCATGAGGAGGGTGTGCGCCTCGACGCGCTCGTCTACAGCGATAGGGATGAGTTCGAGACCGCCTTCGCGAAGGCGCTCGACCCGCCACCGACCCTCCTGGTCGCGACCCGCGGGGCCGAGGGGGGCCGGTACGAGGAGGCAAGGGGGCAGAGAGGTACCTGGGCCGCCGCGCCGCTGCCCGGCCCGATCGCCGACACCTACGGAGCGGGGGACTCCTTTGCCGCCGCCCTCACCTTTGCGCTCGCGGACGGCCGTGGTCCAGACGAGGCGCTCGCCCTGGCCGCCCGGGCCGGGGCCACCTGCCTCACCGGCCGCGGCCCTTACGAGAAGCAGTTGTCTGCGGACGCTCTCTGACGACCTCCTTGGGCCGCTTGTCGTCGCGCAGGCCGAGATATCGGGGGTGGCGGAGGCGACCGTCGCGGGTCCACTCGCTGAAAGCGAACTGTCCCACCAGGCGCGGCGCGATCCAATGCGTGCCCTTCGGGACCGGGTGGACGTCGGCGAAGGCGGGATCGGGTCGTTCGAGCTTTCGCATCTGCCCGCCGAGGTCGGACAGCGTCCGCTGGTCGAAGCCAGTGCCGACCTTGCCGGCGTAGCGCAGCTCGCCGTCCTCGTAGTAGCCGACCAGCAGGGCGCCGAAGTCGGTGCGCTTGCCCTGGGGCGCGGTGAAGCCCCCGATGACCAGCTCCTGCTCGTGAGAGCACTTCAGCTTCAGCCAGTCGGTCGAGCGTTTGCTCGAGTAGCGGCTTTCCGCGCGCTTCGCGATCAGCCCCTCGAGCCCCCGGCGGCAGGCGTCCACGAAGAGCTTCTCGCCGTCCCGGTTCCGATGGGGAAGGAAGCGAACGTGCCCATGGAAGTCGAGAGCACCGCGCAACAGCCGCTTCCGGGGGCGTACGGGCAACCGCGTGGTGTCGTACCCCTCGAGATGGATGATGTCGAAGAGGTAGTAGTAGACGGCTATGCCGGTGCGCCGCGCGCGCTCGGGGTCGGAGATCCCCAGTCTGCCCTGAAGGCGCGAGAAGCTCGGGATGTTGCCGCTGAACGCGACGATCTCCCCGTCGACGATGAACTCCGGTGAGGGTGCACGCTCCAGGCCCTCGACGAGCTCGGGGTAGGAGTTGTTGAGCACCTTGTCGGTGCGTGAGCGGAGTCTGACTCCCTGGGGCGTGCGGTAGGCGAGGCAGCGCTCGCCGTCCAGCTTCCGCTCATAGATCCAGTCCGGGTCCGAGAACGGGCGGTCGTGGAGGACAGCCTTCATCGGCTCGATCCAGCGGGGCTGGCTGCTGCGGCGAAGCTCGCGGCGCTCCTCCTCGCTCAGCAGGTCGAGCGCCGAGCCTCGGGCTCGAGGGCTCACCGGGCGGCGGGCGAGAGCTCGCGGGACATCGCCAGCTTCGCGCCGGCACGCTTCATGTCCTCTAGGGCACGCTCGCCGTCACCTGGGTTGACCTCGACGGGGCGAATGGCGTCCGTGACCACCGTCGTGTCGAAGCCTTCGCGGCAGGCGTCGATCGCGGAGGCGCGCACGCAGTAGTCGGTCGCCAGGCCCACGACGGCCACTTCGTCGACGCCGGCCTCATGAAGGAGGTCGGCGAGCTTCGAGTTCTCGAAGCCGGAGTAGCCCTCGTCATCCCTCTCGACGCCCACATCGACGATCGCGTCGACCTCGACGTCGCGCATCGCGGGATGGAGTTCGGCCCCGCGCGTGCCCTGCACGCAGTGCACAGGCCACGGGCCGCCCTCGGTCTCGAAGGAGGCGTGGTCCGGGGGGTGCCAGTCGCGGGTGGCGAAGACGTGATCGAACTGGTCCGCGAGCCGCTTCACCGGCTCGGCGATCTCGTCCCCGCCCGTCACCTCCAGCGCCCCGCCGGAGGTGAAGTCGTTCTGGAAGTCGATGATCAGCAGGGCCCTGGACATGGGCGGCTCGTCATGCCCAGGCTATCGGCTCGGTCTCTTCCTCCTGCTCGGGCTCCGTCTCGACGACGCTGACCTGATCGACCGCGCGATGGAAGCGCTCTCCCAGCATCCCGCCGATGACCGCGAAGACGAGGGGGACCAGGCCGGCGACGGCGGCGAGGACCCAGCCGTTGTCGCTCAGCGGCCCCTCGTCGATCGGGTTGCTCGGCAGCGCGATGGACTGGCTTGGGTCGAGTTCGCCGCCCGCGACCCAGGCCGAGGTCGCGGCGGCTCCGACGAGCAGGACGCTGAACAACCAGACCCCGAGACCCTGCCGCCAGCCGTCGAATCGAGCCATCCTGGCGGCGACGTAGCCCCCACCCAGATAGCTGAGCGCGAGGATCGCGACCGCGATTGCCCCGCCGCCCGCCGCCATCCGGTCGACCAGGCTCGCCGCGTCCTGGCTGAGGTCGGTCACCCCAGCGGCCACGAGACCACCCAGAACCAGCGCGGCCAGTGAGGCGCCGAGCCCGATCGCGGCGATCACGCCGAAGAAGACGGCCTCAGATTGGACTAGGGGACGCTCGACCGTGCGAGTGGTCGCCATGGCCGGATCATTTGCGGATCCGGCGCGTTTCAAACCTCCCGCCTGGCGTCAGGCGCCGGGCTTGGGAGGCGGGTACTGCGAGCGGACCATCCGATCCCACATCCGGTCGGTCATCAGCCTTCGCATCCCCATCATGAGCTTGGCCGAGGCGGTCACCTTGTACCGGGTGTTCGGCCGGTTCGCCGAGAGCACCTTGGAGATCTTCGCCGCCACCGCCTCCGGCCCCGCCCCGAAGCGCGCCATCGATCCGGTGTACGCATTGGCCGTCACCTTCGCGACCTCCGCGTTGAAGTCGGCGTATGGGCCGTGCTCGTCGACCTCGGCGAGGCTGCCCGCCGCGGTCTCGCCGAAGTCGGTGACGATCAGCCCCGGCTCGATGATGACCACGTCGACGCCGAACTCGCGGACCTCGAAGCGGAGCGCGTCCGAGAGGGCCTCGACCGCGTGTTTCGTGGCGTGGTAGATGCCCCCGCCGGGGAAGACGAGCTTGCCGCCCATCGAGCTCAGATTCACGATCCGGCCCGAGCCCGCGCTCCGCATCCCGGGCAGCACCAGCTGGCACATCCGGATCAGCCCGAAGACGTTGGTCTCGAACTGCCTGCGGACGCTCTGCATCGGGATCGTCTCGATCGCGCCGCTCTGGCTGTAGCCGGCGTTGTTGACGAGGCCACCGACTGGTCCGTCCTTCTCGACCTCGGTCACCGCCGCCTCCATCGAGCCCTCATCGGTGACGTCCAGCGCGTGGGTCTTCATCCCCCGCGCGGCGAGATCCTCGATCGCCTCGGGGCTGCGCGCAGTCGCGTGAACGTTGTAGCCCTCGTCCGCCAGCCGCTCGGCCGTGGCCCGGCCGATGCCGGTCGAACAACCCGTGATCAGCACCGGGCGTGACTTCTCGATCCCCATCGCACACCGATCTTATGCGGAACGCGTCTATACGCTCCGTGTATGAGAGCGGTCACCTTCCAGGCGCCCGGTGAGGTCCAGGTCGACGAGGTCGCCGAGCCGGAGCTGCTCGAGCCCGACGACGCGATCGTCCGGGTCCAGGCGAGCGGCATCTGTGGCTCGGACCTCCACATCTACCACGGGCGGGTGCAGATCGAGCCGGGCTTCGTGATCGGCCACGAGTTCGTCGGCGAGGTGGTCGCCGTCGGCGACGACGTGAGCCGGGTGGCGGCCGGCGACCGTGTGCTCGGCACCTACGGGACCGCCTGCGGCGAGTGCTTCTACTGCAGGCGCGAGGAGTTCCACAAGTGCGATCACGCCCGCGTCTTCGGTCACGGCAAGGCGCTCGGCGAGTTGCAGGGCGCCCAGGCGGAGCTGCTGCTGGTCCCACACGCGAACCTGACCCTGCGCAAGGTCCCCGACGGGCTCACCGATGACGTGGCGCTGTTCGCCGGAGACGTGATGGGCACCGCCTACCACGCGATCGACTCGCGGCCGCTCGCAGAGGGCGAGACCGCCGCGATTCTCGGCCTGGGCCCGGTCGGGCTCTGCGCGGTACAGGCGGCGAAGGCGGCCGGCGCCTCGGAGGTGGTGGCGATCGACACGGTCGAGGACCGCCTGCGGATGGCCGAATCCTTCGGGGCGACGCCGGTGCACCTCACCGAGCAGGACCCCCGCGCCGAGGTCAAGAAGCTGACAGAGGGGCGCGGGGTGGACCTGGCGGTCGACGCCGTAGGGCATCCCGAGGCGCTCGACCTGGCGCTGCGCCTGGCCCGCAAGGCGGGGACGGTCTCTGTCACCGGGGTCTATGCGGAGCGCGCCGAGGTCCACATGGGAGTCCTCTGGATCAAGGCCCTCACCCTGACCAGCGGCCACGCCAACGTGATCAAGCACGTCGACCCGGTGCTCGACCTCCTCGCCTCCGGCGAGCTCGACCCGGCCCCGCTGGTCACCCACCACATGAAGCTCGACGAGGCGCCCGACGCCTACCGCGTCTACGACAACCGCGAGGCGCTCAAGATCGTTCTGACGCCCTGAGTGGCTCGAGCCACTCCGCCGGCAGCAACCCGGGACGGAAGTCGGTGCCGAACTCGGGCAGGTAGCGCAGCGCGAGGTCGCTGGCCGGGCGACCATTCGTAGCCGGCTTCAGGTCCTCAACGTTGAGCAGGGCACGCACGGAGCTCGCAATCTGGAAGTCGGCAGCGTTCGGCTCCTCGCCTCCGATCACCCCGTCGGCGATCAGCTGGTCGACGTGGTCGAGGACCTCGGGCACCTGGGAGATCGCCCGCTGGATCTCACCGTCGGCGTCCACCTTCTTCGCCAGGTGCCGCGCCGCCGGGGTGTTGATCCAGGCCGCGAAGCGCGGGAAGGGGATGCCGACGTCCTTGGCGATCATCACCTTGGTCTCCGGACGGTGCACCGACAGCCAGCGGACGATGCGGCGGGGCACATCCTGGAGCACCTCGTCCCCCCAGCGCTCGGCATCCTCGACGTCGCGGCGCTTCTCGGGGTCGGCGGGGAAGAGGGGCGGCTCGGCCTGCAGGCGCTCCAGCTCGCGTGAGATCAGGGTGGAGCCCTGGATCCGCCGGCCGTCGACCTTCATCGCCGGCACGGTGCCGCCGCGGAAGCCTCGCGTCCGCAGCAGGGCCGGCCACATCCCCGGCAGCAGCCAGATCACCTTGTGCTCGATCCCCTTGCGCTCGAGCATCAGCCGGGCGCTGTGCGAGGGGGGCGAGGGAGGCGTCCCGTAGAGCTTGACGGCCATGTCTGGAGCCTATTGTGAGAACGGTGACGGAGAGCCTGAGCGGCAAGCTGCTGATCGCCTCGCCGAGCATGCCGGATTACTTCCACAGGACCGTGATCCTGATGGTCGAGCACTCGGACCAGGGGGCCTTCGGACTCGTCCTCAACCGGCCCTCGGAGACGACCGTCGGGGAGGCCTCGCCGGAGCTCGCGGAGCTGATCGGCGACGAGCACGTGATCCACGTCGGCGGCCCCGTCCAGCCGAACGCGGTCACCGCCGTCGGTGACCACGCCGATTCGACCGCAGCCAGCAAGCTGATCGTCGGGTCGGTCGGGATGGTGGATCTCGACGATCCGCCCGAGCTCCATCGCCTGCGGATCTACGTCGGCTACGCCGGCTGGGCGGCGGGCCAGCTGGATGGGGAGCTGGAACAGGAGTCCTGGATCGTCGAGGACGCTCACCCGGACGATCCGTTCCGCGACGGCGACCTCTGGTCCGAGGTGCTGGCGCGCAAGGGCGGCGAGTTCGCGCTGCTCGCCCGGATGCCCGCAGACCCGTCGGTGAACTAAGAAGGCTGGGGGTGCTCGCCCGCCTCGTAGGCGACCTGGACGTGGTCGCGTGCCACGGCGACGAATGGGTGCTGCTGGGACCGCTCCCCATTGTGGCCCGTGACGGTCGCGTCGACCAGCGAGATGAAGCGGACGCCCTCGCGGTTGAGCAGGTCCGAGAGGCGCCCGTGAAATCCCTCGGCGGGAAGCGTGACGTTGCCCACGATGCTGTAGCGCTCGGTCTCGACCACGATGCGCTCCAGCTTGATCTCAGCGCCCATGGATGAGCTATCGGGCCGACCGGCACGCAGCTTGAGCGTTGCCCGCTCGGATAGCGTGGCCTGCCCGACTAGATGGATGCGGCCGAGGCGACTAGGGTCCGGTGGGATGGCAGCGCTTGAGGAGGTACAGGTCTCCTCGTTCTCGCTGGAGCGCTTCAAGGCGCTGCTCGGCGAGCGCTACGCGGAGGTCGACGAGGCGATCGACGAATCGCGGCAGCTGCTGCACGGGCGGGTCGTCTGGCACGTGAACTCGACCGCGCGCGGCGGCGGTGTCGCCGAGCTGCTCCAGTCGCTCCTGGCCTACGCGCGGGGGGCCGGGGTGGACGTGCGCTGGATGACGATCTCGGGAAACCCGGACTTCTTCCGGGTGACGAAACGGATCCACAACAACCTGCACGAGTCGAAGGGGGACGGTGGGCCGCTCGGCCCGGCCGAGCGTGAGGTCTATGAGGCCGCGTTGGCCGAGGCCGCCACCGAGCTCGTCGACCTCATCCACCCGGACGACATCGTCTACATCCACGACCCCCAGCCGGCCGGTCTCGTGCCGCACCTGGTCGCCGCCGGCATCAAGGTGATCTGGCGCTGCCACATCGGCGTGGACCGGCCCGGCGAGCTGGCACGCGGGGCCTGGGACTTCCTGCGGCGCTACATCGCCGACGCCGACGCCTACGTCTTCTCGCGAGAGCGATTCGTCTGGGAGGGGCTCGACAAGGACCGGGTCTGGATCGTGCCCCCGTCGATCGACGCCTTCTCGCCGAAGAACCAGGACCTCGATGCCGCGGCGGTGGCGCGCCATCCTCGACGGTGGTCGGGTTGCAGGAGTCCGGCGGGGAGGATCACGCGCTCTTTCGCCGTTTCGACGGCAGCGAGGCTCGAGTCACCAGGAGCGGCGATCTGATCCAGGACGGCCCGGTCCCGCCCGACGCCCCGCTCGTCACCCAGGTCTCACGCTGGGACCGGCTCAAGGATCCCGTCGGGGTGCTCCGTGCGTTCGCCGAGCACATGCGCTCCGGGGACGCCCACCTGCTCCTCGCCGGTCCCTCGGTCGCCGGCGTCTCCGACGATCCGGAGGGCGCCGAGGTGCTCGAGGAAGTCAAGGCCCGGCGAGACGAGCTGCCCGATGAGAAGCGGGCGAGGGTGCACCTCGCCTCGCTGCCGACGGACGACATCGAGGAGAACGCCGCGATGGTGAACGCGATCCAGCGGCGCTCGACCGTGGTCCTGCAGAAGAGCCTGGCCGAGGGCTTCGGACTCACCGTCGCCGAGGCGATGTGGAAGGCGCGCCCGATGGTCGCGAGCAGAGTGGGCGGGATCCAGGACCAGATCG
Source organism: uncultured Solirubrobacterales bacterium (assembly GCA_963777575.1). Taxonomy (GTDB): domain Bacteria; phylum Actinomycetota; class Thermoleophilia; order Solirubrobacterales; family 70-9; genus DASUPK01. The sequence continues at coordinate 103,053 of CAVZRH010000008.1, read as the reverse complement.
AGGACGGGGTCTCCGGCGTTCTCATCGACGACCCCACCGACCTCGAGGCCGTCGCGAAGGCCGTCGACGGGTTCATCTCCGACCCGCAGCGAGCCGCCGAGGTCGGCGAGGCGGCGCAGACAGAGGGTCCTCGAGCACTTCCTCGGCACCCGCAGCCTCGTCGACTACATGCACCTGCTCGAGAAGCTGCTCGGCTCCGACTAGATTCAGAAGTAGCGGCGCTAGTCGGCGCTTCGCCCGTCGCTCCAGCCCGGAAGGCCGCGAGCAGCTCCTCGCGCGCCTCGGGTGGGATGTCCTCCTCGGTGACCCGGCCGGTGGCCGCGATCATCACGCGCATCTGCTCGACGTAGGCGGTGCAGTGCTCGCAGCCGCTGATGTGCGCGTCGAAGCGGCGCCGGTCCCGGCGCGAGAGCGCGCCGTCGAAGTAGGCGGTGACGAGCTCGACGAGCTCCTGACACGGCATCTCCCTGGTGAAGAGGCTCACAGGACGCCTCCTGCGATCTCTGGGTTCAGGTACTCCTCCAGCGCCGCCCTCACCTTCGAGCGGGCACGGTGGAGCAGAACCCGCTGGTTGCCGTCGGTGATGTCGAGGACCTCCGAGACCTCCATCGGCGTCCAGCCGTCGACGTCGCGCAGCAGGATGACCTCGCGCTGGGCCTCGGGGAGCATGTCGATCGCCATCTCGATCACATTGAGCGTCTCCGTCTCGAGCAGCTTCTCCTGAGGCCAGGGCACCGGTGGTGCGGCCCATGCCCCGGGGTGCGGGGAGTCGGGTCCAAGGAAGCGATCCGGGTCGACCGACGGCTCATCCGACTCGTCCCCGGCAGTCGCAAGCGCCGAGAAGGGCAGCATGCGCCCATCCCGCTGCCCGCGCGTCTTGGCGCGATTGGTGAGGATCCGGAAGAGCCAGGTCTTCAGGCTCGAGCGCTCCTCGAAGCGGTCGATCCCGTTGAGGACCGCAAGCCAGGTCTCCTGCACGACCTCCTCCGCCGTGCCCCTGTCGCGGACGTACATCTGGGCGACCCTCAGCATCGTCGCGCCGTAGCGATCGATCAGCTCGACGAAGGCGCTCTCGTCGCCGTCGCGAAGTCGTTTGACCAGTTCACGGTCTTCAGTCATCCGGCGGCCCGCACGGTTACATGTTTGTCGCCTCCCCGTCACGGGAGGGCTTAGGTTCGGCAAAGGTCGCAGCGGGACTCTCGGTCTCATGGCTGGCGCTGCTGAGGGCGGCCCGGTGCGCCTGGCGATCCTGCTCGGTTCGATCGCCGCACTCTCCCTGGTCGGCCTACACACCCTGAGTGGCGGGGCATCCGCGAGCCACCGGCTCGCCGGCGCTCACAGTCCGGGCAAGATCGTCGTTCTCGCGCCTCGGCGTGCCCTGCCCGCATCGGTGGGCCGGATGCTCGCGTCGCCCCGGGTCCGACGGAGGGTGAAGTTGCGGATTCCAGTGAAGGGGGACGCGACCGCGACGTTGGGCGAGCGGATCTACGCCCTGGGTGGCGTGCGCGCGGATGGCCGGCCCACCAGCCTGATCCAGGAATACGACGTTCGCACCCACCGCTCGCGGATCGTCGGCAGGTTGCCGCGACCGGTCTCAGACGCGGCCGCGCTCATCCTCGACCGATTCGTCTACCTGCTCGGCGGGCTCACCGACGGCTCTCCGACCAGGGCGATCGTGCGCTTCGCTCCCGGGCGGGGCACCGTGGCGCTCGCCGGTCACCTGCCCGTCCCTGCGAGCGGCGGCGTCCCTGTTGCCACCCGCAGCCGGCGCGGCTACCTGATCGGGGCTCATGTCCCGGGAGATCCACACCTCGACCTCCAGATCACCCTGCGGCGCCGCGGGCACTGATTGCAGCAGTCGGATGGGCGCGGCTGGGATCGAACCAGCGACCTCTCCCGTGTGAGGGGAGCGCTCTCCCGCTGAGCTACGCGCCCGGGGCGGCTGATGATAGGTGCGAGGGGGCCCCGCAGGCGAAGCCGAGGAGCCACCCGTTTTCCGCTGGGCTCAGGCGGTGGCCTGCGTCGCGGGCGTCTCGGCCTCCATCTCGGGATCGCCCTCGACCTTCAGGTCGGGCAGCGCGCGATCGAGCCAGCGCGGCATGTACCAGTTCCGCTCCCCGGTCAGCTCCAGGATCCCGGGCATGATCAGCAGGACGACGAGGGCGTCGATGGCGACCGAGACCGCGAGCCCGATGCCGAACTGCTTGACGACCGGGTCGCCGTTGAGCACGAAGCTGAAGAAGACGGCGAACATGATCGTCGCTGCGGCAGCGATCACGCGCCCGGCGTTCACCAGCCCGGCCCTCACTGCCTCGCTGTTGTCCGCGCCGCCCTGATGCCGCTCGGTGATTCGCGAGACCAGGAACACCTGGTAGTCCATCGAGAGGCCGAACAGGATGGCGAACATCATCAGGGGGACGTAGCTGACCACCGGCATCTCGTGGTCCACGCCGATCAGCGACAGCCCGAACCCCTTCTCGAAGACCGCGGTCAAGACCCCGTAGGAGGCGGCGACCGCGAGCAGGTTGATCAGCGCGGAGATGAGCGGCACGAGCACGGTGCGGAAGGCCAGGGTCAGCAGGAGGAAGCTGAGCACCACGACGATCCCGATGACGAGGAAGAGCTTGTCGCCGATCTTGGTCGCCAGGTCGATGTAGCTGGCGGTGGTTCCGCCGACGTAGGCCGTCAGCCCGCTGCCCTGGGTCGCACTCCGGGATGGTCTTGTCGCGCAGGTGGTTGACCAGGTCCTGCGTTGCGTAGGCCGAAGGCGAGGTCTTGGGGGTGGTCGAGAAGACGGCGGCGTTTCCGCTCTTGTCGGTCGCGGCTGGCGATACCGACTGGACGTTGTTCTGCTTGGAGATCTCCTGCTGGAGGTTGACCAGGCGCGGGTCACCGGCCGGCGTCTCGGCGATCTGCAGTTCCTCGTCCAGTTGCTGATCCTGAGTCTGCTGCGCCGCAGTCGGGGTACCGCCTTCCGCCGCCACCTGCTGCTGCAGCGCCGCCTGCTGCTGTTGGATGCTGGCGACCTGGCTGGGATCGGAGGCGAACGGCTTGCCGTCGTTCTTGACCGCGATCAGCAGTGGCCCGTTGGTGCCCGCGCCGAAGCCCTTGGTGAGAGCGTCATAGGCCTGGCGATCGGTGGTGTCCTTCGGCAGCTGACCGAAATCCTCCGCGCCCAGGCGCAGGTCGAGTGCTGGAATCGCGATCAGGCCCAGAAAGACGATCCCGACGACGGCGGCGACGACAGGGTGATTCCGGATCGCGCCGGCCCACTTGAACCAGCCGCCCGCGTGATCCGCGATCGCGCTTCCGCTCGCCGAGGCGGAACCGCAGCTTGAGGATCCGCCTCCCGAGCAGGCCGAGGACCGCGGGAAGCAACGTGATCGCAGCGAGGACCGCCGTCGCGACCACCATCGCCGTGGTGTAGCCGAGCGAGCGGACCAGGGGGATGCCGCTGAAGTAGAGGCAGAGCAGGGCGATGATCACGGTGCATCCTGCGAAGACGACGGCCGACCCCGAGGTGCCGACAGAGCGAGCGATCGATTCGTCGGGCTCAACCCCCTCCTCCAGGAAGCGCAGGTGCCTGCTGATGATGAACAGGGAGTAATCCGTCCCCACCGCAAGCCCGAGCATGATCGCCGAGGGTCGGTGCGATGGAGGGAACGTCGATCACGTGTCCCGCCAGCCCGACGATGGCCAGGCCGCAGGCCAGTGCGACGATCGCGGTGGTCACCGGCAGCGGCGCGGCGACGAAGGTGCGGAAGGCGAACAGCAGGATGATCAGGGCGGCGAGGACGCCGATGATCACGCTGAGGCCGGTGCTGGGGCTGGAGAGCTGCTGGCCGAGGTAGCCGCCGGCGGAGACCTTGATGCCGGCATCGGTGGCCGGCTGTGCCGCGTCGAGGACGCTGTTCGCCTCGTCGTCGTCGAGGTCGCCCGAAGAGACCTTCAAGGCCACCGCGATGTAGGCGATGGTCCCGTCCTTGGTGATGTCCGCGGCCCCCTGTTCGCTGAACGGGCTGACCACGGACTGCACGTACTGGTTCTGCGAGAGCGACTTGACGGTGTCGTCCACCGCCTGCTTGTTCTGTCCCTCGGCGAGGGAGGTGCTCGACTCGAGGACGATCGGGACGCTGCCGTTGGCTTGCTCGGGCAGGTACTTGTCGAGCAGATCGGTGGCGGACTGGGAGCCCGTTCCAGGGAGCGTCACGTTGTCGTTCTCCGGGCGGCCGGCGGAATTCGCGATCACCACGAGCGCGATCGCGATCACCACCCAGGCAGCGACAACCCAGGGGGCTCTCCGCGCAGCAAACGCTCCCACCTTGTGCATAACGGCGCTCATTTGCCACCTTCTCCCTCGATTGCGATCCTTGCGTACGGGGACGCGCCGACCGGCACGCCCGGCATCCTCTCAGCTTGGTTGGACCGAAATTCCGAATGAGCCCTCGTCGCCCGGAAAGCCCGCCCCTCGATCGCGAGAGCCTGGCGGACGAGCCGCTTGAGCAGTTCGCCAAGTGGTTCGAGGAAGCGCGTGCCGCCGTGCCGCTGGCGGAGGCGATGACCGTTGCCACCGTCGATGCCGATGGCGCCCCTGACGCGCGCATGGTGCTGCTCAAGGGGTTCGCCCCCGACGGCTTTCGCTTCTTCACCAACTACGAGAGTGCGAAGGGCGACGAGCTGGCGGCGAACCCCCGAGCGGCGCTGGTCATCTACTGGCGTGAGCTCGATCGGCAGGTTCGGATCAGGGGAGAGGTGGAGCGCCTCTCGCCGGAGGATTCCGACGCCTACTTCGCGAGTCGGCCCCGCGACAGCCAGATCGCCGCCGCGATCTCGCCACAGAGCCGACCGATCGAGCGCGACGAGCTCGAACGGCGATACGGGGAACTGGCCGGCCGAGCTCGGCGAGGCGGAGGTGCGCCGGCCGGCTCACTGGGGCGGCTACCTGCTCCGGCCTGACGCGATCGAGTTCTGGCAGGGCAGGGAGAGCCGGATGCACGACCGCTTCGTCTACAGCCGTCAGCCGGACGGCTGGGGGATACAGCGACTGGCTCCATAGCGTTTGGCGATATCCATATCGCATATGGTTTGAACACGGTACCATATTGAATATGGTTTCGTCAAAAGGACGCCAGCACCTCATCGACCAGGAGCTCGTCGGCTATGGAAGGGGAGAAGCCCCGGCCGCCCGGCTGCCGGCCCCCCCGACCCAGGCTCGCGGGTTTGAGAAGCGGGACCGCATCTATCGCGCCGCGCTGGAGCGATTTCGCGCCGATGGGGTGGCGGCCACCAAGGTCGAGGACGTGATCGCGGACGCCGATGTCAGTTGGGCGACCTTCTTCCGCTACTTCCCCCGCAAGGGCGATGTGCTGATCGAGGCTGCGGTGCGCCATTTCCACGATCACGTGCGGCCGTCGGTCGAGGCATCGTTGGCGGACCGGCGGCTGAAGATCAGCACCGTCATCCAGCGGTTGCTGATCAGCCTTCTAAAGCCCGCTGACCTGCCGGCCACTCTTCACGGGGCGGCGCTGCTCGAGATCTTCGCCAACCCGGACAGGTTCGCCGCCCTGGTCGGCGAGAGTCCTGCCCCGCCGGTCACCGTCTTGCTCGAGGAGGTGCTCGCCGAGGGTCAGAGGCGTGGCGAGATTCGCCCCGATCTCGACTCGGCTGTCGCCGCTCTGACCGTGATCGCCGGGACCGTCCTCACCGGGGCGCAGGCTGTCGCCACCGGGTTGGATCCCACCGAACCGGTGAAGGCTTCGCTCGAGATCAGCTGGCGAGGAATCGCCGCCGCCTAGCGCAGCTCGGCGAGGCGGCGCTCCACGAACCGCCGCTCGACGGGATTGGTCGTCAGCTCGAGCGCGCGGGCGTAGGCCTCAGCGGCCTCGTCCGTGCGCTCGGCGCGGCGCAGTAGGTCGGCTCGGGCGGACCAGAACGGCTGATAGTCGGTCAGTTCGTCGGCCACCACCGGATCGTCCATCAGCTCGAGCCCCCGCTCGGGCCCCTCGGCCATCGCCACCGCGGCGGCACGGTTGAGCTCGATGACGGGGGAGGGCTGAGCGAGGACGAGCAGTCCGTAGAGCGATGCGATCCGCGGCCCAGTCGGTCTCGGCCGGGGTGTCGCTGCGGGCATGCTCCGCTGCGATCGCCGCCTGCAGCGCATAGGGCCCGGGCGGCCCGAGGCGGGAGGCGCGCTCGAGCAGGCCGAGCCCCGTCTCGATCTCGCGGCGGTCCCAGAGCGAGCGGTCCTGCTCCTCCAACAGCACCAGCTCACCCTCGGAATCGACCCGCGCCTCACGGCGAGAGTCCTGGAGCAGCATCAGCGCCAGCACTCCGAGCGCCTCGGACTCGTCGGGCATCAGGCGGGCAAGCGTCCCGGCGAGCCGGATCGCCTCGCCGGAGAGCTCCCGCCGGACGAGAGACTCGTCGGAGGTGGCCAGATACCCCTCGTTGAAGATCAGATAGAGGCAGGCGAGCACCGAGCGCAGCCGGTCGGGCAGGTCGTGATCGGCGGGGACCTCGTAGGGGATGTTCGCCGCCTTGATCTTCCGCTTGGCCCGTACCAGGCGCTGGGCCATGGCCGGCTCGCTGACCAGGAATGCGCGCGCGATCTCCGGCGTCGCCAGGCCACCCAGGGTCCTCAGCGTGAGTGCCACCCGTGCCTCCGGCGCCAGCGCCGGATGGCAGCAGGTGAAGATCAGTCGCAGGCGGTCGTCGGTGATCACGGGAGGTTCCTCGTCCTTTTCGTCCTCGGTGACGGGCGGTGGCTCGAGCGTCTGCAGCTCCTCGAGCTTCTCGGTGCCGCGGCGCTCCCGCCGAAGCCGGTCGATCGCCTTGTTCCGAGCGGTGGTCGTGATCCAGGCGCCGGGGTTGTCCGGCAGGCCGCGCTTGGGCCAGACCTGCATCGCCACCAGGAACGCCTCCTGAACCGCGTCCTCAGCGAGGTCGAAGTCCCCGAGGACGCGGATCAGTGAGGCGGTCGCCCGCCCGGACTCGTGCCGGAACAGGCGATCGACCAGCTCAGGCCGAACCTCGGTCAGGCGGCTGCCGGCTCCACGATGTTGCCGGACTCGTCGTAGACCAGGATGGGCCGAATCTCGATGGACCCGAACTGAGCACCCGGGATCTTGGCCGCCCACTCGATCGCCTCGTCGAGGTCCTTGACGTCGAGCACGTAGAAGCCGCCGAGCTGCTCCTTCGTCTCGGCGAAGGGCCCGTCGGTGACCGACCGTTCGTCGTCGCGGACACGGACGGTGGTCGCGGTTGCGGTGGGGTAGAGGCCGTCGCCGGCCACCAGGATGCCCTTCTCCTGCATCTCCTGGGTGACTGCGCCGTACGCCTGACTCATCTGTGCGATCTGCTCGGGCGTGGCGTTCTCCCGCTGAGACTCATCGGTGTAGATCGTGAATGCGTACTTCATGAACTCTCCTTCTCTGGGGCAGCGCGATTCGCCGCTTCACCCTAACGACGAACGGTCGCAGGCCAAATCGACCGGCGGGCTCGGATCAGAATCAGCGAGCCGGCGGGCGAAACCGCTGAACGACCAGACGCCCGTCGTCAGGAGCGATCGAGACGTTGTTGTCCGGCGCCGTTCCCAGGGTCTGGAGGCCCTGGGCGTATGCGACCAGGTTCAGATATTTCGTGCCGCTGACTGACGACGGGACGACCCAGGCGGTCGAGTCGTTGATCGGCAGGCTCGCCATGTAGGGATTCACCTCGGTGAAGTGGTCCGTGTTGAGGTTCGTGCCGGCGGTGGCGCTCGGGCTGTCGGCGAGGACGAACGTCGTGTGGATGCCGGCTCGCTGGTAGGCGCTGTCCACCTCCATCTCGGAGAGTGCCTCGATCAGCTGGCCCGGCGCGAGCTTCGGGAGCTGGAGCGAGTAGACGGCTGACGGGAGCCCCTGTGACCACATCGAGAGCGCTCGCCCGCTCGGAGTTGTCGCCGCTGTTGTAGGTGTCGGCGACCAGCTTCGCCTGCCCCTCCGGCCGGTAGCGCATGACGTGCATGAAACTCTGCGCCTGGCCGAACTGGAGGCGGATGCCGTTGCCGTAGAGCTCGCAGGCCGAGTTGCCGACGGTCCAGACCCGCAGGTCGACGTACATCGGGCTCGTGTAGTCCTTGGTCAGCTTGAAGGTGGTGGAGCTCGGCACCACGCCCTGTTCGAGCGTCTTGACCTGCCGTGCCTCGCGGCCGGTGAAGTTCTGGCCGCCCTCGGTCCCGATCTCACCGCCCCGCTCAGGGAGGTGGGGCTCGGCGACAGATAGAGCTTGGTCGCCACCATCGCGTTGCAATAGGGATTGCTGCGGACCGCGTTCCTCGCGTCGACCTGGAGCTCGGACTGAGCGGTGAGGATGTCGCCCTTTTTCAGCGTTCCGATCGGCCGGGCGAGGGCGACGACGAACTGGGCGGGCTGGCCTGCGTACGTGATCGGAGCATCGGTTGGCGATGCCTCCGGGACGCTCGCTCCGTCGAACGCCTGGACGGAGAAGGGGGTGGCTCCGCTTGGGGCGGCGGACGACGGGGCGTCCCGGAGAACACTCAGGTGCCCGCGGTCGTAGTAGACGTCGACGCCGCAGTCCCGCGGCTGCTGTGGGCTGGGTAGCGCGGCGCGGGGGAAGGTCCAGCACTGGGTCAGGTTCTCGGGGCTGTAGGCCCACATCACCAGGTTCAGGTAGCGGCCGGTGTACTTCTGCGTGGCCGTGAAGGTCCCCGACTTCTCGAACGTCCAATGGTGGACCTGGGGGGTGACCATCGAGCCCTGTGACTCCCCGACCTCGATCCCGGTGGTCGCCGTCGGGGAGGTCGCGATGATCAGCGCCGCCTCGACCCCAACGTCGTGGTAGACGTTGTTGCCCGAGGCGTCCCTGGTGACCAGGTCGTTGGTGACCTCGGCCTCGGAGAGGGCCTTGATCGTCTCGCCGGCCTTGATCGTCTCGAGCGGGACGGAGCGAACCGTGAACTTCTGGGCCTGGAGACGAAGCAGAGTCGCCGGCTGCGGCTGTCCGTTGACGGTGTCCGTCGCGTTCGAGTACATCGACGAGGACTTCGCGTAGCCGAGGTACTCGCCCGATTCGGCGAGCGCCGCGCAGGGGAACGCCAGCGCAACCAGCGCTGCCAAGAGGACGATCGGCTTCCCGAGGTTGCTCCTCAGGTTCGCATGGGAGGGCCGGAGACGAGGCAGGGCGCGATCGTCTCACGACAGTTTCCTGAGATCAACTGGGGCGGACTACTGACATTCGTGCGTGAAACGGCGCGCCTGACGCCTGGAGGAGCTAGCTCGCGGAGTTGCCCAGGACCCGCAGGACCTCGGCGAGCGAGGTGACGCCCTCGCGCACCTTCACCAGGGCGTCGTCGCGGAGGCGGTGCATGCCCGCCGCCACGGCGGCCGCCTCGATCTCCCCGCTGGAGGCCTTGGAGAGGATCAGCGAGCGGATCTCATCGTTCAGCACCAGCACCTCGTAGAGGCCGACCCGGCCCGCGTAGCCGGTGTCGTTGCAGGCGACGCAGCCGACCGGCTCGCAGATCTCGTCCCCGCCGTCGGTGACACCGATCTCGAGGAGTTCCTCCGGGGTGAGCTTCGCGGGTTGCCTGCACCCAGGGCAGAGCCGGCGGGCAAGCCGCTGCGCGACGATGCATTCGATCGAAGACGCCATCAGGAAGGGCTCGACCCCCATGTCGATCAGGCGGGCGGCCGCGAGCGAGGCGTCGTTGGTGTGCAGCGTCGAGAGCACCAGGTGGCCGGTCAGGGCGGCCTCCATCGCCACCTGGGCCGTCTCGCGGTCACGGATCTCGCCGACCATCAGGGTGTCCGGATCCGACCGCACCATGGCCCGAAGGCCCGAGGCGAACGTCAATCCGGCGCCCGGGTTGACGTGGATCTGCTTCACGCCCTCGAGCTCGTACTCCACCGGGTCCTCGATGCTGATCAGAGTCTTCTGCGGATTGTTGACCGCGTTCAGTAGTGCGTAGAGCGTGGTCGTCTTCCCGGCCCCGGTCGGGCCCGTCGCGAGTACGGCGCCCTGGGTCTGTCCCACCGAGCGCAGCAGCTTTTCGCGGTCCGCATCCCGCATCCCGAGCGCTCCCAGCTCGAGCACGACGCGCCCCTTGTCGAGGATCCGCATCACCACCGACTCGCCGCGGATCACCGGCAGTGTCGAGACGCGAATGTCGATGTGGTTGTCGTTGACGTTGAGCGCGACCCGGCCGTCCTGAGGGATCCGGCGCTCGGCGATGTCCAGCTCGGTCATGATCTTGATCCGCGAGATGAGCCCCGCAACGAGGCTTTTGGGGACGGTTGTCGAGTCGATCATCACGCCGTCCACTCGGTAGCGGATCTGCATCGCGCCCCTGCTCGGGTCGAAATGGATGTCCGACGCACCGCGGGTGACGGCGTCGGCGATCAGCGAGTGCACCAGCTTGACGACGGGGGCCTCGTCGGCCGAGGCGCGCAGCTCGAGCAGCTTGGTCCCGTCCTCCTCCTCAGAGCCCTCTTCCTCCTTGATCTCCTTCACAGACCCGCTCAGCTTCGAGAGCCTGCCGATCAGCGCCTCGATGCCCTCCGGTGTGGCAATTGCCCGCCGGACCTCCCGGCCGGTCGCCAAGGCGATGTCGTCGGCGCCGAGCACGTTCGCAGGGTCGGCGGTGGCCACCAGAAGCACGTCCTCTGCGAGAAAGGCGATCGGCACCGCGCTGCAGCGCCGCGCTTCCGCGGCGTCGATCAGGTTCGCGGCGGCCTGATCGACCCCGAACTCGTTGAGGTCCACGTAGTCGAGCGAGTTGCGCTCGGCCAGCATCCGTGCGAGTTGAGCCGAGTCGATGATCCCGCTCTCGACCAGAAGCGCGCCAACCGGGATGTGCTGCTCGCGCTCCTTGGCCATCACCTGCTCGACCAGCTCGCGGTCGACGAAGCCGAGCTCGACCGCGACGTCGCCGAGCCGCCGGCGAGGGTCCTTGTTGCCCGAGGGCGGCGTGAGCCCGGCGATGGGCTTGAGCGCGGGCGCGCTCGAGGCAGCCGTGTCCGTGGTGTGCGTCACCTCCGCCTTATCGGCTCGAACGAGCCAGAAGTGAACCCCAGATTGCCGGATCCCACCGATACGCTGACCTGCGCCGATGGCTGCCGAGGGCAAGACGATCGTCTTCTTTCCCGAGGGGGCGTTCGGGCCGACCAACAACTGCGTCGGCATCGGCGAGGTCCTGAAGCGCCGCGGTCACCGCGTGGTCTTCGTGATCGAGGAGTCCTTCGCCGGGACGCTCGAGGAGAAGGGCTTCGAGGAGCGCCTGATGCGGCTCGCCCCGCCGCCCGAGGTGGAGGAGGAGCCCGGGCAGTTCTGGAAGGACTTCATTCGCGACACCGCCCCGGTCTTCCGGAAGTCGACCTTCGACCAGCTGGCCGAGTTCATGGCCCCGACCTGGCAGGCGCTGATCGACGGCGCGCGGTACGTGGACGATCGGCTGGTCGAGATCTTCGACGAGCTCCAGCCCGACGCGATCGTCGAGGACAACGTCTGCGCCTTCCCGGCGATCCCGGCGAGCGGCCGGCCGTGGGTGCGGATCGTCTCCTGCAACCCGCTCGAGCTCAAGGACCGGGAGCTGCCGCCGCCGTACACGGGGCTGCCCCTCGATGACAGCTCCGACTGGGAGCGGTACCGAGCCGAGTACCGGCGGGCCATCGATGAGATCCAGGGCGACTTCAGCCAGTTCTGCACAGAGCGCGGCGCCCCGCAACTCCCCGCTGGGGAGATGATCCACGAGTCCCCCTGGCTCAACCTCTACCTCTATCCCCGCGAGGTCGACTATCCGCGCCCGATCTCCCTCGGGCCGACCTGGCACAACCTCGAATCAAGCGTGCGCACCACCGATGCCGAGTGGTCGATCCCCTCGGAGCTGGCCGACCGGAGCGGATCGCTCATCTACGTCAGCCTCGGGTCGCTCGGGTCCGGGGACGTGCCGCTGATGAAGGAGCTGGTCGCGGCTCTGGCCGAGACCCCACAGCGCTACATCGTGTCGAAGGGGCCACAGCACGCCGAGTACGAGCTGGCGGAGAACATGGTCGGAGAGGAGTTCCTGCCGCAGGTCTCGGTGCTCCCGGAGGTCGACCTGGTGATCACCCACGGCGGCAACAACACGACCACCGAGTCGCTGCACTTCGGCAAGCCGATGATCCTGCTTCCCATCTTCTGGGACCAGCACGACAACGCCCAGCGGATCGACGAGACGGGCTTCGGCACCCGGCTGCCGACCTACTCGTTCGATCGACGGGATCTTTGGGAGGCGATCGACAGGCTGCTCGCCGACTCCGATCTTCGCGCTCGCCTCGACGGGGTATCGCAGCGGCTGCAGGCCAGCCCCGGCAACGAGCGCGCCGCCGAGCTGATCGAGCGGCTCGCGACGACGGCCGAACCGGTCACCAGCAGCTAATCTCACCAGCGGACCGTGCTAGGCGGGGAATTAGCGGTGCCCTGTAATCCGCAACCCGCTCAAGCGGAGCTGAATTCCCTTACGAGGGACTGGCCCTTGGGGCCAGTGCCGCCGCAGGCGGCGTTGACGGCCAGGTCCTGCGCAATGTCGGCCTGCGAACCAGGTCAGATCCGGAAGGAAGCAGCCTTAAGCGGTAGCCGACATGTGATGCAGGCAAGCCTGACCCGAGCCAAAAGCAGCGGACACGCCCGGGAGCCTCGTCTCGAGGACGGGTGCACGGTCCGCTGACTTCGTGCGGGGCGCTTTGCTCGGCATATAGCCTCCGCGCTGTGCGGGGAATCACCCTTGCCATCTGCGTCATTGCCTGCGTCGTCCTGGTCGCGGGGGTCGCGAACGCCGACCGGAAACCCACCGGCAAGGAGCATCGTCAGATCGCCAAGGCGATGAAGTTCCCGCCGCGCTGCACCCGGGTTCGCGTCTCGACCGTCGTGAGTAATCCCAGCTGGGCATCGCTCTCCTTCAAGCCGGGGCGGAAGTGCATGCGGTTCGCGGCCGACGGCGCTGCGATCCTGAAGAAGCGGCCGGGAGGACGCTGGAAGTTCGTGACCGCCGGCAGCAGCTTCGACTGCGGCCCGCTCTACGAGCAGGTCCCCCAGCCGGTCGTGCAGGACCTCGGCATCAGCTGCATCTAGAGAGGCTCCAAGAGATTCCCGTGTCCGTGACGCCTTTTCGACCGCCTATGCCGAAAAGGCGCCGTGCACGCCTACTTCGTGGGAAGCGAGGAGGCGTAGTCGGCGCCGGCGTCGACCCAGTCGGCCAGCTCCCCGTCGTCGCTAGTGCGCTCCGGTGAGACGTACACGGTGGTCTTCATCGGACGGCCGGTGAAGTCGAACGGCCGGACGCCCTCCTCATTGAGAGCCCTCTTCGCCTCCTCGTCACCGAGCCGCACGATCAGGTCCTCGCCCATGACCCCGCAGGCCATATTGCCGGCGACGATGAAGGCGATGCCTCCGAACATCTGGCGCTCAGAGACGTCGGCTCGAGGGGAGAGCACGTCCCGGACGCGGTCAGCGAGCGCTTCGTCATAGGCCATGGCGCCGAAATCTACGCCGGTGGCGAGTTTCCTCGGCAGCTAGCCGAGTAAGTCGACAATCGTTCGGGTGGTGCACCGGGAGGCCGCAGATTGCGGTGACGCCCTCGGGGACGCCGAGGGCGACGGTTAGACTCGATTCGTGGCCGAATCAGCTTCGCTCTACCGCCGCCACCGCCCCCAGAGCTTCGGAGAGGTGGTCGGCCAGGAGCACATCGTGCGCACGCTGTCGAACGCGGTCGAGAAGGGCCGGGTCCATCACGCCTACCTGTTCGTCGGCTCCCGCGGCACCGGCAAGACCTCGATGGCGAAGATCCTCGCCCGGTCGCTCAACTGCGTGCAGGGGCCGACGCTCGAGCCGTGCGGCGAGTGCGAGCCCTGCCGGACGATTGCGGCTGGCACTTCGCTCGACGTGATCGAGATGGACGCGGCCTCCAACCGCTCGGTGGACGACATCCGCGAGCTGCGCGACCGCGTCGGCTACGCGCCCGCGGCCGGCCGCTGGAAGGTCTACATCCTCGACGAGGCGCACATGCTCACCAAGGAGGCCTGGAACGCCTTCCTGAAGACACTCGAGGAGCCGCCGCCCAACACTGCCTTCGTCCTCGCGACCACCGAGCCGCAGAAGGTGATGGCGACGATCGTCGACCGCTGCCAGCGCTTCGACTTCCAGCGGCCCTCGCTCGAGCAGATCGCCGTGGTGATCCGCCGCGTCGCCACCGCCGAGGAGATTCAGATCGACGACGGCGCCACCGCCCTGATCTCGCGCTCGGCCTCCGGCAGCTTCCGCGACGCCCTCGGCACGCTCGACCAGCTGGTCGCGTTCGGCGGCGAGTCCGTGACGACCGATGAGGTGGTCGAGCTGCTCGGCGTCGCCGATGCCGAGCTCCTCTTCGACACCACGGACGCCCTGGCCAACGAGGACGCCAAGGCGGCGCTGGAGGCCGTGGAGCGCCTCGCCCGCTCCGGCCGCGACCCGGGCCAGTTCGCGCGCGACCTGATCGCCCACCTGCGGCAGCTGCTGGTAGCCCGAGCGACCGGCGAAGTCCCCGAATCCTTCACCGTCACCGTCGCCCAGCCCGAGCGGCTCGCCGGGCAGGCGAAGGGCATCGACGACGCCAAGCTGATGGGCGCGATCGAGGCCCTCAGCGGCGCAGTCGCCGCAATGCGCGAAGGCGACGACCCGCGCCTGACGCTTGAGGTCGCGCTGCTGAAGGTCGCCACACCCTCCCTGGACGCGTCGCGCGAAGCGCTGCTGCGCCGGATCGAGTCTCTCGAATCTCGACTCAGCGGTGGGGGGGCGGCCGGTGAAGCGGCCCCAGAAAGCGAGGCCGGCGATGGGTCCGCGAGCAGAGCTTCTGAGTCAGTTGAGCCGGCCATCGGAAAGCGGGAGCTTTCTGGGTCCGCTCCCCCGGCCACCCCTTCATCGCCCGAGGTTCAGGAGACCGATGCGCCTGCTCCCGAAGCAAGCGTCGCCACGGCGACCATCGAGATCGAGAAGGTCCGGGAGCTCTGGCCCGCGGTCGTCGACCACCTGCGCGACTCCGGCTCCGCGATGCTCTCGTCGCTGTTCAACGAGGCCAGGCCGCTCGGGATCGACGAGGAGCGCTCGGTTCTGCGGATCGGCTTTCCGGCCTCCGCCAACTTCAACAAGAAGAAGGCGGAGTCCCTCCCGAACGTGGAGCGCATGACGGAGGCTCTTGCGTCTGTCGCCGGCCATCGCCTGCGCCCCGTCTACGAGCTGATCGACGAGCCCGGCGAGGGCGCCGCTCCGGAGAAGGCGCCCGAGATGAGCGAGGATGAACTGGTGGACCTGGTCAAGGACAGCTTCGATGCGAGCGAGGTCGCTCCCGACGACGCGCGGGAGAGCGGGGCGGGCTGATGCCTCAGGGACCGAACCTCAACCAGCTGCTCAAGCAGGCCCAGCAGATGCAGGCCGAGATGGCAAAGGCCCAGGAGCAGCTCAAGGAGGAGATAGTCGAGGCGAGCGCCGGCGGCGGCATGGTCAAGGTGACGATGACCGGCGACATGCAGCTGCGCGAGATCAAGATCGATCCCGACGCGATCGATCCGGAGGACGCCGAGATGCTTCAGGACATGGTGGCCGCCGCTGTCAACGAGGCGCTGCGCTCCGCTCAGGAGCTGGCCGCCAACCGCATGGGCGGCATCACCGGTGGCCTCGGCGGCGGCGGACTCCCCGGCCTTCCCGGGATGTAGAGCCACCCCGCCCCCTAGGCTTGAGCCACATGTACGCGGGACCTGTCAGCCGCCTGATCGCCGAGCTCTCCAAGCTGCCGGGCATCGGCCAGCGCACCGCGCAGCGGCTCGCCTTCCACATCCTGCGGGCGGACGACGAGGACGCCTTCGGCCTCGCCGACTCGATCCGCGAGGTGAAGGAGAAGGTCGGCCTCTGCGAGGTCTGCTTCAACCTCAGCGAGGGCCCGCGCTGCCGCATCTGCGAGGACGGCCGCCGCGACGAGTCGATGATCTGCGTGGTCGAGGAGCCCGCCGACGTGATCCCGATCGAACGGACCGGCGAGTACCGAGGCGTCTACCACGTGCTCGGCGGCGCGCTCTCGCCGATCGACGGAATCGACCCCGAGGACCTGAAGATCACCGAGCTGCTCGATCGCGTCAACGGCGAGGTCAAGGAGGTCGTCCTGGCCACCAACCCCACCACCACCGGCGAGGCGACCGCCCTCCACATCGCCGACGCCCTGCGCGACCGCGTCACGGTCACCAGGCTCGCGAGCGGCCTCCCGGTCGGCGCGGACCTCGAGCACGCCGACGAGGTCACCCTCGGCAAGGCCCTGTCGGGCCGCCAAGCACTCGGCTAGTCAATCCCGGAGAGCGGGTTCGCCCGTATAGCTCGAGATACCCGCCAGCGAGTGAATTAGGGGGTTTTCCAGATGGAGAAGCGAGGCCTGATCGGCCTAATGATCCTTGCGATTCTTGCCATGACGATCGGCAGCACCGCAAGCGCCACGGCAAGCCCACCAGGCGGCGCCGGTGTGGCGAAGAAGAAGTGCAAGAGGGCGCACGGCGCCAGGAAGAAGTGCAAGAGGCAGCGGAAGCGGAGAGCGGACGATCCCCAGCTCCCGGTCATCCGTGCGACGCTGACCTGGTTCGACGGCGGCACGAACGACATGGACGTGAGCCTCTTCGTCTTCGACGGCGAGGGCAACAGGGCCGGCAGCGGATCCAACGGCATCCCGCTCAGCTCGCTCTCGGGCGACGTGACCGGTGCCGCGGGGAGCGAGAGCTTCACCGACGGGCTCTTCACCCCGCAGGCCGCTCGGAACCTGAGCTTCGGAGTCTGCCTGACGCGGCCCGGGCGCGGACCAGACGAATTTCACGCTGATCTACGTGACGGCTGACGGTGTCATCCACGGCGACACCCAGAGCCCCGCGACGAGCTCCCACTACGACTATCCGGGAGGAGCTCCGATTCCAACCGGGTACTGCGCGAGATAGGCTCGCGGCCGAGAGGGGAAGAGGAACACGATTGAAAGCGGGTTTGGGAATGAGGAGAAGAGGACTGTTGATTCCGGCGTTGGTCGCTATCGCCGCGCTGTCGGTCGCCATGGCCGTTGGCCCTGCCGCCGGCGCATCCGGTGGGCACGCCGTGGCGGCCAAGAAGAAGAAGTGCAAGAAGAAGTCGAAGAGCTCCGCCGAGAGCGCGAAGAAGAAGAAGTGCAAGAAAAAGAAGAAGAACGCCGCGGTGGCGCCAGTCGTTCGCGCAACCCTGAACTGGTCGAACGGCGGCTCGAACGACGTCGACATGGATCTGTTCGTCTTCGCTGCCGGCGGGCAACAGGCGGGCAACGGGTCCGACACGATCCCGTCGAGCACCCTCTCGCCGGACCTCACCGGTCCGGCTGGGAGCGAGACTTTCACCGACCTGGCGTTCAACCAGAAGCGGCCGCTCAGCTTTGGTGTCTGTTACCAGGTGGGCGGGTCGGTCCACACCGACTACACGATCACCTTCGTGACCGCCGACGGTGTGAGCCACACGGACACCAGGGCTGGAGACAACAGCCTGGGAAGCAGCGGCCACGTCGACTACCCCGGCGGGGCGCCGATCCCAAGCGGCTACTGCCCCAACTGAGGCTCAGGGAGCCGGTCGCGCGCAGCGCGGCCGGCTCCGGCTACATGCGGCGGGTCGGGTCGTCGTAGCCGCTGCGCGGCGACTCGTCCTTGTCGCGCCCGCCGCCCTGCTGGACCAGCTCGTAGAGCAGAGAGAGCGCCAGGCCGGCGCCGCCGGCGATCATCAGGATCAGGCCGACGGTCTGGATGTTGATCACGTCGCTCTGGACGTTGATCGCGTAGCGCAGGATCGCGCCGACGGCGATCAGGAATATGGCCGTGGCGATGGTCACGCGCCGCCAGGATACCCGCGGGCCTGGGCGCTAACCGGGGCTTTTCATCCGGCGGCCGGCTCCGGACCGGTCTCGCTCTGCCCGAACCGCTCGTGCAGGCGGCGCAGCGGCTTCGGTGCCCACCAGTTCCATTCGCCGAGCAGCTCCATCAGCGACGGCACGAGCAGCGCGCGGATCAGGCTGGCGTCGATCAGGACCGCGAGTGCAGTGCCGACCCCGTTCTCCTTGATGAAGATGATCTGGGAGGTCGCGAAGACGCCGATCGCGATGCGCGAAGAGCAGCGCCGCCGCGGTGACGATTCGGCCGGTTCGCTCCAGGCCGACCGCCACCGCCTCCGAGTTGGGGATCCCCGAGTCGTGAGCCTCCTTGATCCGGGAGAGCAGGAAGACGCCGTAGTCGGTCGAGAGCCCGAAGACGACCGCGAACAGCAGGATCGGCATCGTCTGCTCGAGCGCCCCCTGGCTGCGGTAGTCGAGCAGCCCCTCCAGCCGGCCGTCCTGGAAGACGAAGACCAGGATCCCGAAGACGGCGCTCAGGTTGAGGACGTTCATCACCAGCTGCTTGACCGGCAGGATCACCGAGCCCGTCATCAGGAAGAGCACGATCAGGGTCGAGACGATCACGATCGCGAGCGCGATCGGGCAGATTGCGTCTCGAGGCTGTGCTGGAAGTCGACGAAGTGCGCCGCGGCTCCCGTCACGAGCAGCGGTCGAGCCGGCCGGGTCCGGCAGAGTCGCGAATCTCCTTGACGGCATTCCGGCTCGATGTCGGTGATGTAGGGGCTGTTGTTGAGTCGGCTGGATCACCGTGTCGCCGTTGGCGAGCTGCTGCGGCGGATTGACCGCGACGATCCCGTCGACCCCGAGACTGCGCTCGACCTTGGCGACCGCCTGCGGCGAGCCGTTCTCCACCAGCAGGCGGATCGGGGTGTCGTGGAAGGGCGGGAACTCGGTCTGGATGACGTCGTCGACCTGCCTCGCGCTGGCGCTCGTCTGGCAGCACCTGCGCGTCCACCGAGGTGAACTTGAGCGATCCAGAACGGAATCCCGAGCACGATCAGGAGCGCGGCGGTCACGATCGCGATCGGCGATCGGGACGTCGCATGACGAGACGGGAGAGGCGGTACCAGAAGCCCCGACTCGGTCTCGGTCGCCTCGCGCTCGGCGCGCCGCTCGAGGAACTTCGGCGACCAGGCGTTGACCCGATTGCCGAGCAACGCCAGGACGGCGGGCAGGACCGTCAGCGCGATCGTCGCGGCGAGCAGCGCCACCAGCGCTCCGCCGAGCCCCATCGAGTAGAGGAAGCGCTGCGGGAAGACGATCAGCGACGCCAGCGCCACGGCCACGGTGATCGAGGAGAAGAAGACCGTCCGTCCGGCGGTGTTCATCGTCCGCTTCATCGCCTCCATGCCCGGCCCCAGCTCGCGCGATCTCCTCGCGGTACCGGGACACCACGAAGAGGCTGTAGTCGATCGCCAGACCCAGGCCGAGCCCCGTGGTCAGGTTGAGCGCGAAGATCGAGACGTCGAGCCGAACTCGTTCGCGACTCGCAGGATCAGGAAGGTCCCGACGATCGCCAGCCCGCCGATCATCAGCGGCAGCAAGGCGGCAACCCCGCTGCGGAAGAACCAGAAGGTGAGCAGGAAGAGCATCGGGAAGACGAGCATCTCCGCCGTTCGCAGGTCGTTCTCCACCTGCGTGTTGACCTGCTCCGGTCGCGAGGGCGATAGCCGCCGACCGTGACGCCGGGCTGCCCCGCAAGCTCGTCCTTGATCTGTTTGCCGGCGTCCTGCTGCTCCTTGTCGTCGGTCGGCTTCAGGCTGACCGCCGAGATAGGTCGTGTTGCCGTCGCTTCGAGACGAAGTCGCGACTCTTGGTCTCGAGGTAGCCGATCACGCTCTGCACGTTCCGATCGCGCTGCAGCTGCTGCTCGATCGCCGCGATCCGCTGCCGGCCGGCGGCCTGGGTGGGGGAGGTGTTCTCGATCAGCACGATCACGCTGACGTCGCGGATAGCCCGTCGGCCTCGAGCCGGTCGGTCGGCGATCACGCTCTCGCGTCGATGGGTCGTCCGCCCCGTACGGGGCGAGCTTGCTTGGCGACGGAGCCGCCGAGCGCCCCGGCGACGACGAAGAAGATCGCGGCGAAGATCACCGTGCGCTTGCCGTGCCGCTCTGCGAGCGATGCGAGTGAGTTGAACATCACCTACCTCCTGTCCGCGCCCACCGGGCGCCGGCGGTCTGTTTCTCGAGGTCATCGGCGGCGCGCTCGAACCACTCCGCCGTCCATTCGCTCATCTCGATGCCGTAGCGGAGCACGGTCAGCGAGCCGGCATCGGCCTCCGCGTCGATTCCCTCAGGCGACCCCGTCCTCTCGATCTGCTCCGCGATCGCGCGGAGCTCGGCCGCCTTCGTCCTCGAGATCGCCGCGCGCTCACGGGCGACCTCGGCCGCCCGCTTCGGATCGATCGAGCCGGCGAAGAAGAGCTTCAGCAGTCCCTCGTCGCGCATCTCGAGAACCTCCGGCGGCTCCTCGATCCACTTGCGCGCCGCCCGCCTGCCCTCGGCGGTGAGCTCGAAGGTGGTGCGCTGGCGAGCGCCCTGTCGAGGAATCGCCGCCGGTGATCAGGCCGGCCTTCTCGAGCTTCTTCAGCTCGGGATAGATCTGGCCGTAGCTCGCCGCCCAGAAGAAGCGGGCGGAGCTGTCGACCAGCTGCTTGATCTCGTAGCCGGACCGCGGCCTGGAGGCCAGCATCCCGAGAATCACCTTGGCTGTCGCGCTCAGTTCCACTGCGCGACAGATATATCAATCAGATATATCGGAGTCTGTGATCTCGCTCACACGGGCTACTCGGGAGAGCGGCCCTGCGGCTCCCACTTGAAGTTCCTGGAGGCGATCCAGATCGCGCCCAAACCCCAGATCAGCAGGGCGGCGACGTCGCCACCAGACAGGCCGATCCCGCTCGGATCCATCGCGACCGTGGACTGGAGCCCCTGGGCAAGGTGGTAGAGCGGGAACAGCCGCCCGACCTCCTGCAGGAAGTTGGGGAGGGTGTCGAGCTGGATGAAGATGCCGGAGACGAAGGAGAGCATCACCACGGTGAACGCCCCGATCGGCTGTGCGCTGTCCTCGTTCTTGGCGAGGCCGGTCGCCGCGATTCCCAGCGCCGAGAGGGTGGCGGTTCCCAGCGCGAGGTAGATGACGAAGCCGGGAACCGTCTTCGCCGGCAGGTCAACGCCGTAGAAGATGATCCCGATGGCGATCATGATCCCGCCGACCGTCACGGCGAACGCGACCGAGCGCAGCACCTGGGCGGCGACGAACGTCCATGCGGGCGGCGGCATCCCACGCTGGCGCTTCAGCTGCCCGCGCTCCCGCTGAGCGACAAGCGCCATCAGCGGGGTGCTGAAGCAGGAGAGGGCGAGCGCGTAGGCGATCAGCCCGGCGGTGAAGTAGGAGTGGACGTCGATCGTGTGACCCGCCACCGTCGTCGTCTGCGGACCTCCGTTGGTGAAGAGGGAGTTGAAGAGGAGCAGGAAGATGAGCGGGAAGAGCGCGCCGAACAGCAACGCCCGCGGCGTGCGGAGCGTGGCCAGGACCGCGTACCTCGTCTGGACCAGCACCAGTCCGACGTCGCTCATCGGCCGTTCTCCGAACCCGAGGTGACCTCGAGGAAGACGTCCTCGAGGCTCGGCCGGCGGACCTCGAGGTCTGGCAACGTGATGCCCTCGCCCTCTGCCCACTGCAGCAGCCGGTAGAGGTCTCGCTGGGGATTGGTGCTTGCGATGGTCGCCTCGTTGCCCATCACGGTCGCCTTGCTGCCGACCGCCGCAGAGACCCGGTCGGCGATCCCGTCATAGGTCCGGAAGCGGATCAAGGTCTCGCGCCCGAGCTGGTCGCCCAGCGTCTCGGGCGCACCCTGGGCGACGATCCCGCCCTCACGCATGATCACCACGCGGTCCGCGAGGTGCTGGGCCTCCTCCATGTAGTGGGTCGTGAGGACGATGGTGGTGCCGAGCTCCTTCAGTCCCTCGATCATGTTCCAGGCGCCCCGCCTGGCCGATGGATCGAACCCGGTGGTGGGCTCGTCCAGGAAGAGCAGCTCCGGGTTGCCGATGATGCCGACGCCGACGTCGAGCCGTCGCTGCTGCCCGCCCGAGAGCGATCCGACGCGGGCCCCGCGCTTCTCGCCCAGCCCGACCAGCTCGAGCGTTTCGTCCACGGGACGCGCCTTCGGGAAGAAGCTCGCGTAGAGGTGCATGGTCTCGGCGACCGTGAGCAGCGGGTTGAGCTCGCACTCCTGCAGGACCAGGCCGATCCGGGTGCGCCACTCGCGGGTGGGGTGCCCGGGGTCGATGCCGAGGACGGTGACGTCGCCCCCGGTTCGCTCCCGATATCCCTCGAGGATCTCGACGGTTGTGGTCTTGCCCGCCCCGTTGGGACCGAGGAACCCGAAGACCTCGCCGGGGGCGACCTCGAAGTCGATGCCCCGGACGGCCTCGTTGGACCCGTATGACTTCCGCAAGCCGCGGACGGTGATTGCCGGCTCCGCCATCCGGGACTCCACGATATTGGAGGGGATAAAGCTCACCTATCCTCACCTGTCATGGCGCTGACAGGTACAGAGGGAATCGTGGTGATGAAGTTCGGTGGCACCTCGGTGTCGGGGAC
Organism: uncultured Solirubrobacterales bacterium; assembly: GCA_963777575.1. Classification (GTDB taxonomy): domain Bacteria; phylum Actinomycetota; class Thermoleophilia; order Solirubrobacterales; family 70-9; genus DASUPK01. The sequence continues at coordinate 80,499 of CAVZRH010000008.1, read as the reverse complement.
CGAGGAGCTCAAGCGCGCCGCCAGGCGGATCGTCGCCGCGCGCGAGAACGGCCACCAGGTCGTCGCGGTGCTGTCGGCCCGCGGCAAGACCACAGATCGCCTGCTCGAGGCCGCCCGCGAGATCTCTCCCCGTCCCGATCCCCGCGAGATGGACATGCTGCTCTCGATCGGCGAGCGGGAGTCCTGCGCGCTCTGCGCGATGGCGATCAACGACCTCGGCCACCGCGCGATCTCCCTGACCGGCTCCCAGGCGGGGATCGTCACCGACTCCTCCCACACCAAGGCGCGGATCATCGACGTGCGGGCCGACCGCATCCGCTCCGCGCTCGAGGAGGACTCGATCGTGCTGGTCGCCGGTTTCCAGGGCGTCTCCACGGACAGCCGCGACGTGACCACGCTCGGCCGCGGGGGCTCAGACACCACCGCGGTCGCCCTCGCCGCAGCCCTCGGCGGCGAGATCTGCGAGATCTACACCGACGTCGACGGCGTCTTCACCGCCGACCCACGGATCGTCCCCGACGCACGCAAGCTGCCGGTCGTCTCCTACGAGGAGATGCTCGAGATGGCGTCGTCCGGGGCCAAGGTCCTCCAGCTCCGCTCGGTCGAGTACGCGCGGAACCACAACGTCCGGATCCACTGCCGAAGCTCCGCGAGCGAGGCCCCAGGTACCCTCGTCGTCTCGGAGCAGGAGACCATGGAACGACCGCTCGTAACCGCAGTCACCCACTCGACCGACGAGGCGCGCGTCACGCTCACCGGCGTGCCCGATGAGCCCGGCGTGGCCGGCCGCATCTTCGGCGCGCTCGCCGACGCCAACATCAACGTCGACATGATCATCCAGAACGAGCCGGTCTCCCACGACGGCGGGGCCGACCTCTCGTTCACCGTCGAGGCGGAGGATCTCGAGAAGGCGGTCGAGGTGATCCGCATCGAGGACTCCGAGATCGGCATCGAGACCGACGAGGCGATGGGCAAGGTCTCGATCGTCGGCGCCGGCATGCGGAGCCACCCCGGAGTCGCCGCCCAGGTCTTCCGGGTCCTCGGCGAGAACGAGATCAACATCGAGATGATCTCCACCTCGCCGATCAAGATCTCCTGCGTGATCCGCGCCGACCGCGTCCCCGAGGCCGTCAAGGCGCTCCACTCCGCCTTCGAGCTGGGGGAGGGCGCGATCCAGGAAGAGGATCCGACCGGCGAGCAGCACCACCCGACGGTTTCGTCCTAGCCAGCCCACTCCGTACTCTTTGGGCCATGGCTCAGAACGGCGAATACCGGGTTGGAGTGGTCGGTGCCACCGGCGCCGTCGGCTCGACGATCCTCGAGGTGGTCGCGGAGCGGAAGTTCCCAGTCGCCGAGCTGCGGCCGCTCGCCTCGGCGCGCTCTGCCGGCAGCAAGGTGGACTTCGCCGGCGGCCGGCTCGAGGTCCAGGAGATGACCGATGAGTCGATCCAGGGCCTCGACCTGATCCTCTCCTCCGCCGGCGGCAAGGTGAGCGCCGAGTGGGCGCCGAAATGGATCGAGTCCGGCGCCGTGGTGGTCGACAACACCAGCTACTGGCGCATGCACGAGGACGTTCCGCTGGTCGTCGCGCAGGTCAACGACGACGCGGTCACGGGTCACAACGGCCTGGTCGCCAACCCGAACTGCACGACGATGGAGCTGATGGTCGCGCTGAAGCCGATCCTCGACGCAGCGGGGATCGAGCGGCTGATCGTCTCCACCTACCAGTCGGTCTCCGGCAGTGGTCGTGAGGCGATCAAGGAGCTCCGCGAGCAGTCGAGGGCGGTGCTGGACGGCAAGCCGGTGGAGACGAACGTCTATCCGCACCAGGTCGCCTTCAACGTGGTCCCGCAGGTGGAGAACTTCAAGGACGGCGACGACTACACCACCGAGGAGCGCAAGCTGATGGCCGAGACCCGCAAGATCCTCGGGCTCTCCGAGGCGGTCGGGATCTCATCCACCTGCGTCCGCGTCCCGGTGGTCACCGGTCACTCCGAGTCCGTGAACGTCCAGACCGAGCGCGAGCTCTCTCCGGACGATTGCCGCGAGCTGCTCTCCGGCGCCCCGGGTCTGGTCGTCCTGGACGATCCGAGCGACGGCATCTACCCGTTGGCGATCGCGGCCGCGGGCCGCGACGAGGTGCTGGTCGGGCGGATTCGCCGCGACCCCTCGCACGAGCGCTGCCTCAACCTCTGGGTGGTCGGCGACAACCTGCGCAAGGGCGCTGCCCTGAACGCGGTGCAGGTCGCCGAGCTGCTCCACCAGCGGGACCTGGTCCGGGTTCCCGCCGGCGCCAGCCTGAGCTGAGCGCCCAGCCTCTACCTCTACTTGAGCCCGAGGCAGCTGCGGAAGCGGAGCGACTGGACCGAGGCCTTGCCCTGGCGGTCGGTCGCCGTGACGCGGAGCACGTGGCGCCCCCTTGAGAGGTGCAGGCGGGGCAGCTTGGCGTTCTCGCGCTGCGTCTTCAGCACCGAGCGGCCGTCGAGCTTGGCGCGCACCTTGCGGATCGCCCCGTTCGTCCGCACCGAGACCCTCGCCTTCAGCCTCGTGACGCAGCGCTTGGAGGAGAGCCCGGTCACCCGCAGGTAGGGGGCGAAGGCCGCCGCCTTCACGTCCTCCCAGTTCCCAGCCGGGTCGCTCGAGTCCATCACGTCGTTGAACGCGTACCAGAGCATCATCTGGGGGTCGCCGGCCGAGATCGCCTGGTCGCGCATCGCCTGCATCTCGCCGCGGCTGGGGAACCGGTCTGCATAAGAGGGGTCGTATTCGGACCAGGAGAACGCCTGGAGCACGAAGACCGGCCGGCGGCCGTGTTGGGCGGCCAGCTGGCGGGTGTCCGCCGCGTAGTCGGAGACGGCGTCCATGCTTGTTGCCCTTGCCGACCGGGTAGTAGTCGGCGCCCACGTAGTCGGCCGTCTGCTCGAACGGCTCGAGCTGGCTGGTGAGGACGCCGTCGTCGTTGGGGATCGTCACGTAGAGGGTCGGCTTGTCCGGCGCGATCGACTTCACCTCGTTGGCGAGCGCCTTGGTCTGGGAGACGTTCTGCGAGGTCGGGGAGAGCTCATCGCCGACGTAGAAGCCCCAGGTCGCCGGATGGTCCTTGACCAGGCCGAGCGCCCACTGCTTGAACTCCGCGTTGCTGTCGCAGTGGCAATCCGGCCCCAGGTAGCGGTAGTAGTCGCGCAGGTCGGTCCCGTCGCGCCAGGCGTGGTCGTTGAGCGGCCAGATCAGCTTGATCCCGGCGGCCTGAGCCTCGTCGGCGTAGTGGCGGACCTGCTCGGCGCTCCCGTACCAGGCGGTGTAGTTGAGGACGTACTGGAAGCCCGCGTCGGCGATCGTCTTCAGGCGTGCGCCGCAGTCCTGGGTCGCCGGCGCACACTGCTCATAGACGCCCTGTGGCGGCAGCGCGGCGCTCGCTCTGCGCGGGGCTCCACAGCATGAGCATGGCCATGCAGCCGAGCAGCGGCGAGGAGCACCAGCCGCGCCGAGGGGCGCGACTGGCCGAGCGATCCAACTGAGGCTGTGTTCGGGCCGTCCATGGCTCAGCGTTCCTGTGTGAGCCACAATCGGACTGCTCCCAAAATTGATTAGTTCACGGCCAAATGCGTGGACGTTTGTCACCGGAGCCCCCTTTTCGGCATTGGACGTATTGACCACGGGCAATCGGGGGAAAACCCTGATGAAAATCCGCCTCCCGATGTGGAGGACTGCGCGGCGCGAGCGAGCTCGCATTGGGGCGGCGAGTGCCTGGACTCGACCCGATTCGACTCAAGCCATCGGGAGGCCATCCGCACTGACCAGCATCAGAGGCCATTTGCTGTTCGCGTTCGCGCTCGCGGCCGTCGCGACGGCGGCACTCACCGTCAGTGCGGCTTCCACCCAGACGTCACTGAACGTGAGGAGGACAGCATCCTGATTCTCTCTGTTATTCAGGACGACTGGAGCCCTGGGGGGCTCAGATCTCGGCCCGGCGTCGCATCCTGACGCCGGCGATGCCGATCACGATCCCGAGGATGATGATCAGCGGCAGCGTCGTGTACGCCGCGCTCGTCGACGGGCTGCCGGTGTCGAGCACGTCGTTGCCCGATGCCACTGCCGCGGCAGCCGCGGCGCCTGCGGCGGCCGCACCAGCGGCCGCAGCGCCGCCTCCGCCGCCGCCACCAGCCGACGCGCCGCCGGCCGGTCCGCCACCGCCGCCACCCGGGTCACCGGGAACGACCGAGGAGGAACCGAAGTTGTTGTTCGAGCGGTACAGCGAGCCACCGCCGGAGCTGCCCTGGTCCTTGGGCGGAGCGGCGTCGTGGCGACCCGCCTGGACCGGGATCTCGTACTGGTTGGCCTGGGGCGTGCCGGGGGAGGGGTCGCCGAGCTGGGCGGCGGCCGCCGCGGGGAGCAAGCCGAGGGCCATAGCGGCGAGCGCGATGGCCAAGGGCAGGCGAGCGATTGTCTTGAAGCAGGTCATTGGTGTCTCAGAGAGAACCCCGAAGACAACTCAAGAGAGCGGCCCGCCGGCCGCCAGGAAGGCAACCACCAGGACGAGGCTGAGCACGAAGCTCGTGCCGCCCACCGCGAGGCGGGTACTCGCCTCGGGATGGCTCCGCTGTGCATCGATGATCACCTTGACCTCGTCGGCGACCAGCCGGAACGGGATCAGCAGCGTCCGCAGGAGGATCGCGAAGTCGCCCACACCGCTGTGTGTGCGGACGTAGCGAACGTCGAGCGAGAGCTTGCCCGGAAGGATCGTCTCGTAGTGGGCCAGCGGGTTGTGGCTGTCCAGGTCGTCCAGGAAGTGGACGAGCTGGGTGAGGCCCGTGATGCCCGGTGCGACCGTGAGGATCTCGTCGTACTCCTTCTGGTACCGGCTGACGAAATCGGGGTCCTCGGGTCGAGGGCCGACCACCCGCATGTCGCCCTTGACGACGTTCCAGAACTGGGGGAGCTCATCGAGGCGGTACCTGGCGAGGAACCGCCCGACCGGGGTGAAGCGCGGGTCGAACGACGTCGAGATGCCCGGCCCCTTCGACCCGGACTTCATCGTCCGGAACTTGAGCATCTGGAAGGGATGTCCGTTGAGGCCGATTCGGCGTCGCCCGGTAGAAGACCGAGCCCGGCGAGTCGACGAAGACGACGGCCGCGATCAGCAGGCCGACCGGCAGCAGCACCGGCAGCAGCAGAAGCAGAATCAGGCAATCGATGCACTCTGTAAATCGGACGCACCTTGGCCCTCCCGAGCCCCGGTCTTGACTGCCTTTTCACTGTTCTCCCCTACGATTTAGTTGTCTGAGTCGAAGCAGGCCCCCTAGCCCGGCCGAAATCTAGCCGATGCCACCCAGCAGGAAAAGGGTGGTTTTTACGTAACTTGAGTGCGTAGGGGACCGTTGGACCCCTGTTCTAGGTAGCGATCGGAGGCCCGTGTCCGACTGGCAGGTCCCACTTTCAGCTGTGCGCCTCACAGACGCCGACATCGAGGCGGCGGTGGACGTCATATCGCTCCGGCTGGCTCAGCATGGGCCCTCGCACGGAGGAGCTCGAGCGGGCCTTCGCCGACTACACGGGCGCGAAGCACTGCCTTGCGGTCTCGAGCTGCACCGCCGGGCTCCACCTCGCGGCCCTCGCGGCGGGGCTGGGCCCTGAGGACGAGGCGGTGGTGCCCTCGATCACCTTCGTCGCCACCGCCAACGCGGTCCGCTACACGGGCGCACGGCCGGCCTTCGCCGAGTCGCCGCGGTCGACCGCCCCTGGCTCTCCGCCGAGACCGCCGAGCGCGCGATGACCGACCGGACCAAGGCGATCGTCGCCGTCTCGTACGGCGGCCATCCCGGCGAGATCGAGGACCTGCGGAGGCTCGCCGAGGATCGCGGCGTGGCCCTGATCGAGGACGCCGCCCACGGCTCCGGCTCGTGGCTCGGCGAGCGCCACCTCGGCACCTTCGGTCTGGTCGGCGCGATCAGCTTCTCGGCCGGCAAGAACCTGGGGATCGGCGAGGGCGGGCATGCTGCTCACCGACGACGACGACGTCGCCGACCACGCCCGGCTGAAGCGCTGGCACGGGGTCACCCGCTCGATCTGGGAGCGCCACCGCGGCGGCACGGAGAGCTACGGCGTCTCCGAGCTCGGCTTCAACTACCGGATCGACGATCCCAGGGCGGCGATCGGCCGCTCACGCCTGGGCCGCCTGGACGATGACAATCGGAAGCGGGCTGCGATCGAGTCCGTCTACCGGGAGGAACTCGGAGAGCTCGACGGACTCTCAATGCTGGCCGCAGCAGCCGGAGTCGGCTCGGATCAGCAACAGCATGTTCGCCGTGGTCGTCGACGAAGGGGTGGATCGCGACGCCTTCCGCGGCTCACTCGCGGAGCGCGGGATCCAGACCTCGGTCCACTTCTCTCCGGTGCACCGCTTCGAGCTCTACGCCGACTCGGCGCGGAGCTGCCGGTCGCCGACGCCTTCGCGGCGCGCACCGTCTCGCTGCCGATGTTCCCCGAGATGGAGGAGGGCCAGCAGGCCCAGGTGATCGAGGCGGTCCGGCAGGCCCTCAGCTAGGCGCTACGGAGCGGCCTGGTAGGCCGCGAACGAGGGCTTGTGCTGGCCCGTGTAGGGACGCAGTCCCCAGTCCGCGCTGCCCGTGGCCTCGGGCTCGTCGTCGAGCCGGTACCACCCAGTCCCCTGACGTAGGGCAGGCTGTTGGCGAGCTGGTAGGCGGCGGCTCACCCACTGCGCCTGCTCCTGGTCCGAGACGTAGAAGCCCAGGAAGAAGTGGGCGGGGTGGGTGGAGAGCACGCTGTACTCGGAGAACCAGATCGGCGGCGTCGAGCGGCGGTGCTTCTTCTTGCCCTTCTTCGAGATGTAGACGGCGCTCGCGCTCGCCCGCCGGCCCCTCTTCTTGCCCTTCTTCTTCTTGCCGAGGTAGGCCTTCTTCAGCAGCTTGTGCATCGTGTCGGCGTCGCTCAGGCCGAGCAGGTTGTTGAGCGCCGGCTGGCGGATGTCGGGGAAGCGGCCCTCGAAGGGGTTGTGGCCCCACCAGTCGAGCCGCGGCGGCCGCTTCTTCTTGCCCTTGCCGACGCGCGCCCAGCGGATGAACTCCGCGGGGGAGACCGGCACGTTCGCGTTGAGGGTGTCGCCACCGATCACGATGTTGGCCGGGTCAGCCTGCTTGAGCGCGACGTAGGCGGCGTCGCAGAGCTGCGCGTAGGCCCGCGGACCGACCGGGCTGTGGTCGGGCATCGGCTGGAAGTTGGCGCCGTAGTTGACCTCGCCCCAGACCATCCAGCGATGGATCGAGGGGTACCGCCGGCTGATCGCATACATGAAGTCCGCGTAGTCCTGGACGTTGTCGGGGACCCACTGGCGGCCCTTGCCCCCGTTCGCCCAGGCCGGCGTGCCCTGGACGAGGACCGTGAGGCTCATCCCGTACTGGGCTGCCTGCTGCACCATGCTGTCGCCGTATGTCGGCCAGGTGTAGGCGGGGTCGTTGGGGTTCCGCGGGTTGGCCGGCCGGCTGAGCGCGACCCGATCCCATGGGATCTGCAGCTGGACGTTCTGCACCCCGAGCTGCGCGTAGGTGGGGAAGGCCGAGCAGGTCGTCGCCGGTGGGGCAGTTCTGGTTGCCCGCGGGGTAGTTCGGGGTGGGGCCCCAGATCGACTTCTCAGCGGCGCTCGCGCCGGACGCGCACGCCAAGCCGAGGGCGCCCGCCAGGCAGAGTGGTAGGAGGAGACGTCTTACGAGGTGCACTTACGGGGCGGCTGCGTACGCGTCGAAGGAAGGCTTCCTTGCACCGTTGTCGGTGAGGAGTCCCCAGGAGGCTCCCATGTGTCCGTTGTCCGCCTCGTCCTCGAGGCGGTACCAGCCCAGCGCCTTCACGTACTTCGCCTTGCGAAGCACCCGGTAAGCGGCGGTGATGTAGGAGGCCTGCTGCTGAGGGGTCACGTGGAATCCGCCGAACAGGTTCGGGCTTGCCTCGGACAGCACCGTCCACTCCGAGAGCCACAGCCGCGGCACCTTCAGTTTCTTGGACACTCGCGCCTTCTTACCCTTGCCCTTGGTTTTCACACCGTACGCCGCCTGAATCTCTCGATAGAGGGTGTCGACGTCGTTTAGGCCGCGGAACTTACCGATTGGCTTGTTCTTGAGGTTGGGAAAGCGGCCATCGAAGGGGTTGTGGCCCCAGAGGTCCATCCGCGGTGGGCGGGCCTTCTTGCCCTTGCCGACCCGCAGCCACTTGACGAAGTCCGGGGTCGAGACCGGGCCGCCGCCGTTCAGGGTCATTCCCCCGATCACGACGTTCGCCCCGCTCGCCTGCTTGAGCGCCGAGTAGGCGAGGTCGAGCAGCTTCGCGTAGGTCCTTGGGCCCACCCTGCTGTGCGGAGGCATCGGCTGGAAGTTGATCCCGTAGCTCGGCTCGCCCCAGATCTCCCAGATGTGAATGCTCGGGTAGCGCTTGCTGATCGCGTACATGAAGTCGGCGTAGTCCTGCGGGTTGGTCGGCGCCCAGGCGCGGGAGCGGCCGCCATTCGCCCAGGAGGGCGTGCCCTCGACGAGGACGGCGAGGCTGATCCCGTACTGAGCGGCCTGCTGGGCGTCGAAGTCGGCGAAACTGGGCCAGTGATAGGCGGGGTCGTTGGGGTCCCGCGGGTTCGCGGGCCGCGTCAGGGCGACGGTGTCCCAGGGAATCTGGAACTGGTAGTTGGTGGCCCCGAGCTGCTTGTAGATCGGGAAGGCCGAGCAGGGCGTCGGGCCGGTGGGGCAGTTCACGTCGCCCACCGGGAAGGTCGAAGGACCCCAGATAGATTTCTCGGCAGCCTGTGCCGCCGAAGTTGAGGCAACTATGAGTACGGCCACGAGGCCGAGGAGTGCGCTGAGTCGACGCATGCGAGTGGGAGAACATAGGGGAAGGCCCTGAGTTGCGGTGCGAATAACCATTCTACTTCACAAAACTGTTGTCCACGATGGCCGGGTCCTCCGCGAGGCTGGTGCGCTGGCCGACGCGGGCCACGATGTCGTGGTCGTACATCTGCCGAGTGGGGGTGACGAGAAGGAGGTAGCCGGCGGTTTCCGGCTGCGCTCCGCCACGCCGCCGGCGTGGACGCGGCGGCTGCCGCGCATGCTCTGGCGGATGCTCGCCCTCGGCTCGATCGCGCGCGGCGCCCGCGCCGAACGGCCGGACGTCGTGCACGCCAACGACATCGCGACGCTTATCCCGGGCTACTTCGCGGCCCGGCTGAGCGGCGCCAAGCTGGTCTACGACACGCACGAGTACGCGGTCGGGGTGCCCTACCGCAAGGCCGTCTGGGCGTGGCTGGCAGCGACGATCGAGCGGTTGCTGATCCGCCGCTGCGACGCCGTGATCACCGTCTCCGATGGGATCGCCGAGCGGCTGCAGGCTCGCTACGGCCTGAGGGAGCGCCCGACCGTCGTCAGGAACGTCCCCGACCTGCCGCCGCCCGGGGAGGCGCCCGACCTGCGTGAGGAGATGGGTATCGGCGACGCGCCGCTCGTCCTCCACCAGGGTGCGGTCGCGGACGGTCGGGGCGGGGAGAACCTGATCCGGGCCGTGAGCTTCACGGAGTCGGCCCACCTGCTCTTTCTCGGCGCAGATGGGGCCTATGCGGAGCGACTCAGGGCGCTCGCGGTCGAGCTCGACGTGGGTGGCCGGACCCACTTCCACCCTCCCGTGGCCCTCGCCGAGCTGCTCTCGTACACGACGCAGGCGGACGTGGGCGTATCGCTGCTCCAGGACTCCTGCGAAAACCACCGCCTCGCACTCCCGAACAAGCTCTTCGAATACCTCGCGGCGGGGCTCCCCGTCGTCGTCAGCGACCTCCCCGAGATGAGGCGGCTCGTCATCGAGCGGCAGGTCGGCTGGGTCACCGATTCCGGCGATCCGGCCGACATCGCCCGTGTCCTGGCAGACGCGACCGGCGCGCGCGGCGACGAGAGCCTCGAGAACAGGGTCCGGGTGGCCGCCGCAGAGCTCAACTGGTCCCAGGAGCGCGCCAGGCTGACCGACCTGTACGCGAGGCTGGAGCGGTGACGGTTCCATTGTTCGCGAGCCGCGCGGCGATCGAGCCGCTGCTGCCCGAGATCGCCGAGCGTCAGCGCGCTGTGCTGGAGGGCGGCCGCTACATCCTGGGCCCCGAGGTCGAGGCGTTCGAGACGGAGTTCGCCGACTACGTCGGGGCCGAGCACTGCGTCGGGCTCGCCAACGGCACCGATGCGCTCGAGATCGGACTCCGCGCGCTCGGCGTCGTGCCCGGTGACGAGGTGGTGGTGCCGGCCTTCACCTTCTTCGCCACCGCCGAAGCGGTGGTCGCCCTCGGGGCGACGCCGGTCTTCTGCGACGTCGACCCCGAGACGTGGTGCATGACGGCCGCGACGGCCGAGCCCGCGATCACCGACCGCACCCGCGCTCTGATACCGGTCCACATCTTCGGCAACCCTGCGCCCGTGCCGGAGCTGCTGGAGCTGGCGGGACCGCGCAACATCCGGGTGCTCGAGGACGCCGCCCAGGCGCACGGAGCCGAGCTCGGCGGCCGTCGGGCCGGGGCCCTGGCGCACGCTGCCGCGTTCAGCTTCTTTCCATCCAAGAACCTGGGCGGCTTCGGGGACGGTGGCGGCCTGACGACCGATGACGCCGAGGTGGCGGAAGCCGCCAGGCTGCTGCGTACGCGCGGCTCCAAGGACAAGCGGACGTTCACGGAGGTGGGCTTCAACTCCCGCCTCGACGAGCTCCAGGCTGCGGGACTCCGCGTGCTCCTCCCTCACCTCGCCGAGTGGATCGAGGCGCGCCGTGGGGCCGCAGCCGCCTATCTCGAGGCGGGGCTCGGCGATCTGGCCCAGATCCAGGGCGAGACGACGGACGCGCACTCCGCGTGGCACATCCTCGCGGTCGCCTCAGACCACCGCGAGCGCATCGCGGCCGCGCTGGCGGACGCCGACATCCAGGCACGCCCCTACTACGAGATCCCGCTCTACCGCCAGCCGGCTCTCGAGCGCTGGGCACCGGCCGAGCCCCTCGCCGAGACCGAGCGGATCTGCTCAGAGATCCTGGCGCTGCCGATGGGCGCCGCCCTGCCGGAGGGGGCGCCCGGCGAGGTCGTCGAGGCGATCGACGCAGCTCTGGACTAGCGCCAGCGCTCCAGCAGCTCGTCGTCGCGGACGTCCCGCAGCTCGTGGGCCGGCACGCCGACCACGACCTTGCGGGCGGGCACGTCGTCGACGACGACGGCCCCGGCGCCGATCACCGCCTCCTCGCCGACCTCGACTCCCGGAAGGATCACGGCCCCGCCCCCGACGCGGCAGGCGCGACGCAGGGTCGGCCCATCCGGCGCCTCGCCCGACTCGTGGCGCCCCATCGCTGCGTCATTGGTCAGGACCACGCCGGGGCCGAGGAAGACGTCGTCCTCGATCACTGTCCCGGCGGTGACGTAGCAGTTGCTCTGGATCTTCACCCGGGCGCCGACCGTCGACGTCGTTGTCGACCGCGCTGCCCCGGCCGACCACGGACTCGGCTCCGACCTTGGCCCGCTCGCGCACCTGGGCCTGGTCGCCGACGACGGCGGCCGCCCCGATCTCGGCGCCCGCGCTCGACGACCGCTCCCGGGCAGATCACCGCGTCATCGGCCAGGGTGGCGGGCGGCGGCTCCTCCGCCGACGCGGTCGAGTGCGGGCCGAGCATCGGCGCCTTTCCGATCACGGCGGAGTCGCCGATCACGCAGAAGTTTCCGATCCGAGTCAGGGCATGGATGACGACGTTGCCGCCGAGCTCCACCCCCTCACCGAACTGCACGCCCTCACCGACGAGCAGGCCCGGGGCCAGCTCGGAGGGCTCGAGGGAGCTCACTGGCCGGCGTGGATACCCGGCCGGGCGGCGTCCCTGTTGACCGCCGGGGCGCTGATCGAGACGGGGGCGCCGTCCCTGTCGAGGGAGGACTGGAGGGCCTCGAGCACCTTGACCACGCGGACGCCCGCCGCGCCATCGGTGTGCGGGCGCTCGCCCGTGCGGAGGCACTCGATGAAGTGGGCGCACTCGAGCCGCAGCGGCTCCGTGTTCAGCACCATCGGGCTGTGGACGGGGCCGGAGCGGGTGATGTACTCGCCATAGGTGTCGGACAGGGAGGCGAAGCTGTTGTCCCAGATCGAGAGCTTGCGCTCCAGCGCCATGTCGTCGAGCGTCGCCATCCGCTCTGAGCCGACGACGGTGATCCGGCGCACCTTGTGCGGGTCGAGCCAGGAGAGGTGCAGGTGGCGTGACCAGTCCGCTGTCGAAGCGAAGGTGCGCGAAGACGACGTCCTCGACGCCCTCGCGCATGAATGCCTCGCCGCGAGCGGAGACCTCGACCGGATCGCGCCGTCGGCGAGCTCGAGCAGGACCGAGACGTCGTGCGCACCGAGGCTCCAGAGCGCGTTCTCGTCGGTGCGAAGCTTGCCCAGGTTGAGGCGCTGCGAGTGGACGTAGCGGATCTGCCGAGCTCACCGCGGGAGATCAGGTCGGCGAGCTGCCGGACGCCGGGGTGGTAGCAGAGCAGGTGGCCGACCATCAGCACCAGGCCGCGCTCCTCGGCGATATCGGCGAGCCGCTGGGCCGAGGCCACGTCCTGGGCGAGCGGTTTCTCCACGAAGCAGTTCTTGCCGGCCTCCAGGACGCGCTCCGCGACGGCCGCATGCGTCGAGCCCGGCGTCGCGACCACGATCGCGCTGAGGTCGGGGTCGTTGAGCAGATCGTCGAGGTCCGGCGTGAAGCGGGTCTGAGGGTAGGCGGACTCCAAATGCGAGCGCTTCGTGTCGTCGAGCTCGCAGCACCAGGCGAGCTCGCAGCTCTCGAGCGTGGCGAGGTTGCGGGCGAGATTCGGCCCCCAGTACCCCATGCCGACTATGCCGACGCGAAGCGACATCCCTTGCGACAAGCATACGGACGCCGCGAGCTCGCGGTGAGAACTGCAAATCGGTGGTCAGTCGACCCAGTCAGCGACCGCGGCTGCCACACGCTCGCCCGCCCTGCCCGCGCCGTACAGCTCGGCGGCCGGCGAGGTCTCGCCCAGAGCCGGCCCCTCGGCCAGGGCGCGGTTCGACCGCCTCGGGCCGCAGGCCGATCAGCCGGTTCCAGCCGCTCTCGACGGTCTCCACCCACTCCGTCTCCTCTCGCATGGTCAGACAGGGGACCGACGCGAGAAACGCCTCCTTCTGCACTCCTCCCGAGTCGGTGATCACGGCCCGGGCGGCTCGCACCAGACGGGTCATGTCGAGATAGCCGAGCGGCTCCACCGGCGTGATGCCGCGCTCCGGCAGCCCGTCCAGGGCGCCGATCTCGTCCAGCCGCGAGCGCGTCCTCGGGTGAACGGGGAAGACCACGGGCGCATTCTCGGCCGCCCGCGCCAGGACCTCCACGACCAGCCGGAGCCGCTCCGGGTCGTCGACGTTGCCGGGCCGGTGCGCCGTGGCGACGCTGAAGCCGCGGGGCTCGAGGCCGAGCCGCTCGAGCACGTCCGAGCGCTCGGTCGGCCACCGGGCCGAAGGCGAGCGCGACGTCGGCCATCACGTCGCCCGTCAGGACGCGCGCGCTCTCCGAGACCGTCGTCGACGCAGGTTCTCGCATCGCCGTCTCGGTCGGAGCAGAGCAGCAGGCCGCCGAGCGAGTCGACGACCAGCCGGTTGATCTCCTCGGGCATCGCGCGGTCTCCGGAGCGCATTCCGGCCTCCACGTGGACGAGCGGGACTGGACGCCTTCGCGGCGACCATGGCACCGCCCAGCGTCGAGTTCGTGTCCCCGTAGACGAGGACGGCGTCGGGCTCGAGCTCGTCGATCAGCGGCTCGAGCCGGGTGAGGATCGCCGCCGTCTGCTCGGCGTGGCTGCCCGAGCCGACCCCAGCTCGTGGTCCGGGGTCGGAATCTCGAGCTGCTCGAAGAAGACGTCGGAGAGCTCGGGGTCGTAGTGCTGGCCGGTGTGGACCAGGATCTCGCCCGACCCGCTCGCGGAGGTGCGCCGAGACGGCGGCGGCCTTGACGAACTGGGGCCGGTTGCCGACCACGGTCACGACCGTGCGCCTGCTGGGCTTCATCCGGGCAATCTATTCGGGGTGACGGCCTGGTCCGAAGAGCTGCGCTGGGGAGCTTGCCCGCGAGGCCCTGGCCGCCGTGGGCAGTCGAAGACGCTCAGATGAGCCTGATCAAGTTTCAGCGAACGCCTTCGCCATCGCTGCGGGTTGAGCGACCCGCCGCTCCTGATCAAGCTCGCCGCCCCGGAGGTCCGAGGCGATGCGTTGCTGGCGGCTCGCTGAGCCTCGGCGAGTTCCTCCGCGAGGCGGGCGTCCCGGTCGACGGCTCCGGCCGTTCGAGCTCGCGGACGAGACCCGTGCGAGCCGGCGAGCGCTGGGCGGGGCTCTGGCGGTGGGAGCCGGAGCGTGTCCGGGGAGGCCGAACCCGAAGGTCACCGGGCGGTCGCTGCAGGCGGCTGCACGAGGCCCTGCTCGACGTGCGGGCGAGCCGGTCCCGGCGCTCGACCCGATCGACACCTCCAGCGATCGGCTCCGCCTTGATCAGAGCCTCGAGACCGCAGTGCTCGACGGAGGCATCGGTCGATTTCCTCGGCGCCCGTCTCGATGCGTTGCGCGATGCCTGGGACCGGTTCGAGACCGAGCTGGGCACAGGTCCGATCCACGGCGATTTCAAGATCGCCAACCTGCTGACCACGCCGGAGGGACCATTGATCATCGATCTCGACGACGTCCGCGTCGGCCCCTGGGAGTGGGATCTGGCGACGATCTCGCGGAGTCGCCACGACGGCTGGGGCGTGGAGGAGTGGGCCGCGTTCTCGGCCGGGTACGGCCACGACCTGCGCGCGCAGCCTGACGCCGAGCCGCTGCGGGAGCTCACCCATCTCGGCGCGCTGATCTTCCAGTTCGCTCCCCACAGCTCGCCGCTGAGGCTCCCGCGCGGGCGCGCGCTGCTCGACGAGTGGCTGCAGCACCCCGAGAAGCGCTGTCACGAGCTCGACTGGGACGGCGTCTTCAGGCGTTTCCCGGATCCGCCGCCCTAGGCGCGGTAGGCGATCAGCCGGTGGGTGCGCAGGAAAGGGAGGCGCGCCAGGCGCTCGTAGCGCTCCTGCGTGCGGCCGCCCAGTCGCCGGGCCAGGGCGGGCACCACGGTCAGGCTGAGCTGATCGGTGGGCGTAACCCCGGCCGCGGCCAGGTCGCTGTCCGTGACGAGGAGCGTGTGCCGGTTGAGAGGGTTGGGTACCCGGGGCTCGTAGATCAGCAGCAGCCCGCCCGGCGCGAGCACACGCATCCCTTCACCCAGGGCCTCACGTATTGCCCTGTGAGAGCCGAGAGAAGAAAGGAGCGTGAGCTGGAGCACGACAGCGAAGCTCTCATCCGGGAAACGCAGGTGGCGCGCGTCCCCGACCGCGATCTCGGCCCCGGGCACCGCCTCGCGGGCCGCGGCGACCCGCTCCGGCTGGATGTCGATCCCGTACAGCCGCTCGGGCTCCACGCCCGCCTCGACCAGCGATCGCAGCCACCAGCCGTTGCCGCAGCCGGCGTCGAGGATCGTCGCCGCCCCCGCTATCTCGGGGGCCGCCAGTCGCAGCAGGTGGGCGAGGAGCTCGCCGCGGATCGCGGCGTTCCCGGGGTTGTCGGCGGCCCAGGCACGCCGCTTCCGCCGGCTCCGGGCGTATCCGGAGTAGACGCGTTTAACTGATCGGCGATGAGAGTCACCCTTCTCACTCACTACTACCCGCCCGAGGTCGGCGCGCCGCAGGCGCGGCTCTCGGCGCTAGCGCGTGGGTTGAGCCGCCGCGGTGTCGAGGTGACCGTGCACACCGGCTTTCCACACTACCCGGACGGTGTGATCCAGCCGCCCTACCGGAACCGACCCTGGCTGACGGAGGATGAAAACGGGGTGCGGGTGGTGCGCAGCGCCGTGTACCCAGCGCCCAACCGCGGCTTCGGCCGCCGGATCGCGAACCACCTGTCCTTCGCGTTCACCTCCCTGGCGACCGCTCCGGCCGCCGGCCCAGCGGACGCGGTCATCGTGGAGACGCCACCCCTGCTGCTCGCCGGCGCCTCGATCGCCTACTCGAGGGCCAAGGAGGCGGCGCTGGTCGTGAACGTCTCCGATATGTGGCCCGATTCCGCGGTCGCGCTGGGGACCCTGCGACGGCCCCGGTTGGTGAGCGCCGCCCGCCGCCTCGAGCACGCCTGTTACCGAGCCGCGGACGCGATCGTGTGCCCGACCCGTGGCATCCAGAGGGCACTCACCGGGCTTGATGCGGCGGCGGGAAAGGTTCACCGGATTCCGCCGAGCGTCGACCCGGATCTCTTCCCCGCCGCGCCACAGCGGCGCAACGGCACCTTCAAGGTCCTCTACGCCGGCACCGTTGGGATGAGCCAGGGAGTGGGCACCCTGATGGATGCAGCCGAGTTGCTCAGTGACAAGGCCGAGATTGAGATCGTCATCGCCGGCGACGGCGCCGAAGGCCCCGAGCTCCGCGGCCGCCTCGCGCAGGGCGGGCTCCACAACGTGACCATGCTCGGCCGCGTTCCGCACGAGCGTATTCCCGAGCTCTACGCCGACGCCGACGCCGCTGTGGTCCTCCTCCGCGACAAGCCGCTGTTCGAGGGCGCCCTGCCGACCAAGATGTTCGAGGCGATGAGCGCCGCGAGGCCGCTGGTCCTCTCCGCCGCGGGCGAGGCGGCGATGCTGGTCGAGGAAACGTCCTGCGGGGTGGTGGTGCCACCCGAGCGTCCGAACGAGCTGGCCGCCGCGCTCACCGATCTCGCGGGCGACCGCGAGCGAGCCAGCCGGCTGGGAGAGGCCGGCCGTCACGCCGTCGTCGAGAGCTTCTCCCGCGAGCGGGCGTTCGACGGCTGGTACGGGCTGCTGACCAGCCTCGCCGGCTAGTTCTGCTTCGGCTGCTGCTTGCCCGGAGTCTGGAGCGGTGAGGCCCGCTCCGCCGTCGTCTGCGCGAGTTGCTGGAGGCCGACATCGAGCGGGTTCAGGTCGCTCGCGCGCTGGTAGTAGTCGGCCGCGGCCGGGAACCTCGAGGCCCGGACCTCGATGTCGCCCAGCAGGGTGAGCGTGACGAAACTGTTCGGCTCCTTGCTGAGGGCGTCCTGGAGCTTCGTCACGTGCCTCGTCGCGCTTGCCCTCGGTCTCGAGAGCGGAGGCCTGCAGGTAGAGCGGGATCACCGAGACGGGGTTGAAGTCGGCCGCGGTCTGGGCGGCGGAGAGCTGGGCTGACGTGGACTTGCCCTGCTCGTCGCGTGCCTTGCGGATGTAGAGGTCGCCGAGGTAGAGGAAGATCACGCTGATCGCGGCGGCGCCGAGCAGCGCCGCGATCCCGAAACGGGCGACGAGCCTCTCGCGGTCCTTGAACCAGGAGAACTGCAGCGGCGGCGGCCTGTCCTCGGCCCGGCCACGCGGCACAGCCGCCAGGGCGAGCGAGAGTAACCCGAGGCCCGTCACCGTCGGCAGCAGCCAGAGCCAGTCGGTCAGCGACTGACCCGACCACGACCGCGCCGCCGGCCGCGAGCCCCGCGATGATCCGCCGGTCGCTCGGCGGAGATGTCCTGGCTGAGCGGACCACGCCGACGCCGAGCGCGACGATGACCCCGCCCAGGAGGAGGAATCCGATGATTCCGGTCTCCGCGAGCAGCCTGAACGGAAGGCTGTGGGGGTCCTCGAGGTTCCGGTCGGTGCGACGTTTCTCGTAGTAGTCGAACCCGTAGTTACCTTCGCCGACTCCGCCCACGGGCGCGGACTCGAACTCCTTCCACGACACCCGCCAGAGGTCGTACCGCTGACCACCCACCGAGCCGAGTCTGGTCGAGCTCGTCGTGGCGCTGCCGTTGACGTCCCTGAACTCGTCCCACTTGTCGCTGGCGTAGGTGACCGGATTGCCGATCTTGACCAGCGCGGCGATCACCACCACCGCGCCCAGCGCGGCGAGGCCGTACGGGATCACCCGTCGGGCCGTGTCGCCGGCCGCCGACCCCCGCAGGCCGTTGTCGAGCAGGGCCGCGAACAACCCGAAGAGCAGCGAGGCGAAGCGTGAGTACGAGGAGGGCCGTGCTGGCGTTGTGGACCACCGAGTCCGTCACCGCCTGCCCGTCCTGGAACGCGTGGTAGGGGTCGAGCAGGGGCCCGGAGAAGATCGCCACTCCCGCGAAGGCCGCCAGCGCGAACAGCGTGCGGCGCAGCCGATCAGGGCCGATCGCCAGGAAGACCGCGGCACCGAGGACGAGGCCGATTGCCACGCCGCGCGATTGGGTGAGGAAGGCGAGGCCGAGTGAGAGCACCGCGATCGCGAACGAGACGGCCCGCAGGGGCGTGTTCCGCCCGCGCTCCGACGCCAGACCGATCAGCGGCCAGAAGTTGAACGCGAACAGAGTCGCCGTGGCGTTGCGGTAGCCGAGCGGGTCCTCGAGGCGGCCCGCACCGAACAGGTCGGCGCCGTTCGCGATCACCGCGATCAACGTGACCACGGCCACCGCGCCCACCCCGAAGAAGATCCCCTGCCCCACCCAGAGCGCCTGGCGCCGCCCGCGGAGCGCGAGCGGCACGGTGATCACGGCCGCATAGAGCACGGTCCGTGCGCCGCCCTCCCAGGCGCGCGCCGCCGAGTCCGCCCAGAGGGAGGAAAGCAGGGTCCACGCTGCGAACGCCCAGACCAGCGCCATCGCGATGCTCAGAGGCCCCCGATCGAGCTGAATACCGCCGGCCACCTGGGTCGAGATCAGGATCGTCAGAGCGAGGATCGCGATCAGCGCCCAGTAGCGCAGTGCGAAGGCCCCGTCGAAGGCGCAGGCGATCACCAGCAGAGCCGCGACCGCCCCCGCCGGGGCGGTTCCAAGGACGCGGCGCCGCGTCAGGCGAAAGCGTTCCTGCGCTCGCTCTCGTCTCGGTGACGTTGTGGCTTCGCTCAAGCCTTTCCCCTCAAGCTAGGATGGATTGCCCGACGCGGCATTGTGGCAGTGGTCCACTCCGCAAGCATCTCGGCGGGTACGGACGGCCCGGGCGTCCGCGACCGAAACGCTATAAGCGGTGGATGGACGTCGGGTTCGGGGACGCGGTCCTCTACATCGGGGCCCTCCTGGCGATTGCGGCTGCACTCTCGGGGCTCATGCGCGGCACGGTGCTCTCGATTTCCGTGCTCTCGGTCACCACCGGATTCATCCTCGCCGAGGCCGGGGCGATCCACGTCCACGGGTCGGACACGGCGGTGGTCCATCTCTTTCTGCTCGCCCTGATCGTCACGCTGTTCTCTGACGGGCTCTTCGTGGAGAGGGAGCTGCTCGTGCTGCACTGGGGCCCGGTGGCTCGGGCGCTCGTGATCGCCATGCCTCTCACCCTCGGGCTGCTGGCGCTCGCGGCGAAGTTGCTCTTCTCCGAGCTCGATTGGGCGGAGGCCTTCCTGCTCGGATCGGTGCTCTGCGCGACCGACCCCGTGGTGACCTCGGCCGTGGTCACCTCCCAGCGCGTGCCCGCCACTGTGCGTCACGCGCTCAACCTGGAATCGGGCCTCAACGACGGGCTGGCGCTCCCGTTCGTTCTCTTCTTCATCATCCTTGCCTCACCCGGCGGCGACGCCGGGAGCGAGGCCGCGAAGCTGGTGGGGGAGGCCGCCTTCGGAGCGGCCCTTGGGTTCGCGCTCGGCCAGGCGGCTGGGCGGCTGACGCACCATCTGCCCGGCGGGGGCATCGTCCGGCGTTACGAGGGGATCTATGCGCTCGGCGTGGGGCTTTTGGCCTATGGCCTGGCCGACGTGACCATCGGCAACGGGTTGATCGCCGCCTTCGTCTGCGGGATCTCGCTTGCCGTCGCCGATCACGACATCGCCGAGGATTTCGTGGTCTTCAGCGAGAACGTCAGCTCGATCCTCCAGGTGCTCACCTTCCTCGCCTTTGGAGGGCTGATCGTCTCGACCGGTTACCACGCCGACATCCCGGTGCTGGTGGCCTTCATCGCCTTCGCGCTGCTGATCGCGCGCCCGGTGGCGATCGGGATCTCCTTCCTCCGCGCGGGGCTGCCCGCCCCATACCGCGCGTTCATCGCCTGGTTCGGCCCGAAGGGGGTCGCGGGAATCCTGTTCGCCGAGCTGGTGCTCAATTCGGACGTGAGTCATCGAAACGTGATCTTCGAGACGGCGGCGTTCGTCATCCTGGCCTCGATCCTGGTCCACGGCCTCACCGACACGGTGGGAGCGAAGTGGATCGAGCGGCGGATGGCCGGCCGCTAGGCGCTGAGGACCTTCTTCTTCTCCTCGCGGAACTCCGCCGCGGTCAGCACGCCCTTCTCCTTGAGCTCGCCGAGCCGGTCGAGCCGGTCGAGCCTGGCGTCGTCGGGATCCTTCTCGTCATCCGTCAGGCCCTTCACGGCCGATCCGATCCGGCGGCCCGTCTCCGAGGTCGCACGCCGGGCGCGCTCCCGCATCGACTGCATCCAGTCCCCTGGCTGTGCGCCGGGGAACTCGACGAGCGTCTTTCGCCGGAGCGCCTCGATGCCGACTCCCGCGAGCCCGATCAACAGCACGGTCAGCACCAGCTGGCGGAACCCCGCCGGGGGCCACACGATCAACCCGATCAGGGCCGCCGCGCCGTAGATCGACCAGACGAGCTCACGTCGATTGCGAAGGGTCGGCGCGAGCGCCCGCCGGACGCCGACGGCGTAACCGGATGGCGAGGCCAGGAACGAGGCGAGCACGAAGAGGACGCCGTAGATGACCACGGTGATCGAGATGCTGTGCAGGAGCGAGGTCCCGATGTCCCAGGCGTGCTTCGCCGGCTCGTTCGCGGCTTCGGTATTCGCGAGAGAGTCGACGAAGAGACCCTTGAGAGCGCCGCGCACGGCGATCGCGCCCAGCCCCGCGGCGATCAGGCCCAGGCCGTAGGTGAGCATGACCATCCAGCGGCGGCCCTTCGCCAGATAGACGGCGAGGCCGAAGAAGGCCACGCTCCCGAAGGTGAAGAACCAGGCGAGCCCCTGGATGAGCTGGGTCACCGTCCGGGCGGTGTCGAGCTGCTTGGAGTCGGCGACCTCGAGCTGCCCGACATCCGGAGGGAGCTTCTGATTGAGCTGCTTCTTCAGCCCGATCCGGTCGGCCAGCTGCAGGACCAGTGGCCGCAGGTTGAGGACGACCTTGCCGTTCTGGCTCGCGACGACCTCGTTGTTCCCCTTCAGGATCGAGACCAACTGGGTGTGCGCGATCCGGTTCGCGTCCTTCCACGCCTGCTGGATCCGCGGCGACTGGATCGCCTGTTCCGCCGCCCGCGTGGCGAACTGGCGCACCCCGGCGGCCACGGGGGCCGAGAACTGCTGCACATCCTTCGGCAGGCGCTGTTTGATGACCGCGGAGACGTCGACGTTGGAGTAGAGCTCGTCGACCGCGTAGCTCGCCACCGCGTCCGAGATGACCTTGTCCTCGAGGAGCTTGCCGCTGGTGTGGACCCACTGGTTGGTGTCGAGCGCCTGCCGGTCGATCCAGCTGGTGAAGATCGCAAGGAAGGCGAGGATCGAGGCGAAGACGACGAGGATCCGGATCTTGATCCGGTGCTGCGTCTCGGGCGGGTCCGTCGAGGCCATCGACCCGATGACCCTACGCTCAGGCGGGGACGGCCTCCAGGCGCTCCTCGACCCATTCGGTCGAGGCGACGTGCTTGTTCATGCCGAGCTCCTTCGGCTCGAAGCCGAGCGCCAGGCCGACGAGCTGGGGGAGGTGGAGAACCGCGAGACCCAGGTCGCGATTCACCACCTTCGCTGCCTCCGGCTGCTGCATGTCGAGATTGAGATGGCAGAGCGGGCACGGGGTGACCAGGCAGTCCGCGTCGGCGTCGATCGCGTCGCCGATGTGGGTGCCCGCCTGCCGGAGTGACACGTCCCGAGCCATCGTGATGATCGGGAACCCGCAGCACTTCCGCGCCCCGTCGTACTGGACGACCTCGCCGCCGAGCGCCTCGATCAGGCGGTCGAGATAGAGATCGCGCTCGGGGTGCTCCTCGTAGCCCAGGCGGTGCTTCGGGCGCAGGATGTAGCAGCCGTAGAAGGGGCCGACGCGGAGGCCGTTGAGCGGCCTCGTGACCTGCTCGGCGAGGCGGTCGAGCCCGTAGTCCTCGGTCAAGACCCAGAGGAAGTTCTTGTTGGTGAAGCCCTCGGGGTCGTAGGTGAGACTCTCCTCGGCGAGCGTCTCGTTGATGTGGGAGCGGTACTCGGAGTCGCGCAGCCGCTGCTGGCACTCCGACTGGGCGCCCTGGCAGGTCGAGCAGATGTTCATCATCGGCAGCCCCGTCTGCTGGGCGAGCGCGAAGGTGCGCGCGTTGAGCGTGTCGGCGAGCTCCTGGTTGTGCTCGGCGATCACCCCGGCGCCGCAGCAGTTGGCGCGGTCGAGCTCGACCAGCTCGATGCCGAGACGGTCGGCGACCAGCGCCATCGAGCCGTGCAGCTCGGGCGTAAAGCCGCGGCTCACGCAGCCGGGCCAATAGGCGAGCTTCATATCGCTCATTCCTGTCGCCTCTCGTCGGGCTCCGGCACGATCTCGCCCTCGGGCACTGCCTCAGCCTCGGGGACGGACTCGTCCTGGTCGCCCTCCTCGCCGCGGATGTAGAGGTTGAGCTCCACCTCGTGGTCCTCGGCGTGGGCGTAGATCCGCCTGACGTGGTCCTGCGCGTCGCCCGGGAGCTTCGCGTGGACGCCCGGGATCAGCTTCGGCAGTGAGCGCATCTTGCCGGACTTGACCCCTCGGACCGCGGTCGGAAGCGACTCGAGCAGGCCCTTGATCGCACCGTGCTTCGGCACCAGCTTGCCCTTGATGCCGGGGGCGTAGGAGTCCTGCAGCAGCTGGGCCTCGTCCAGAGTCCCCTTCTTCTCGATGATCTTGGTGAAGGCCTCCATGTGGTTGCGCCCGTGGTTCTGGTCCTGGATGTCCTCTTCGTCCGCTGCCCGGCGCAGCCGCATGATCTGGTCCATCGGCGCGACGCCCTTCGGGCAGGCGTCGATGCAGGAGAAGCAGTGGGTGCAGTCGTAGATCCCGTGGGGGTCCTGCGCCAGGTCGTAGAGGCGCTCCCTCGTCTCGGCGTCGCGCGGATCGCCGACGAAGCGGTAGGCCTTGGCGAGCGCCGCGGGGCCGATGAAGTCGGGGTCCGCCTCCATCGAGAGGCAGGAGGAGACGCAGGCGCCGCACTGGATGCAGGCCATCGACTGCGTGACGTCGATCATCGACTCGGGCGGGACGATGTACTCGCGCTCGGGCGGGTCGCCCTCCGGCAGCAGCCAGGGAGTGACCCGGCGGATCTTGGTCCAGTGGGTCGACTCCATGTCGGTGACCAGGTCCTTGATCACCGGCATGTTCCCCATCGGCTCCACGACGATCTCGGGCTTGGCGTCGCCATTCTCGCCTGCGACCGCATGTGTCTCGGCGAAGGACTGGGCCTCCTCGAGCATCGTCTTGCAGGCGAGGGTCGACTGGCCGTTGATCTTCATCCCGCAGGAGCCGCAGATCGCGGCGCGGCATGAGCAGCGGACCGCCAGCGATCCGTCCTCGCGGTCCTTCGCCTGGAGCAGTCCGTCGAGGACCGAGAGCGTCGGATCCAGGTCGACGTCGAAGGTCTCCCAGTAGGGGCCTTGCTGCTCCTCGGGCTTGAAGCGCCTGACCTTCAGGGTGAACTCAGCCATCTCCAATCACCCTACCCATCGGACCGGGTCCGCCAGCCATCAGTAGCTCCGCTCCTGCGGCTCCCACTGGGTGATCGTCACCTCGGAGTAGCTGATCTCGGGCCCCTCGTCGGTTCTGGTCAGGTCGATGTGCTTGAGCCACTCGTCGTCGTTCCGCTCGGGGAAGTCGGTGCGGAACTGGGCGCCGCGGCTCTCGGTTCGGTGGATCGCCGCCACGCAGGTGGCCTCCGCGCAGTCGAGCATGTAGCCGAGCTCGAGCGCGCCGAGCAGATCCTGGTTGAAGACCGAGCTCTTGTCGTCGATGTAGCAGCTGTCGTACTCCTCCTTGAGCCGCCTGACCGTCTCCAGGGCGGTGTTGAGTCCCTCGGCCTCGCGGAAGACAGCCACGTGCTTGTCCATGGTGTCGCCGAGCTCGCGACGAATCTCAGAGACCCGACGGCCGGAGCCGTTCTCCCGCCCGATGACCTCCGCGATCCGTGACTCCTCGTCCTCCAGCAGCCCATGCGAGACGTGGGTCTGGTCGCGCCCCTTGGCGCGCTCGGCGGCGTCGACGCCGGAGCGCCGGCCGAAGATCAGGGTGTCGAGGAGCGAGTTGGCGCCGAGGCGGTTGCCGCCGTGGACTGAGACGCAGGCGACCTCGCCGGCGGCGTAGAGGCCCGGGACGTTGGTCCGTCCCTCGTTGTCCGTCTTCACGCCGCCCATCGTGTAGTGGTTGCCCGGCTTGATGTGGATCGGTTCCTTGGTGATGTCCACCCCGGCGAAGTCCCGGCCGACGAGCACGATCTCGCGCAGGGCCTCGTGGATCCGCTTGCGCGGGACCACCGTGATGTCGAGCGCCACCGTCCCGTCGGGGAAGCCGCGGCCCTCCTGGATCTCGGTCTGCTCCGCGCGGGAGACGACGTCGCGGGAGGCGAGCTCCATCTTGTTCGGCGCGTACTTCTCCATGAACCGCTCGCCGTTGGCGTTCAGCAGGTGAGCGCCCTCCCCGCGGGCGCCCTCCGTGATCAGGAACCCCTTCCCGGCCAGCGTGGTCGGGTGGTACTGGACCATCTCCATGTCCATCAGCTTCGCCCCGGCCTGGTAGGCCTGGGTGATCCCGTCGCCGGTGCAGATCAGCGCGTTGGTGGTCGGGTGCCAGACCTGCCCGTTGCCGCCCGTCGCGAGGATCACCGCCTTGGCGCCGAAGTGGTCCATCGAGCCGTCCGTGATGTTGCGGCAGATCGCCCCGACGCAGTTGCCGTCGTCGTCCAGAGCGAGGCCGGTCGTGAAGTACTCCTCGTAGCGCTCGACGTCCTCCGAGAACTTCATGAGCTGCTCGTAGAGGACGTGCATGATCGCCTGGCCGGTGATGTCAGCGACGTAGTAGGTGCGGGCGGCCGAGGCGCCGCCGAAGGCCCGGGTGCCGAGCTTGCCCTCCTCGTTGCGGTGGAAGGTGACGCCGAGGTGCTCCAGGTGGAGCAGCTCCTCAGGCGCCGCCCTGCACATGATCTCGACGGCGTCCTGGTCGGCCAGGTAGTCGGAGCCCTTGATCGTGTCGAAGGCATGCGACTCCCAGCTGTCGTCCTCCTGGAGCGCCGCGTTGATTCCCCCCTGCGCGGCGTTGGAGTGCGAGCGGACGGGGTGGACCTTGCTGATGATGCCCACCGAAACGCCCTGTTCGGCCGCGGCGAGCGCGGCCCGCTGTCCCGCGAGGCCCGCCCCGATCACCAAGACGTCATGGTCCGGCACGAGATCGATCCTATAAAGGAGGGGTTCTGGGGCGCTGTACGGAGCCGCCGGTCGGCGCGCTAGTGCTTCCTTTTCTTCTTCTAGAGGCTGGTGTCCACGCTTCCGGGCGCCACCGGCCGCAGCGCCTTGCCGATCGCGTCGAGGGTCAGCACGCCGCGTATGCGCCCGTCCGCATCGGTGGCGATCAGTGCGCCGAGGCGGCGCAGGGACTCGTTGCCGAGCACGGACTCGAGCGGCGCGTCCTCGCTGACCGTGAGCGAGCCGCTGTCGCGCGCGACGACGTCGCTCACGGAGGATGAGGTCCGCTCGACCGCCGGCACGTTGTCGGCCGTCGGGCGGTCTACGAGGCCGATCACGTGTCGGGCCGCGTCCACGACCGGGAACCAGGGCGAGTGGTAGCGCAGGAAGTACTCGTCGAGGGCCTGCTCAATCGAGGCCTCCTCGGGGATCGCGACCGGATCCCGGTCCATCACGTCGGCGACCGAGATTCCCTCGATCCGGCTGGTGAGCTCTGTTTGGGCGATCGCCGACTTCGCCGCCCCGCGGAGCATGAAGCCGACGAACGCCAGCCAGATGCCGCCGAGCACGTCGCCGCGATAGACCAGGAAGTAGCCCAGCCCGGCGAGAATCAGGAAGAGTCCGAACCACTCGCCCAGCGTGGCGGCGAAGCGGGTCCCGGTGTTGCGGCTGCCCGTGCGCCACCAGGCGATCGCCCGGGCCATGCGGCCACCGTCGAGGGGGAAGGCCGGGACCAGGTTGAAGATCAGGACCAGCAGGTTGATGCTGCCGAGCCAGACGACCATCGCCGCGATCCCGGAGGTCTGGGTGTCCTGCTGGGTCAGCGCCGCGTGGCGCACCTCATCCCCGCCCGCGAGGATCAGGCCCAGGACCGCGCAGACGGCCACGATCCCGGCTGTGACCAGCGGGCCGGCGACCGCGATCTTGAATTCCGTCCCCGGCGTGTCCGAGTCCTTCTCCAGGCGAGCGACCCCGCCGAACATCCAGAGCGTGATGGACGAGACGGCGATCCCGTGGCGCATCGCCACGAAGGCGTGACCCAGCTCGTGCAGCAGGATCGACCCGAAGAAGAGGGCGGCGCTCGCCACGGCCAGCAGGTAGGGAGTCGTTTGGCCCTGCTCCTCGTTGAGGACGTCCCGGTAGAAGCCCGAGAGCCAGAAGATGATCAGAAAAAGGACGATGAACCAGGAAAAGTCGACGGCGATCCTGATTCCTCGGACGCGGAACAGCGTCACGCCGGGGGCAGCCATTCATTGATCTTAGGCAGCGGGTGGCGGTTCTCCGCGCCAGCGCTCGCCACTGGACGAACTCTCGTAGTTTTCCCGGATCGCGACCGAGGTACCCACAGGCGTCTCGATCCCACCCGACGCGGCCTGGATGCGTGACCGCCTGGACGAGCTCTGCGCGTTCGAGCGGGAGTCGGCCACCGAGGGCGAGAGGCGCGCCGCGGAGTGGCTGGCCGGCGCCCTGGCCGACCAGGGTGTCCGTGACGTTCGCGTCGAGGAGGAGCCGGGAGCGAACGGCAGCTTCTGGTGGCCGATCGGCCTGCTGGCGGGCGCCGGCGCCCTCGCGGGGCTTGCGGCCCGCCGCGGCGGGCGAGTGGCGCGGCTATTCGCCGCGGCCACCGGCGCGGCCGCGGCCGCGCTGATCGCCGACGAGATGCCGCCCGGCCGGCGGCGCTTTCGCCGCCTGCTCCCGAACCGCAGCGCCCACCACGTGCTCGGCGAGATCGGTCCTCAGGACGCGGAGCGGACGGTCGTCCTCATGGCCCATCACGACGCCGCGCACACGGCCTTCTTCTTCAACCCCGCGATCACGGAGTCCGTGGGAGAGAGCGCGCCCTGGGTCTTCGAGCAGAACGACACCAGCCCGCCCCTGATGTGGCCGGTGGTGGGCGGCCCTGCGCTGGTTGCCGCCGGGGCGATGCTCGGCAGCCGCGGGGTGACCGGGCTCGGGACCCTCGTCTCGGCCGCGTCCGCAGCCTTCATGGCGCACATAGGCGCGGGGGAGGTCGTGCCCGGCGCCAACGACAACGGCACGGGCTGCATCGCCCAGCTCGCCATAGCCCGTGCTCTCTCGGAGCGCCCACCGGAGAACACACGGGTCCTGTTCCTCTCGACCTCCGAGGAGGCGCTCTGCGAGGGCATGGGCCTGTTCATGGAGCGCCACGCGGCCGAGCTCCCGGTGGACCGGACCTTCTTCCTCTGCCTCGACACGATCGGCTCGCCGCATCTACTGGTGCTGCGCGGCGAGGGGATGCTGAAGCTGCGCGAGTACCCGGCCGAGTCCCTCGAGCTGCTCGACTCAACCGCCGAGGAGCTCGGCATCGACCTCTTCCCGAACCTGCGCCTGCGCAACGCGACCGACGGTGTCTTCCCGCTCGCGGCGGGCTACCAGTGCGTCTCGGTCGCCTCCTGCAACAAGTGGAAGAACCCCTCGAACTACCACTGGAAGACGGACCTGCCCGAGCACGTCGACTACGGGACGGTCTCCGAGGCGATCCAGCTCAGTGAGGCCGTCATCCGCAAGCTCGATCGGCACTGGCTGTAGCGGTGGCCGAGTACGAGCGCAGCGACCGCACGCGCGTCTTCCGCAAGCCCGGCCGGGGCAGCCATGACCGCGAGTTGATCCATTCGATCCTCGACGAGGCTCTGGTCTGCCACGTCGGCTTCGTCCACGATGGCCAGCCCTACGTCATTCCCACGATCCACGCCAGGGAGGGGGAGATCATCTACCTCCACGGCGCGCGCGGCAACCGCACGCTCGGAGCGCTCGCCGCCGGCTCCGACTGCTGCCTGACGGTCACCCTGGTGGACGAGCTGGTGCTCGCGCGCGCCGCCCTTCACCACTCGCTCAACTATCGCTCGGTGATGGTGCTCGGGACCGCGAGGGAGGTAGCGGACCCGGAGGAGAAGGCCAGGGCGCTGCGAGCCGTGATCGAGCACATCGCCCCGGGTCGCAGCGAGGAGATCCGCGGAGGCGACGCGACCGACCTGAGGTCCACGAGGGTCCTCTCGATGCCGATCGAGGAGGCGTCCGCGAAGGTCCGCACCGGGCCGCCGGTGGACGAGGACAAGGACCTCGACCTGCCCTACTGGGCCGGGCAGCTACCGCTCACCCGGGACACGGGCGATGCGATTCCCGCTCCCGATCTCACCCGGGACCTGCCGGTCCCGGACCACGTCTCGGACTGGACCCGAGGCGGCTAGGCCGCGAAGCGCTCTTCGAACTTCGCCCGCCGCTTCGCCGCCTCTTCCTCGCGGTTCTTCGGAGGGGCGTTCGTCACCAGCGAGTCGAGCAGCTTCCGCGTCGCGGCGGTCACCTCGTCGACTGCCAGGTCAAACGCCTCGGCGTTCGCCTGCGACGGCTTGTTCGAGCCGCTGACCTTGCGGACGAACTGGAGCGCCGCGTCGTGGACCTCCTCCTCGCTCGCGGGTGGTTCGAAATTATGGAGTTGCCTGATGTTTCTGCACATGGCCTCAGCCTAGCGAGGGCCCAGATTTGCGGGCTCGCTAGGAGGTCGCGCGATGCCGGTCGATGATGCGAACGAAATCGGTGCCGGGCGGCAGGGTGCCGAAGGCGTGGCCCCAGTCGCCCTCGAGCCGGGAGGTGATGAAGGCCTCCGCGACAGCCTCGTCCCCGAAGCGGACCAACAGCGATCCCTGCAGGGCGAGCGCCATCCGCTCCACCAGGGAACGGGCCCTCGACTCGAGCGTCGTCGGATCGGACTGGAGGTCGTTCCGGAGCTCCGCGGCGAAGCGGTCGAGCCGCGGCTCGAGCACCGCGCCCTCGCCGACCTCGTTGGCGAAGGCCTCGACCGAGTCGGGGTTCTTGACCATCGCCCGCAGCACGTCCAGGCACTGGACGTTCCCGGAGCCCTCCCAGATGGAGGCGAGGGGCGTCTCGCGGTAGAGGCGGGGCATGCCGGACTCCTCGACGTAGCCGTTGCCGCCGAAGCACTCGAGGCACTCGACCGCGTGAGACGGGCCGCGCTTGCAGATCCAGTACTTGAGCACCGCGTTCGCGATCCGCTTGAAGGCCTGGGCCTCGTCATCACCGGCGAGAGCCTCGTCATAGGCGCGGGCGAGGCGGAGCGAGGAGATCGTCGCCGCCTCGGACTCCACCGCCAGGTCGGCCAGCACGTTCTGCATCAGCGGAGCGTCGATCAGCAGCCGGCCGAAGGTCGAGCGGTGATCGGTGTGGTTGATCGCCTGCGCGACGCCGTGGCGCATCCCTGTCGCGCTGCCGGACGCGCAGTCGAGCCGGGTGTGGTTGACCATCTCGATGATCGTCCGGACGCCCGGCGCCCTCCTCGCCGACCAGGCGAGCCAAGGCCCCGTCGAACTCGATCTCCGAGGAGGCGTTCGAGCGGTTGCCGAGCTTGTCCTTGAGCCGCTGCAGGCGGAAGCGGTTGAGCTCTCCGTCGGGCAACCGCCGTGGCATCAGGAAGCAGGAGACGCCGCCGTCGGTCTGGCCGAGGACGAGGAACGCGTCGCACTGCGGAGCGGAGAAGAACCATTTGTGCCCGGTGAGCTCGTACTCAGCGCCGGGACCGCCGCCGTTGACCGGCCTCCCGACGGTGGTGTTGGCGCGCACGTCGGAGCCGCCCTGCTTCTCGGTCATCCCCATGCCGAACAGGGAGCCCTCCTTCTCGCTCGCCGCGATCTGGCGCGGGTCGTAGACGTTGGAGAGGATGCGCGGCTCCCACTCCTCGGCCAGCTCCGGCTGCTTGCGGAGCGCCGGAACGACGGAGTAGGTCATCGAGATCGGGCAGCCGACGCCCGCTTCGGCCTGGGAGAAGCACATGAACGCCGCTGCGCGGGCGACGTGGGCGCCGGGCTGCGGCTCGCGCCAGGGGAGGGAGTGGAGCTCGTGCGAGATGCCGAGCCGCATCAGCTCGTGCCAGGCGGGGTGGAACTCGGGCTCGTCCACCCGGTTGCCGTAGCGGTCGTGGGTGCGGAGCTTGGGCGGGTTCTCGTTGGCGAGCCGCCCGAGCTCGATCACGTCGGCGCGGCCGGCGATCTCGCCGACCGCCGCGATCTTCTCGACGGCCCAGTCGGCGCCCTCCCGGCGGACCGCCTCACCCATCACCGTGTCGGCGGCGAAGACGTTGTAGTCGGCCAGCGGCGGGGGCTGGTTGGTGACCTCGTGGGTACGGACTCCGGTTGGCCTCTCAACGGTCGACATCTGTGGGCTCCTCTCCGATTGCGCGTGTGCAGAAGTTGATCAGGGACGCGATCAGCGCGTCGGGATCGGTAGTGCGAGGGCGCGCCGCCAGGCGCGACCCGTTTTGTGGGTAAGTGGGCGACAGCGGCCCCACCATCGCCTCCCCGACCGCCCCGATCAGCGCCGCGGCGGTGGCGTCCACGTCCTGGGCGGGGAGCTCGCCGGCCTCGATTCCCTCGGCGATCACCTCGGCCATCAGGTCGCGATAGCTGTGCCGGAAGTGAAGGCGCTCGGCCTCGACCGCCGGGTCGACCGGCTCGGCGAGCAGCGCCCAGGCGAGCCGGCGGCCGCGGAGGGCGCGGCGGGCGAAGGCCTCGATCCCGACCGCGACCCGCTCGGCGGCCGGCCCGCTGACCCCTTCCATCGCTGTGCGCATCGCGTCGACCTCGTGCTGGGAGGCCTCGCGGAAGACCTCCGCGAAGAGATCGGACTTGGAGGGGAAGTGGCGGTAGACGGTGCCGACGGCGACCCCGGCGCGGTCCGCCACCGCGGCGACCGGCGCGGCGACGTAGCCGCCCTCCGCGATCAGCTCGCGGGCGCCCGCCGTGATGCGGGTGCGGGTCTCGGCGCGGCGGGCCTCGGTTCGCTCGGTGCTGCGATAGGCCATGGCGAAGAAGTGAATCAGCGTTCACTTCTTGTGTCAAGGCGAGTTGGCGAGTAGGATCGCCGCCGCATGGCAGAGATGGAGGACACACTCGCTCGGGTCCCGCTGTTCTCGGGCATCAAGCCCAAGGAGCTGAAGAAGCTCAGCAAGCGGATGACCGAGCGCGACTTCAACGAGGGCGACGAGATCACGCGGGAGGGCGAGAGCGGGATCGGCTTCTTCGTGATCGAGGCGGGCAACGCCACCGTCAGCGTCGGCGGCAACATCGTCCGCACCCTCGGCCCCGGCGAGCACTTCGGCGAGGTCGCGCTGATCGACAGCGGGCCCCGCTCGGCGACGATCATCGCGGGCACCGACCTGCGCTGCCGCGGGATGTCGGCCTGGGAGTTCAAGCCGTTCGTCGAGGAGCACCCCGAGGTCGCCTGGGGCCTGCTCGAGACGCTCGTCGGCCGCCTGCGTGCGGCCGAGGGCGCCAGCTGAGTTCGGCTCCGCTCCGCTAGTCGGCCGGCAACGTCGCGCCGAGGCGCTCGAAGGTCTCCTTCGCCTGCTCGCGGTCTGAGCCGCCGAGCAGCCAGGCGGTGCGCGCAGCCTGGAAGGGGCACTCCATCTCCTCGAAGCGCGCCTTTGATTCGCGCAGCAGGGACTCGTCGGAGCCGTGCAGTCCCTTGGCGCGGAACAGGATCGCGCGGGCATAGCGGTCCTGGCCGACGCGCGGCTCGGCCCAATGGATGGCGTCCTCGGCGTCCTCGCGTCCGGCGCGGACGAAGGCTTCGGCACGGCTGCAGGCATAGGTCGCCGTCCACTGGCTGCCGGTGACCGATTCTGCGCCGAGCGCGACCGCCTCGCCGAGCCGCCCACGGTGCAGCTCGAGATCGATGCCGTGCATCACCACTCCGCATTTCTGCTCCCGGTCCTTGGAGCTCAGGTTGTAGGCGTGGCTCATCCAGTCCTCGGCGGCCGCCTCGTCCCCGCGGTAGCCGTAGGCCGCCGCGGTGCAGGCGGCGGGGGTCGCGAAGGCGCCCATCGGCGGCTGCCCGGACTCGTCCCATGCCCTCCGCGCGCTTTTGCCGAGTTCGATGGCCCGGTCCCAGTTGCCGAGCAAGAAGTTCGGCATCAGCTCGCGCTGGTACTCCGCCATCTCGACGCCGCGGCTGCGGTCCACCTCAGCCCCTCGCTTGGCGTACATGAGCGCCTCCCGGAACTCACCGACCTGCACGAGACAGAGAACCATCATGTGCAGCGCATCCGAGATCTCGACGTCGAGCGCATGTGACCGGGGAGCGCTCTCGAGCAGGTCGAGCCGCTCCCTGGTGTGCTCCACGGCGTCCAGCTGTCTGCCCTGAAGCCACTCGCTGGCGGTGATGGCGTCGAGCGCGTTCTGGACGAGCTGGCGGTCGTCGGTCCGGCGGGCCAGCTCGAGGCCCTCCTCCGCGGGTATCGCCATCGCCACCGGGTCCTTGCTCATCCAGGCGAGCCAGGCGTCGTCCAGGCGCAGGCGGGCGCGGGTGACCAGGTCGTCGTCCGACGCCAGCTCGTGCCCGCGCTCCAGCATCACCTTGAGCTCGGCGACGGGCGGGTCGCCGGCGATCCCGTGCATCCGGGCCCCGATCTCGACGCTGCGGGCGTAGGCGGCAGCCGCCCGGTCGGTGTCGCCGTCGGCCTCCGCCGCCTCGGCGGCCTCTCCGAAGAGCCGCATGCCGAGGTCGCCCCGCCAGCCCCTGAGCGCGACCTCACCGGCGGCGAGCAGCGCGTCGTGTCGTTCCGCGCCGTCTCGGGCGAGCCGGGCGGCGTCCTCGTAGAGCGTCCGGCCCCTGGCGGCGGCGCCGCGGCGAACCGCCGAGTCGGCCGCCTCGAGCATCGCCTCGCGGGCGGCGCGGCGCCGCTCGTCGGTCGGGTCGAGCTCGTTGGCGTGGTCGAGGTGGTAGGCGATCAGCTCCGGTCCCTCGGCGAAGTGCTCGCGGGCCCGGAGGGCCTCCACGGCGCGCTCGTGCAGCGTCGCCCGCTCCCTGCGAGGCAGGGTGCTGTAGGCGACCTCGCGGATCAGCTGGTGGCGGAAGACGTAATGGCCGGCCTCCGACCCCGGTCGCTCCTGGACCAGCGCCCGCTTTCGCAGCGACCAGAGAGCATCGCTCGGGTCGCCGCCGAGAAGGTCGGCGAGCGGTCCCTGGGAGAAGGTGTGCCCGAGGATCGCGGCGTACTGGAGCGTGCGCTTCTCCTCGGGGGGAAGCTGGTCGATCCGGGCGGCGAGCGCCGCCTGCACCGTGTCGGGGAGGGTCCCGGTTGCGCCATTGCCTCCGCCCTCGCCGATCCGGCGGGAGACCTCCTCGGTGAAGAACGGGTTGCCTCCCGCGGCATCGGCTATCCGAGCGGCGTCGGCGCGCCGGTCATCTGGGAGGAGGTGCTCGGCCAGGCGTGTCGCCGCATCGATATCCAGTGGCACGAGCTCGAGCTGCGTGCTGTTGCGGGCGGCACGGCCGAACTCCGGGCTGCGCTCCGCGAGCTCCGGCCGGCTCGTGCAGAGGACCAGGATCGGCGCCTCGTGCAGCCCGAACGCGACGTCCTCGAGCAGCTCCAGGGTTCCCTCGTCCGCCCAGTGCGCGTCGTCGACGCCGATCGCCAGCGGCAGGTCGCTCGCGAGCAGCGCGACGAACCGGCGCCAGGCCCGCTTCAGCTCGTCCTCGGCATCGCAGTCGGGCTTCCCCCGGATCGCGACGGTCAGGCCCGCGGCAAGCGAGGGAGCGTCCTCGGCGCCGAGCTCCGAGAGCAGCTCCTGCAGGGACCGCTCGACGTCATCCGGCGGTGCGTCGGTGGAGAGGCCGGCGGCGTCGCGCAGGATCTCGCCGAGCGCCCAGAAGGAGATGCCCTCGCCGTAGGGCGGGCTGCGCCCGACGATCGTCCGCCAGGGGTCCGGGTCCGAACGCAGCTCCCGGAAGAGCTCCGCGCCCAGGCGCGTCTTGCCGATCCCCGATTCGCCGATCACGGTGACGAGCTGCGGGAGCTGCTCGCGCGCGGCGCGGCGGGCGATCAGCCGAAGCATGTCCAGATCGTCGTCCCTGCCGACCAGCGGGGCGGCCGACATCTCGGTCTCGGACTCGACTGCGACCGCGCGGTACGCCCCGATCGCATCGGGAATCCCCTTCGCCTCGACCGCGCCGTTGGCCTCGAGGCGGGCCCGCCGGCAGGCGCGCGCGGCGCGCTCGCCGACCAGCACCTCTCCGGGCTGGGCGGCCTGCTGGAGGCGGGCGGCGGCGTTGACCGCCTCTCCCGTGACTCGCAAATCCCCGGCCCCCTGCACGGAGAGGACCTCGCCGGTCTCGATCCCGACGCGCACGGTGAGCTCGCCGTCGAGCTCTGAGACCCGCTCGGCGACCGCCAGGCCCGCCGCAACGGCGCGATCCGGGTCGTCGCCATGAGCGACAGGGGCGCCGAAGACGGCCATCACCGCATCGCCGATGTATTTCTCGACGGTGCCACCGTGCTGCTCGAGCGCGCTCCTCGCGGCCTCGAAGAAGGGCTCGAGGCGGCCGCGCAGGTCCTCGGGATCGAGTTGCGTCGCAAGCCTGGTGGAGCCGACGAGATCGGCGAACAACATCGTCGCGATCTTGCGTTCACCTCCCAAGCTGCTCATCTCACCCAAGATAAACGCCGGGAGGCGGCGAGGGGATTTATCTGGTCAAGCTGCGGGCTGCGGCTCCGGATCCGGCCTTGCGGAGATAGCATCGCCCGCCCCGTGGCGAAGATCAAAGTCAAGAACCCGATCGTCGAGCTCGACGGCGACGAGATGACCCGGATCCTCTGGGCCTTCATCAAGGAGCGGCTGATCCTGCCGTACCTCGACGTCGACCTGAAGTACTTCGACCTCTCGATCGAGAAGCGCGACGAGACCGAGGACCAGATCACGGTCGATGCCGCCAATGCGATCAAGGAGTACGGCGTCGGCGTCAAGTGCGCCACGATCACGCCGGACGAGGCGCGGGTCGAAGAGTTCGGGCTCAAGGAGATGTACCGCTCGCCGAACGGGACGATCCGGAACATCCTCGGCGGGGTGATCTTCCGGGAGCCGATCGTGATCTCGAACGTGCCGCGGCTCGTTCCCGGCTGGACGAAGCCGATCGTGATCGGCCGCCACGCCTTCGGCGACCAGTACCGGGCCACCGACACGTTGATTCCGGAGGGCGGCGGGAAGCTCGTTCTCTCCTTCGAGCCGAATGACGACGCCCAGAGCCCGATCGAGCTCGACGTCTATGACTTCCCGGCTGAGGAGGGCAGCGGGATCGCGCTGGCGATGTACAACCGCGACGACTCGATCCGCGACTTCGCCCGGGCCTCGTTCCGCTACGGCCTCGATCGCGACTTCCCCGTCTACATGTCGACGAAGAACACGATCCTGAAGACCTACGACGGCCGCTTCAAGGACCTCTTCCAGGAGATCTTCGACGCGGAGTTCAAGGACGAGTTCGAGTCGAAGGGCCTCACCTACGAGCACCGGCTGATCGACGACATGGTCGCGGCCGCGCTCAAGTGGGAGGGCGGCTACGTCTGGGCCTGCAAGAACTACGACGGCGACGTCCAGTCCGACACCGTCGCGCAGGGCTTCGGCTCGCTCGGGCTGATGACGAGCGTCCTGATGACCGCCGACGGCCAGACCGTCGAGGCGGAGGCAGCGCACGGCACCGTCACCCGCCACTTCCGGCAGCACCAGCAGGGCAACGCGACCTCGACCAACCCGATCGCCTCGATCTTCGCCTGGACGCGCGGTCTGGCCGCCCGCGGCCGGATGGACGACACGCCCGAGGTCACCGAGTTCGCCGAAACGCTCGAGCGCGTCTGCGTCGAGACGGTCGAGAGCGGAAAGATGACGAAGGACCTGGCGCTTCTGATCGGCCCCGACCAGGAGTTTCAAACGACCGAGGAGTTCCTGGCGTCCATCGACGAGAACCTGCAGGCGGCGGTGGGCTGAGCCGGCGCTTGGCGACTTACCGGTCCATACGACCGCTAAGTCGCCAATGATGCGACCGGCCGATCAAGCGCGCGTAGCGAGCATCCGGCGGACGCGGTCGGCGACCACCGCGGGCCGACGTGTGACGTCGAACCAGGTGAAGCGCAGGACGCGGTAGCCGGCGACCGACAGGCGGCCGTCCCGGTCGCGATCGGCCTGGAAGGCACGGTGCGTCCCGTGCGTCGCTCGGCCATCGAGCTCGACCACGAGCCGAGCCTGTGGCCAGAGGAAGTCCACGACGTAGTCGAGCAGCGGGACGTTCACAACCGGCTGGGGAAGGCGGTGATTCCGGGAGAGTGCGAGGAAGCGCTCCTCGAACTCGTTGCGACTTGCAGTTGACCCGGCGCGATGGTCGTCGAGCACGGCGCGGAGCGCACCGGCACCGGCGCGGCCGAAGTGAGCACTCACGATCTCGTCCAGGTCGTCTTCGGTGCAGATGTTCAGTCGCTCGGCCTCGTCGATGGCCCGCTCGAGCTGACGGCGGGGTAGGAAGGCCGCCAAGTCGAGGATCGTCCTCGCCGGCGTGGTCACAGGGATCCGGCAATGAAGAGTGCGCTCCCCCAAGTGAAGGGTTGACGCTCGGTGGATCGCCAGGCCGGCTCGTGGCCGCCGACCCGCCGCATGCGGAATCGTCACGTCGACTGGGTGTCCCTTTTTTCTCCGCCGCAGCCCCCAGAGCTCCCCCGCGGATTGGTGACTGAGTGTCGAGCCATTCCCACAGGCGAGAACCGCAGCCAACCAGCGTCCCTCATCGGTCAGGCGGGCGCCGCCGATGGTGTAGACACCGCGGTGGACCCGATGCAGCCACCCTTTCATCGCCCGGTTTCTGACCTGGGTCTCGCTGAGACCGAGTGAATAGAGTTGGCGCGCCGCGATCACCCCGTGCTGCAGTTGGGCCAGCTCCGTGATCGCCATCGGATCATGCTCGGCGCGTTTCCG
Organism: uncultured Solirubrobacterales bacterium; assembly: GCA_963777575.1. Lineage (GTDB taxonomy): Bacteria > Actinomycetota > Thermoleophilia > Solirubrobacterales > 70-9 > DASUPK01. The sequence goes on along the minus strand of CAVZRH010000008.1, from coordinate 43,324 downwards.
GTCCATATGACGGGTAAGTCGCCAAGCACGATGAATCGCCCCCGGACTTAAGGAGACACAAGCGTGAGCAGCCCCGTCAACGTCACTGTCACCGGCGCGGCCGGCCAGATCGGCTACGCCCTCCTCTTCCGCATCGCCGCGGGGGAGATGCTCGGCTCGGACACCGAGGTCAGCCTCCGGCTGTTGGAGATCCCCGACGCGATCCAGGCCGCCGAGGGCACCGCGATGGAGCTGGACGATTGCGCCTTCCCGCTCGTGCGCGGGATCGACATCTCGGACGATCCCAAGGAGGCGTTCGACGGGACCAACATCGCTCTCCTGGTCGGAGCGCGCCCGCGATCGAAGGGGATGGAGCGGGCGGACCTCCTCGAGGCGAACGGCGGGATCTTCAGCCCCCAGGGCGAGGCGCTCAATGAGCGGGCCGCCGACGACATCAAGGTGCTCGTGGTCGGCAACCCCGCCAACACGAACTGCCTGATCGCGAAGTCGAACGCGCCCGACATCCCGAACGAGCGCTTCACCGCAATGATGCGACTCGATCACAACCGGGCGATCGCCCAACTCGCCAACAAGCTGGAGCGCCCGGTCACCGACGTCAAGCGGATGACGGTCTGGGGCAACCACTCGCCGACCCAGTACCCAGACCTGGTCAACGCCCTGGTCGACGGCAGCCCGGCCTGGCCCCAGGTGGACGACGAGGTCTGGATCGCCGACGAGTTCATCCCCACGGTCGGCAAGCGCGGCGCCGCGATCATCGAGGCCCGTGGCGCCTCCAGCGCCGCCTCGGCCGCGAACGCCGCGATCGACCACGTGCACGACTGGGTCCTCGGCACCCCCGACGAGGACTGGGTTTCGATGGCCGTCCCTTCGGACGGCTCCTACGGCGTCGACGAGGGACTGATCTCGGGGGTGCCCTGCCGCTGCTCGGGAGGCGAGTGGGAGCTCGTCGAGGGCCTCGAGATCACCGACTTCTCACGCGAGCGAATCGACGCAACCGTCGCCGAGCTCAAGGACGAGCGCGACGCGGTGAAGCGCCTCGGTCTTATCTAGCCCGGGTAGTAGCCCTTGCCCTTGCGCTTGATCCGGCCCTCCTTCTGAAGGTCCGGCAGCACCCGGTACAGGTAGTTCGGGTGGTTCAGCTTCATCTTCCGGCCGAGCTCGGACACGCTGATCCCGGGGTTCTGCTTGATGAGCCGAACCGCCTGATCGGCCCTGGTTGAGCCGCTCCGCCGGCGAGTCGCGGCCTTCGCCCTCCCGCGCGGCCTACCGGGCCCACGGCGCACACTTCGGCCCAGGCCGGCGAGGGCGGCCTCGACATGCTTGCGTTCATCATCGAGTTCGCGCAGCCGACGCTCGAGCAGCGTCCTTGCCTGATCGACTGTGTTGGAAACTCTTGGCATTCCTTGCGAGTCCTCTCAATCGAAGTGACAGTTACATCACCGTAACGGTTAGTTTGGCTGATGGTGAATAGCGATCGCCCCCTGGTACTCATCGCCCGGGTCCTGCTGCCGGCGGGGCTCGAGCCGCTGCGGGAGCGGTTCGAGGTCACGGAGGGAGGTCATCACTCGACGCGCGCCGAGCTGCTCTCGTTGGCGCCCGGGGCGAGCGCGCTGGTCGCCGACCCGAGCGTGCCGGTGAACGCGGAGCTCCTCGACGCCTGCGGCGACGGCCTGCGGGTGGCGGCCAACTTCGCGGTCGGCTACGACAACGTCGACCTGGAGGCCTGCCGGGAGCGGGGAGTAGCCGTCACCAACACCCCGGACGTTCTCACCGAGGCGACCGCGGAGCTGGCGCTAGCACTGACCCTTGCCGCGGCGCGGCGGATGAGCGACGCCGAGCGCGACCTGCGCGCTGGCAATTGGCGCGGCTGGGACCCCGCGGCCTATCGCGGTCTCGAGATCTCGGGCTCGACAGTGGGAGTCGTCGGGATTGGGAGGATCGGCCACCGCTACGCGCAGCTCGCGCACGGTCTCGGCGCGACCATCGTCTACGCGGGCCCGACTGCGAAGCCGGAGGCCGAGAGCGAGCTCGGCGCCCGCCACCTGGACCTCGACGACCTGCTGGCGGCCTCCGATGTCGTCAGCCTGCACGCGCCGTCGAGGCCGGAGACACACCACCTGATCGGAGCGCGCGAACTCGAGCTGATCGGCCCGGACGGCGTGCTGGTCAACACCGGCCGAGGCCCACTGGTCGACTCCGAGGCCACCGCGGCGGCGCTGGAGAGCGGGACGCTGGGCGCCGCCGGCCTCGACGTCTACGAGGGCGAGCCCGACGTACCCCAGGCGCTGCGGGACGCGCCGCGTTCCGTTCTGCTTCCCCACATCGGCTCCGCGACGGTGCGGGCGCGCGACGGGATGGCGCGCGCGGTCGCCGACAACGTCATCGCGGTGCTCGAGGGGCGAGAGCCCCCCAGTCGCGTGGTCTAGGCACGGCTTCGCCACCAAACGGCGGCGCTAAGGAAGCCCCACCTAAGTCGCTACGCGCTTCCCGCTTCGCTCCGAGAGTCAGCTTCCTTGCGCCGCCTCGGAAGCGTTCCCATGATGGCGTCCCAGAGGGGCGAGGAAACACCGAAGCCATAGCGGTGGTCCTGGAAGTGGTGGCGCATGTGGTGGGTGCGCAGCGTCTTCCCGAACTTGGTCTTCGGCACGTGATGGTGCACGTGGTAGTGCATGTAGTCATAGGTCAGGTAGCCGACGATGAATCCGGCGAACGCGGGGAACGCGTGCGGGGTGCCGAAGACCAGCACGTAGAGCCCGAGGAAGATCGCCGCGAGCGGCACGCTGACGGCGGGGGGCATGACCAGGCGCATCGCATCGTTCGGGTGGTCGTGGTGGACGCCGTGGATGATGAAGTGGAGGCGATCGCCGCCACGGAACTTCGGCTCCCAGTGGAAGAGCAGGCGGTGGAGCCAGTACTCGGTCAGCGTCCAGATGCCGAGGCCGACCACGAACATGAGGATGGTCGTCCAGACCGAAAGACCCCGGTCGATCCCGAGCCAGACCCCCGCGACCACGACCGGCACGAAGATGATCGCCGGGACGGCCGGATGGACGCGGGAGAAGAAGTCGAGAAACCGGCTCTCGAACATCGGCGGGGAGGCCGAGAGCTCTGCTGACCGCTCGTGTGCCATCGGCGTGATCTTAGCGAGAGGGCCTCGGACCCCGGCAGATTTCTGGTGCTTGCGGGACTCGTGATCAACCGGTGAAAAAAGAAGTGCGTCATTTGCGGAAACGCACCTGACAGGCACGAATCCAGGTGCCATGATGGCCGCGCGTCACGGGGAGCTGGAACCTCTGGGGCGCACATCAAGCGGGGTCCCCGGACCCCGGGGAGAGACAAGACGAGAGAGGATCGAGCGATCTTGGCCGACGGTCGAGCACGCAATGCTGCGGTGAGCTGCGAGGACTGCTTTTTCCGTCGCCGCGGCCTCTGCGCACTCGGCCTCGACTCCCCGTGCCCCACCTTCCGGCCCGACACGCCCGACGGCCTGGTCCCACCCCGCCAGCCCGCGCTGCTCATGCGCGACCGGCGCGAGCGCCTGTCACCGCACATCGCCGTGCAGGCTGCATAGCTTCACCCGGCGGCGGTTTGTGTGGCCGCCGTTGATGTGGGCGGTTACAGTCCGGCGGGGCTATGGGACCCTCGCCTTGAGAATCACCGTCCTCGGCAAGTCACCCTCCTGGCAGGACGCCGGCGGGGCCTGCAGCGGCTATCTGATCGAGACCGACGCGACGAAGGTCCTGCTCGACTGCGGAAACGGCGTGTTCGGCAAGCTCCGCCAGCACATCGACTACACCGAGCTGGACGGGGTGATCATCTCCCACCTGCACGCCGACCACTTCCTCGATCTCGTCCCGTACTCCTACGCGCTGATCTACGCGCCCAGGCAGCAGCCCGTGCCCGTCCACACCTGGGAGGGGACCGACGAGCCCGCTCGACCGCGCATGGTCGCTCCCCCCGGCGCGATCGAGACGTTCCGGCGCGTGGTGGGAGCGTGGGGCAACGACGACCTGATCGAGAGCGCCTTCCGCATCGAGGAATACGAGCGCGGAGATGAAGTGGAGATCGGCGACATCCGCGCGAGCTTCCATCCGGTCCCGCACTTCGTCGAGACCTTTGCTGTCCGGATCACCTCCGACGGCAGCGGCGATCTGGTCTACAGCGCCGATACCCGTCCCGGCGACGAGATCGTCGCAGCCGCCAGGGACGCCGACCTCCTGTTCATCGAGGCGACGCTGCCACGGCCGGAACGCACCGGGCTCCGGGGCCACCTCACGCCCGAGGAGGCCGGCCACCACGCCAGGGAGGCGGGCGCCAAGCGGGTCGTGATCACGCACATCTCCGACGAGCTCGGCGACGACTGGGCGCTCGAGGAGGCCGAGAAGGGCTTCGGCGCCCCGGTCGAGATCGCGCGCGAGGGCGCCGTCTACGAAGTGTGAGCGTCACTACCCTGTAGTCGATGACCAGCCAGCGCGATCCATTCGCGGACTTCGCCCGGATGCGGCGGGAGATGGACGCCCTGCTGGGTGATTTCTGGGACCAGTCGGGCCAGCGGCAGCGCCGCCAGGTCACCGCGTTCGTCCCCCGGGTCGACGTCTACTACTGCGGCGAGAACGCCCCCGAGAAGGCGATCGTCAAGGTCGAGCTGCCCGGGATCGAGCTGGATGCGGTGAACCTCGAGGTCACGGGACGCACCCTCGTGATCAGCGGCGAACGCCCGGTGCGCGACACCGAGGGGCGCACCTACCAGCAGGTCGAGCTGCCCTCCGGCCCCTTCCGGCGGGTCGTCGAGCTCTCCGTGGACGTCGATGCCGAGCACGCGCAGGCCACCTACGAGGACGGGATCCTCAGGGTGGAGCTGCCGACCCGAGTGCCGCAGACTGCCCGCCACGTCCCGATAGAGCGAGCGGAGTAGCCGCCCCACACGGGGAAGGGAAGCTGACAATGGCCGACGTCGAGACCCCCCAGCTCGAGGTCGTGGAGATCCCCGACGTCGAAGACGCGGTCGCCAGCACCGAGCCGCTCCCCGACGCACTGCCGGTTCTGCCGCTGCGGGAGACCGTCACCTACCCCGACACGCTGACGCCGCTCGCGGTGGGCCAGGAGCGCTCGATCAATCTCGTCAACGACGTCCTCTCCGGCAACCGGATGCTGGCGATGGTCGCCTCCCGCGATCCCGAGAACGACACGCCCGGCCCGGACGACCTCTACGGCGTGGGCGTTGCCGGCACCGTCGCCCGGATGATGAAGGTCCCCGACGGCACCCTTCGCATCCTCGTCCAGGGCGCCGAGCGGATCCGGATCCAGAGCTATGTCAGTGAGGAGCCGTACCTCGTGGCGCGGATCGAGCCGATGCCGGACGTGCTCGAGCCCTCCACCGAGCTCGAGGCGCTCACCCGGAACGTCCAGAGCACCTTCACCCAGATCATCGAGGCGATCCCATACCTGCCGGAGGAGCTCCAGCTGGCGGTGGCCAATATCGACGAACCCTCGGCCCTGTCGCACCTGATCTCCGGAGCGCTGCGCATCTCGACCGAGGAGAAGGAGGAGCTGCTCGAGACGGTCGATGTGACCAAGCGATTGCGCCGCCTCTCCGAGATCCTCACCCGCGAGCTTGAGGTGGTCCAGCTCGGCTCCAAGATCCAGTCCCAGGTCGAGTCCGAGATCGACAAGGGCCAGCGCGAGTACTTCCTCCGCCAGCAGCTCAAGGCGATCCAGGACGAGCTCGGCGAGGGCGACGAGCAGCAGGCCGAGATCAACGAGCTGCGCGAGCGGATCGGGGCGGCCGGTCTCCCTGAGGACGCCCAGAAGGCCGCGGACCGTGAGGTCTCGCGACTCGAGAAGCTGCCGCCGGTCGCTGCCGAGTACGGTGTCATCCGCACCTACCTGGAGTGGCTTGTCGACCTCCCCTGGTCGAAGGAGACCGAGGACGACCTCGACATCGCGCACGCGCGGGAGACGCTCGACGAGGACCACTACGACCTCGAGGAGGTCAAGGACCGGATCCTCGAGTACCTCGCCGTCCGCAAGCTGAATCCTGACTCGCCGGGCCCGATCCTCTGCTTCGTCGGTCCCCCCGGCGTCGGCAAGACCAGCCTGGGCCGATCCATCGCCAAGGCGCTGGGCCGCGAGTTCGAGCGCATCTCCGTCGGCGGGGTCCGCGACGAGGCCGAGATCCGCGGTCACCGCCGCACCTACATCGGCGCGCTGCCAGGAACGATCATCCGGGCCCTCCGCGACGCCGGCACCAGGAACCCCGTCTTCATGATCGACGAGATCGACAAGATGGGCGCGGACTTCCGCGGCGACCCGGCGAGCGCGATGCTGGAGGTCCTCGACCCGGCGCAGAACGCGAGCTTCCGCGACCACTATCTGGACCTGCCATTCGACCTCTCCGAGGTCCTCTTCATCGCGACGGCCAACATCCTCGACACCGTCCCGGCTCCCCTCCAGGACCGGATGGAGGTGATCAACCTCGCCGGCTACACGGTCGAGGAGAAGCTCCACATCGCCCGCCGCTTTCTCGTGCCGCGCCAGCTCCGCGCGAACGGGCTGAAGGCCTCGCAGATCGAGTTCTCGGACACCGCCCTGAACGCGGTGATCGAGGAGTACACGCGCGAGGCCGGCGTCCGCAACCTGGAGCGCGAGATCGGCACGGTCTGCCGCAAGGTCGCGCGGCAGGTGGCCGAGGGGAAAGCCAAGGGCAAGGTGCGGATCTCCGCCAAGCGCGCCCGGGAGCTGCTCGGCAAGCGTCGCTTCTTCTCCGAGCAGCGACGCCGAACGAAGGACCCCGGGGTCGCGACCGGACTCGCTTGGACACCGGTAGGCGGCGTGGTCCTCTTCGTCGAGGCGACGGCGGTGCCGGGCTCCGGCAAGCTGACCATCACGGGGCAGCTCGGCGACGTGATGAGGGAGTCCGCGCAGGCAGCGCTCACCTGGGTGCGGAGGCACTGGCAGGACCTCGCCCCCGACCTGCCCGACGACTGGTTCGCCAAGCACGACATCCACATCCACATCCCCGCGGGCGCGGTGCCGAAGGACGGGCCGTCAGCGGGAATCGCGATGGCGACCGCCCTCGCCTCCTTGATCTCGAACCGGCCGGTCCGCAACGACGTCGCGATGACGGGCGAGATCACGCTCACCGGGCAGGTCCTGCCGATCGGCGGGCTGAAGGAGAAGTCACTGGCCGCCCAGCGGGCCGGCATCAAGCAGGTGATCGTCCCGGACCGCAACGAGGGCGACGTGGAGGAGATCTCCGAGGACGAGCGCCAGGACCTCGAATTCACCTACGCGGACGACATCGGCGATGTTCTGAGAACCGCCCTGGAGCCCGACGGAAAGGGCCGAAGGTCGGCCAGGTCGGATGGGAAACGCCCTAACGGGTAGTCTGCACCTGCACCCTGGAAAACGATCTGAGGAGACCCATGGGGGCACAAAGCAGAAGCGCGAAGGCCGGAGACGCCGCAAGGTCCGTCGCGTCCAACCCGTACGTGCGGCGGCTGATCGAGGATGACGAGCTGCGCGAGAACATTCGCGTCGCGTTCGAGGCAGCGAAGGGCGCGTACGCGCGGATGTCGAACGGGAAGGGCCCCGCGAAGGCCCTCATGGACGACAAGAAGGTTCACCGCGATCTGCGCCAGGCGGCCGAGTCTCTGAGGGATGCTTCACAGCAGCTGCGCGGCAAGAGGACAGGTCGCCGGTTCGGGCTCGGAAAGGCCCTGCTCGTGGCGATCCTCGGCGCCGCCCTCGTCCTGATTCTCAGCGAGGACGCGCGCAATATGGTGCTGGACAAGCTGTTCGGCGCGGAGGAGGAGTTCGAGTACACCTCGACCACCACCCCGGCGCCTGACACCGAAACGGTTCCAAGCGCCTGACGGCGCCAGTCACCGGTTTGATCGAGGGCGCCTTCGGGCGCCCTCTTCGTTTCAGCGACCCTGCAACAGGCCGGACACGGCGGTGGCCAGCCGCTCGCCCTTCGGCGTCAGCCGGTACTCGGCGTGCGGGGGTCGGCCCGAGATCAGCTCCCGCTCGACGATCCCGGCGGTCTCGAGCTGCTCGAGGCGCTCCGAGAGCGTCGTGGGGGAGACCCCGGGTAGCGACTGTCGGAACTCGTTGAAACGCACAGCGCCGCTGGAGCAGGCATAGATCGTGCCCAGCGTCCAGCGGCGCTCCAGGAGCTCCGCCACGGTGCGGAGCTCGGAGGGAACCGGTGAGCAGTTACGACACCGTGGCGACATCCGCACCCTGCCCGGCGGGCTCCAGGGCGAGATCGAGCACCTCGCCGATGCTCATGACCGGGTGGAAGGTCATCTGCTCGCGGACTTCCTCGGGGACGTCGTCGAGGTCCCCGCGGTTGCGCTCAGGCAGGATGACCTCGGTGAGGCCGGCGGCGTAGGCCGCGAGGACCTTCTGCTTCAGGCCGCCGATCGGCAGCACCCGGCCCTGGAGGGTGACCTCACCGGTCATCCCGACCGTGTGCTTCACCGGACGTCCGCTGAGGAGTGACGCCAGCGAGGTCGTCATCGCGGTTCCTGCACTCGGCCCGTCCTTCGGGATCGCTCCCGCCGGTACGTGCACGTGGAACTCGCGCCTGAAGGCGTCCGAGTCGATGCCGAGCTCGTCCGCGTGAGCGCTGACGTAGGAGAGCGCGATCCGCGCCGACTCCTTCATCACGTCGCCCAGCTGGCCGGTCAGCACCAGGCCCTTCTCGCCTTCGGTGGCCGTCGCCTCGATGAAGAGGACGTCGCCGCCGGTCCCGGTGACCGCCAGTCCAGTGGCCACGCCGGGGATCGCGGTGCGCTCGACGGACTCCTGGAAGAAGCGCTGGCGTCCGAGAGCTTCGGTGACCCCGTCCGGCTCGATGACGACCGGCGCCTCCGCCTCACCCGAGGCAATCCGCGTTGCGGCGCGGCGCAGCAGCTTCCCGAGCTCGCGCTCGAGCTGCCGCACCCCGGCCTCGCGGGTGTACTCGGTGATCACCTTGCGCAGGATCGCGTCGGAGGCCTCGACCTCGTCCTCTCGGAGGCCGTTCCGGTTCACCTGGCGCGGCCAGAGGTAGCCCCGAGCGATCGCCAGCTTCTCCTCGGTCGTGTAGCCGTCGAAGCTGATCACCTCCATGCGGTCGAGCAGGGGGGCGGGGATCGTGTCGAGGATGTTGGCCGTGGCCAGGAAGACGACTTCGGACAGGTCGACCTCGACGTCCAGGTAGTGGTCGCGGAAGGAATGGTTCTGAGCGGGGTCGAGGACCTCGAGCAGCGCTGCCGAGGGGTCGCCTCGCCAGTCCGCTCCGACCTTGTCGACCTCGTCGAGCAGGATCACCGGGTTCATCGTCTTCGCGTCGCGCAGGGCGCGGACGATCCGGCCCGGCAGCGCGCCGATGTAGGTGCGGCGGTGACCGCGGATCTCGGCCTCGTCGTGGATACCGCCCAGGGACAGGCGTACGAACTCTCGCCCCAGTGAACGGGCGACGGACTCGCCGATCGAGGTCTTGCCCGTGCCGGGGGGTCCGACCAGGGTCAGAATCGCGCCGCTGGCGCGGCTGTCGTCCTCGATCTTGCGCTCCTTGCGCAGCTTCTGAACCGCGATGAACTCGGTGATGCGGCGCTTCACGTCCTCGAGCCCGGCGTGGTCCTCGTCGAGGACCTCACGGGTGTGCTTCGGGTCGAGCCGCTCCTCGGAGCGCTTCGACCACGGCACCGCCAGCAGCCAGTCGAGGTAGCTGCGGATCATCGAGGACTCGGGCGACTGCTCGCCCTGGCGCTCGAGCCGCCGAAGCTCCCGCTCGGCCTGCTCGCCGACCGCCTCCGGCATCTCCGCCTCGGCGATCTTGGTCTCGTACTCGCTGATCACGTCGCCCTCGTCCTCGCCCAGCTCCTTGCGAATCGACTCCATCTGCTTGCGCAGGAAGTACTCGCGCTGCTGCGCCTGCGCGCCGGACTCCACGTCGTCGCGGATCTTCACGCGGACCTGGAGCTCCGCCAGGCGCTCGCGCTGCATCTCGATGGCCAGCTCGAGCCGGGCCTTGACGTCGACGGTCTCGATCAGCTCACGCTTCTGGTCGGGCGAGAGGTCGGGGCTGTACCCGGCCGTGTCGGCCAGGGCGCCCGGCTCCTCGATCGAGCGCAGGAACGCGCCGATCCGATCGTCGGCGTTGCGCAGCTCCAGGATCTCCTCGACGACGGCGCGGTACTCCTGCATGAGCTCAGTCGTCCGCTCGTCGTCGGGATGGCCGTCGTGGATCTCCTGCACGTCCACGCGCAGCTGCTCGCCGTCGGCGGGCTCGGCCGCACCGGCCAGCCCACGATGCAGGCCGACCACGGTGGCCACGTGCGCGCCGCCCGGCAGCTGGCCGCGCTCGATCACCTCGGCGACGACGCCGATGCGACCGAATTCGCCGTTCTGGCGGGGCAGCAGGAAGACGCGATCCTCGTCGCCGGTATCGACCGGGAGGGTCGCCGTGATGGAGGGGAAGACAATCGCTTCGTCGAGTGGAATCAGAAGTAGGCTCATGAGTAGGTCCAATTTCTGTAGTTGGTACAGAAGGAGGATAGCGGACCGCGATCACTACTCTGCGGCGGCCGATGGCCACCGTCCACATCCTGGTGCCGGCCCAGCGCTACGTCTTCGCGGTCTCCAACGGCGAGGCGGAGGCGGCGACGGTCGACAGCTCGGCCGAGGGCTTCGAGCGCTACAAGTCGCTCCAGCAGGGCGGCCGGACGACAGGGATGGTCGCCTTCCCGAACACCCTCCTGATCCGGGCTGAGCGCGACTACCTCGTGGACCCTGGGCTGATCATGCAGGGGGCGCCGGTGATCGGTGCGCTCGCGGAGCTCGGAGTCGACCCGAACGACGTCAAGGACGTGATCCTCACCCACCTTCATTTCGACCACGCCGAGGGCCTGGCGGGATGGCCGATGCGGCGCACCTACGTTCACAAGCTCGAGACCGAGGCGCCGTACGCCCAGCTCGTCGCCGGAGTCCTCGAGATGGCGAACCTCGAAGTGCTCGAGGGGGAGGAGGGCGAGATAGAGCCGGGGCTGCGCTGGATCCGCACCCCGGGACACAGTGACGGGCTGATCTCGCTCCTCGTGGACACCGACGACGGCCTCGTCGTGATCGCCTCCGACTGCGTCGGGCCGCTGCCCGAGTACTTCGATGAGATGGATCTCCCGGAGGACTTCGGCCCCGAGCGGGAAGAGTTGCTGCGACCAGTGGAAGCGCATCCGCGAGCTCGATCCCGCGGTCGTGATCCCAGGGCACAACCCGCCCGTCACGCTCCGCTAGCAGCGCTCACCGCGAGCAGGCTGTCCAGCCAGCCAAGGTCCTAGAGTGCGGGACGTGGAGGCCACGAAGACACGTGAGCTCAGCGGGGACAAGGCCCAGCGGATCGTCGAGGCGATGCGCTCGAGCGTCGCGCGCCGCGGCATTTCCGGTTCGACCTTCGAGCACGTCGCGCGCGAGGCCGGCGTCAGCCGCGGACTCCTCCACTACTACTTCGGCACCAAGGAGGCTCTGCTCGTCGAGGTGGTCCGGCGCGACACCGAGCACCGCATCGCGCGCATGGATGAGCCCCTCGGCAAGGCGCGGGTCGGTGGACGAGGTGCTCGAGATCCTGGTCGCGGACCTCCAGGACTCGATCCAGAACGATCCCGGCTTCTGGGTTCTCCTCTTCGATCTCTTCACCGCCGGCCGGCGCAATCCCGAGATTCAGCGCGAGGTCGGCGAGCTCTTCAACCGAACCCGCGACCACGTCGCGGACATCCTCCGCGCCAAGCAGGCCGAGGGCGTGATCTCCCCTGGCGCCGAGATCAACGCAGTGGTCGCGCTGCTCTTCGCGATGGCGGATGGGATCGCGCTGCAGGTGCTCTCCGATCCCGAGCGGGATCACACCGGCGTGATCGAGGCCGGTACCCAAGCCGCGCGTCACATTCTTGCCGGCTAGCTGCCGCGCATGATCTGGCAGGAGCCCGCCAAGGGCGGCTACCCCGACCGCTCGTTTCTGGCGCTGCCCGGCGAGGGGCGCATGGGCGCCTCCCGGCGCGGGCTGATCCCGTACTCGCCGATGAGCTACCTGACCGAGCTCACGATGACCGAGGGCTCGCGCGGCCACTCGACCTTCTCGATGCCGGCATCGCCCTGGTTCGCGAACTCCTCGGGGCTGATCTCCGGCGGCGTGCTGGCGCTGATCGGGGACGCTGCGCTGGGCTCGGTCATCCATTCCGACGTCGGCCCGGGCCAGGGGATGACCACGGCGGAGCTCTCGATGTCGTTCCTGCGGCCGGTCGTACCCAAGGCGGGGACCGCGATCAGCGGTTCAGGACAGCTGATCCACCGCGGCCGCTCGCTGGGGATCTCTGAGGCCTTCCTCTTGGACGACGACGACCAGCTGATCTCGCATGGGACGACCCGTTGCACGGTCTTCCCGCCGGTCGACCCGCTGCCCGATCAGCCCGGGGAGCATCCGGCGATCGATCAGGAGCCTCCTGGGAGCGACCCGACCGATCCGCTGCGGAGGGAGGTCGAGGGCGAGGTCTTGAAGCAGGAGGAGTTCGAGCGACGTAGCGGTCTCGACCTGCTGCGCGCCCTGATCGCCGGCGAGCTGCCGCGGCCGCCCATCCACCACCTGACGGGGCTACGCGTCGTCGAAGCGGAGGAGGGAGCGGCCGTGGCGGTGCTGCCGTGCAGCAAGTGGCTCTCGACCTCGGCGGGGACGATCCAGGGTGGCTTCACCGCGATGCTGGCGGAGAGCGCGATGACCTCGGCGGCGTTCAGCACCGCCCCGGCCGACACCGCCGTGGCGACGCTGGACTTCAAGGTCAACTACCTGCGGCCGGTGTTCCCCGACGGCAGCGACATGACCGCCCGGGCGCGCATCCTGCATCGAGGACGGACCCTGGTCGTGGCCGCTGCCGAGCTGATCAACTCAGAGGGCAAGCAGGTCGCGCTCGCCACGGGCTCCTCGATGTACCTGCCGGGCAGGCCGGCGAACCTGATCGGCGTCGAGCTGGGCTCCGGATCCTCCGATCCCGAGGACGATCCCGGAGCGTAGGATCGGGGCGTGGGCCTCTTCGGCTTCCTGAGGAAGAACGACGAGCGCGCGATGCCTGAGCCCGGCACGCCGGAGTTCGAGCGGGCCGTCGAGGGCACGGCGATCCCGGACTCGCAGAGCGTCTCGATGGGCGAGCCCGGCTGGACCGAGCCGGGTTCGTCCCAGACGGTGGACCTGCGGGGCACCGGCAAGCGCGAGGAGATCCAGGAGGTGCTGCGCGAGCACGGGATCGACCCGGATCAGAAGGGCCAGACGATCGACGCTTCGGAGGTCCCCGGCCTGCGGGAGGCGCTGCTCAAGGCGCTCTTCCGGGTGGGGCCGAACAGCGGCGGAATCGGCGAAGGGATCCCTTCGCCGGAGCAGAAGCCGCCTGACCCGGACGGCTGACTACTCGACAGGCGTCGGGCGCGGCGGGAAGATCTTCGGCATCCGCGCGAGCTGGCGCAGCGAGCCCCGCGGCTTCAGCTTTCGCCGGAGCATGGCCTTGCGGGCGTCCTGGCCGCGCACCGAGACGTCGACCCAGTCCGCCCAGGTCGTCCGCAGCGTGATGTCCGGATCGGCGGCGAGACCCTTCCCGGAGCTGGTCGAGCCGTTGTCGATCCGCACGTGCCAGGGCTCCGCGTCCTCGAATCGCCACTGGATCGTCACCGGGCGGTCGACCGCGTCGGTGCGGGCGGAGCGGGCGATGATGTCGAAGAGGATCTCCTCGACCTCGGGGTTCGCCTGGGGCTTTCCGTTGGGCTCGCCGAGCACGCCGGCACGGAGCAGCGTGAGCTGCCGCTCGGCTCGCTCCGTGTGCGGCATCTCGGGGTCGAAGGGGTAGATGCCGGGCGGGTGCTCGCTGAGCGGGTACCCGGTCGCCCGCCACTTCTGCTCGACCGAGCGCATGCCCCAGGCGTAGAGCTCGGCGATGGTGAAGCCGTACTCGGTGGTGTAGCGCTCGTCCCAGTTGGGCGGCACGAAGATCCCGGTCACGTACGGCAGGACCTCCCTGAGGAGCTCGTCGGCGGCGGCCTTGCACTCCTCGGACTCGGCGAACAGCTCCGAGAGGACCTTGACCCCGAAGCCGATGTGGCGCTGCTCATCCTTCGAGACCTTCTCCATTCCCGCGCTGAAGCCGGGCATCGTGCCCGCCTTGACGAAGAAGTCCTCGATGAAGTGCTGTGTCGGCTGAGCCATCGTCGCCTCGATGACCATGTGGTAGAGCGTGATCGCCTGCGCGAACTTGGGCAGGGAGCGGTCCGTGTGGAGCTCCTCGACCATCTGCTCGAGCCGTCCGAAGACCTTGCGGTAGCCCCAGCCCAGTTCCGGCAGGGTGGACTCGAGGCCGGTGGCGATGTCGCCCTCGACGCCGATCACCTCCTTGAAGAAGCGATAGAAGAAGACGGCGTGACGGGCCTCGTCGACCTGCTGGGTGGCGAGGAAGTACTTCTGCTCCTCCGTGGGGGCGGCTTCGATGTAGGGGGAGAGGCCGTCGGCGACCGCGTCCTCGCCGTAGAAGAACATCGAGTAGACCCACATGGCGGACTTCCGCTGGATCTCGGAGAGGGATTCCCAGCCCTGCTTGTCCTGCGTGAAGTCGAGTTCGGTCGCCTTCCAGTTGCCCTCCTCCCAGCGGCGGTAGAGATCGTCATAGGTGATCTGCTGGGCGATGTTCTGCTGCGCGACCGACATTCGGGCCTCCTGTGTTTCCCACGTCTCCGTGACGTATAGTAACTGACTGACCAGTCAGTTAGTAACGTGAGTTCCGTCACACAAGCCAAGCCAGCGCCAGCCCGCGCACGCATGAGCGCCGCGGATCGCCGCGAGGCGATCCTCGACGCCGCGCGGTACGCCTTCGCGGAGCGCGGCTACCACGAGACCTCACTCGACGCCGTCGCCGAGCGCGCCGGCGTCTCCAAGGCCCTCCTCTATGAGCATTTCTCCTCCAAGCGCGAGCTCTACGTGGCGATGCTCGAGATGCACGTCCACGAGCTGGTCGAGCGAATCAGCGGAGCGGTGGCAGGCGCCGAGCCGGGCGAGGCCCGGATGCTGGCGGGCGTCGAGGCGTTCTTCGGCTTCGTCGAGGAGCGGCGCGGCGCCTGGCGGATCATGTTCCGCAACGCGGACGACCCCGACGTGGCGCTGCGGCTCGACCGGCTGCGCGACGAGGTCGCTGCGGCGATCGTCCAGCTGATGAACGAGGAAGCCGAGCGGAAGGGGCTCGACTTCCCCAACCTCCCTGCAGCTCGTCGAGATGCTCGCCCAGCAGATGGTCGGGGCGATGCAGTCGCTGGCCGACTGGTGGGACCTCCACCGCGAGGTGCCGAGGAAGCAGGTCGTGCAGGCGGCGATGGACTTCGCCTGGGTCGGCCAGGAGCGAATCAGCCAGGGTCAGCGCTGGTCGCGCTGACCTCGGGCGCCCCTGGCTGGCGCGGCGGTACGGGCGGCCTCGCGTTCAGCACCAGGGTGAGGAGGGTGAAGGCCGCCAGCCCCGCGAAGGCGAGGTCCGCGTCGCCGCTGGCCAGAGCTGCGCCGAACGCTGGGATCACCGGGATCGCGAAGATCCCGGTCCCGACCTGCATCAGCCCGAGGCTGCCGATCGGCCGGTCCGGGAGGACCCGCTCTGCCTCGTCGTAGTAGAGCGGGTAGGGCAGGGAGAGTCCGATCGCCATCAGGACCAGGGACACCACCGCGACGCCGGTGGAATCCCCCTCGCCGAGCAAGACGAGCCCGCCCGCCCCGAGGGCCAGCCCCACGATGACCAGCATCGAGGGACTGGCTCCGGAGGCGGTCATCCGGCCCGCGACGTCCCGCATCACCGCCGAGATCCCGAACAGCGCGAAGGCGAGCCCGCCCGCCTCGGCCGCGGACATGTCGTAGCCGATGATCAGGAAATGGACCAGCCAGGCGCCGACGACCAGCGGGATGGTGAGGGTGGTAAGCCCGAGCAGCTGCACCCGCCACCAGGCCTGGCTGGTGAGACACTCCCGCGCAAGTCCCTCGCCCTCGGAGGCGGTCCGGGGGATCTCCACATGTTCATTGGGCAGGATGGGCAATGCGATCGCGGCGAGCGCTGCGGTGATCAAGAAGGCGACTCGCCAGCTGACGTCCGCCCCCTCGAGCACGCTGCCCAGGAAGAGCGCAGCGGCGACGCCCAGGGTGAGCCCGGCCCCGAACAGCCCGACCATCCTCACCCCACCGACCGCGCGGGCGTAGGCCGGGATAAAGACCGCCGCGATCCCGAAGGCGATCCCGGCGAAGACTCGGCCGACCGCCAGGACGCCGACGGTGTCTCCCGCCGCGAAGACGATGTTCCCAACCGCCGAGAGGACGCAGCATGCCCAGATTCCCACCAGGACGCGGATCTTCCGCGCCAGCGCCGCGCCCGCCAGGCTGCCCAACGCCGAGCCCGCGAAGAAGAAGGCGCCGGAGAGCAGGCCAACCTCTCCAAGCCCGATGTCGAACTCCTGCTGCAGCGAGCCGACCACCGGGCCGACGTTCCCGCAGTTCCAACCGACTATGGCCGCGGCGAGGACGAAGACGCCGCAGCTCCGGCGTATGGACACGCCTGGCTTCTACCGGAAGCGGCTAGACGCCGCTGAGTTCCTTCTCGGACACCAGCCAGCCGAGCGCCGGTGCCATCCCGGCGCGCTCATAGAGGCGGAATGCGCCGCTGTCGCTCGCTGCGTCGACGCCGAGCCCGACGCTTGTGCTCGCCGCGCTCCCAGAAGCGCCCGAACGAGTCGGCCAGGAGCGCCGCGCCGACGCCCTGCCTGCGCCACGGGCGACGGGTGAAGAGGACGTTGATCCAGCCGCCGCCGTACGTGTCGCCCGTGCAGATCGTCCCGGCGGCGAGCTCGTCCCCGGCGCGGACGACGCACCAGAGCGTCGGGTCGAAGCGCTCGCTCGCGAGGTGCTCCTTCGACCACGACTCGAAGTCGCGCGGCGTGAAGTCCCAGACATCCGCGAACGTCTCCTGGTGAGCGGCATGGAACTCGAGCGCGTCACGCTCCGGGTCGAACGGGACGACGCGCAGTCCGTCCGGCCACTCAGGCGGGGGTGGCGGCGCCTGGAGGTCGATGCGCAGCTCGCGGAAGACGCGGACGGCGCCGTAGCCGAGCGACTCGAGCAGCTCGCGAGCGGCGGAGTCGGCCTCCAGGATGCCGTTTTGGATCCTCAGAGCGCCCTGGCGGGCCGCGTCCTCCTCGAGTCCGGTCGCTATCAGCCTCCCGATCCCGCGCCCGTGCGCGTCGGGATGCACGTACCCCTCGACCCGCCACAGCTCGCCTCGCTCACGGACCAGGCCGTAGCCGACGATGCGATCGCCGTCGCGGACGACGCGCGTGTCGCGCTCGAGGTCGAGGTCGGACCACTCGTCCTCGAGATCGGCCTGCGAGAACGCGCTCGGGCCGTACAACGAGGACTCGAGGGCGGCGACGACCTCGACCACCGCCGCGGCGTCGGCGGCGACGGCGGGTGTGGAGAGGGCGCGCTCCATGTGGGCGGCGCCCTACGCCTTCAGCCGGCCGGTGAGCTCCTCAGCGAGCTCCGCGATCGGAATCCGGACCTGTTCGAGGGAGTCGCGGTCGCGCAGGGTGACGGTGTCGTCATCCATCGTCTGGTGGTCGACGGTGATGCCCCAGGGGGTGCCGATCTCGTCCTGGCGGCGGTACCGCTTGCCGATCGAGCCCCCGGTGTCGTACTCGGCGGGCATCAGCTCGCGCAGGCTCTCGTAGATCCCGCGCGCCTTCTCGGGCTGCCCGTCCTTGTTGACGAGCGGCAGGACGGCGACCTTGACCGGCGCCAGCTTGGGGTGGAGTCGCAGGACGGTGCGCTCGCGGCCCTCGACCTCCTCGGTCTCGTAGGCGTCGATCATGAACGAGAGCATCGCCCGGTCGACGCCGGCAGCCGGCTCGACGACGTGGGGGACGTAGCGGTCGCCGGTGCCGGAGTCGACGAACTCGAGCTTCTCGCCGGAGAACTTGGCGTGCTGGGTGAGGTCGAAGTCGCCGCGGTTGGCGATCCCCTCGAGCTCGGACCAGCCCATGGGGAAGAGGTACTCGACGTCGGAGGTGGCGCTCGAGTAGTGGGAGAGCTCGTCGGCGCCGTGAGCGCGGAGCCGCAGCTTCTCGGGACTGATGCCGAGATCGGTGTACCAGCGCAGCCGCTCCTCCATCCAGTACTCGTGCCACTTCGCGGTCTCCGCCGGGGGCACGAAGAACTCCATCTCCATCTGCTCGAACTCGAAGGTCCGGAAGATGAAGTTGCCGGGCGTGATCTCGTTGCGGAACGACTTGCCGATCTGGGCGATCCCGAACGGCGGCTTCTTGCGCGAGAACTGCAGGACGTTCTTGAAG
Source organism: uncultured Solirubrobacterales bacterium (assembly GCA_963777575.1). Lineage (GTDB taxonomy): Bacteria > Actinomycetota > Thermoleophilia > Solirubrobacterales > 70-9 > DASUPK01. The sequence continues at coordinate 24,937 of CAVZRH010000008.1, read as the reverse complement.
TTGATGAAGATGCCCTGGGCGGTCTCGGGGCGCAGGTAGGCCTTGTTCGACTCGTCCTGCACTGGGCCCGACGAAGGTCTCGAACATCAGGTTGAACTGGCGCGGCTCCGAGAGCTCGCCGCCGCAGACCGGGCAGCGGATCTCGCCCTCGGCATCCTCCGAGCCGAGCTGCTCCTCGCGCAGGTCGTCCTCCCGGAAGCGCTGCTTGCACTCGCCGAGGCACTGGACGAGCGGATCGGTGAAGCCGGCGAGATGCCCCGACGCCTCCCAGACCTTCGGGTTCTGGATGATCGCCGAGTCGAGCGCCACGATGTCGTCGCGCTCCTGGAGCATCGCGCGCCACCACTCGCTCTTGACGTTGTTCTTGAGCAGCACGCCGTAGTGCCCGTAGTCGTAGGTGTTCCGGAAACCGCCGTAGATCTCCGACGCCGGGAAGATGAATCCGCGCCGCTTGCAGAGCGCGACGATCTCCTCGAGCTTGGTCAGCTCAGCCATGGCGCTCAGCGTAAACGGACTCCTTCGCGGACGGCCGCGTGCGTTGCGGACGGGCGGCGGCCACTACCCTCCTGCTTCCCGATGCCCACCTACGAGTACCGCTGCCAGAACGGACACACCTTCGAGGTGATCCAGAGCATGTCCGACGATCCCGTCGAGACCTGCGAGGTGTGCGGCGCTCCCGTCGAGCGGGTCTTCCACCCGATCGCGGTCCACTTCAAGGGCTCGGGCTTCTACACGACCGACTACGCGAAGAAGGCGAAGGCGGGAGCCGGCAAGGACGGGGACTCCTCCGACTCCGGCGGCTCCGATTCGGGGAGCTCCGAGTCCAGCTCATCGAGCGAGACGAAGTCCTCGTCGAACGGCGGGGACAAGGCGAAGTCGGGGTCAGGCTCGGACTAGGGGGAGCACTGGGCGTCGTGCGGCGGGTCGCTGCCCGTCAGCTTCTTGACCGCGTCCACGCACTCGCTCTGCGGAATCTGCAGGCTGCCTCCGGGCCCGGATGAGATGGCGGCCTTGTTGCCGCCGAGCACGTTCGTCTCGCCGCTGCCGCCGATGATGGCCGCGATCGCGACCTGTGGGAGCGTGAACCCGCCCATGTCGCTGATGAAGGCCTTGGGCGCGTCCCAGCCGATGAACGGGCCCTTGATGAAGTTGTAGGGGAAGCGGGTGACGCTGGTCAGGCGTCCCTTGATCGCGTCCAGCACCGCCTGCTGGCGGGCGGCCCGGTCGCGGTCGTCCTCCGACGGGTCGCAGTTGTTGTGCCTGATGCGGGCATAGGCGAGCGCCTTGTCCCCCTGCAGCGTGACCTCGCCCGGCGGCAGCTTCAGGGAGACCCCGCCCTGCTTCTTGCCGCCGTCCACGTCACCGCAGACGACCGCCCCGTCCTGCTTGCCGTTGGTGTCCGGCACGTCGATCTCCACCCCGCCGAGCGTGTTGATGAACTCGGCGAAGCCGTCGAAGTTGACGATCACGATGTGGTTGATGTCGATCCCGAGGAAGTTCTCGACGGTCTTGATCGTCGAGGCGGGGTTGCCGTTGGGGCTGCTGCGTGTTGCAGGCGAGCGAGGCGTTGATCTTCTGATCGCCGCAGTCCGGGATCGCCGCGAAGCTGTCGCGCGGGATCGAGAGCTTGTGGAACGAGGTCAGCGAGGTGTGCAGGACCATGATCGTGTCCGCGCGCGGCGGGCCCTGCCCCTCGCTGCCGTTGGCGTTCTTCTGCGTCTTGCCGCGGCGGTCGCCGCCGAGGATGAGGATGTTCTGGCCGAGGAGGACGGCCGGGCCGCCCTTGAGCGCGTCCTTGGCTGACTGCGGCAGCTTGCCCTTCTGGATCTGGGCGGAGATGGCGAAGGTGATGAAGCTGAGCAGCAGCCAGCCGACGGCGACGATCAGCACCCAGCGGAGCCAGGGCCGCTTGCCCCCGACCAGGCGCCGCAGGCGCCCGCGCCAGCCGCCCTCGGCGGTCGCGGTGCGCAGGCCCTCCAGGCTGGGCTTGCGGAACCGGTCGCGCAGGCTCGGGCGCGAGCGGTAGACGCGGTACGGCGGCTTCTCCCGTCTCTCGCCCGGTTTTCCCCGGTCGGGCGGCGAGCGGCTTCTTGCCCGCACGACCGCCCTTCCCGTAGACCGTGTACTCGGGCTTCTTGCCGGATTTGCCCTCGCCGGAGTCCCCGGACTCGCCGGGCTTCTGTGGCTTCTCGGGCTTCCCGCCGCCCTCGGAGCCACCATTCCGCCGCGGCGGCCGATCATCTCCCTGCCGGAGACATGGGGTATCAATACTGGCGCATGCCGTCGGACCCTTCCTGCACGCCGAACCCGTCCCAAAACCGGACGGGGTCGTGACGCCTCGGGAGACCATCGGCGTCGACCTCGGGGGGACCAAGATGGCGGTCGGTGTCGTCGACTCCGAGCAGCAGGTCCACTACCAGGGCAGCGAGCCCTCGACCGGGCCTCAGCGAGGAGAAACTGATCGAGGAGCTCGCCCGGGAGCTGAAGGAGGCCAAGGAGGCGCGGCCCGACGTGCTCGCCGCCGGCCTCGGGATCCCCGCCACCATCGACCATGACCGCGGACTCGCGATCCACGCGGTCAACCTGACGATCACGGACGTCCCGATCCGCGACCTGATGCAGGAGCGCATCGGGCTCCCGATCTTCGTCGACAACGACGCCAACGTGGCGGCGCTCGCCGAGCACCTCTACGGCGCCGGGCGCGGCGCGCGCAACGTCGTGCTGCTCACGATCGGCACGGGCATCGGCGGCGGGCCTGATCCTCGACGGCGAGGTCTACCGCGGCTCCACGGGCGCCGCGGCCGAGCTCGGGCACATCGTGATCGACGAGAACGGGCCGCCCTGCCAGGGGAACTGCCCGAACCACGGTTGCGTCGAGGCGCTCGCCTCCGGGACGGCGATCGCAAAGGCGGGGAAGGAGGCCGCGGAGCGCGATCCCGACTCCGCGCTGGGGAAGGCCCTCGCCGAGGGGCCGATCTTGGGGCGCACGGTCACGGAGCTCGCGCTCTCGGGCGATGAGCCCGCGCGCGAGGTGGTGGCCCAGGCGGGCCGTCACATCGGCGTCGCCCTGAGCAGCCTGGCGAACATCTTCGACCCCGACGTCTTCGTGATCGGCGGCGGTGTCTCGGTGGTTGGGGACCTGCTGCTCGATCCGGCTCGCGAGGAGCTGCGCTCGCGCGCGCTGCCGCCGCAGAACGAGAGGCCCGTGAAGCTGGCCGAGCTCGGCCCGGACGCGGGCATGATCGGCGCGGCGGCGATGGCCCTGATCGAGCTCGACAAGGAGAGCGTAGGCCATGCCGGGCAAGCTGGTCGTCTGCCCGACGCCGATCGGGAACCTCGAGGACATCACCCTGCGCACCCGGCGGGCGCTCCACGAGGCCGACGTGATCGCCTGCGAGGACACGCGCAGGACCGGCCTGCTGCTCGAGCGCATCGAGATCCAGGCGCAGCGGCTGGTCTCCTACCACGAGGGGAACGAGGCGGAGCGGGCGCGAGAGCTCGCCCAGCGGATCGAGCGCGGGGACAACGTCGCCCTCGTCTCCGACGCCGGCATGCCGGCCATCTCCGACCCCGGCTATCGGTTGATTCGCGCCTGCATCGACCGCGACCTCGATCTCGAGGTGCTCCCCGGCCCCTCCTCGATCCTCACCGCCCTCGTCGCCTCGGGGCTGCCGACCCACCGCTTCCGCTTCTACGGCTTCCTGCCGCGGCGCACCGGCGAGCTCGAGCGCGTCCTGCAGTCCACCGAGACCCTGATCGCCTTCGAGTCGCCCCGCCGCCTGCCGGAGTCACTGCGGGCGCTCGCGCAGCTGGCGCCCGACCGGCCGGCAGCCGTCTGCCGCGAGCTCACCAAGCTGCACGAGGAGATCGCGCGCGGCACGCTCGGCGAGCTCTCGCGCCGGTTCCGTGAGGAGGCCCGCGGCGAGATCGTGGTCGTGATCGGCCCCGCCGCCGAGCGGGGAACGGCGGACATCGGCTTTGCCACGGACGCGCTCCGCGGCCTGATCCGCGCCGGCGCTCGGCCGCGCGCCGCGGCCAGCGTGGTCTCGGCTCTCACCGGCGTGCCGGCCAACGACCTCTACCGCGGGATCACGGGGCGCGACCCTCGGAAATAGCTACGCCGCGACCTTCGCCTTCTTCTTGCCGCGCACGACGAAGCCGTTCTCCGACTTCCCCTTGCCGGGCTTGAGCGCGTAGATCACCCGGTAGCCCGTCATGTAGAGCAGGCGGCCGTCCGAGATCACCGGGTTGTAGGCGCCGTCGTTGGTGGCGAACACCAGCTTCCCGTCGGACGCGCGGAAGCCGAACGTCTGCGTCGTCTTCAGGTCGCCGACATAGAAGATGTCGCCGACCACGCTGCCCGCTCCGGAGACCGGGCCGTGGGCGGGCTGCGTCCAGCGCACGCTGCCGGTCAGGGCGTTGAGCGCGTAGACGGTGCCGGAGTAGGAGCCGAAGTAGACGCTTGGTGGAGTCCCGGGCGCCTTCGCGGCCGCCGCCGCGCTGTAGACGTAGCCGCCGGTCGAGGTGGACCAGGACTGGCTGCCGGTCTGCTCGTTGAAGGCGTTCATGCCTCCGGTCAGCGTGCCGGCGTAGACGTGGCCGAACGCCACCGCGGCGGTGCCGTAGATCGGCCCGCCAGCCGACGCCGTCCAGCGCACCGCCCCGTTGGAGGCACGCAGCGCGGTCATCTGTCCGCCGTAGCTCCCGACGAATACGGTGCCCTTGTCGAACGCGGGGGAAGCCTTGACCGCGCCGCCGACTGACGTGCTCCACAGCTGCTTGCCCGTCCGCTTATCGAAGGCGTAGACGGATCCGCACTCACATCCCGCGATCACGGTGTTGCCGACGACGAGGGGCGAGGACTCGGTGCGGCCCGGGAGTGAGTTCTTCCAGGCGACCTTTCCGTTCTGCGCGTTGAGGGCCTGGACCTGGCCGGGCTCGAGGTTCGAGATGTAGAGCTTGCCGTCGCTGTAGGCGGGTGCGGAGGCGTTCAGTGTCGCCACGTCACGGCGCCAGATCTGCTTGCCGCTGTCAGCCTTGAGCGCGAACGCTTCGCCGTTGTTGTCGATGCCGTAGACGACGCCCTCAGCGACGATCGGCGAGTACTCCATCAGGTGCCGCGCGTCGTAGGACCAGGCGACCTTGTAGGGGGGCTTCACCGCCTTGGTCGGCAGGTACCGCGTCCGCGCGTTGTCGAAGCCGTAGGTGGGCCAGGGGGTCAGCGGCGGACCGGCCGGCGCCGCGGCGGTTGTGGTCGTTGCAGTCGTCGTCTCCGCTGAGGAGCCGCTGCCGCTACCCAGGAGCAGGGCGCCGCCCACGCCGACGACGGCCACCAGGCCGACGGCGGCTGCGATCGTGGCCGCGCGGTGGTTGTTCCAGAGGGTCGCGAAGAGTTTGTCCATGGGTGCAGTCTGTCCCGCGGCGCGGATCTAAGAGAAGCTCGCTAATTCCCGCTTCAAGGCGTCCTGGGGCGCTACCGTCAGAGAGCGAGATGGCCAAGCGCGAGGCACGCATGGTTTCGCTGGGCTACGGGAAGTTCGCCCGGGCGGATCGCATCTATGCGCTCGTCCCGCTCGATCCGAAGGATCGCGGCGAGGGCCGGCGGACCTACGTCCACGTCGACGACATGGCCGAGCCGATCGTCGCCTCCCGCTCGGAGCGGGCGATCCTGAGGGACGTGGAGGACGCGCTGACCGAGGCTGCGGGGATCCCGCGCCGCCGCAAGAGCGGATCGAGGGCGCAGGAGAAGCTGCTTTAGGCGTACCGCGCCTTGCCAGTCCGGGGCGGGTGTAATAGTGTGCTAGTTCAATGGCACAGCAGCAGGCGTCAGGGCCGGAATTGGTTCGCGGAGATGACCTCCCGGTCGGGGCGAACCTCTTCTGGCGGCTGCAGGCTCTGATCCGCAGCGGGCATCTGCCGGCAAATCAGCGGCTCCCGGGCATACGCGAGTTCGCCGCGGGTGCTGGGGTCAACGTCAACACTGCTCGCGCCATCTATCGGCGGCTCGAGGACGACGGACTCGCCGTCTCGCGGCAGGGGCTCGGCACCTTTGTCAGCCCGAACGCTCCGGTTTCCCCGGCGCTGGAAGAGCTCGCGGCGCGGGTGGCCGCAGAGGCGGCCGCTTTGGGAATCGAGCCGCGGGAGCTGGCCAGGGCGCTGTACGCGGGCAGCTCTGCGGCAGGGATCGAAGAGGGCGTCGCGACCGCTCCTCGCACCGACGAGGAGGAACGGTTCGCTCGAGACGCGCTTCGCGGGCAGATCGCCCGGCTCGAAACCCAGCTTGTTGCATATCCCGAGTCAGGACCGGCAGAAGGCGTCACTCGAGAGCACGCGGTTCCCCGTATCGCCACACTCGATGAGCTCGAGGCGGTCCGGGACCACCTCCTCGGCCAACTCAACCGGGCTCAGGCCGCAGCCGAAGAGCGCGGCGAGCTTCAAGTGGCGGCGCGGCGGTGGCGAGAGGAGGCTCTCGCGGATCCCTCCACGCACCGGTGGGAATCGGTGTCGAACGAGGACCTTGGCGAGCCGGGTTGCGGTGGGGTCGCGGTCCGTCCCAAGTGGGGCCCGGTCGGGGCGCTGACGGACTGGTGGCGGGTCAAGATCTCCTCGGGGTGCCCGTAGATGGTCCGAGGAATCGCCGATAGGGCGTTCCTCCCCGCCAAGTCCCTCTTCGAGCAGGTCGGGGACATGATGATCCTGACCGCGAAGACGGTCGTCTCGGCAGCGCGGCCGCCCTTTCCCTACGGCGGCGAGTTCATCGGGCAGTTCCTCTTCGCCCTTCAGCTCTGCTGGTTCCCGATGATGATCTCGACGCTCGCCTTCGGCTTCGGGGCACCGGGGCTCCAGGCAGCGAACTTCCTCTCTCTGTTCGGCGCGCTCGACCGGCTCGGCGGCTTCTTCGTGCTCGCTTCGATCCGCGAGTTCGCGCCCTTTGTCACGGGCGTGGTGGTCGCCGGCGTCGCCGGCACGGCGATCACCGCGGACCTCGGTGCCCGGAAGATCCGCGAGGAGCTCGACGCGCTTCAGGTCCTAGGCGTCGACCCGATCAAGAACCTGGTCGTACCCAGGTTCCTGGCCCTGATGCTGATCACGGGCCTGATGGACATCTATGCGCTGATCTTCGGCATCGTCGGCGGGATCGGCGCGGAGCTTCTGTACAGGGAGCCGCTGGGAGGTTTCTTCGCGACCCTCTTCAACAACGCTTCGGTCACCGACCTCTGGGGCTCCGTCCTCAAGACCACCATGTTCGGGGCGATCATCGCGATCGTCTGCTGTTACAAGGGGATGACTGCGTCCGGGGGCGCGGAAGGCGTGGGCCGAGCCGTGAACGAAGCGGTCGTCGTGTCGTTCATGGGCTTCTTCGCGTTCAACTACGTCTTCACGCAGACCCTGCTGGCCACGCACCCTGAGCTGCAGGTGATCAGGTAGAGCCATATCCGGGCGCCTCTATGCTCAGGCGCCTCGTGAGCTTCTACGTCACCACCCCGATCTTCTACGTCAACGGCGAGCCGCATCTCGGGCACGCCTACTCGACGATCGCCGCCGACATCCTCGCCCGGCACCACCGCCAGCGTGGCGAGGACGTCTTCTTCCTCACCGGTACCGACGAGCACGGCGAGCCGGTGGCTCAGCAGGCCGAGGCCGAGGGCGTCACGTCCTCGCGAGCTGGGCGACCGGCTGGCGCCCCGCTTCAAGGCGATGGCGGCCAGGGTCAACGCCTCCAACGACTTCTTCATCCGCACCACGGATGAGGGCCACATGGAGCGTGTGCAGGAGATCGTCCAGCGCGTCTATGACAACGGCCACGTCTACGAGGGCGTGTACGAGGGCTGGTACTGCCCCCGCTGCGCCGACTTCAAGACCGAGTCCGAGCTCGGTCCGGACAACACCTGCCCGATCCACAAGATCCCCCTCACGCGCGAGAGCCAGAAGAACTGGTTCTTCGCGCTCTCGAAGTTCCAGGGCGACCTGGAGCGCCTCTACGAGGAGCGGCCGGACTTCGTCATCCCGGAGTTCCGCAAGAACGAGGCGCTCGCCTTCATCCGGCAGGGCCTGCAGGACGTCTCGCTCTCGAGGCCGACGCTGAAGTGGGGGGTCCCGGTCCCCTGGGACACCGATCAGGTGATCTACGTCTGGTTCGACGCGCTGCTCAACTACTACACGGCGCTCGGCTACGGCGTGGGCGAGGACGTGACCGAGCAGTTCTGGCCGGCCTTCCACATCCTCGCCAAGGACATCCTCAAGTTCCACGCCGTCTACTGGCCCGCCTTTCTGATGGCCGCCGAGATCGAGGTGCCGGAGGGGATGTTCATCCACGGCTTCCTCCTCCTGGAGGGGCACAAGATGTCCAAGTCCCTCGGCAACGTCCTCGATCCCGACGAGGTGATCGACAAGTTCGGCGCGGACCCGCTGCGCTTCTACTGCTTCCGCGAGGTCTCGTTCGGCCAGGACGGCCAGATCTCTCCGGCGGGATTCGAGTCGCGCTACGAGTCCGAGCTCGCCGACCAGTACGGGAACCTCGCGAACCGGGTCCTGTCGATGATCGGCCGCTACCGCGACGGGACCGTCCCCGACGCCCAGGCCGAGGACGCGCTCGCCTCCGAGTTCGACGGTGCGCCGGACCGCGTCAGGGCCGCGCTGGACGAGGCCGAGCTCACCCAGGCGCTGGAGGAGATCTGGAAGCTGGTGCGGCGGCTGAACCAGTACGTCGAGGAGACGAAGCCGTGGGAGCTCGCGAAGGAGGACTCCGCGGCGGAGCGGCTGGACTCGGTGCTCTACGGGCTCGCGGAGGGGCTGCGGGTGACGACACTGCTGCTCCACGCCTATATGCCGGAGACGACCGGCCGGCTGCTCGATGCGCTCGGTGAGCAGGACCGTGCGCTGGTCGATTTCGGGTCCCGAGGCGGCGGTCAATCGCTCGGAGAACTGCCCCCGCTGTTCCCGAAACTGGCGCTCGAGCAGGCCTGAGGCGCGTGGTACTGTGGCCGCGTCAGACCAGGACGCTTGAAAGGGAGACGCTTTATGAGCAGAGCAGGGAAGCGCACGACGTTCGTTGCGCTGGTGGTGGCGGGCGCACTTCTGATTCCCGTCTCGCAGGCGGGAGCCGGAGCACGGATTGCGAGCGGCGGCGACGGACCGATCGCGACCAAGTCCGGCGCGATCGTCAACTTCGCCCCCGCGGGGAAGCTCAAGATCGCGAAGCACTTTCAGCCGCTCGCGATTTGCTCGATCAACTGCACCGTGACCGGGACCGCGATCATCAAGGGCATGGGGGTCAAGGTGCCGATCAGCGATACCGGGTCGTTCGCTGCCAACGCGCCCTTCGGCCTCCGGATCACGGTCAAGGGCGCGCTCCTGAGCGCGATGAAGGACCATCCGGGCAAGTTCCGGCTGAATGTGACGTACACCGCGACCGACCCGACGACCGGGGCGATGGACTCGGTGTCGCGGTCCTTCAAGTTCAAGCGCTAGGCCGGCGCTGCCGATCGACGTCGTGATGTTGTCGCGCACCACCAGGGTGGGATTGGCACTGATCTGCACCGCGGGACTGCTCGCGTCGGTCGCCGGGGCCTCCGCCACGGCGAAGGGCCCGCGTGCCAGGGCCAGCGTGATCGGCGGCACCCCGGCGAGCATCTCCGACTGGGGCTTCACTGCGGCGGTGCTGACCCCGCACACCCTCTGCACGGGCTCGGTGCTCTCGCCCACCAAGGTGCTCACGGCGGCGCACTGCGTGGAGAACCCCTCGACGATGACCGTGCGGACCAATTCCAACCTCGCCTTCGCCGGCGGAGACGTCCATGGGGTCTCGGCGGCAGCGATCAATCCTGCCTGGACGCACGGCTTCATCGGCGACCTCGCGGTCCTCACCCTGAGGACGCCCACCAGCGCGCCGGCGATCCAGCTGGCGAGCGCGGCGGAGGACTCGGCGCTGACTCGGCCCGGAACCGCTCTCTCGATCGCCGGCTTCGGAGCCAGGAACCCGGCACCGCGTCGCAAGCCGAAGATCGGGCTGCTGATGCAGGCCACTGTGTTCGTGCACGGGTTCTGCCCGGTGCCGACCTCGCTGATGTGCGACGCGGGCGGCAAGTCGGGGCTGGTGGCGATCCGGAAGATCAAGCACAGGGCTCAGAGGCGCACGATTCAGCGGACGGTTTGCGCCGGCGACAGCGGCGGGCCGATGATCGCTGCGAGCCCAGCCGGGGCGAGGCTGGTCGGCGTCGCGGAGGCGACCGCCGCCCCGCCCAAGCGCTCGGCCTTCGGGTTCGTGTGGTGCGGCCTCAAGGGCTTCCCCGGGCTCCACACGCGAGTCGCCTCCTGGCTCAGCTTCATCCAGGGCACCTAAATCGAGGCGCCCACCGGCGCCGGAAGGAGAGAACGATGCGAAAGCTGATTCTGCTCATTGCTTCCGCCGCGGTGGTCATCGCGCTTGCCGGCGCGAGCAGCGCCGACGCCAAATGCGGGATCAAATGCCTCAACAAGAAGGTCAACGGGCTCAGTCGCCAGCTGTCGCAGGCGCAGGCGACGATCAACCAGCAGTCCCAGCAGATCGCGCAGTCGAACCAGGGCCTGAGCGAGCTGCAGAACTGCCTGGCCGAGGCGCCGCTCACCGACTACGGAGATGCGGCAGGGTCGTTCGGGTACGTGTTCGACAATGACGGTGCCGGTGGTGACCCCACGTTCTTCACGTCGGCGCTCGACATCACATCGACCGGGGACACGGTCAATGCGTGGTTCCTGTTCGACTCCTGCAACACGACGACGACGGCCAGCGCCACCGCGGCGAAGTCGGCGATCGCCCAGCGATCGGCGCTCGGCAGCTTCGGTTCGCCGCAGCTGCGCACGCCGTAGGGACGTTCGGCCGAGCGGGACGCCGGGGCCGCCGCCAGCGGCCCCGGCCGTCCGCTACTTAGACTCGGCGCGTGGTCGACACCCACGCGCACCTCGCGCTCTGCGAGGCGGACGAGGATGAGCTGGTCGCGGCGGCCCGCGGGGCGGGCGTCCGCCGCATCCTGACCGTCGGTCTCGGGGAGGACACGAACCCCGGCGCCGTCGAGGCCGCTGGGCGGGAGGAGGCAGTGTTCGCGGCTGTCGGGCGCCATCCGAACAGCGCCGGCGGCTTCGACGATGCCGCCGCCGAGGCGATCGAGGAGCTGGCGGCACGGCCGGAGGTGGCCGCGATCGGGGAGACCGGGCTCGACTTCTATCGGGACACCGCCGAGGCCGAGGACCAGCGCCGGGCGTTCTCGGCGCAGATCGCGATCGCCCGGTCGGTCGGGAAGCCGCTGGTGGTCCACCTGCGTGACCCGGAGGGATCCGAGGACGCGGTCTCGGAGGCCTTCGGGATGCTCGACCTGGAGGCAGACGGCGTTCCGGTGATCCTGCACTGCTTCTCCGCCGGGCCGGCATGGGCGGAGCGGGCCGCAGAGCGCGGCTGGTACTGCTCCTTCGCCGGCAATCTCACCTATCCGACGGCCGAGCCGATCCGCGAGGCGGCCGCGCTGGTTCCCGACGACCGCCTGCTGGTGGAGACCGACTCTCCGTTCCTTGCGCCCCAGCCGATGCGCGGCAAGCCGAACCAGCCGGCGAACGTTGTGGCGACGGCCGAGCGGCTCGCCGAGGTCCGCGGCGTCCCCTACGGTGAGCTGGAGCGAACCGTGGAGGCGAACGCCGCGAGAGTCCTCGGGTGGTGACCGGCTCGCGTCCGCCGGCGGGCTCGCCGCGCCGGCTCGGCCAGAACTTCCTCGCCGATCCCAACCTGCTCGATGCGATCGTGCGCGAGGCCGCCCTCGACGCCACGGACGTGGTGCTGGAGGTGGGAGGGGGCGGCGGCGCGCTCACCGAGCGGCTGGCGCCGGAGGTCACCTGCCTGCACGTGGTCGAGGTCGACGAGCGGCTCCGCGATGAGCTCGAGCCGCTCGCGAGGGACGCCGGCAACGTCAACCTGGTCTGGGGCGATGCGCTGCGGGTCGATCTGGCGGATCTGGCCCCGGCCCCGTCGAAGATGGTCGCCAACCTGCCCTACTCGATCGCCACCCCGCTGCTCATCCGGACGATCTCGGAGCTGCCGGGGCTGGAGCGCTGGGTCGTGATGGTCCAGCGCGAGATCGCGGACCGGCTGCGCGCCGGGCCGGGCCGCAAGGAGTACGGATCGGCCAGCGTGCAGGTGCAGCTCGCCTGCGAGGTCACGCTGCTGCGCACCGTGGATCCCGCCGTCTTCGTGCCGCGGCCGCGAGTCGGCTCGGCGCTGCTCGGGCTGCGCCGAATTCGGCCGGCCGCACCGGAGGGGGTGACGAGGGTGGTCCGTGCGGCATTCGCCCACCGTCGCAAGTCGCTGCCTCGCTCGCTCGAGCTCGCCCGGCCGGGGGCGCTGGAAGCCGCCAGGACGGCCCTCGAGCGGATCGGCCAGCCGCCCGACGCCCGCGCCGAGGCGCTCTCGCCCCAGGACTTCGAGCGCCTCACCGAGGCGCTGGCGGAGCAGGGGGTGGAGTTGTGATCGACGGCCTGCCACGGACGGAGCGCGCCCCGGCGAAGCTCAACCTCTGTCTCTACGTGGGCCCGCGCCGCGATGACGGGCTGCACGAGATCCGCTCGCTGTTCGAGCCGCTCGAGTTCGCCGACGAGCTCCGGATCAGCGAAGCGGGTGAGGACGAGGTGATCTGCGAGGCGATCGAGGGACCGGATCTGACCGCGACCGCGCTCGCTGCGCTCCGGGAGCAGCGGCTGGGACGGGCCGCCGCTGCGAGTCGAGGTCACAAAGCGTGTGCCCGTCGCAGCCGGCCTGGGCGGAGGCAGCGCCGATGCGGCGGCCGTGCTGCGCCTCGCCATGGGTGAGGTGGAGGGGCTCCGATCAATCGCGGCCGGGATCGGCGCGGACGTGCCCTCGCAGCTTCAGCCGCGGCCGTGCCTGGTGGCGGGGGCGGGTGAGGTGATCGAGCCGGTGCCGCGCCCCGGCGAGCACGCGGTGGTCCTGATCCCCCAGGCGGAGGGGCTCGCGACCGCCGCGGTCTACGCCGAGGCCGACCGGCTGGGGTCGGTGAGGGGAGAGGCCGAGCTGGAGGCGATACGGCGCCGGCTGCGGGACGCGGTCGATGAGGCCGGGTCGCCGCTCGACTACCGCGAGCACCTCGTCAACGACCTGCAGGCGGCCGCGATCTCCCTGCGCCCGGAGATCGAGGACGCGCTGCGTGCGCTCGAGGAGGCCGGGGCGGCGCACGCGATGGTGACCGGGTCGGGGCCGACGGCCTTCGGCCTCTACCCGACGGCGGAGGAAGCGGCCGCCGCGGCGGTCGACCTCCGCGGCCGCTTCCCGAACGTGATCGAGACCGGTCCGCTGCGAGCGGTGAGCGCGCGCATCGACCGGAAGTGGGTCATCCGCGGCCTGGTCGTGGTGGCGATCGTCGCCTTCTTCGTCTTCCGGGACCAGCTGCCCAGCATCAACCTCGACAAGATCATCGAGGACCTCTCCAAGAGCCTCGGCTCCTGGACCTACCTGCTGGTCGGGACTCTCGCCTTCCTGGAGACGGGAGCGTTCGTCGGACTGGTGGCTCCGGGCGAGTTCACCGTGCTGCTGGGCGGCGCGGTTGCATCCCAGGGCGACATCTCGCTGCCGTTGATCATCGCGGTCACCTGGATTTCGGCCTTCGCGGGAGATTCGGTGAGCTTCATGCTCGGCGCGCGCCTCGGGCGGGGGTTCCTGGTTCAGCATGGGCGGCGCGTGGGGATCACGCCAGAGCGCCTCGAGCAGGTCGAGACGTACTTCGCGCGGTACGGCGGGAGGACGATCCTCATCGGCCGCTTCATCGGTCTGGTCCGCGCGCTGGCGCCGTTCATCGCTGGAAGCAGCCGTCTGCGGTACAGGGCGTTCGCGCCGTACAGCATCCTCGGCACCGGTCTGTGGTCGATCGCCCTGATCCTGCTCGGCTACTTCTTCGGGCAGAGCCTCGACAAGGTCACGAACGATCGTCGGCAAGGGGCTCCTGGTCTTCGGGATCGTCGTCGGGCTCGTCGTGGCGATCGTCGTGACCTACCGGTTCCTGCGGAAGCCCGAGAACCGGCGCAGGGTGGTGGCCGAGATGGAGAAGCGGCGCGCCCTTCGTCCCGATCCTGAACCTGGGGCGCCGCCTGCGCCCGCAGTTCGAGTTCTTCATGAGGCGCCTGACGCCGGGCGGTGAATTCGGGCTCGAGTTCACGACGCTGGTGGCGGCGCTCTCGGTCGGGCTCTTCGTGCTGATCTCGTACTGGTCGGTGGTCGCCGGGGACCCGGGGCCGACCCCGGGGGACCAGACCGTGTGGAACGCCGCGCATGACCTGCAGACCACCTGGCTGGTGGACATCGCGAAGGTGGTGACCTGGCTCGGTTCCGGCTGGATCGTCTACCCGCTGGGGGCCATCGCGGCGGGCGTACTGGCGTACCGGCGGCTCTGGGGGGAGTTCTGGGTGGTCGTCATCGGCCTGGCGCTGATCGCCATCTTCGTTCCGGCGATCAAGGGGTGGACCGATCGGCCCCGGCCGCCGGACCCCCTCGTCTCGGCCGCCAGCCACGCCTTCCCCAGCGGCCATGCCGCACAGGCGACCCTCTACACCTGGCTCGCGGTGACGTTCGCGCTGAGGGTGGTGCCGGGGATCACCCGGCGGAGCCTGGTGATCGCGGCGGGCATCGCGCTGACCGTGTTGATCGGGGCTGACCCGCATCTACCTGCGGGTTCACTGGATGAGCGACGTCTCTTCGGGCTGGGCGCTCGGGCTCTCGAGCTTCGCGGCGGTCGCCGCCGTGGTGCTCGTCATTGGACACATCCGCGACAATCCCCGGCGTCATGACCCAGCCACTCAGCTCGATCCTGGCGCCGGTGCTGGCGCTCGGGACTGAGTACTACCTCTTCGCGGCCGCCGGGGCGCTGTCCGTGTGCGCCTTCGTCGGCCTGATCCTGGTGCCCGCACTGGGCTCCTACGGGCGCGCCTGGGAGAAGCTGGTGGCCGGCTTCCTGTCGCTCTTCGTGCTGGCGGCCCTGGTGCTGATCGGACTCGTGATCGGGGTCGTGGTCTTCCTCAACTGGGACGAGATCAGTAACTGGATTTAGGGCCGCAGCGGCCACCAGGCCGCTCCACCATGAGCGAGGGGCGAAGCCCCGAGCGGTTGTGTGGGGCGGCCGCCTGTGGCCGTAGATCCGCGGCGGGTTGGCCGCCGAATCTGAGGCGAAGCCGGTCAGAATGTCGGGATGAATGCGAAGGGGACCGAGCGCACTGCTGATCCTGGGAGCCTCGAGGAGCTCTCGGCGGCGATCGAGTCCGGCGCCGGAATGCCGGCGGTCGCGCGTGCCGCATCCCGCGCGCTGGACGCCAGCGTCGCGCTGATCGACCGCTCGAGCAATGTGCTCGCCGTGGCCACCGCCTCGCCCGACGAGGAGCGGAAGCTGCTCGCGGGCGGTGCCGGCGTGGAGACCGTGGAGCTACGGGTCGCCGACGCCGCAGTCGGCGAGCTTCGCTGGAGGCCGCGCGGCGACGACGAGCCTGACGGCGCGCTGCTGCGGATGGTCGCGACGCTGCTCGGGCTCGAGCTGGAGCGCTCGCGGTCGCCGGAGTGGGCGACCGAGGAGGCGGCGGGGGACTTCGTGCGTGCCCTGCTCGGCCGCAAGCTCACCGACCGAGCGGACATCGAGGCTCGCGCGGCGGAGCTCGGGACGGACCTCTCCCACGGCACGGGGGTCGTGATCGCCCGAGCCCATCCGCACGTGGCGCAGAGCGGTGAGTGGCGAGCCCGCGTGCTGGCGATCGCGCAGCGAGCGATCCGGGCCGTGAGCTCGGGGGCCCTCGCCGGTGAGGGGAACCAGGAAGGCGAGGCGGCCGAGGTGGTCGCGATCGTGCCGGCGGGTGACGACGACCGGCTTGCCCGTGCCGCCGAGGGGCTTGCGAACGAGCTCGAGGAGGGACTGAGCGGCTTCTCGGTGCGCGTCTCGCGCAGCCGGCTGGCCGCGGATCCCGGCGACCTTCACCGGGCTGCCCAGGAGGCCCTGCTGGCCGCGAACGTCGGCGAGGCCGAGGGCAGGCGCGTACTCGCCTTCGAGGACACCGGCGCGTACCGGCTGCTCCTGCCCGCGATGAGCGAGGACCCGGCGGAGCTGGAGCGGTTCTACTCCGAGACCGTTGAGCCGCTCGTCGCCTACGACGAGCAGTACGAGACCGAGCTGGTGGCGACGGTCGAGACCTATCTGGAAAACGACGGCAACGTGGCGGCCACAGCGCAGCAGCTCTACACCCACCGCCACACGATTCGCTACCGGCTCGAGCGGGCCCGCGAGCTCTGCGGGCACGACGTGACCTCGACCGAGGGCCGCGAGAAGCTCGGGCTGGGGCTGAAGGCGATGCGGGTCCTGGGGATCGCCTCGCCGCGCGGCCCGGCGGACGAGCCGGGCACAGAGGCGGGTCGCGTGCCTCCGCCGAGTCCGACTGACCGCTAGTCGTCTGGGACGAGATCATCTCGGTGAGCACGGCCGTCCGGTCGCGGTCGCCGTCCGAGCGAGCGGTCGTCGCTGATCACGTGGCTGACCGCGTTGATCAGCGCCAGGTGGGTGAAAGCCTGGGGGAAGTTGCCCCAGTGGCGGCCGGTCCTCGGGTCGAGCTCCTCGGCGTAGAGGCCCAGCGGGCCGGCCAGGTTCGAGGAGCCGCTCGCACAGCTCGCGCGCGGCGTCGGCCTCGCCGATCTCGGAGAGGGCAGAGGCGAGCCAGAACGAGCAGATCGTGAAGGTGCGCCTCCTCGCCATGCAGGCCGTCGTCGGTCTCGTCGACCCGGTAGCGGAGGACGAGGCCGTCCATGGTGAGCTCCTCGTTGATCGCCTTGACCGTCTTGACGACTCGCTCGTCGTCGGGCGGCAGGAAGCGGACGAGGGGGATCAGGAGCGTCGAGGCGTCGAGCGCGTCGGTCTCGTAGTGCTGGCGGAAGACGCCGCGGTCCGAGACGCCACGCTCGAGGATGTCATCGCGGATCTGTCGGCCACCTTGGACCAGCGCTGGCGAGTCGGTCCTCGTCGCCGATCCGGTCAGCCAGCCGGCAGCCGCGATCGACCGCGACCCAGCACATCAGCTTTGAGGAGACGTAGTGCTTCGGGTCGCCCGCGACCCTCCCAGATTCCCTGGTCGGGCTTCTCCCAGACCGAGATCGCGGTCTCGACCTGGCGGCAGAGTGCCTCCCAGAGCTCGTGGGGGAGATGGTCCTGGACCTTGGCGTGGATGTAGACCGAGTCGAGCAGCGCGCCGTAGACGTCGTTCTGCCGCTGGTTGAAGGCTGCGTTGCCGATGCGGACGGGCGTCGCTCCCTCGTATCCGCTGAGCTGGTCGAGGGTGGTCTCGGTCAGGTCCTTCTCCCCGCGGATCCCGTACATGATCTGCATCCCGTACTTGCCCGACGCTCGACGTTCTCCTGGTAGATGTCGGTCAGCCAGCCCATGAAGTCGGTGGCCTCGTAGTCGAGGCCGAGGGTGTGCAGTGACCAGAGGGTGAAGGTGGCGTCTCGGATCCAGGTGTAGCGGTAGTCCCAGTTGCGCTCGCCGCCCGGCGTCTCCGGGAGAGAGGTGGTGAGTGCGGCGATCAGGGCGCCGGTCGGTGAGTAGGTCAGGCCCTTGAGAACGAGTGCCGAGCGCTGCAGGTAGTCGCGCCAGGGATGGTCCGGGAAGCTGCCGCCCTCGAGCCAGCGGCGCCAGAAGTCGATCGTGCGCTCGCGGCGCTGCTGGCAGTCCTCGCTCGAAGCCGGGCGGAATCGGAGACGGGCCCCAGCTGAGCGCGCTGAAGCGGACCTCTCCGGCCTTCATCCGATGGCGGGCACGGGCGTCGCGCGCCGTCGACGCCGAGGCCGAGGTCGCCGGTCAGGATCAGGTGCAGGTCGTCATGGGTCAGCTCGGCGTCAGTCCCCGAGTCACCCCGCCGCTCCCAGTCGACCCGGGTGGAGCCGTAGTCGAACGCCGGCTGGCAGATCATCTCGATGTCGACCTCGCCCTGGACGCACTCGATCATGCGCACCAGGACGTGCTCTGCCTCATCGTCCGGGCGGCGGGCGGCGGTGGGGCTCGAAGTCGTTCTCCGGCCGCCAGTCGCCGAAGGTGAGGAAGTCGCGGACGTCACCCAGCCCGAGCCGGTCATCCAGGTCGTCTCGAGCACGTTCGTGCCGGGCTCGTAGCGGCGGCTCACCGGAGCGCCCAGGCCGGGGGGGCCGAGCCGCCAGAAGCCGCCGCTGCGGTCCAGCAGCGAGCCGAAGATGCTGGGAGAGTCGAAGCGTGGGAGACAGAGCCACTCGACCGAGCCGTCGGGGGCTACCAGCGCGCCCGTGTGGCAGTCCGAGACGAACCCGTAGGAGGAGATCCGGGGGAAGCGGGAGTGGAGGGCGGGCACGCCCGGGAGACTATTTGGGCGACCCAGATTCCGGGGGGAGGAGTCGAACCCCCTCTTCGTGGACCAAAACCACGCGTGCTAGCCAAGTACACCACCCCGGAATACGGCCAGTCTAAGACTGCTCGGGCGAATGGCAGAAATCGTCTGCCATTGGTCATTGCGGACAGATCGGAATGAGGCCATGATGCCCGCATGGCCTCGACGAGCAAGGCGCGCCGCGTCGTCATCCTCGCCTTCCCGGGAGTGCAGCCGCTGGACGTGATCGGCCCCGCCGAGGTGTTCGCGGGAGCGGACGCGCTCAGCGGCGGAGACGCCTATTCCGTCGAGGTGGTCGCCAGGGACGCCAGTCCGATCGCGGTCCGCGGCGGGGGCTATTCGCTGCTCCCGAAGCTGACCACCGCCGGCTGCCGCGGCCCGATCGACACGCTCGTCGTCGCCGGGGGCGTCGGCGTCCGGGAGGCGGAGAGGGACGTGGGGCTGATCCGCTGGATCCGCAGCGCCGCCCGCCGCTCTCGCCGGGTCACCTCGGTCTGCTCCGGCTCCTTCCTCCTCGCCCGCGCCGGCCTTCTGGCGGGAAAGACGGTCACCACCCACTGGGCCTCGACCGAGGAGCTCGCCCGCCTCCATCCCGAGCTCAAGGTGGACCCCAACCCGATCTTCGTCCGGGACGGCGACGTCTGGACCTCGGCCGGCGTCACCTCGGGCATGGACCTCTCTCTGGCGCTCGTCGAGGAGGACCTCGGCCGCGAGATCGCGGTCGAGATCGCCCGCTGGCTGGTCCTCTTCCTCCAGCGCCCCGGCGGCCAGGCCCAGTTCAGCTCTCATCTCTCGGCCCAAGTCGCCGAGCGCCGCCCGCTTCGCGAGCTCCAGTCCTGGATCGCGGACAACCTGGACGCCGACCTGCGCGTCGAGACGCTCGCCGAGCGCGCTGCCATGAGCCCGCGGAACTTCGCCCGCTTCTTCCGCCGTGAGATCGGCATGACCCCAGCCGCCTATGTCGAGCAGCTTCGGGTCGAGCGGGCCCGGCAGCTGCTCGAGGACAGCGCCGATCCGGTGGAGCTGATCTCGACGAGCTGCGGCTTCGGCACCCCCGAGACCATGCGCCGCGCCTTCGCGCGCCGCGTTGGAGCTCCACCCGCCCAGTACCGCGCCCGCTTCCGGCGAGCGCCCGACGCGGTTCGATGAAGCCGCACTGAGAGGAGACACCGATGCAGATCGCCTACCTGCTCTATGACCGCTTCACCGCCCTCGACATCATCGGGCCGCACGACGTCCTCAACTCCGTTCCGGGCAACGAGTCCATCTTCGTCGCCGAGAACGCCGGCCCGGTCCGCAATGAGTCCGACACCCTCTCCCTGGTCGCGGACGCCTCGCTCGACGAGGTGACCAGCCCCGACATCGTCGTCGTACCCGGCGGCTTCGGCAACCGCATCCTGCTCGAGCACGAGCCCCTCCACGAGTGGATCAGGACCGTGCACGAGAACACCGCCTGGACCACCTCCGTCTGCACCGGCGCGCTCCTGCTGGCCGCGGCCGGTCTGCTCGACGGCGTCCCCGCCACGACCCACTGGCTGGCTCGCGACGTGCTGGCCGAGCTCGGCGCGAAGCCGGTCCCCGACCGTGTGGTCCAGCACGGCAAGATCGTCACGGCCGCGGGCGTCTCCTCCGGCATCGACATGGCCCTCTGGCTCGTGCAGCAGATCAACGGCGACGAGGTCGCCCAGGCCGTGCAGCTCGGCATCGAGTACGACCCCGAGCCGCCGCTCGATGCGGGCTCGCCGGAGAAGGCTCCCCAGCCGATCGTGGAGCTGGTCACCGCCGCCTTCGCGGCCCAGGACGAAACCATCCGGACCTAGACGCCCCCGGACGTACAAGCGTCACAGATCCAGATCGCTCAGCCGGGCTCTTCCGTAATCCGGGAGTAACCCCACGAAAGGAATCGATGAACACCTACGCCATCCGCCGCAAGAACGCCTGGGCCTCGGCCGAGGAGATCCCCGCCCAGCGCTCGAAGGAGGTCGCCGATGAGGAGTTCCCGGCCGACATCCGCTGGATCCGCAGCTACGTGATCGCGGAGGAGGACGGGACCCTGGGCAGCATCTGCATCTATCAGGCCACCTCCCCCGAGGCGATTCGCAAGCACGCGCACCGCGTCGGGATGCCGGCGGACGACATCCAGACCGTCGCCAAGACCGTGATCATCAGGCCCGACCCTGTCAACGAGGCCGTCGCCTCCTGAGCTGAGGCGCGGCGGGCGGCTCGCGCAGCCGCCCGCCCGCATCACCCCAGCCATTGGGAAACGGGTTGCGCCTCGCTTCGCTGCGGCGCACCCTCGCACTACTCTTCTGGGGTGAACGCTCCCACGGCCCTGATCATGGCCGCCGGTCAGGGCACGCGAATGCACTCGTCCGTGCCCAAGGTCCTGCACGAGGTCTGCGGGCGCCCGATGGTCGCCTGGCCGATACTCGCCGCGCAGGAGGCCGGCGCCGGGCGCGTCTGCGTGATCGTCTCGCCCGACCGAGACATCTCCGAAGCTCTTCCGGACGGCACCGAGACCATCGTCCAGCCCCAGGCCGACGGGACCGGCGGCGCCCTCCGGGCCGCCGCGGACGTGGTCCGCGCCTCGGACACGGTCCTCATCCTCTCCGGCGACCACCCGCTCGTCTCGGCCGAGATCATCGACGAGCTGGTCGCGACGCACCGCGACGCCGAAGCGGCCGCGACCGTGATGACGACCGAGATGGACGACCCGGGCTCCTACGGCCGGATCGTGCGCGGCCCCGATGGGGACATCGAGCGCATCGTCGAGGCCAAGACCGCCGGCGACGCGACCGAGGAGGAGCTGGCGATCAAGGAGGTCAACGCCGGCACCTACGCGTTCGCAGGCCCCACCCTCGCCGACGCGCTCGACCGGCTGAAGAACGACAACGCACAGGGGGAGTACTACCTCGGCGACACGCTGCCGCTCCTCCGCGAGTCCGGCCTGCGCATCGCCGCCTACAGCGCCCCGGACCCAGGCGTCAACCTGGGGATCAACGACCGCGCCGACCTCGCCCGCGCCGCCGACGAGGCTCGCCGCCGGATCCTCGTCGCCCACATGCGCTCCGGCGTCACGATCGAGGACCCCGGCGCGACCTGGATCGACGCGGACGTCGAGATCGCCGCCGACGCCACCATCCTGCCCGGCACCACCCTGCGCGGCCGCTCCAGCATCGGCGCGGGCAGCACGATCGGACCGATGACGACGCTGATCGACTCTCGCATCGGCGAGCGGGCCACGGTGATCCACTCCTACCTGACGTCGTGCGAGGTGGCGAACGAGGCGATCGTCGGCCCCTTCACCTACCTCCGGCCGGACGCCCGCATCGGTGAGGGCGCCAAGGCCGGCACCTTCGTCGAGATCAAGAACTCCGAGATCGGGGCCGGCGCCAAGGTCCCGCACCTCGCCTACATCGGGGACGCCGACGTGGGGGAGGGATCGAACCTCGGCGCCTCCACTGTCACCGCGAATTACGACGGCCGCAGCAAATATCGCACCAAGATCGGCAAGAAAGTTCGGACCGGCGTTGACACGACCCTCGTCGCGCCCGTAGAAGTCGGGGACGACGCATACACTGGGGCCGGTTCGGTGATCACCGAGGACGTTCCACCCGGGGCCCTTGGCATCTCGCGGGCGGAGCAGAAGAACGTCGAGGGCTACGCGGGCAAGAAGGCCAAGGAATCGAGCGAGGACGAAGACTCTTGAGCACGATCGAGCAGACGGAGCCGATGTCGGAGATCGTCCAGGACTACCGCAAGCGCCTGATGGTCTTCGGCGGGCGGGCGTCGGGCGAGCTCGCCGCCCACATCGGCCGCAACCTCCAGGTGGAGCTCGGCGAGGTCACGCTGAAGACCTTCTCCAACGGCGAGGTCTACTGCCGCTACGAGGAATCGATCCGCGGCGCCGACGTCTTCATCGTCCAGTCGACCGCCGCCAACGAGCACGAGCACATGACTCCCAACGACGCGCTGATGGAGCTGCTCGCGATGATCGACGCGGCCCAGGGCGCCTCCGCGCACCGGATCATCGCCGTGATGCCCTGGTACGGGTACGCCCGCCAGGACAAGAAGTCCGCGCCCCGTGAGCCGATCTCGGCCCGGATCGTCGCCAAGTGCCTGGAGGGCGTCGGCGTCGACCGCGTCCTCACCATGGACCTCCATGCCGGCCAGGTGCAGGGCTTCTTCGACGTCCCGCTCGATCACATGACGGCGATGCCGATGCTCACCCAGTGGATCGTCGACCAGGACTTCGACGAGGATCCGGTGATCGTCTCACCCGATGCCGGCCGCGTGAAGACAGCCCGGAACTTCGCCCGCAAGGTGGGCACCACCTGGGCCGTGATGGAGAAGGAGCGGCCCGCGCAGCAGGTCGCGGAGATCGGCTACGTCGTCGGTGAGGTCAAGGGCAAGACCGCCGTCCTGGTCGACGACATGATCGACACCGCCGGCACGCTGACCGCCGCCGCCCGCACCGTCCTCGAGGAGGGCGCCGCGCGCGTGATCGCGGTCGCGACCCACGGCGTCTTCTCGGGCCCCGCCTACGAGCGACTGGCCGAGGAGAACTCGGGCATCGAACGGATCATCGTCACCGACACCCTCCCGCAGCGCCCCGGCGCTCCCGACAACATCACCGTGATCTCGGCCGCCCAGACCCTCGCCGACTCGATCCGGCGAATCTTCACCGACGACTCCGTATCGGAGATCTTCGCCGGCGAGAACCAGCTCTTCTAGGGATACCCGCATTCCAGAGCGGTTTGCGCCCGATTTGCTAACCAGGTGCTAACGGGCGAGCGCGTCCGCGATCCGCTCGGCCGCGATCTCGTCTGATTGCGGGAGCAGATGCGCGTAAGTGCCGAGCACCGTCTGCGGGGTGTCGCCGAGCCGCGCCGCCACGATGTGGACCGGGATTCCTGACGTCAGCGCCAGGGTGGCGGCCGTGTGCCTCAGCTGGGACCTCGACCACGACGACGAGGACCCACTGCAGCGCCGCTACCTGGGCCCCTCTCACCGCAGATGTAACCGAGCGGTGGTCACGCACCTGAAGGAAGCTCTGGCCCCACAGCGGCACTCGCGGGAGTGGTGACGGCGGCATTTTCAGGCTATGCGCTTCGCATGGAAAGCAGTACTCCGCCGAGAGATACTGCGTGGGCGATGGCGCTCAAGAAGATCGGCCTCGTCACCGCCTCGGCCATCTGTTCGATCAATCTCTGGACGGGCGCACCGCTGTTCGCCGTCTGGGTCGGATCCAAGGTCCAGGGCAACCTCAACAGCCTGAGCATGACGGCGGTCTTCTCGGTGATCGTCGTGCTCGCCGCGCTCGTCTTCCTGCTCGCCTGGGCGCTCACCTGGATCAATGCCAAGTACGACGACCTCACCAGGCGTCACCCCGAGGCTCGCCACACCTCGCCCTGGCTGCGCAGCTTGCGCGACGAGCGCGAGGTGGATACCCGTCAGAAGTTCGGGATCAGCTTTGTTGAGCGGGTGGTGGTCGTCTCGGTCGTCGCGTGCGTACTTGCCTTCGAGGTCTGGTTCTTCTTCTTCGCCGGATCGTCGCTGCCCGCTAGCCCTACTTACTGACCAGCTCCTCGCCCTCGAAGCCGCCGGGCTGTCGGAGTAGCTGCTTTGGACGAAAAGCAGCACCCTTCCGAGAGATACTGCGTGGGCGATGTCGAAGGAGAACGTCGAGATCGTGCGGCGCCAGATCGCGGGGTTCCAGGCGGGAATGGAGCGTGGCGATCCCGGCGCTGTGTTCGATGCTGAGACCGTCGCTGCCGATGCCGAGTGGATAGTGCGCGAGGGGATGGACGGTAGGACGGTCTGGGTGGGCCACGAGGAGTTCGTCGAGTTCATACGCACCTGGACCGAGGAGTTCGAGGGCTGGTCGATTCAGGTCGAGCAACTGATCGATGCCGACGACGACCGAGTGGTCGCCCTCACGCGCCAGTCGGGAACCGGGAAAGGGAGCGGCGTCCCGGTCGAGCTGGATCTCGGCCTGATCTACGAGCTTAAGGATGGACGCGTGATTCGGATTACGAACTACCTCACCCACGCCGAAGCCCTCGAAGCCGCCGGGCTGCGGGAGTAGCGACTAGCTTCCGCTTTGGACGAAAAGCAGCACCCGTCCGAGAGATACTGCGTGGGCGATGTCGAAGGAGAACGTAGCGCTGGCGCGGAACGCCATCGACGCTCTCAATCGCGGCGACGTCGACGCCGTGCCAGCCTTCTTCAGCCCTGATGTCGTATGGGGGACCCTGGAAGGTATCCCTGGGATTGGTGAGCTTTACCGCGGGCAGGCAGGAGTGCGAGAGTGGATGGAGCAGCTCCTCGAAGTCTTTGAGATCGAGATCGAGATCGAGGAGATAACGGACGCTGGTGATGACCGGGTCTTCATCGGGGTGGTTCTCACGGCACGCGGTAGGGGCAGCGGCGTGCCGGTTGAATACCGCACCTGGCAGATCGTCTGGTTCGTGGACGGCCTGATCACGCGGCGTGAGGTCTTCTGGAGCAGAGGCGAAGCCCT
>CAVZRH010000007.1:0-67953 GCA_963777575.1 uncultured Solirubrobacterales bacterium | reverse complement strand
AGGTTCCTGGCCGAGCACGGCGTGAAGGTGGACATCGTGCCGGGCGACTCCGATGCTGTTCCGCATCGATGCCGAGCTGCATCACATCGAGGGGCTCCCGCTCGTGACCCTTCCGATTCCAACCACCCGCGATATGCGACGGCGGCGGTGAAACGCGGCATCGACATCGTCGTCGCGGCTGTGCCCTCCTCCTCTCTCCCCTTTGCTCGCGGCGTGCGCGCTTGCGATCAGGCTCGATACGCGCGGCCCGGTCTTCTTCCGTCAGCCGCGAATCGGTCGCAAGCGCGATCGAGCTTCTCGGTGTTCAAGTTCCGGACCATGGTCACCGACGCGGAGGATCTCAAGCCGGGGCTCTCCGAGTCTGAACCGCCGGGACGACGGCATGTTCAAGATCCCCGAGGATCCGCGAATCACCCGTGTCGGACGCTGGCTTCGCCGGTATTCGCTCGACGAGCTCCCGCAGCTGATCAATGTCCTTCGCGGCGAAATGAGCTTGGTCGGTCCTCGCCCCCTGATCCAGGTTGAGGCCGATCTCGTCGACAGCCGCTACGACGCACGGTTCAACGTCCGTCCAGGAATCACGGGGCCCTGGCAGGTGTTCGGCCGCAGCGACATCCCCTTCGACGACATGATCAAGCTCGACTACACGTACGTCACCAACTGGTCCGTCGGATACGACATCAAGCTGATGGTGCGCACCGTCAGCGCGTCACTCGCGGGAACGCGGTGGCGTATTCGACGGATCGCAATACGGAATCGAAGTTGTCTCCGAAGGCGCGGAGTGAGAAGCGCCGCTCTGCGAACGCGCGAGCAGCGAGGCCTCGCTGCTCGAGTTCAGGCGGATTGGCGTGCGCGTCGGCGATCACCCTAGGGAATCGACGTCGGGATCCGAGCTGTCTGCGACCCAGCCCGCCCCGGCATCCTTAACCAGTCGCGCCACCTCCCCACCTGGATTCACCGCTGCGACGATCGGCAGGCCGTACGCCATGAAGTTCATCAGCTTCGACGGCAGGTTGAATTCCGTTCCCTCATAGCTCTGGCTCACCAGCGCCATCGTGGCGGTGCGCAACTCCGTCTCCAATCGGTCGTCGTCCACCAGGCCGAGCTACTTGACGCGATCTGAGCGCACCTCCCGGGCCACATCTGGGCTGGCGACGCCGTTCCCGTGATCACCAGGCTCGCGTGAGCCTCCTTCATTTGATCCGACCGCTCGAACGCCGCAACCAGTGGCGCCAGCCCCTGCGTATGGCCGATGTTGCCCATGCTTAGAACGCGCGGCGACCCGGTAACGCGATGGGGCGGGTCAAGGTCCGTTGGGATTCCCCGCGTGGCCGGGTTGTAGATCAACTCGACCTTGTCGCCGTTCACGCCCTTGGTCCTTAGGTTGTCGGCGAAGGCGCTCGAAATTACGACGATCCGCTGCGCCGAACGGTATGCGGAGCGCTCCAGGCGGCGCGAGGCGCGTAAGACACTGCTGTCCTCGTCCAGAAGACCGGTCGAGACGGCGCCTTCCGGTAGCAGGTCCTGCAGCCACAGCACCCACGGGACCCGACGTGCGCGCGCGTTGACGATTGCCGCCGTCAAAGCGGGGAAGGAGGGTGACGCCACCACCATCGCGTCGCAGCGGCCCGAGTGCCGGCAAGCTCAGCATCAAGGCTGCGGTGTAGGTCGCCTCTTGCCGCATCCGGTGGCCAGCGCTGCCCCGTCCCAGTCCAAAGCGGCAAGCGCAGGACTCGGACGCCGTCCCGGACCTCGCGATAAGGACGCAGAATCGCTTTCCCCATCGTGCCTCGGGGTAGTGAGGCTGGGCCGCGACCACCTGAATATCCCAGCCTCTCTCGCCAAGCTCACCCGCAAGAGAAGCACTCACCGGCGCGATCCCCGTCGGCTCCGGCGCAGTAGTTGTAACTCCAAAGCTGAACCCGACGCCGCTCGCTTGCCACCGTCAAATTTGATCTCGTTGAAAGAGAAGATCGGCTTGCAGGCGGAACCCAAGTCGATCACGCTTCAGTCCGTCAGATCCCCCGGTCTGGCGGTAACCCCGTTCATGCAGGAAGGCGACCACCTCACCTGCGAGAGCTTGGCCAAGGTAAAGCTGCCGTGAACGAGGGCGTTCGACCACAAGGTGCTCAATCCCCGGCAAAGCTCCTCGGAACCCCGCAGGACCTCCAGCTCGCAGCCTTGGACGTCGATTTTCATCAAGCGGGCGGATCAACTGACCCAACCACCTCGTCGATCCGAGCCGCCTGCACCGAGACCATTGCCTCTCGATTCGTCCCGGGGAACGCTACTACGTATCGTGGTCCAATGGTCGTAGGGACGAGGAGTCGTCTGCCCTGGAGACCTTCCATCGTCTCCGATCCGCCGGACGCCGCCGCAGCGTAGGGAAAAACCTCGACGCGGTCCCGGTCAGCCGCAACGACTTCGGTCAACGCCGTCCTCGGCTTCTCGAGGGGCTCGAAGCACCAGGACCCGAGCGCTCGGGAACCTGGACAGAGCGAGTACCGCAAACTGCCCACGGTGGCTTCCGACGTCGATCACGGTGCGAATATTGGACGGGAGCGGATCTCGTCGTGCTCAACCGCGGCGGCCACTCCATGCCTGAGAGCACGCCTGAACCGCTGTACTTTTGCCAGGCGCACCGCCTTCCGGAGCTTTCGTATCCTCTCGCGACTTGCGTGCCGTTCCGGGTGTTTCATTCGTGGCCGATGGAGCCCATTCCAGACGACAGAGAGCCCGAGGAGCGCGTCGTCGTGACGGGCGGGTCAGGGTTAATCGGGACGAACCTCGTCGCGGCTTACCTCCGCGAGCGAATTCCTGTGGTCAGCCTGGATCACCGACCGCCGCGTGTACCCGCTCATCGATCGGTCTGGGAAGAGGTGGACATACGTGATCTGGAGAGGCTCACGGAGCCGCTGAGAACGTTCGCCCCTACGGTGGTAGTCCACCTCGCGGCACGCACGGACCTGAGAGGCCGGTCGATCGAGGATTACAGTCCGAATACTCGCGGCGTCGAGAACCTGATCACCGCGAGCTCCGTTCTCTCGACCCCTCCAATCCTGTTCGCCTCATCGCGGCTCGTCTGCGAAATCGGCTACGTCCCGAAACATGACACTGACTGGCGGCCGTCCACCCACTATGGCAATAGTCAAGGTCAAGGGCGAGCAGATCGTGCGAGAGCGCTGCAAACAGGCGCCTTGGGTGATCGTTCGGCCGACTTCAATCTGGGGCCCCTGGTTCGATGTTCCGTACCGGAACTTCTTCGACGCCGTCCTCGCCGGCCGATATCTGCGGCCCAGGCCGAAGTGATCCGCAAGTCGTTCGGATACGTCGACAACACAGTCCACCAGCTGCAAGAGCTTGCGAGAGCGCCGGAGGATTCGGTGGCCGGCAGAGTCTTCTACCTCGCCGACTACAGCCGCTGGAGATCGGCGACCTGCCGACGCGATTGCAGCAGCAGCCGCCCGGGCGCCTGTACGTCGTGTTCCCGTCGGTCTGCTTCGAGCGCTCGCCGCCGGCGGCGATCTCCTGCAGCGCCTCGGCTGGTCGGAGCCTCCGCTGACGTCGTTCAGGCTAAACAATCTCTTCTCCGAAATGGTCTTCGACTTGGAGCCGGTGAAATCAGTGGCCGGCGATCTCCGGTTCCGTGGGTAGAGGGCGTTAGCCGAACGGTGCGTTGGCTAGGAGGACGGGATTCCGACTCGGGCTGGCTTCCGCGGCGCCGTCATGAATTCGGCCCTAGAACCAAACGCGTGGTAGATCGCTAGATCCGACCGGGTGAGCACGCCCAACCGCGCGCAGGGACGCGCTCAAGATGAGCGGCCCCGCGAACCGTGGGGCTCGCTACAAGCGACATGTGTGCAATCAGCAGATTCTTGGGCCCATCCTTGCTTCTTGGTAGGGCGCCTGTGCGTTCGTCGGAGCGCCCGAGGAGAGCCGGAGCCGGCAGCTGCACGGCGATTCTGCGAGTTTCGACTTCACGCCTTACGAGGGTAAGATCGACGTCGCGTTCGTCCTCAACGCCGAGCCACTCCTATCCGTACGCCAAGATGATTCTGCCGCCGCCCTCAGGATTGTGAGTCCTGCGTGATCGTCTGGGACCACTCAGCCTATACCGGGTATGCACGCATTGCTGGACGCTGCCACGGAGTTCGATGGGCCCTTACTACATGTCCTCGGAACCAGGCTCGCGCTCTGGAGTCGCCAGCCGCTCGAGCTGGAGAGGCTCGAGGAGCGGGAGCCATCGATGGCCTACACCGTCGCCTAGCTCCGGGTGTTCACCAGGCGCTGCTCTGCCGAATTGGTCGCGGCCGAGCGGGCGATTGCACGGCGCATACATCGCCTCCCACTCGCCACTGACGGTGTCCCAGTCATATCGCTTGGCGAAGGTTCGGGCGGCGGCGCACATCCGATGTCGTTGATCGGGGTTCTTCAACAGGTTCAGCATTGCGTTGCGCGAAGGACGTGGCGTTCAAGTCACACTGAAAGCCGGCCCCCAGGCGTTCTCAACTTCCCGGCTAATGAAGACAGCAGGAGATAGAAGGCACGCGCATCCGGCACCCAGGGCCTCCAGGGCAGCCGTGGGAAATCCTTCGCTTCTCGAGCTGAGTACCCAGACGTCTGCCGCCGCGAGAGCGACGTACTTCTCCTCGCCTCGGAGCGGTCCCGTGAAGACCGTCCGATCCGCGACCCTCATTCTTCGCACAAGCTCCCTAAGGGAGCCACCGATTCCCTCATTGTCTCCACCAGCGATCACCAGTCGAGCCTCGGTCCCCAGCTTCGGCGACCTCAGCGCGAAGGCTTCGATCAGATGTCGATGCCCTTCTTCTCCGTCAGCCGGCCCAAGAACATGACAATGGGACCGCCATATCCGTTCACATACCGGTCTCTGAATCCGTGATCTGAAGGACGCCGGTCATATTCGGACCAGCGGATCCCGACTGGGACAACGGCCCGTGGCACGGCAGGGCGCGACGTCTTCGATCAGCGGCAGCTCCTCCGGCGTCAGCATGTGGAGCAGTGCGGCATTCTCCAATTCCGCCTTCTGCCAAAGCCACCACGCGACCGCCTTTCGCCCGCGCTTCTGTCGTCGGTGGTATGGGTCGAGCGCACCGTGTGGCGAGACCACATACAGGAACCGGTGGCGCCTTGCAGCGCGATAGGCCGCCAGGTGAGGAAACAGATAGAGCGCATGGATGTGCACCAGGTCGTAGGACGGGACTATTCGCTGCAGCAGCCGCTGGAGCGGGAGCGAAACGGCGAACCGGCGCGGGGGCTGTCTGCACAAATCCGGAGATCGAGTTGCTCAGCGCCAGGCGGCAAATCCTGCCGAGACAATCGCTCGCGACTTGCAGCCGAGGCCATTAGGCCCGCGTCGGTTGTAACGATTGTTGTCTCCACGCCACGCCGGTTCAGAGCGAGGGAGGCCTCAGCAACAGTTACTGGCGGGCCGCCGCTGCGCATCGACATGTCCTGGATTACGTGCAGAACTCTCAAGGTCGTCAATCCTCCTACCCGTACTACCCACAACTGCCTGCCGGGCCCCTGTGACGTCGAACAGCAATTCTATACCGGCCCCTACTCGCACGCCGACTTCGGTCCTTCGCCTATGCTCGCCGTGTGCGGGACCAGGCTGGCGCCAGATTCCTCCGGACGTACGCGAGACGCTGGGTGAGCGGTCGCGGAATGGCGAAGAAGCGCATAACGGGCCTGCGTCCCTGACAGTCGCTAGCAGTCTTCGCGATCCAGGGCACTCCTACGTACAGCGGTGCCGTCGTGGCCCGATGCTCGGCGTCGAGGACCGTGGAAATTTTGCGTTCCTCGCCATCGTCCCACTCATCCTCACGCCAATTCGTTCCCTTGGGCTTCCCACGGCCGTCACCTACTACATCGCGAGCGGGGAGTTGACCGCCTCCAATCATGCACCAGGCCCGAGGCCGGCCAGTTTCACTCACGATAGGGCTAGTTCCCGTTCAGCTCCTGCTTGATTCGTTCTCCTCTTCAAAGGAGACTCACCAGTCGCGGCCGCTATCAGCCTAGTCGTCACGCCGGGAATATTCGGATTCATCTTTCGGAATTGCGCTTGCTCCAAGAGTGCGGATTTTGGCAACGACTTCAACTGTCGTTCGGCTGCTTACCCACCCTTCGAGTATGCAGGTTCGATGTTGGCTCTCTTTCTGATAGGCGAAGACAGCCTCGGTGTGGTGGCAGCGTCTGGGCCGATGGGGAGTTGGCCTGACCCACTTGATTCTGGCTGCCCGCGATTGGCGATCAAAGCCGTGTCGCCGCCGCGGTCGTGGTGGAACCCACCAGACCAGAACACGCGAACTGACGTCCTTCGGACTCAGGGGCTTACTTGGATCAACCTACCCCGTCGACACTTTCCAACTCGACCAAGCTGCAGTCGGGCTCTTCATGTCCCCGGCGTTCTCGGGCTCTACGTGGTCGCCGTATCGTTCACAAACCTACCTCGATTCGTCGGCCAAAGTATCGGAATGGTTGCGTATCCAAATGTCGCCACAGCGGGATCGGGGCGAGGTCGAGACAAGACTGAGAAGATACGTCCTGCTCGACGACGGATCTCCGTAGTTATCGTCGTACTGCTGGAGCTCACCGCGGGTTCACGTGCCCTTCTTCTTTCGGGCGGACTTCGAGGGGCCGTCGAACTCATACGCATCCTTGCGGTTAGCCGCCGGCCTAACGGCACTGCAGGCGAGTCCTAACCGAAGGAGCACGGGGCCTGGGGAGCCGGGCATAGGTAGCTTCGCCGAGCTCGATTCCCTGGATCGCCCTTTCTTCCGGCCCTTGCCGATTCTTCGGCGCCGTCATGGGAAGCGCAACGGGGTCGCATTCGCAATGCTTCATCTCCTCCCTTCGCAGGGCTGGCAGCATTGGCAATCGGCCTATGGCCCGAAATCCGCACATCCGCGCTCGGACTCACGAACTCCTCCAGCCTTGGCCAGGAGCAGGACCAGCGTTCCCTCGCCCGGTCGCCTCCGAGAACGGCACACCGGCGGATGGAAGGACGACGGGGGCACCCTTAAGTGATTCCGCCGGGGCTCCCTAAGCTGCGAAAGCCCGTTCGGAGACTGTGGCGCCGGGTAAGCGATGCACGCATCCTGCTCGGACTTGGGACGAACTAACAGGATCGCCGCGCGCCCGGCCGTCGCATCACCGCTGGCGGGTCTGAGCGCCCTGGTGCTCGGCGTGTGGTCCGCCATCAGAATCCTGCCCTTCTCCGCGATCCTCGTGCTCGGTATCGGGATCGTCATAACTCTCCCTGTTCGTCTTCAGATCTGCCCTCCAAGGGCGGTTTGACATTTTCGAGCCAACGTCGTCTTCGCACTCGTGTACGGGGCGATGTTCGTCGTACGGCCAGCGGCGATGATCGCGGACACAACTACTTCTTGGTGCTAATCAGCCAACCATCGATCTGCGGCCCGGTCTTCGATCGGATGCTAATTCTCGCTCTGCTCGGAGCTGTCTGCTTCGTAATCGGCTACGCGATACCGCTGGGCAGGCGATGGGCAAAACGTGCGCCCCCTCGCCCCCGTGCAGATTGATCGCGAATCGGAACGATGGTGGCGCTCGCATCGGCCGCGCGTCGGGTGGTGCTCTCGTTTCTGTTATTTGTCGCCCAGGGCGGAGGCTTCGAGCACCTCGCGATCGCGTTTGGCGGCCGCAGCGAGGCGTTCAACGCCCTCGCCTTGGAGACGCCAAAGTACCTGCTATACGGACCGGTGCTGCTAGTTGGCTCAACGCTGCTCCTATTCGCACTCTACCGGCAGCAACGAACAAATCTAATGCTCAGCCTGGTCACAAGCCGTCGGGATCCTCGCTGCGCTGGTAAATGGTTCATCCGGCAGCCGATCTGCCTTGCTGCCCCTCGCCGGCGGAATACTCTGTTTTCTGGTATCGTGAGCCGCGGGAAGCGTCCCCGCCTATCACCGCCGTCCTAGTCGTTGCCCTCGGGCTGATCGTTTCAGCTGCCCTCGGGTACGGCCGTACAGCGCGGGTCCCACGGGTCCGCGCAACCAGTGCCACGGCTGGTGCCGACTACCAGGCGGGATTGCGTCAGCTGTCAGCAGCCCCAGCGCCCCGCTGAGCCAATCACGAAGGCAGAAGACGGAGGAATGGCCGCATGGCTTCGCGGCATCGATGACGGTGATCCCAGCAACGAATGCATTTCGGATACGGGCAGTACCTCGTCACTGATCTCGCGGAGCGCGTGGATTGCACCGCCAACTCTCGCCGGCAAACCCGAGCCGCCACATACCCAAGTGTCCGACCAGATCGTCCCTGCGTAGACAGATGTCCGTCCACGTGCACCCGGCGTACTCCGTCCTGGTGCACGCTTACCTCGATTTCGGGATGTTTGGAGCATTTTGGCTGCTGGTTTTTGGTGGATTCTGAGAGCATTGTTTGAATCGTTCTTGTTCGCCGCGATTCGGTTCCGGCGATGCTCATTTTCTCACTCGGAGTGGTCCTCACCGTTTCGGCGCTACGTGACGATCCAGTCGACACGCTGGTGCTCATGGATTCGTGTTCCTCCCCATCGCTCTCGCATGTCACCTAACGCAGCGGCGCGTGGGAGCCCGAATTCTCGCATGACCCATGGGGAGCGGATGTGGCACCGGGCCAGGCAGGCCAGCAGTTTCTCCGATGCTTCCGGAGCGGTCGCGCTGCCACTGATGTCCGTCAGCCCTCTGACGACACGTGATGGCTCCTGTCGGTAGCAACTACGCGGGCCGAGCGGGCGATCGTATTTGCGTACCAACGGCAGCTTGGTTCCGGCTATGGAGAGGCGGTGGCGCAGTTTCGCCCTTTCGTGGACCCCAACCACAGCTTGCTCAGATTTCGGTTGCGGTGCGGGGTGGGTGCTGGCCGCACTCCAAGCTCAGCGAGAAGGTCGAGTGGGTCAATCCGAAGGCAATAGCGGCCGGTCTCCGTGTCCTGGGGCTCGAAGTCCGTGAGTCGCTCTCCGAACTCGAGGACGCACGATTTGACGTGGCGATTTCCAATCACGCTCTTGAGCACACCTTGGATCCGTATCAAGAGCTCGGGGCTTGCATCGCGTGTTGAGGCCCGGAGGTCTGCTCCTCCTCCACCTTCCCATCGACGACTGGCGGACGGAGAAGAACCCCCACGCAGCCGACCTCAACCATCACCTATACACGTGGACTCCGCTGCTAATTGGCAACATCCTGCGTGAAGCTGGTTTTGTTACGAGCCAGGCTAGAGTTGTCA
Organism: uncultured Solirubrobacterales bacterium; assembly: GCA_963777575.1. GTDB lineage: Bacteria > Actinomycetota > Thermoleophilia > Solirubrobacterales > 70-9 > DASUPK01. The sequence goes on along the minus strand of CAVZRH010000007.1, from coordinate 58,707 downwards.
ACTACGGTCACCCAGGTCGTTTTACCGATGCACTCGCGCGGAGCTAACCCCTCGGGTCTTCGATGCACTGTCAGCCGCCACTGCTGTGGTCCGCAAGCGACGGGAAGTGCGGGCGATTGCACGCGTCCGCCAGACCCGTTCGGGCGAGTGAACGCAAGTCTAGGCACAGGGGGGTTCCACCATCAAGGAATACGAGGAACTCCGAACTCCCTGCTGGATGATTACTCCCTCAGGAAAACAATCAGAATCGCCGAGTAGCGTTCCCGGAGTATCCGAAGAGATGCCCATACGTTCGGGTCTGGAGCCGAGGCAATGTCACTACGCCCCGTCGATACAATGTCACTACGCCCCGTCGATACAATGTCACTACGCCCCGTCGATATGAAGGGCTAATGCTTGACCATGATGCCGATCGCGTTGTTGTCGGCAATCTTCCGACTAGGTAAGGACGGCTGCGAAACTCGACCGCGGCGTCAGTGAAGGCGTGGTTGTGAACATCGTCCGAGATCAAGACGCCGCCACTCCTCAGGTGGTCCCAAGCCATCCTGTACTCGTCGGCTGTCAGCGGCTAGTACGGTCAGCATCGGCTAAGAAGACGTCAATCGGCGGTACTCTCGCCAGCAGGTCCGGCAACACGAGCCGCGAAGGGCCCAGCTCGAGCGTCCATCTGCTCCCGGAGACCGAGAGGGACCGCTTCGCCCGGCTGAGCGCGACCCTCGAATTCGAGAGCGGGCAAGTCAATGCTATACAGGTGGCCGGACCCACTGTCTCGCATCGCCGCGAGGGCAATCGCACTTGAGTAACCCCGGGCTACGCCGGTCTCCACCATGACTTCAGGCGTAACGATCCGGACCACGAGGCTGACGAGGCTCTGCAAGACTCTTGCGTGCATTCCAACCTGCCATCGGCTCATCCGGGCTAGGTGGGGGTGCCCAGAACTCCGAGACAGCCATTTCGTAATGCTCTTGCGTAACACCTAGCCCAGAGATGATTGCTGTCGCCTCATCAACCACGAACGGTTCGTACGCGCTGAGATCGAAATGGCGGCTGCCCCTCTCGAAGCCGCCAGCGCATTAGCGTGACATTCTCGATTGCCCACCTCGGGTGTCGCAACCAGCGCTTGATATAAGCCGGGATTTGCTTTGCCCGTAGTCGAGGATTGAGCTGTTCCCGGTGCTCGGAGGGCGTGTCGGAGTCGATATCGGTGTTCAGCATTCGGCAGTCCCGGTCATTCGGACGATAGACGGCGGTACCCACCTTGCGAGGGACTCGGGCCCAGTGCTCACGCAGCCCGGCGATCTCGGCCAGCGAGAGAATGCGGCTCAGCAGGCCGATCTCCCTCGCGTCACCTGCATTCAGCCGGGTAGCAACATGGCAACGGAAGGTACGCAGTCCCGGCCGAAGACGCTGACGATCTGGTCCGCGTTTCGCGTGCTCATCCATATATACGGCGAGTGCGTGGGATAGCCAGGGCGTTGCTGGGACGCGCTGGGTTCCGGCCGCTCGGGAGCGGCAAACCCTAGCCCCGCCGCATACCCAAGTGTCCGATCAGATCGTCCTGTACTCGAATATGCCGCAACGGGAATGTCGCTCCTGATCGGACGTTTGCTTCGTCGAGGAGGGGACTCTCGCGGACGAGTGGGTCGACGTCGAGTCCGATACTCGCTCGACCTTGCCTCTCAGAGATCGGAGTTCGCGGCGATAGGGCACAGGATCCTCTGCGCCCACGCCTCGGCCGGCACCGAAGTCGAAGACTTGTACGCCCGGGTCAACCAACGCAGTGACCCAGGCGCAAAACTCCACCGTCCCGTTTATCCGGCTGAACCCGCCGGCCGCTATTTCCTGAAGGAACTGCGCCGAGCGTCAGCCCGTCCTTCAATGGTGTCGGGATTGTGTGGTAAGAGCATCTGCCGGCGGGAGAGACGCACGCGGCGGCTAGGTGCCTTGCGTCCCGTTGCCGGAGTCGGCAGGTGTTGAGATCGAACGGCGATCGCGTTGGTAGTAGCCGTAGTAGCCCCTTCCGCGCGACGTCCTGTTCGCGACGACCCCCAGGACCGGCGCCTCCAGGCTCTCGAGCTGCGCGTGCAGGGCCTGCGCCTCATCCCGCGTGGTCTTGTTGACCCGGCCGACGACGATCACCCCGTTGACCATCTTCGCCAAGGGAATAGTGTCGGCCACGATCGGGAGCGGGGGTGAGTCGATCACGACCAGGTCGTAGGTGGCGCTCGAGCTTGCCGAAGAGTCGCGCCATTCCCTCGCTCTCCAGCAGTTCCACCGGATTGGGAGGATGGGAGCCAGCGACGATCACGTCGAGCTGCCGGCTCGCCTCGTTGCCGTTCTGGCGATCCTCCACGGTGACCCGCTGCACGGTCGTCTTCGAGCGAGCTCTGGCCGCTCAGCAGTTCCGATAGGCCAGGCCGCGCCCGAGTCCCGATTCTCCCCGGCGATGGTCGGCTGATGGAAGTCTGCCTCCACCAGGATCGTGCGCTGAGCCTGCGCTGGCGGCGCTGGCGGCGAGATTCCAGGCGATCGTGGTCTTGCCTTCCCCGGAGCCGCCGAGGTCACCAAGACGGAGTGAATGTCCCGATCGACGTTGAAGTAGCGCAGCCGAGCTCTGAGCATCTCGAAGGCGCCGCCCTCGGTGTTCAAGCAGCTCCCCTATGCCGTTGTTCGAGCGCGCCAGCGACTTGCTCTCCGGGACCTCCGTCAGCACCGGCAGGCCGAAGGTCTCCTCGAACTCCTTCGGCTGGCGCAGCCGGCGGTCGAGGCGCTCGAGCAGCGGCCGCCAAGCCGACCCCGAAGAGCAGGCCCAGGATCCACCCGAGAATCGTGTTCCGGACCGTCTTCGGAGACGAGGGCGAGGTGGGGACGCGTCGCGCGCTGGACCAGCTCGGCGTTGCCGGTCTGGAGCGCCTCAAGTGTGGACAGTCGGCTGATCTGTCGTCTGGAGCGACTGTCCTTCGCTCGCTCTGCTGGGCAGCCGGCGAGAGCTGATTGAAGTCGGCCTCGACCAGGCTGCGGGCCTGCTGGACCTTCCTGCGATCGGCATCACGACGGAAGGCGATGTAGTTCTCGGCGAAGGCGTTGGCCAGGGTCGCGGCGAACTGCGGATCGGGATCAGTGGCCTTGATCGAGGCGACGTCCGACTGACCCTGGCTCTGAACGCTCACCTTGTTCGAGACCTCGTCTCCGGTGAGGCCGCCTCCAAGGTCGGCCGCAGTGCGGTCCGCCACTGCCTTGAGCGAGACCAGGGTGATGTTCGTGGCGGCCTCGCGAGTCGGGTCCGGAGCTGCGACGTCCGACGACCCGAAGATCTGCTGGTCGAAGCCTGGGTCGCGAAACAGCAGCGAGGCGTCCGCCGTGTACTGCTTCGTCTGCAGCAGCGAGAAGACGAGCGCCGCGCCGGCGGTCGAGCAGCGTGCAGGCGACGATCAGAGGCGCTCGCCGAAGAGGCCCCGCAGGATCCTCCTGGTATCGGGCTCGCCACCTGGACCCGGTCGCTGCGCCTGCGTTGCTACCGATTGTCCCGGTCGGCCATCTACTCGTCCTTCTTTAGAAGTTCCGGAACGTCCCCTGCCTTAGCCCGCGTGGCAGTGTAGGAGAAGTTAATATCGACCGCCGTGACAGGGCGGCGAGATCGAGGGCTGGCCGGCAGACGACGTCCGCGCGCTCGGCGGGGGACCGGGCACAGAGCGACCCGCGCGAGCGCCGCGACGGCGGACACGGCGCTGCGCGGGGAGATCGCGGAGCTCTACGAGGAGCATGTCTGGGGTGTCTATGGGTTCTTCGGCTACCGGGTGGGCTCCCGCGCCGATGCCGAGGACCTGACCCAGCTCACCTTCGAGCGCGCCCTGCGCGCCTGGGACCGCTTCGACCCCGAGCGCGCCAGCGCCCGCACCTGGCTGATGTCGATCGCCGGCAATCTGCTGATCGACCACTACCGTCGCGACCGGTCCGGTGCAAGCAGGAGCCGATCGAGGACCATCTCTCGCGGCGGGAGCTGATCACCGAGGACGCGGACCTCGGGCTCTCCCCGGAGATCGCCGCGGCCCTCGAGCAGCTCGGCGATCGCGAGCGCGAGCTGATCGCGCTCCGCTTCGGAGGCGAGCTCACCGGACCTGAGATCGCCGAGCTCACCGGGCTCAGTCTCGCCAACGTCCAGCAGATCCTCTCTCGCTCGCTGAGGAAAGTCCGTGCGGAGCTGGAGCAGGCTCGGGACAACGAGGGCTAGGGCGCGGTCCTCGCAATGGCAATGGTCATCTCCAAGACGCCGCTGCGCATGAGCTTCGTCGGTGGCGGCACCGATCTGCCCGCCTTCTACGAGAAGCACGGTGGCGCGGTCCTCTCGACCGCGATCGACAAATGGGTGCGGGTCGGTGTCGCTCCGCGATTCGAGGGCGATGTCCGCGTCAGCTACTCGCAGACCGAGATCGTCGACAAGGCGAGCGATCTCCAACACGAGCTGATCCGCGAGGCGATGCGGCGCGCCGGGCTCGCTCGAGGGGTCGAGGTGATCACGCTCGCCGACCTGCCCTCGAAGGGAACCGGGCTGGGCTCCTCGAGCGCGGTCACCGTCGGGGCCCTGACGGCCCTCTACGGCTACCAGGGGATCCAGAAGCCGCCGGAGGAGCTCGCGGACGAGGCGTGCAGGATCGAGATCGACGTGCTCGGCAAGCCGATCGGCAAGCAGGACCAATACGCCACCGCGCTCGGCGGAATGAACCTGATCGAGTTCAAGCCGGACGGCTCGGTGATCGCCGAGCCCGTCGTCACGACCGCGGAGAACCTGGCCGCCTTTCACCGCAGCCTGATCCTGGTCTTCACGGGCAAGCGCGCGCCAGGGCAACGACGACGTCCTGGCGAAGCAGAGCGAGTCGGCTGCGACCAGCGGCACGAACACGGAGGCGATGTCGCGAGATGCGCGATCTGGCCTACGAGATGCGGGAGCTGCTCGGTGCCGGCGACATCGAGTCGATCGGGCGGCGTCCTGCACCGCAACTGGGAGCTGAAGCGGAGCCTCGGCCCCGGGACCTCGACCGACGAGATCGACGAGCTCTACGCCCGGGCCCGTGATGCGGGCGCCTGGGGCGGGAAGCTGCTCGGCGCCGGCGGAGGCGGGTTCTTCCTGATCTGCGCGCCCGCCGGATTCCCATGCCGGCGGTGCGCAAGGCGCTGTCCGACTACCGGGAGATCCCCTTCCGATTCGCCGGGCGGGGCACACATCTGCTTCTCTTGGAGCACGACTGATGCCGATCCAGACTCATCTCCGCGACTACCTCGACCGGCTGATCTCGACGCTCGAGAGCACTGCCGATCGACGACGTCGAGCGGCTCAGCGAGCTGCTCTACCGCGCCTACTGCGACGACAAGCAGGTGTTCACGCTCGGCAACGGCGGCTCCGCCTCGACGGCCAGCCACATGGCGGCCGACCTCGGCAAGAACACGATCGGCGCCGAACATGCGCCGCTTCCGGATCATGAGCCTGAACGACAACGTCTCGCTGATGACCGCCCTCTCGCAACGACCTCGGCTACGAGAACATGTTCGCCGAGCAGCTCCAGAACCTGATCCAGCCCGGGGACGTGCTGATCGTGATCTCCGGGTCGGGCAAGTCGCCGAACGTGCTGCGGGCGATGGAGTACGCGCGGAGCCGGAGCGCGGAGGTCGCGGCCCTGCTCGGCTTCGACGGCGGCCCGGCGATGGAGCTGGCGGACCTCACCGTCCGCGTCGACTCCCATGACTACGGCGTCATCGAGGACGCCCACCTGATCATCAACCACATCCTGGTCGAGTACTTCCGCGAGCGGCTCGCCGCCGAGCATCCCTGGAGCGTCTGACGCGACCAGCGGCGTTCCTCGACCGCGACGGGACGCTCAACGAGAGTCCTGCCCGATCACCGCGTACGTGCAGCGGATCGAGCAGTTCCGGCTGCTTCCCGGCGCGGTCGAGGGGATGGTGCGCCTTGCTCGGCTGCGGCTACACGCTGGTGGTCGTCTCGAACCAGCGCGGGGTCGCCCGCGGGCTCGTCTCCGAGGAGCTGCTGCGGAGACCGAGCACGCGCCTCCAGGCGGCGCTGGCGTCCGCATGGCGTCGCGATCTCGGGCTTCTACTACTGCCCTCACGAGCTCGGCGAGCCGGCTGCGACTGCCGCAAGCCCCAGCCCGGGCTGCTGCTGCGTGCGGCCGAGGAGCTGGACCTCGATCTCGGCGCGTCGTGGATGATCGGCGACTCCGCAGACGGACGTCGAAGCGGGACGCGCTGCCGGGTCCCGGACTGCTCTATCTGGGCTGGGCGAGTCCGGGATCGGCTGCGACCTGACGGCCGACGCTCCCGTCGAAGCGGCAGCGAGCTGATCTGCGCGGACGCTAGATCGCTAGCCGCGGCCTCGAACTCGGCGACGAGTGCCCTGTAGGTCTCGTGGATCGCCGTCGCTTCAGCGGAATCTCGAGCGCGCCAGCCGAGCGCTCTCCGCGGCAGCGGTCGGATCCATGCAGGAGCGCTCCAGCTCTCCCTCGCGCAGCGGGGCGAGCTCCGGCTCGCTCTCGACTCCCGGCCTGCCTGCCCGAGCAGCTCGAAGATCTCCCGCACCGGGACCTCGCGGCCGGCCGAGATGTTGAAGACGCCGTCGACGCCCGAGGCGCGCACCATCGCGTCGACGACGTCGTGCTACGTGGACGTAGTCGCGGGTCGGCGTCGCCGTAGCCGAACAGCGTGCTCTACTCACCCGACCAGAGCTTGTAGCTGAAGATGGCGACGACCCCGGCCTCGCCGTGCGGGCTCTGCCGCGGGCCGTAGACGTTTCCGAGGCGGCAGACCGTGTGCGGGATGCCGTCGGCCGCCGCCCAGGTGCGCAGGTAGGCCTCGCCGGCCCATTTCGACGCCCCGTATGGAGCCAGCGGGGCGGGAATCTGGCTCTCCGCGTCGGCATCGGAGCCTCGTTCCCGTACAGCGCTCCGCCGGTGGAGGTGAAGACGACTGGGGCGCGAGTGCTCGCCGCGCGACCTGAAGCGACGTTCAGGGTTCCCTTCACGTTCACGTCGCAGTCGCGCCAGGGGTCGGTGACCGAGACGGTGACCATGGACTGTGCTCCCAGGTGGAAGATCGCGTCCGGGCCTGGCGGCTGCGGCGATCCGGTCGAGGGCCTCGAAGTCGACGATGTCGACCTGCTCGAGGTCCGCCGCGTCGTTGACTCGTCCGGCGATCGCCGGTCGAGAGATCGTCGACGACGATCACCTCGATGGCCGTCGGCCAGCAGGCGGTCGACGACGTGGGAGCCGATGAACCCGGCGCCCCCGGTGACGATCGATGTCGGCATGGGCGCAGAAGCTGACATATCCTCCGCGTGTGGGCGCTCCAAAGCAGGCGATGGTCTTGGCGGCTGGCCGCGGAACTCGGCTGGGCGCCCTGGGAGAGCGAGTCGCCAAGGCGCTGGTCGAGATCGACGGCCGGCCGCTGCTCGCCCATCAGCTCGACTACCTCGCTTCCGAGGGTGTCGAGCTGGTGGTCGTCAACGCGTCGCACCTGGCCGACCAGCTGCTCGAGCTTCGCCGAGCGCTACGCCGGGCCCGCCGAGCTTCGGCTCGTGGTCGAGGAGGAGCCCCTGGGAACCGCGGGCGGCGTGATCAATGCTCTCGACCAGTTCTCGCACGACCCGCTCCTCGTCTTCTACGGCGACGTCGATCGCCAGGGAGGGCCTCGGTCCGCTCGGGCGCGCTGCACGGGCTCGACAACCGGTGGCGACTCTCGCCGTCTACGAGACCGATCAGGCGCAGGAGAAGGGAGTCGTCGAGCTCGCGGGGGACCGGATCGTCGGGTTTCACGAGAAGGATCCGTCGCGGACCAGCCGGCTGGGTGAATGCAGGGGTCTACGTGGTCGAGCCGGCTTGGCTCGAGGAGTTCCCGCGGAGGCGCAGAGCTCGACTTCGGCTTCGATCTGTTCCCGCTGCGCTCGCCGCGGGGCGCGAGCTGCTCGCGCATCGGCTGGCTAGCGCCGTCCTCGACATCGGCACTCCGCAGCGACCTGGAGGCGGCGCAGCCACGGGACTGCCGCGAATACCTAGCCGGCGGCGAGAGGTCCGACGCCGGCCAGCCCAATCGCCGCCACCAGGAGAAGGGCGAAACCCGAGCCCGCATAGGCGGCGATCAGGCGGCGAACGGGATACGGGCTGCTCGTGCGCGTGCGCAGGCGTCTCGCGAGCTGTCCGCGGAAGGCCGGCCGCGGGACGGGTCGATGCTCCTCAAGCAGGCGAGCCGTCTCGAGCAGCTCGGCTCGCTCCTGGGGCTCAAGGTTTGGATCGAGGATGTCGTCTTCTCGGGGATCTGGCATCTAGGACCTCGTCATTGTGGCGGGTGCGGCGGGGGTTGCGAACAGGGCCGAGCGCGGGTTGAGAGAGCGGGCGGTCCGGTAGGCGTCGACCGCGGCCTTCGCGTTGCCACGCTCGGCCTCGATGCGGGAGAGCGTGAGCCAGGTGCGCCAGTTGGTCGACTCCTGGCGGGTTGCGTCACGCGCGGCGCTGGCGGCTCCGTCCAGGTCGCCCTGTGCCTCGAGAACGAGGGCCTGCTGCAGGCTCGGCGTGGCGGCGAATCCGGCGAGGCTCTCGGCGCTCTTGGCGGCATCCAGAGCGCTGCCGAGCTGACCGCTTCGGGCGTCGGCCTGACTGTCGCGGACGTCGCGAACCGCCAGCGTCGGCACGGCGATCACCGCGAGGGCGACAACCGCGATGGCGGCGAGCGCGATCCGCTGCCACGTCTTGCCGCCTGGCGTTACTGGCCGCTGCGCCTGTCCCGCCGATGTGCGCAGAACCGCGCCGGTGAGAAGCAGGAATGCCACCGGTAGCACGGTCAGCTCCCAGACCCAGTCGATGGCCGCCGCAGTGACGAAGGCCGCAGCGGCTGCAAGGGCGGCTGCGAGCAGCGCTCGCTCGTAGGCCTGCGAGCGCCTCAGCTTGCCGAGCCCAACTACAAAGATGGCACCGAGCGCCGAAAGGAGCAGCGCAAGCCCCGGAATGCCGAGCTCCGCCAACGTCTCGAGGTAGAGGTTGTGAGCGTCACGCACAAAGAAGTTGGGCAAGGTTCCCTCGCGTGACCACCAGAACTCGAAGGTGCCCGGGCCAATGCCCGTCAGCGGATCGGTGGAGAAGGCGTCCAGCGAGGACTGCCAGATCTGGTATCGGCCGGAACCGGACGCGCTCGAAAGGCGATCCGGGCCGGATGCGGCGTTCTGAGGATTCTTGAAGTCGTGCCAGGCATCGGAGAGACGATCCGGCAGTCCGGCCGCAAGCGAAGCAACGAGCGCCGCGGTCACCAGGCCGCCGGCAAGCAGCGCCGCGGTCTCGCGAGGGACCTTTGGCCGGGGCCAGAGGCCGTTGCGGGTCGCAAGTCCGACCGCCACCCGGATCAATCCAACTCCGGTGCAGACGACCAGAACGACCGCGAGCATCTCGTCCCCCTGCCTGGCTGCAACCGCATTTCCGAGGTTGTTCTGGAGGGCATCTCGCTGGAGTGCCGCAGCGATCGTGAGGGCCGCTCCGCCGCCGCCGAGGATCAAGCGTTGGGAGCAGATCGAGTCGGCGCGGATGGAGCGTGACCAGGACGAGGAGGCCGACCGCGATCTCGATCGCGCCGCCTCGGGAGAGGGTGTAGAAGGCGACCAGAGCCATCACCGGCAGCGCGGCCGTCGCCAGGGCCTGGCGTGATGAGCCGACGTGACTCGGCCCCGATCACGAGCACCAGCGGGATCCCGACGGCCATCAGCGCCGCGAGGCCGTTCCAGTAGTTGAGCGGGTAGGAGAGCCGGTCACCGGTCCCTCCGAGGAACGTGCCGGTCTGCTGGGCCGGGAACCAGGACGGCTCGAAGCGCGAGAGCAAGGCGAGGCAGCCGACGACGGCGATTGCCGCGCCGACCGATCGAACCGTCCGCCGCAGCGCCTCGCGGTCCTGCGCCGCAACGGAGAGGGCCAGCACTCCGACGAAGATGAGGACCCGCGCGGCCTCCTCGACGCTTCGCTCGCTGCTGGGCGACCACGAGATGCCGAGCGCCGTCCAGGCGGCGAACGCGAGCAGCAGGCCGACGCCGACGAGCTCGGCGCGCCCGAGCGCGCGGACCGGCAGCGCGCCGACGAGCGCGCCGAGCAGCACGATCCACCAGATCGCGATCCCCACCTCGCCGCGGACGACGACGTCGTAGCCGCCGCCCTCCAGCGCGAGATAGAGGACGAGCACGAAGGGCAGAACGGTGCTGGCCAGGATCGGGCCAAGTCGCTCACGCAGGTCCGCCAGCTCCGCGAGCGTCGGAACGCGGGCAGTCCGGGCCGCTTGTGCGGTCCCTACAGTCTCGGCAGGTTGCGACATCGCAACGATGAGATACGCAGTCACGCCTACGATCCTGACGTTGTCAGCCTCTTGCGAGCCAATCCGTATCAACCGGTAATGCGTGGGATCAGTCTTACCTTGCTTGTTTTTGCCCTGGCGCTGCCTGCGGCCGCGGTCGCTCAGGACGTGCCGCCGGGCAATTCAGGGATCGACCAGTACCAGGAGAGCATCCCCGGTGTTGGCGGGAACAAGCCCACGGGCGGGTCTGGGTCGGGAACTGCCGGAACCGATCGGAACGGCCGGACATCGGCGGGGACAGCCTCTGGCTCCGGAGGGTCACGGATAGTCTCGCCGAGCACCGTTCGCAAGCTCGACAAGCAGGGTCCCGACGGCAAGGCGACCGCCGCCGCGGCAGCCGCGACGGCTCCCACTCCCACCCCTGCGCGCGATCTTGGATCCTCCAGTGATTCCGGGCCGGGCATGGGCTGGGTGCTCCCCGTGATTCTCGCGCTCGCGCTCGCTGGTGCTCTTGCGGTAGTCGTCATGCGCCGCCGCGGTGCGCCGCCCGGGCCCGCCTGAGGCCTCTCGCTCGCTGATGCGTCGGGGCAGGTTGGTGCGTGCGGGCGATCGTCGCGAGCTTCGTCTTGGTCGTGTGCGCGCTTCCGGCTGGAGCGTCCGCCAAGCGCGGCCTCGTGACTGGCTTCGTGGACGCCGGGAGCCTCTACGAATCGCCGGACGCCGGCGTAGCGCGCGACCTGGTTCGATCGCACCGTGGACGCCGGGGCGGGAATCGTCCGGCTCCACGTTTTCTGGGCGGCTGTGGCCGGCGCGACGCCGCCGCCTGATCCCACGAATCCCGGGAGCGGCTCCTATGACTTCAGCGCCACCGACCGAGCCGTGCGGGATGCCGAAGCGCGAGGGCTCTCCGTCCTGCTCACGGTCACCGGAGCGCCGGCCTGGGCGGAGGGCCCGGGCGCCCGGCTCCGCGCCGGCCGGAACCTGGAAGCCCAATCCCTCGGATCTCGCCGACTTCATGCGCGCGGTCGCGGCTCGCTACTCCGGCGGCTTCGATCCCGACGGGTCGGCCCGGCGTCCGACGCTCCCGCCGGTGCAGGCGCTCCAGGTCTGGAACGAGCCGAACCTCTCCGGACCACCTGACGCCCGCAGTACGAGGGCACGACGGCGGTCAGCCCCGGCCATCTACCGCGAGATGCTGAACGCCTCCTATGCGGCCGTGAAGGCGGTCGACCCGAAGATGCTCGTGGTCACCGCCGGGACCGCGCCGTATGGCGATCCTCCCGGTGGCAATCGGGTCAGGCCGGTGGACGTTCTGGCGGCAGGCGCTCTGCGCGAGCGCCCGGGAAGAAGAAGCACAAGAAGAAGCGCGAAGCGCGCAAGCGCGGCCGCGCAAGGCCGCCGGCTGCCAGGCGAACTTCGACGTGCTCGCGCATCACCCGATCAATACCTCCGGGGGCCCGCGCCGGCACGCCATCAACTCCAACGACGCGTCGAGCGCTGACCTCGACCGCATCGCGCGGGTCCTCAGAGCCGCGGAGCGGGCCGGGACGGTGCTGCCGGGACCGTCATCCCCTCTGGGCGACCGAGATGTGGTGGGACAGCAATCCCCCGACTTCGCCCGGCTCGCCGCCCGGTAGACAAGCGAGGTGGATAGAGGACGCGCTCTACCAGGCCTGGAAGGACGGCGCCAGCGTGGTCATCAATCTCGCGATCCGCGATTTCACGACGTCAGGCCTACAGGGCGGGACCGGCTCCGGGATCTTCTTCGCGGACGGCCGCCCGAAGCCGTCCTACACCGCCTTCAGGTTCCCGTTCGTCACCGATCGGAAGAGCCGGCGAGTGATCCGCGCCTGGGGCAAGGCTCCGGCCGGAGGCAAGCTGGTGATCCAGCGCAAGCGCGGGAAGCGATGGCGGGCCGTGAAGAAGCTCCGGGTGCGCCAGGGGCAGGTGTTCCTCACCAAGCTGCGGTTGAGCGGCAGGTCCCGCCTCCGCGCCGTGGTCGCCGGCAACCGCAGCCTCAGCCTGGGCGCAGCGGTAGATCCTGGCTTTGTCAGCATTTTCACAACCGCTGCGTACAACGGGGGGACACGTCCACTTCCGAGGGAGAGACATGCGTTCGAAAAAGGTCCTGGTAATCGTCGTGGCCCTGGTCGCCTGCCTGGCCATTGGGTCGGCGACGGTGGCGACGGCGAAGACGAAGAAGAAGAAGATCGCGTCGACGATCACTCTTTCGATTTCGTCAACCCCCGCGAACCCATATGCGCCGTACTCGCCCGGGTCGGCAACCTACTCCGGCCAGGTCAAGGCGAAGGGCCCGAGCGGGTGTAAGAAGGGTCGCGTCGTTTCGATCTTCAACGGCGCTACCCAGGTCGACGGGTCGGTCCTGACCGGCCCCGGCGGGTTCTACAGCCTCACGCAGCAGCTCGCACCGGCCCCCGGCACCTACACGGCGACCGTCGCCAAGCGGGTGATCAAGAAGAAGAAGAAGCACAAGAAGTTCATCTGCAAGGCCGCGACCTCGAACCCCGTGGTGGTTCCGTAGGTCGATCCGGGACTTCGGTCAACCAAGCCGAACCTCGAGGTTTTCGAAACCCCTCGCCATCGCGGCGGGGGGTTTCGCTTTTTGAGGCTATGCAGGCCGGTCGAGCGGGTAAGCGGCTGACATGGGACTGATCGGCGCAGCCGGAAGGCGCTTTGCGCGGCGCAGCCGCTGGCTCGCCCAGCGCCTCTGGGTGATCGCGGCGATCGAGATCGGCTGGCTCGCCAATCGGCACTGGCGCCGCCTCGACCGTGACGAGCGCCGCCGCGCCCGTCAGCTCCTCGTCAAGTCGAGGGGCATGCCCGTCCAGGCTGAGCGCGAGGGAGCGTCGCGAGGCCGAGGCGATCCTCCAGAAGCTCGACTACCCCGGGTTCGGCGGCAGGACGGCCGGGATCCTGCTGCCGTTCCGGCCCCTCGGGCGCGCCGTCGAATTCGCGCTCAACCGGATCGGCCCAGCGAATGGACGGGCCTCACCTCCGGATGAGCGGCGTACCACTCGAGCGTCCGGCTGATTCCCTCACGGAGGTCGACCTTCGGCTCCCAGCCGATCCGCTCGCGGATCTTCGTCGAGTCGAGGTACTGCCGGTCGATCTCCCCGGGCGGGTTCCCCGTCCCCTGGTAGTCGGGCTCGACGTCGTTCGGGCCCAGTTCGCAGATCAGGTCGATCACCTCGCGGACCGGATGCGGCCGGCCCCAGCCGGCGTTGAAGGCCTCGCCCGCCGACCCCGGCCGTCTGCGAGCGCCTCGGCCACCGCCAGGTACGCGCTGGCGGCGTCCTCGACGTAGAGGAAGTCGCGCTCGGGGGAGCCGTCGGAGCGGATGACCGGGCGGCGTCCATCGAGCACCGCGGTGACCGTCTCGGGGATGAGGCGCGAGAAGTTTCGCTCGCCGCCGCCGTAGAGGTTGGCGAAGCGGGTCACGGCGACCGGCAGCCCGAAGGTGTGCCAGTAGCTGCGTGCGATCAGGTCCGTCGCCGCCTTGGAGACGTCGTAGGGGAAGATCGGCTGCAGCGCGGCGTCCTCGGTGTAGGGCAGCTCGATCGTGGGGGCCGTACGCCTTGTCCGAGGAGGCCACGATGACCCTCTCGACGCCGGCCTCCCGACAGGCTTCGAGCAAGACCCAGGTTCCCCCGATGTTCGTCTCGAAGGTCGGCAGGGGGGAGGCGTTGGCGTCGCCGACGATCGGCTGAGCGGCGAGGTGAAACACCGAGTCGATCCGATCCGCTCGCAGCAGATCGAGCACGGCGTCGTAGTCACGCAGGTCCGCGACGACGTCGTTCACGTCGCCCGCGATCCCCTGCAGCTCGAGACCGCTGGGGGAGGCACCATCGCGGTCGATCGAGGTCACCTCCGCGCCCTCTTCCAGAAGAGCCTTGGCGAGCCAGGAGGCGGCGAAGCCGCGCGCGCCCGTGACCAGCGCCCTCACAGCGCCGGCTCCTCCGCCCAGACGCGCCAGGGCGGATCGCCCGACTCCCAGAGATCGTTGAGCAGCACCGCGTCCTTGTAGGTGTCCATGCAGTCCCAGAATCCGCCGTGGCGGTAGGCGCGCAGCTGCACCATCGGCCGCGAGCCCCTCGAGCGGCTCGCGCTCCAGGACGCTGTCCTCGCTCCAGGTAGTCGAGGACACCCGGCTCGAAGCAGAAGAAGCCGCCGTTGATCCAACTCTCGGCCCGGGGCTTCTCGTGGAAGCCGCGGACGCGATCGTCCTCATCGAGCTCCGCGAGGCCGAACTGGAGCTCCGGCCGGACGACGGTCATCGTGGCGAGCGAGTCGCCCTCGCGATGGAACTCGACCAGGGCGGCCAGATCGATGTCGGCCACCCCGTCCGCATATGTGGCGGAGAACGGCCCGTCGAGGCGCCCCTCGGCCAGCTTGATCCGGCCGCCGGTGGGCGTTTCGAGGCCCGTGTCCAGGCAGTCCACCCGGACTCCATCCGGCCAGGCGCTCTGGCGAGCCCAATCGGCGATCAGCTCGCCCTTGTAGCCGGTGAGCAGGAGAAAACGCGAGAAGCCCTGGGAGCTGTAGATGGAGATGACGTGCCAGAGAATCGGGCGGCCGCCGATCTCGACCAGGGCCTTGGGGATGGACTCGGTGTGCTCGCGCAGCCGGGTGCCCCGGCCCCCGCACAGGATCACGACTGGGTCCAGGGTCGCCACGGCCGCACGGACCCTAGCGGCGATGCTTCAGCACTTAAGCCACGTTGCGATAATCCACGTGGCAGTGGATCCCTCGCGCAAACGAAAGATCCGGCTGGTCGTCGCCCTGTCGGCCGCGGTCCTGCTGGCCGCGGGGCTGGTGTACACGTCGTTCAGCGCCTCGACCGAGGCGAAGGAGCCCTCGCAGCTCCTCCAGTCGAACCCGGGCGGGACCTATGAGCTGACGGGGACGGTGGTGCCGGGTTCGATCCGGCACGCGGGCGAGCAGCTCGACTTCCGGATCTCCGACCGCGACGGCTCCGACCCGATCCCGGTCCGCTACAGCGGGACGGTGCCGGATCCGTTTCGCGACGGGCGGGAGGTGATCGTGACCGGCAAGCTCGACAACGG
Source organism: uncultured Solirubrobacterales bacterium (assembly GCA_963777575.1). GTDB lineage: Bacteria > Actinomycetota > Thermoleophilia > Solirubrobacterales > 70-9 > DASUPK01. The sequence continues at coordinate 43,294 of CAVZRH010000007.1, read as the reverse complement.
AACCTTCGTCGGCGAGCGGGACAGCCTGATCACGAAGTGCCCGTCGAAGTTCACGACGACCACTCCGGGGCAGTCCAGCTGACCATTCTCGGCTCCGCACTGCTGGCCTGCGCGCTGCTCGCCGCGCTCTACGCCGCCGGTGCGGGGGTCTACGGCGGGCGCACCGGCGACCGGCGCTGGGTGGAGTCGGCGCGGCGGTCCGTGTACGCGATGGCGGCGCTGCTGACCCTTGCGGTGGTGATCATCGAGGCCGCGTTCCTCCGCGACGACTTCAGCTTCGCGCTGGTCGCGGACCACTCCTCCACCACCACGCCCACCTTCTACAAGCTGACCGCGATGTGGTCGAGCCAGGAGGGCTCGCTGCTCCTCTGGGCCTGGGTGCTCTCCCTCGCCTCGAGCGCCGTCCTCTTCCTGACTCGCAACCGCCACCGCGAGATCGTGCCCTGGGCGATCGCGGTTCTTGCCGGCATCGGGTCGTTCTTCGTCGGGCTGATGATCTTCAAGGCGCAGCCCTTCGCCCACCTCGACCCGGCCCCGGTCGAGGGCGCCGGGCTGACGCCGCTGCTCCGCAACCCGTACATGGCGGTGCACCCGCCGATGCTCTACTCCGGCTACGTCTTCTGGTCGATCCCGTTCGCGTTCTGCGTCGGCGCGCTGATCGCCCGCCGGCTCGACGCGAGCTGGATCCGGACGACCCGCAATTTCGCCCTGCTCGCCTGGACCTTCCTCGGCATCGGTCTGCTTCTGGGCTCGCGCTGGTCCTACGAGGAGCTCGGCTGGGGCGGGTACTGGGGCTGGGATCCGGTGGAGAACGCGGCCCTCATGCCCTGGCTCGTCGGCACCGCCTTCCTGCACTCGGTGATGGTGCAGGAGAAGCGGGGGATGCTGAAGGTCTGGAACGTCAGCCTGATCTGCGGCACGTTCACCCTCTGCCTCGTCGGCACGTTCCTGGTGCGCTCGGGGGTGCTCCAGTCGATTCACGCCTTCGGCGCCTCGACCGTCGGCGGTCCGCTGCTGGGGTTGATCGCGGTCGTGGCTCTCGGCTCGACGGTGTTGATCGTCTCCAGGCTCGAGGGGCTGCGGCCCGAGCGGCGGATCGACTCGCCGCTTTCGAGGGAGTCGATCTTCCTGGTCAACAACCTGCTGCTCGTCGGGCTGGCGGCGGTGATCTTCTGGGGGACGTTCTTCCCGCTGATCTCGGAGTTCTTCACGGGCGAGAAGCACTCGCTGGCGGCGCCCTGGTTCGACCGCTACGTGACCCCGATCGGGGTTCTGCTCGTCCTCTTCACCGGGATCGGCCCGCTCCTCGCCTGGGGGAGGCTGAGCCCGAGCGCGGCACGCCGCCTGCTGCTCTGGCCGGCCCTCGCGGCCCTGGCGACGATCGTCGTCCTCCTGGCCGTGAGCGACGCCGGCACCCACCCTTGGGCGCTCTTCGTCTTCGGCTTCGCCGCCTTCACGCTGGTCGCGCTGGCGGGCGAGTTCTGGCGCGCGGGAACCACCCGGCGCGCGCTCACCGGCGAGTCGACACCGCGGGCGCTGGCCCAGGCGGTGGGGCGGAACCGCCGCCGATACGGCGGCTACATCGTGCACGCCGGGATTGCCCTCACCCTGGTCGGGATCGCGGCCTCCTCGAGCTTCCAGACCAACCGCGACCTCCACCTGCAGGTCGGGCAGTCCGCCAAGGTCGGGGACTACACGGTCCACTACGACAACCTCACCTCTGACCCGAAGCCGGAGCGCCTGGCGTTCGTCTCCCACCTCTCGGTCTTCCGCGACGGCAAGAAGGTCTCGACGCTCACCCCCGCGCGCAACTACTACCCGACCGACGACCCGACCGCCGGACCGATCGGCCGCTACTTCATGGGCGAGTCGACCAGCGAGGTCGGGCTGCGGGCACGCGCCAGCGGAGATCTGTGGACGGCGTTCCAGCCGGACCTCTCGGTGCTCACGCCCGACATCAAGCGCGGGAACAACCAGCTCGCGGGCCTGCCGCCGGCGGCGCAGGAGTTCGCGATCCTCGCGCTCATCCAGCACTACGTCAAGGATCCCCCGCCCGCCAACTTCCGCGTGATCGTCAACCCGCTCGTCGGCTGGATCTGGATCGGCGCCCTGATCGCTCTGGCCGGTGCGGTGATGGCTGGTTGGCCCGCGCTCGAGTCGCGCCGCCGGCTGGAGGCGGCCTATCGGGCCAGGCTCGGCCGGGAGCTGGGGCCCGCCACACCGCCGAGCTAGGCGTTTCGGTAGCGCACCCGCCTCGTCCCTAGCCTCCGCCCATGGAGATCGTCTTCGCCCTGGTCATCGTCGTGCTGGTCGCCTGGTTCGTGACCGCGCCGCTTCGCGATCGCAGCCCGGTCCAGACCGATGATCCGGCGGTGTCGGAGCTTGCGGACCTCGAGGCCCGCAAGCGGGCGAAGTACCGGGAGATCCGCGACGCCGAGGCGGACCGGGCGTCGGGCAAGCTCACCGATGAGGACTTTCAGCGGCTCGACCGCGAGCTCCGCGCCGAGGCGATCGACATCCTGAAGAAGATCGACAGGCTGCGCCCGCCCAGGGCGCCCGACTGAGCGGGCACCCCTCTACACTGCGCACCCATGGCAACCGTACTCAGCGTGATCGAGGTCATCATGTCGGTGGTCCTGATCTTTCTGGTGCTGCTGCACTCCGGCAAGGACGCGGGCCTCTCGGGTGCGTTCGGCATCGGTGGTGGCGGCAGCTCCTTCGGCGGCGGCTCGCTCGTGGAGCGGAACCTGACCCGGTGGACCATCTTCTTCGGGGTCCTCTGGGCGTTGAACGCCCTCATCATCATCAACCTCTAGGTGCGGATGCGGCTGCGTGCCGCCACGCTCGCAGTGCTCGCCCTGGCGGCGCTCGCCGGCTGCGGCGGGGGCGGGGGTGGATCACAGCGCGGCTCGCAGCTGCCGCCGGCGGGCGGTGGCGGCACCCTCACCTACGCACTGCCGGGCCTCCCCGCGACGCTCGACCCCTTGGCCGCGAAGGGGCGGCTCGCCGAGGCTGTCACCCGCCAGGTCTATGAGCCTCTGATCGCCGAGCTCACCGGGCCCTATGGGCAGAACGCCGCGCAGCCCGGGCTCGCCCTGAGCGCGCACCCCTCTCCCAATCGCAGCACCTGGACCCTCACCCTGCGCCTCGGCGTTCGCTTCCAGGACGGCACACCGTTCAACGCCGCGTCCGTGCTCGCCAACTCGCGCCGCTGGCAGAGCGACGCCCGGGGGCGCGCGCTGCTCCCGCACCTGTTCGCGGTGGACGCGCCGCGCCCGGATGAGGTCCGCTTCCTGCTCGACAGGCCGGTGCGCGACCTTCCCAAGCGCCTCGCCTCCCCTCGGCTCGGGATCGTCTCGCCCCGGGCGCTCGAGCCGCAGAGCGGGCAGCGCGCCCGCTTCCTCACTGATGCCCGGGGCTCCGGCACCGGCGCCTTTGAGCCGGGCGCGGGCGGTCCCGCGCGCCTCGAGCTGGAGCGGTTCGCGGGCTGGTGGGGCAGCCATCTCGGCCTCGGGCCCGCGTTCGACGGGGTCACCTTCGTGGCCGCACCGCGGCCCGCGCAGCGCTACCGGATGCTCGCCGACGGGGCGGTGCAGGTCGCCGACCCGCTCGATGCCGCGGGCCTGCGCGCCGCCGAGGCCGATCCGCTGCTCGCCACCGTCGAGCGGACCGACGACCGGGATCGGGACGGAGGGCTCGGTCCGGGGGATCACCTCAGCCGGGATCGTCCCCGTCCTCACCGGGGTCTGGCTCACCCGTCTCACCGGCTGATTCTTCGCCGGAGGTAGGGCGCTACGGGCGGCAGTCGCCCTTCGCCAGCCCCGCCGCCCAGAGGATGCCGCCGAGCAGATGCCGCCGGAAATCGGGCTCGGAGTACGACTCGATCGTATGGCCGCCGGCGGTGTACCAGGCGCGGCCGCCCTGGAAGGGATGGCACCAGGCGATCGGGTGGTCGGCGCCCATCGTGCCGCCGGAGTAGGTGGACTCGTCGAGCGTGGCGAGGACGTGGACGGCGCCGCGGGGATTCGAGCGGAAGTCGTACCACTCGTCCGTCCGCGTCCAGTGGGCGGGCAGGCGGCGGGTCGAGGGGTGGGAGCGGTCGGTGACGTCGACGGTGGCCTGCTGGATCGCGGGGTGCGACCTGAAGTAGGCGCCGAGGAGCCGGCCGTAGAAGGGCCAGTCGTACTCGGTGTCGGCGGCGGAGTGGATCCCGACCCAGCCGCCGCCGCGGCGGATGTAGGAGCGGAAGGCGCGCTGCCGGCGCGGCGAGAGCACGTCCCCGGTGGTGCTGAGGAAGACGACGGCGTCGTAGCGGCGCAGGTGCTTGGCCGTGAACGCCCCCGCGTCCTCGGTCGCCGCGACCGAGAAGCCGTTCGAGCGACCGAGGCTCCTGATCGCCGCGATTCCGGCTGGAATCGAATCGTGCCTGAATCCAGCAGTTTTGGAGAACACGAGCACCGCGGCGCGGGGCTTAGGCTTCGCCTCCGGGTCGCTCGAGCAGGCGATCAGGCCCAGCATTCCCGCCAAGAGCAGGACCGTTCCTCCGGCCGCGATCCGCATGACGCCGATGATCCAAGGATTCGAATACGCGCGCATTGAGGTCGGGCCGACCGGCTACCGCCCGGGGGTGTCGGGTCAGGGACCACCGGTCCTGCTGCTCCACGGATTCCCGGAGACCCACTACTGCTGGCACCGCGTCGCGCCGGGCCTGGCCGAGACGCACACGGTCGTGGTCTGCGACCTGAAGGGCTACGGCGAGAGCCGCTCGGAGCCCGGGGGAGAGCTCGGCGAGGGCTATTCGAATCGCGAGCGCGCGGCGGAGCTGGTCGAGCTGATGCGGCGGCTCGGCTTCGAGCGGTTCTCGGTCGTCGGCCACGACCGCGGCGGGCGCGTCGCGTACCGGATGGCGCTCGACCATCCCGACGCGGTCGATCGCCTCGGTGTGCTCAACATCGTCCCCACCGTCCGAGCAGTTCGAGCGGATGGCCGAGGGCGCCTCCCTCGGGTACTGGCCCTGGTACTTCCTCGCCCAGCCGCCGCCCTTCGCCGAGCGGGTGATCTCGGCGAGCTCGGAGTACGTGCTGAGGTCGATCCTCGAGTCCTGGCCGGCCTCGCCGGATGCGATCGCTCCGGAGGCGGTCGAGCACTACCTCCGCGGCTTCACCGCGGAGACGATCCCGGGGATGTGCGCCGACTATCGCGCCTCCTTCCACATCGACCGTCAGATGGACGCGGAGGATCGCGATGCGGGACGGAGGATCTCCTGCCCTGTGCTCGTCCACTGGGGCTCGGAGGAGACGGCGCTGGCCGACGCGCTCGAGGTCTGGCGGCGGTGGGCCGACTCGGTCGAGGGCGGACCGCTGCCCTCCGGCCACTTCATCCCGGAGGAGGCGCCGGAGGAGCTGCTCGCCTCGCTGCGCGGCTTCCTCAGGGCGACCTGACCGAGCGCGGCCAGGAACGTGAAGGGGCGGCCTCCGGCCGCCCCTTCGACTCCACGGAAAGGAGTGAACTACTACTTCTTCTTCTTGGACTTCTTCTGCTTGCACTTCTGACTGGCGGACGCGCTGAACGTCTCGCCGCTGTAGAAGTTGGTCGTCTCGGTGGTCGACCACTTCCTCTTGCTGCACCGAGCCATGACGTAGAACGTCTTCTTGCCCGACTTGCGCTTGTTGAACGTGGTGTCGAACTTCGTCAGGACGAGGCCCGGCGTGTTCGGGATGTTCGAGAACGTCAGGGTCTGTCCCGAGATCGTCCCGATGATGGTCAGGGACGTGGCGCCCGGGCCGATGTCGGTCTGCACGTAGATCGTGTTGGGACCGCCGGTGAAGAACGTCGCGGTGCCGTTGATCGCGCCGCCGTTGACGCCCACCGACCCGCCGCCCGTGATGCTCTGCGGACACGCCGCCTGAGCCTGGGCGGTGAACTTGCCCTGGATCGCGCTCAGCGGACAGGCCGGGATATTGCCGCTGACGTACTTGACGTCCTTCGGAATCGTGAACGTCGTGGTCTTCGGCGATTGGGACGTCGGGTAGTTGTCGAACGTGGTGCTGATGATCGTGTGCAGAGAGACGCCGCCATAGATCTTCTTGTCCTGTTTGGCCGGCGCGAGCCCTTCGACCAGCGTCTGGCCGGTGGGGACGGCCGAGGCGGTGCCCGAGAAGGCCAACGCCCCGATCACCCCCAGCAGGGCGCCGATCAGATACTTGCGGTTACGCATACCACTCCTTCCCTTCCTTTTGAAAAAGGATCAATCCCTCTCCTGTGATGTTGGCTGTGAAGTCGGTTCGGCCGGCGCCTGGATCGAGAACTGCTGCAGGAGCCAGTGGGCATGGCCGATCAGGCGCTCGGGCGGGAAGCGCCGGGGGTCCTCGAGCACGAGGCGGGCGTACTCGTCGGAGATGGCCGACAGGACCCTTGCGGTGATGTCCGCATCGGGGGTCTCGCGGTCGAGCATCAGGGCTGGGCGGACGGCCTGGGCCATCTGAGCGAGCACAGCCGCGCGCCCCTCGGCGATCCGCTTGTGAAGAACCTCGGGTGCGCCCTGCGGCGGCAACAGGACCAGACGCCAGGTGTTCGGGTGGTCCCGGACGGCGTGCAGGAAGGCGTTGAGGCTCTCCAGCATCAGCTCCACCGGGTCGCCGTGCGTCAGATCCTCGAGAGCGGTCTCGGAGACCTGGGCGCGGGCCCTGGAGGTCTCGCGCTCGATCACCTCCTCGAGCAGCTGCTTCAGCCCCTTGAAGTGCTGGTAGACGACTGCCCGGGTGATCCCGGCGCGCCGCGCCACCAGCTCGATGGAGATGCCGTTCAGTCCACGCTCCCCGACCAGCTCGGTAGTCACGTCGAGCAGTTGCTCACGCCGCGCGTGGGCGCTCATGCGCGGCGTGGAGGTCGAGGCGGCGGCCATCGCCGGGCTATGTTACGGCATCGTTACTAACGGTGTCGTTACTTCGAGTCGCGAGGGAGCTCGGCGTCCGCCTCGATCAGGGGCCGCTCGCGGCCGGGCGGTCCCGGCGAGAACGTGCGAGCCACGCTCCGGCGCCGGTGAGGAGCAGGCCGATGATCGCGGTGATCACCGCCAGCAGTGGCGGGAAATCTCCGAGCGAGACCTTCGCGTCGGTCCCGGCGATGGCGTGAGCCAGCAGCAGCGCGACCCCGTAGACCGCGCCCGCGATCAGGCCACGGCGCGCGGCTGAGCGAACATCGTGATGCTCGAACCCCGCGAGGACGCCGCCCAGGGCGGCCAGGGCGCTGATCGCCCAGTAGGCCCCGCTCGAGACACCGACGAGAATTCCGGCCACCGCGCCGATGATCGCCGGCACGAGCCCGGCAACGATCATCTGTCCGCGTCTATCCCTGTCGCTGAACAGCGTTGGTTGCATACGTCTCCTCCTCTTGCGGCTCACCGTACGCCTCACGGCGCTTGAGGGTCGGTCGGGTCGGCCATGTTACAGTGGCGTTACTAACGGTCCCGTTACTTGGAGGAGCGATGGACTTGCCGGAACTCGACATCACGAAGACGAACGTCGCCGTCCGCGAGCTCATCGAGGTGACCGAGAACCCCCGGCACCGCTACCTGCTCCAGGCCTACGACCGCCACCGAAATCTCGAGCACGCGGGCCGCTACGAGGAGATCTTCGCTCCGGAGATGACCGTCGAGCAGCCGGTCTACCGGTTCAACATGGTCGGCCAACCGCCGATGACGCTCGAGGGCCGCGGGCAGGTCGAGCCGATCTACAAGCTCTGGGCCGAGACGGACCAGTGCATCTTCTACAACGAGAACGAGACGATTGCGGTCGGCGACCGGATGGTGGTGAGCACGATGACCGGCTACCAGCAGACGCTGGGCTCCGCGCTCGCCGCTGGTGGAATCGACGCCGACGAGGACGCGATGTACCTGGTCCGAGGCCGGGTCGTGATGGTCTGGCCGTATGACGAGCGCGGGCGGCTGGAGGGCGAGAACGTCTGGGAGTACGACGCCAGCGAGCACGAGGTGATCGAGCTCGATCCCGCGGACGTGCTCACCGTCGAGCGGGCGAGGGAGTTGCTGGATCCCCTGATCGAACCGCTGCCTGCGTTCGACGACAGCATGCTGATCGCGGCCTAGCGGCCCGGCGAGGCTGAGGAGTGCCGGCGAAGCGAATCCTGATCACCGGTGCCGCCAGCGGGATCGGCGCGGCGACCATGGCCGAGCTCGGGCGCCGTGGCCAACAGGTGATCGGCCTGGACGTGAACGCCGAGGGGGAAAGCCTGATCAGGTGCGACGTTCGAGACCAGGGGTCGGTGGACGATGCCGTCGCCGAGGCGATCGAACGCCTCGGCGGCCTGGACGTGGTGATCAACAACGCCGGCCTCGCGACGCCGCAGAGCGCCGGCCGGCCGCCCGACGAGAGGGCGCTCGCCGTCCTCGACGTGAACATGGTGGGTCCCTGGCGCGTCACCAGCGCCGCATTGGCCGCCCTGCGGCGGGTTCACGGACGCGTCGTCAACGTCGCGTCGGGAATGGCGTTCGTCGCGCTGCCCTTCTCGGTCTCCTATGCCATGAGCAAGCACGGCGTGGTCGCCTATTCCCAGGCGCTTCGGCTCGAGTACTCCGACGAGATCGACGTCACGACCGTCTATCCGGGCGTGATCGAAACGCCGATCCACCGCGACTCCGAGGAGTTCGGCTTCACCATCCGGGGGACCTCGCCCACCGAGAAGATCGAGGGCGCGGTCAACGCCCTCGCCCGCGCCGCGCTCGACGAGTCGCCGCCGCGAGACATCACGACCACACGCTCCGGGCTCTTCCTGAACGGGCTCTCGCGCCACGCACCCCGCCGGTTCGTCGACTGGGTGATCCTCAGGTCCTTCCGCAAGAACATGAGGGGCCGCGACATGGGCCAAGCCGCGCCGCCCCTGGCGGAGTTCGCGGCGAGGCTCGCGGGGAGCGATCGCCGGCGATAGCTCTCGCCGTACGATTCAGCTCAAATCACGAGGAGGTCGGAGGTGCTGCTGGTCGTCGGTCGGGTGAGGTGCGATGCGGAGAAGCGCGATCAGCTGGTCGCATTGCTCCGGCGGATGCAGGACGACTCCCGCCGCGAGGAGGGCTGCCTGCGATACGGGTTCTTCGCCGCGGTGGAGGACCCGCTGAGTTTCATCGCGGTGGAGGAGTGGGAGGACCGCGAGGCACTCGACCGCCATTTCGCCGAGCCTCACCTTCGCGAGTTCGCAGCCGGACTGTTGGAGCTCGTCTCCGAGCGCCCCGAGGTGGCGATCCACGAGATCGCCGGCACGAGCGCCTTCCCCGGCGAGACTTCCTGAACGCGGAGAACCGGCACGGCGGCCGGTTCTCGACATGCGGCTGAGAGGAGTCGAACCTCCACGGCCCGTTAGGGCCACAAGGCCCTCAACCTTGCGCGTCTACCAGTTCCGCCACAGCCGCCTGAGGGCAGCCGATGATAGTCGGCGCGGGCGAGAAGCCACGCCGGATCGTTCGGCCCAGAACACTGCTTGAAACCGTCCGTGGGGGGCGCTACTCTCCGAACGTGTGTTCGCCCATTGCATCGACCGCCGCGCGTGGAGCGGCTGACTGAGGAGGGGAAATGGACCTCGTCAAGGACCTGACGAAGCGCCAGCGGGAAATCTTCGACTACATCGGCACCTATCTCGGCAAGCACGGCTATCCGCCGACGGTGAGGGAGATCGGCAAGGCGGTCGGGCTCCATTCCTCCTCGACGGTGCACGCCCACCTCTCCAAGCTCGAGAGCCTCGGGGTGCTGAGGCGGGATCCGTCCAAGCCGCGCGCGCTCGAGGTGCTGGTGGAGCGGGCCAAGAAGGCCGTCCGTCCCTCGGGCTTTCCGCTGGTCGGGCAGGTCGCCGCCGGCGAGCCGATCCTGGCCGAGGAGAACATCGAGGACTACCTCGAGGTTCCCGACGTCGTCGGCGGCGAGGACGGCGACTACATCCTCCGGGTACGCGGCGAGTCCATGAAGGACGCCGGCATCCTGGAGGGGGACTTCGTCGTCGTGCGCCCCACGGAGCGCGCCCGCGACGGGGAGATCGTGGTCGCCCTGGTCGGCGACGAGGCGACCGTCAAGCGCTTCTTCCGTGAGAAGGATCAGGTCCGGCTGCAGCCGGAGAACAAGAGCATGAAGCCGATTCGTACCCGCGACGTGCGCCTGCTGGGCCGCGTCGTCGGAGTCTTCAGGAGGGTCTCGTGACGGTTCTCGCTGTTGAAGCGGAGACTCGCCTGTTCGAGCCGTCGGGTGGGACGCTCGAGGATCACATCCTCGGCGCCTGGGAGGCCTTGATGGCTCGTGGCCGGGCTGAGTGCCCGGTGTGTCATGGAGAGCTGGAGACCGCAGGTTGCGAGACCTGCGGGTCCCAGCTCGCCTGACGCCCTTCCGGCGACCGGAAACTGGGCGAAGCGGCTCCGCGGAGCCGCCCTTCAGGGCTACCCTTGTCGGTGCGAGTCAGGCAGTCGCGGAGATCGCCGAAAGGAGTCTTCGAGGAAAGTCCGGACACCACAGGGCATGGCGGTGGGTAACGCCCACCCGGGGAAACCCGCGGGAAAGTGCCACAGAGAACAGACCGCCGATGGCGCGGCCACACGTGAGCCGCGCACAGGTAAGGGTGAAACGGTGCGGTAAGAGCGCACCGGCGCCGCGGTGACGTGGCGCGCATGGCAAACCCCGCCCGGTGCAAGGCCAAGCAGGACCGTCGACCCAGCCCGGCGAGGTCCAGGTGGGCCGCACAGATGGATGGCTGCCCCCGACAGAATCCGGCTTACCGACTCGCTAAGGAAGAGGCCCCGCAAGGGGCCTCTTCTATTTGGGACGCCGGAAGATGCCGGTCTCGCACGCCTCGGGCCAGCCGTCCTTGACGCCGACGAACTTCCGGAAGCGCCAGCCGTCGAGGAGCTGGAAGGCCTCCGCGTAGCCCGGCCGATCCGAGTCGTCGAGGAGCAGCAGGCCGCCGGGCCGCACCTTCTTCATCGCCGGTTTCAGCACGTCGACCCGCGTGACGGCCGGGGCCTCCAGGAAATCCATCACCACCAGGTCGAAGGAGGAATCCGGCAGCCCCTCGACCTCCGCCGCGAACCGCTCCACCGCCAGCTGCCGCAGCTCGACGTTGTCCAGTCCGAGCTCTCGCAGCCGCTCGCGCGTCTGCTCGGCCCAGAACTCGTTGTCCTCGAGGCTGATCACCCGTGCGGCCCGCCGTGCAAACCATGGCGTCGACCGTCCCGCGCCGAGCTCGAGCACCGACCAGTCCGACCGGATCCGGCGGCCCAGCCACCCGATCGCCGCAGGCACGATCCAGGGACGCTCGGGTTGCGACCCCCTCTTCGCCCGCCACCAGGCGGCCGGATAGCGCAGCCAGCCGGAGAGCGGCATCGGCTCCCGGACCGTGTGGAAGCGTCCGGCCCGTGTCCCGGGGTCGTGCGGCCCCCTTACCGGGACTTCGGAGGCCACTTGCCGGACTGGACCTTCTTCTTGAAGGCCCGCTGGCGACGCAGCGCATCGCGCATCAGCAGCGGTGTGAGGCGGAGTGAGAGCTTCGGATAGCGGTCGAAGAAGCGGGCGAACTGCCCTCGCCAGCGGGGGATGGCGAGCACCGGCTTGGGCTTGTCGAGCAACCCCTCCACGTGCTCGGCGACCTGCTCGGGCATCAGCATCACGCCGGAGAAGGAGAGGGCGTCATTCGGATCGTCGAGCCTGTCGTTGATCATCGGGGTCCAGACGCCATCCGGGCAGACGCACGAGATCTGGATGCCGCCGAGTCCGTCGCGCCTCAGATCGGCGGCCATCCCGAGGCTGAAGGCGATCGCGGCGTGCTTGCTTGCCGAGTAGCCGATGATTCCCGTCGCCGCCGCCAGTCCGGCGAGCGAGACCAGGTTGATGATCTGACCGCGTCCGCCGCTTCGCATCCGGTCGATGGCCGCCAGCGTGCCGTTGACGGTCCCGAGGTAGTTCACCTCGATCAGCCGCCGGTAGACGTCGACATCCTGCTCGTGGCCGAGGCCGGTCACCAGGATGCCGGCGTTGTTCACCCAGACGTCGAGTGAGCCCGAACGCTCCTCGACCTGCTGCGCGGCGGCTCGAACGGCCTCGGAGTCGGTGACGTCGAGGGGGAGGGCCCAGGCCCGGTCGCCGAGCTGCTCGGCCGCGGAGGCCGTGTTCGCCTCGTCGACGTCGGTGACCGCCACCTCGTAGCCGCGGCCGACGAGGCGCCGGGCGATCTCGAGGCCCATGCCGCGTCCGGCGCCGGTGACGAGTGCTCCGGGCATCGCACGGAGCATATGGACGTCGCTCGAGCCGCTTCCGCCGCCTGCGCCGTGGGCGATCCATTTCGAGACAAAGGTTCGCCTCAGAACGGCCGACCTCAGAAGTAGGTGGATGGCCTGCGGAGCTTTGCTAGAGTGCCGCGCGCACTTCCGCTGAATCTCCGCCACCACATAGGACGGAGATCGGGGGACCCACATGTTGGGGCGAATCGCGGCCACTGCGCCGCGTAGCGCGAACTTTCAGCGCGAGCCCGTCAGCTAACCCCGTAAGCAACGAAAGAGGAAGGTTGACGAGCAAGCGAACAATTCGTGCTGTTGCCGGACTCGCATCCGTCGTCGCCCTGTGGGTCGGAGTCCCGGCCGCCGGCGCGCAGACGGGAGGCGTGCCGGGAGGCACCTCACCCGATCCGGCTCCGGTGGCCACACCGAGCTCGCCGGGCAGTTGGACCGACCTTCAAGGCGGCCACCTGGTACGGCCCCGGCTTCTGGGGCATGCCGACCGCCTGCGGGACCATGCTGACGAAGACCACAATCGGCGTCGCGCACAAGAAGCTCCCCTGCGGCACCGTGGTGACCTTCAGCTACGGCGGACGCAGCGTCACTGCGACGGTGATCGACCGGGGCCCGTTCCGCAAGGGCTACGCCTGGGACCTGACCAAGAAGACGGCGAAGCGCGTCGGCTTCCTGGCGGTCGGGGCGGGCCAGATCCAGGCGACGGTCACGCCGCCTGGCGCATAGGCGCTGAGTTAGCCGCCAGCTAGGCCGCGACGTCCCGGCGAACCGCCGGGTCGCCCTCCTGCGGCAGGGCCGCGACGGAGGCGAACAGGCTCTCGAACTCGGCGAGGGCAACCTCGGCGACCGCGTCGAGGATCTCCTCGTCGGACCAGCCCGCCTCGCGCGCCTCCTCGACCAGATGGTGGGGAGGACGCTCGGTGTGGTTCAGGGTCTCCTTGAGCAGGGTGAGCAGTGCCGCCTCCTTCTCATCCGAGGAGGTGAAGTTGCGCGCGCGGGCGACCTCGTCGAGGCCCAGCCCGGCCGCACGCCCAGTGCGGGCGTACTGCGTCAGGGTGTAGGGGTCGTGCCGCCACTCGGCGACGGCGAGGCCGATGCGCTCGCGGGTGGCACGCGGGAGCTTGCTCGAGCGGAGCTCGGTGCGAAGCCGTGTATAGCCGCGCAGGGCGGCGGGGGACTCGGCGAGCACGCCGATGAACTTGGAGACGGCACCGCCGGCCGTCTGAATGCTCTTGATGAGCGGAGCGCTTCCGTCCGGGGCGGTGAGCTCGTCATGGATGTGGAAGCGACTCACGTCTGTCTTTACGGTCATTTCCTCGATCCGCCGTTCTAGAGGGCTTACTTTACTTTTAGCCGGTTACTTACGGGTCGTAAGTGTACAAGCATTTTCGCGTTTCTGCTCCCTGATACGACGCAGACCGGACGATGGATGTGCGACGTCTGTAGGTTTCGGCCCATGGCAAGTACGTCGAACACCAACGATGTCGTCGCGACCGATCCGAAGGAGGCGATCGCGTTCTGCGAGGAGAACGACGTCCGCTTCGTGCGCCTCTGGTTCACCGATCTGCTCGGTCAGCTGAAGAGCTTCTCGATCCACGCCGCTGAGCTCGACGACGCCTTCGAAGGCGGGATGGGCTTCGACGGCTCCTCGATCACCGGATTCAACCCGATCGAGGAGTCCGACATGATCGCCGTGCCGGACCCGACCACGCTGCGCATGATCCCGTGGCGGGTCGAGGAGACGAACCGCACGGCGCGGATGATCTGCGACATCCGGGTCCCGGGCGGCGAGCCCTACGAGGGCGACCCACGCTGGATCATGCGCCGCGCCCTCGAGCGTGCGAAGGGGATGGGCTTCGACGACTTCTTGATCGGCCCCGAGCTCGAGTACTTCTACTTTCGCTCCGCCAACCCGGAGGACGGCACCCCCGAGGTGCTCGACGAGGGCGGCTACTTCGACCTGACCACGCTCGACGCCGGCTCGGACGTCCGCCGTGAGACCGTGCTCGCCCTCGAGCAGCTCGGCATCCACGTCGAGTACACCCATCACGAGGTGGGGCCCTCACAGCATGAGGTGGACATGCGCTACAAGGGCGCGCTCGCGATGTCCGATGACTGCATGACCTACCGGATCACGGTCAAGGAGTACGCGATGAAGAACGGCTGGCACGCCACCTTCATGCCAAAGCCGCTGGAGGGAGTGAACGGCTCGGGGATGCACGTCCACCAGTCCCTCTCGAAGGACGGCAAGAACGCCTTCTTTGATGCCGACGACCAGTACTTCCTCTCCGACACGGCCAAGGCGTTCATCGCCGGACAGCTCAAACACGCGCGGGAGCTGTCTCCGCTCTTCGCCCAGTGGGTCAACTCCTACAAGCGGCTCGTGCCGGGCTACGAGGCTCCGGTCTACCTGTCCTGGTCACGCCGCAACCGCTCGGCGCTGATCCGCGTTCCCCTCTACCACCCGGGCAAGGAGCAGGCGACCCGAGCAGAGATGCGCTGCCCCGACCCGGCCTGCAACCCCTACCTCTGCTTCGCCGGAATGCTGCACGCGGGCCTCGAGGGCATCGAGCACGGCTACCAGCTGCCCGAGCCGATGGAGCAGAACCTCTACCACCTGACACCGGAGGAGCGGCAGCGGCGCGGCATCGAGCAGCTTCCCGAGACCCTCGGAGAGGCGATCGAGCTCGCCGCCGAATCCGAGCTGGTACTGCGGACTCTGGGCGAGCACGCCTTCAATCGCTTCATCGAGATCAAGCGGCAGGAGTGGGAGGACTACCGCGTGCGCGTCACGCCGTACGAGATCGAGCAGTTCCTGCCGATCCTCTAGGCGGTGGAGCCGCCGTTCAGCGTGTAGGTGAAGTCGTCGGTGGGGCTGCCGTCGTTGCAGTAGCCGGCGTTCGGCTGGTAGGAGAGGCTCTTGTTGTCGGCGGCCACCGTCACGGTGCCGTGGGCCGGCTGGGTGACCGAGTCGATCTGGAACGGTCCGCCGTCGCCGCCGTCGTTGTCGTTGGCGAGCACGTCGATCGGAGTGGGCGCAGCGGTTTGAAGGTCTACGTCATCGACGTAGATCGTCTGGGCTACGCCGGAGGGATCACCGATATAGACCGCAATCGATGCCGTGCCAGGGGGAGTTGTCCCGCTTGCGGTGACGTGCTGCCAGGTGCCGGTGCCGGTTGTCGGCCTGCCCGATGAAAGTGCTTATGTAAGCGTTGCTCGCATCAAGAGCAACGGCGCCGAAGGAGTAGTGATAGCCGAGCGGTGCCTTCACCCACATCCCCACGGTGTAGGCGGTATTCGGGTCGGCGGCGGTGTACGGATTGGTGAAAGCCTGCGCCCACGCCGTACCGTTGAGATCTACCTGCATCGAGGCAGCGCCCCCGTGCTGTTCGGCCGTCGAGCGTGAAATCGCGCGTTCGAACTTCCCCAGCCAGAGGTATCGACCTCAAAGTCGCGGTTGGGGAGCAGTGCCGGAGCGGAGTCCTCGGCCACCGTCTTGGTGTCGTTGACCGCGACCGGCGGTGGTCGACGACGCAGCTGACGCTCACCGCCACGGTCGCGGTGGAGCCGCCGTTCAGCGTGTAGGTGAAGTCGTCGGTGGGGCTGCCGTCGTTGCAGTAGCCGGCGTTCGGCTGGTAGGAGAGGCTCTTGTTGTCGGCGGCCACCGTCACGGTGCCGTGGGCCGGCTGGGTGACCGAGTCGATCTGGATGGGTCCGCCGTCGCCGCCGTCGTTGTCGTTGGCGAGCACGTCGATCGGAGTGGGCGCAGCGGTTTGAAGGTCTACGTCATCGACGTAGATCGTCTGGGCTACGCCGGAGGGATCAGCGATATAGACCGCAATCGATGCCGTGCCGGGGGGAGTTGTCCCGCTTGCGGTGACGTGCTGCCAGGTGCCGGTGCCGGTGTCGGCCTGCCGCTGAGGCGTCAGAGCAGCGCGGCCAAGGCTTCAGGGTCCGTCACCGGCTGCTTGCAGGTGAAGTGCTCGCAGACGTAGGCAGCCGGCTTGGCCCTCGACGGAGGTTCGCTCGCGCAGCAGCTCCGGACGCTCTGAGCCCTCCGGGCCGCCGGCGAGGACGACGTGGGGGCGGTGGGCCGAGCGGACGACCCCGGCCAGCTCGCCGAGGGCCGCTGAGTCCCCCGAGCCGTTGGCGGGGGCGACCAGGGCGACCTCGCGGACGGGGGAGAGGTGGAAGTCGATCGCCTGGAGCAGGTGGCCGAAGGCGTCCGGATGCTGGGCGGCCGCCGGTGCGAAGAGGCGCATCGTGCCGATCGCGCGCTCCTCGTATTCGCGCTCACCCGTCAGGGCAGCGAGCCGGAGCAGGGCGTAGGCCGCGGATGAGTTGCCGGAGGGAATCGGGTGGTCGCCGACGTCCTTGCGTCGCGCGATCAGCTCCTCGTGGTCGTTGGAGGTGGTGAAGAAGCCGCCGCGCTCGTCGTCGGCGAAGCGCTCGATCATCGTGTCGGACGTCTCGCGCGCGGCGTCGAACCAGCGCACCTCGAGCGTGGCTTCGTACAGGCGCAGCAGGGCCTCGACCAGGAAGGCGTGGTCCTCGAGATAGGCGTTGAGCCGCGCCTCGCCCTCCTTCCAGGTCCGGAGCAGGTGCCCATCGGGGGTCCGCATCGACTCCATGACGAAGCGGGCGCAGGCGGAGGCGGCGTCGATGTAGTCCTGGCGGCCGGTTGCGGCTCCCGCGTCGGCGAGTGCGGCGATCATCAGCGCATTCCAGGAGCAGATTCGCTTGTCGTCGAGCCCCGGGCGGACTCGCCGAT
The DNA here is from genome assembly GCA_963777575.1 of uncultured Solirubrobacterales bacterium. GTDB lineage: Bacteria > Actinomycetota > Thermoleophilia > Solirubrobacterales > 70-9 > DASUPK01. The sequence continues at coordinate 26,249 of CAVZRH010000007.1, read as the reverse complement.
CCCGCCAGGCGTAGAGCGCGGTCCGGCCGTCGTCCAGCTCAGCGGGCCTCTGCGCGCTGGCGCCGAGTGGGACATGGAGGACGTTGCGCCCCTCGAAGTTGCCGGCCGGGCTCACGCCCCAGTAGCCGAGCACCCGCTCGATCGCGTCCGCGGAGACGCCGGCCTCGGCCAACGCGGTCCGCATCTCCTCCTCGTCCCAGACGTAGAAGCGGCCCTCCTCGCCCTCGGAGTCCGCGTCGAGCGCCGAGTAGAAGCCTCCCTCCGGCCCGCGCATCTCGCGCAGCGCCCAGTCGAGAGTCTCCTCCGTGACCCGGCGCCAGCGGTCCTCGCCCGTCACCTGCCAGCCGTGCAGGTAGACGCGCGCCAGCAGGGCGTTGTCGTAGAGCATCTTCTCGAAGTGGGGGACGAGCCAGGAGGCGTCAACCGAGTAGCGATGGAAGCCGCCGCCCAGCTGGTCGTAGATGCCGCCGAACATCATCTTGTCGAGGGTCAGGCGGACCGGCTCGTTCTGGCCACGGTCGAGCAGGAACTCGATCGTGCTCGCGGGTGGGAACTTGGGCGCGCCGCCGAAGCCGCCGTTGGATCGGTCGAAGCTGCCCTGCAGCCCGGAGAGCGCCCGCGCCAAAAGGGACTCGTCGAGCGGCTCCGGCGACTGCTCGACCCGGCCGACGGCGCCGAGCGACTCGCGAATCCGGGCGGACGCCTCGCGCAGTTCCTCCCGCTGGGTCTTGTAGGCACCCGCCGTCGCCTCGAGCACCTGCGTGAAGCTCGGCATCCCCTCCCGTGCCTCCGGGGGGAAGTAGGTCCCACCGTAGAAGGGCACGCCCTCGGGGTCGAGGAAGACGGTCAGCGGCCAGCCGCCCTGGCCGGTCATGCCCTGAACCGCCTCCATGTAGATGTCGTCGACGTCGGGGCGCTCCTCGCGGTCGACCTTGATCGGCACGAAGGATTCGTTGATCAGCCTCGCCGTCTCGTCGTCCTCGAAGGACTCGCGCTCCATGACGTGGCACCAGTGGCAGGCCGAGTAGCCGATCGAGAGCATGATCGGCTTGTCCTCGCGCACCGCCTGCTCCAGCGCGTCCGGGCCCCATGGCTGCCAGTCGACCGGGTTGTCCTTGTGCTGGAGGAGGTAGGGGCTGGTTTCCTCGGCGAGCCGGTTGGCCATCTCTTCGAGAGTACCCCGCGCGTCCCATTTGATCCCAGGCCTGTGCATATGATGCGACGGCAGCGACAGTTGGAGGCTGGATGAAGGACCTCACGGTGATCATGGATGACCAGCCCGGGAAGCTGGCTGACCTGGGTGAGGCGACCGGCAAGGCGGGGATCAACATCGCGGGCCTCTGCGCGATGGTCGGGGACGGCAAGGGCTTCATCCACCTCCTGGTGGAGGACAGGGCCGCCGCGCGGGAGGCGCTCGAGGAGGCTGGGATCAGCGTCGCCGACGAGCGCGAGGCGGTGGTCGTCGACCTTCACGACAAGCCCGGAGCGATGGGGGAGATCGCTCGCGACCTCGCCGAGGCCGGGGTCAACATCGACGTCGCCTACACGATCTTCACCGGCGTCCGGCTGGTGATCCTCACCGAGGACGTCGATGCGGCGCGCCAGGCACTCGCCCTGAACGGCGCCTCAGGCTAGCCCCGGCTACGGGCAGCGCAGGAGCGTGTTCCGGCCCGGGCCGCCCTTGCAGCGGTCGCGCTTCTTGCCGCCGTTGAGCGTGTCGTTGCCGGCGTTGCCCTTGAGGCGGTCGCGGCCGTTCTTGCCCTTGAGCAGGTCGCCGCCGTCGCCGCCGATCAGCCGGTCGGGCCCGTTGCCGCCGATCACGGTGTCGCCGCCCGAATCGCCGAACACGAAGTCGGCGCCGCCACCGGTGCAGATCAGGTCGGAGCCGCCGCCGGCGAAGACCTGGTCATTGCCGGTGAAGGTGACGATCACGTCGCCCCGGGAGGTGCCGGTGATCACGTCATCGCCCGGGGTCCCGGCGATGGTCGGGGCGGCGCAGCTCGGCGGTCCCTTCGGCTTCTTCGGTTTCTTGGGCTTGGCCGGCGCCTTGCTCACGGTGGTGGTGGCCGTCGCCGAGTTGTTCGCCAGGACGATGTCCTCGGGGCTGGTGACGCTGGCGGTATTCGACAGCGTGCCGGCCTTCGTCGTCTTGACGATGATCGTCACGGTCGCCGTCGTGTCGGCATCCACCTGGCCGAGGTCGCAGGTCACCTTGTCCGCATCGCGCTGACAGATGCCGCCTGTCGCCGAGACGAAGTCGACCCCACCGGGAAGATCGTCCGTGACCGTCACCTCGGTGGCGGGCAGCGTCCCCGGGTTCTTCACCTTGATCGTGTAGGTGAGGTTGTCGCCGGCCGTCACGGGATCTGGGCTGTCCGACTTGGTGAGCGCGAGATCGGTATCCCCGGGCGCGGCTCCCGCTCCGCCCGAGATGACGGCACCGACCACGATCAGCGTCAGGGCTGTGCCTGCAATCGCAAGGGCTCGAGGCACACCCCAAGATGAATCGATCTGTTCCATACGCATTCTTTCCCTCCCAGGGCTACTTGCGTACCCCGAAAAGCGCCGCGCGACACCATCGGGTTACGCCCTGGGCTCCTTGGCAAGCCCTCTTTCCTCCGGGCGCCCTGCCGAACTGAGCGACGCCCCTACGAGCCGGAGACGTCGGCCGCGAACGCCTCGAAGGCGGCCACGTAGCGGTCGATGTGCTCCTGCTCGTGGGCGATCGAGAGCGTCCACTCCTCCTCGACGCCGGGCGTCATGAAGATGCCGTGGTTCATGTGGTAGAGCCAGGCGAGGGTGGCGAGCTCGGCGTCCACCTTGGTCAGGTAGTCGCGGTATTCGTAGATCGGCTCCGGAGCAAAGATCACGCAGCCCTTCGCGCCGAGCCCCTGCGCGTAGGCCGGGAGCCCGTACTTGTCGATGACCTCCTGGCAGCGCGCCATGAGGGCCTCGTTGGTCGCCTCGAGCTTGTCGTAGACGTCGGGGGTGAGGACCTTGGTGAGCGTCGCCTCGGCGGCAGCCATCACCAGCGGGTTGCCGTTGAAGGTGCCGATCTGGTGGACCTTGTCGGAGGCGATCACCTCGCCAAGCTCGGCGTTCATCCCGATCGCACCGCCCGGATAGCCGCCGCAGATCGCCTTCGCCAGGCAGATGATGTCCGGGGTCACGCCGAAGCGCTGGATGGCGCCGCCGTAGGAGATCGTGGCGCCCGTCTTCACCTCGTCGAAGATCAGCTTGGCTCCGTGTTCGGTGCAGAGCTCCCGGACGCGCTCGAGGTAGCCGTCCTTCGGCGGAATGATGTTGATGTTCATCATCGCCGGCTCGATGATCATTCCGGCGATCTTGCCTTCGTGCTTCTTGAAGATTCCCTCGAGGATGTCCGGGTCGTTGAAGGGGACCGGCACCGTCAGATCGACGACCGCCTGCGGGTAGCCGCTCCCGAACGGGACCGCGTTCGGGCTCTCGCGGGGGCCGAGCTCGTCGAGGTCGGGATAGCAGGAGACCATCACGGCGTCGTGGTGGCCGTCGTAGGAGCCCTCGACCTTGATGATCAGGTCGCGCTCGGTTGCTCCCCGGGCGAGGTGGATCGCCGCCATGGTCGACTCCGTCCCGGAGTTCGTGAAGCGCCACTGGGGAAGGCCGAAGCGCTCGACCAGATTCTGGGCCGAGACGATGGAGCCGTTGGTGGGCGCGGCGAAGTGAGTGCCCTCGTCATGCCGCGCCTTGACCGCCTCGCCGATCACCGGGTTCGCGTGTCCGACGCACATCACCCCGAAGCCGTTGTGGAAGTCGACGTACTCGGAGCCGTCGACATCCCAGACGAGCGCGCCCTTGCCGCGGTCGATGTAGACGGGCCACGGGTCGTTGAGCTGGAACGAGGAGGGGACGCCGCCGGGCATCACCTTGCGCGCGCGGTCGAAGTACTCCGCCGAGGTCGGCGTGTGCTCGCGGAAGCGCGCCATCTGCTCCTCGGTGAGCTTGTTGATCTGTTTGCGGTCGAGCGTTCCCTCGCTCGCCGTTGTGTTCTGGGCCATCGGTCGCTCAGACTATCTGGGGAACGGTTTCGCCCTCTGTCTCCCTCGACATCGCCGCCGACATGACGGCACAGCCGAGGGCCGCGACGGCGGCGACGTAGAACGCCGCGCTGTACCCCGCGATCGCGGCCGCCGCGCCGACCAGCGGTGAGCCGACCAGCATGCCGAGGTCGAAGGCGGCGGTGAAGGTGCCCATCGCCTTGCCGCGGCGCTCGGGACCGACCCGGTTGATCGCCACGAGGGAGAGGGAGGGGAAGAGGAGAGAGAAGGCCGCACCCATCCCGATCGCTCCGGCGATCACGACCGCGAGGTCATCGGCGGCGCCGACCAGAGTCAGGCCCGCGGCCTCGATCAGGGCGGCGCCCACGGCGCAGCGTGCGGGGCCGATCCGGTCCGGCAACCCACCCGCCAGGAGCCGCGTCGCGACCACGGTCGCGGCGAAGACGCTGAAGACGGCCGGCCCGTGTCCGATTCCCCGCTGATCCAGGCTGAGCACGATGAAGGCCGAGACGGCGGCGAAGCCGAAGACGCTGAGCGCGAACGTCACGCCCGGGGCCGAGTGCCTCGCGCGAGATGAACGGCCCGCGCGCTGACTCCTCGGCTCGGCTCGTACTGCTCGGGAAGCCGGGAGGCGATGGCGGCGCCGAGCAGCGGCGCGCCCGCGGCGAACGCCCAGACCAGGTGGAAGCCACCGGCGTCCTGAAGCAGCACGCCGATCGGGGGCCCGAGCGTCAACCCGGTCCAGATGGCGAGGCCGTAGAGGCCGATCATCCGGCCGCGGGCCTCCTCCGGGGCCATGTCCACGTTCCACGCCGAGCCTGCGACGAAGACGGTTCCCTCGCCGGCGCCGAGGAAGAAGCGGGCGATGATCAGGCCCGCGATCCCGGCCGGGACGAAGTAGAGCGCCCCGGCGACGGCGGCGAGCAGCGCCCCGACGATCACGGTCGGCTTGCGGCCCCGGGTATCGGCGATGTTCCCCGCGATCGGGCGGCAGACGATGCCCGTGAACGCGAACGCCCCGGAGACGATCCCGACCTCGAGGTCGGAGCCGTTCAGGTTGTCCTTGACGTAGTGGGGGAGGACGGCCAGGGTCGCGCCGACGGCGAGCAGGCCGAGGTTGGTGACGATGAAGATTCCCGCGAAGCTGGCCCAGGGGGCGGTCGGCGGACGGCTTCGCCATCAAACGCCCCGAAGCTGGGCGCGCCGGATCTTGCCGCTGGGGGTCTTCGGCAGCTCGTCGGTGAACTCGACGATGCGCGGGTACTTGTACGGCGCGGTCACCCGCTTGACGTGATCCTGAAGCTCAGCCGCCAGCTCGTCGGAGGGCTCGGCGTCGGCGAGCACGACGATCGCACGGACGACCGATCCGCGCTCCTCGTCGGGCGCCGGAACCGCGGCGGCCTCCGCGACCGCCGGATGGGAGACGAGCGCCGACTCGACCTCGAAGGGCCCGACCCGGTAACCGGCGGTGATGATGATGTCGTCGTCGCGGCCCTCGAACCAGAGGTAGCCGTCCTCGTCCTGGCGCACGTGGTCACCGGTGGCCCACCAGTCGCCCTCGAACGGTTCCTCGTCCAGGTAGTGGCTGAAGAAGCTGGGCACCGATCTCCGGACGCACCTGCAGCTCGCCGTCGACGACGCGGGTCTCGACCCCCGGGAGCGGGCCTGCCCATCGATCCGTCGCGCGCCGGATCGTCGTCGTCCGGGCGCATGCCGCTGACGGCTCCGGTCTCGGTCTGCCCGTAGCCGTCGCCGATCCCGATCCCCATCGCCTCGCGGAAGGCCCGGATCACGTCCGGGTTGAGAGGCTCGCCCGCGGAGACCATGCGGCGCAGCGAGCGGACCGGCCGCAGCTCGGTTCGCTTGGCGAGGATCCGGTACTCGGTCGGCGCCTGACAGAGGACGTTGACGCCCTCGCGCTCGACGATTCCGAGGCGCTCGGCGGGGTCGAAGCGCGCGTCGTGAAGCAGCGCGGCGGCTCCGCTGAGCCAGGGTGCGATGAAGGCGTTGCGAGTCGACTTCGACCAGCCCGGCGCCGCGGTGCACCAGGCGAGCTCCCCCGTCGCGGGCCCCGACCCAGTGCTCGGCCTGCAGGCGCTGGCCGGTCAGGTAGCGCTGTGGGTAGAGCACGCCCTTGGGGTCACCGCTGGTACCGGACGTGAAGATGATCACGGCCGGGTCCTCCGGGTCGAGATCGGCGATGTCGGCGGGGGTCTCCTGGGGGCGGTCCTCGTCGAGCGCATCGGCGACCTCGGCCATCGTCATCGCCGGGATTCCGCCGGGCAGCTCGCCGAGCAGCTCCTCCTCGCCGATGCAGAGCTTCGGGTTCGCCGCCTGGACCCTGACCTCGAGGTCCTTCCGGCGCAGCTGGGGGTTGCAGGGCATTGCGACGGCGCCCATCCGAAAGCAGGCGAGCATCGCGAGCACCCATTCGATCCGGCTGCCGACCAACGTCATCACGGCATCGCCGCGCTCGACGCCGAGCGCCGCCATGGCGCCCGAGAGACCGGCGCTGCGGGCGACCAGCTCGCCGTAGTGCCACTCGCGCCGAGTGCCGAACGCGTCGATGGCGACGATCCCGAGCGTCGACGCGGGCGCCCGCTCCATGACGTCCTCGATGAAGTTCACCCGGGCAAGTCTGCCGGAGGCGCGGGTTGACTTCCCACCGCGTTCGACGTAGGGTCGTTCACTGTTCGAGCCAGAAAGTCCAACGGGACCAAACGGGCACCGGGAGAACGCGATTGGCTGGCAAAGGGTTAAGAGCGACAGCCGCGGGTCTCGGCGCCTCTCTTCTCGTGCTTCATTTGCCAACCTGAGACCTGAGCGAGGGAGTCGGGGCGTGGCTTCTGGCAACCTAGCGGCCATGAAGGCCGGCATTCGGGTTCTGATCGCCGATGACCACGTCCTCTTTCGTCGCGGCCTGCGTGAGCATCTGGAGGCGAGCGGCCTCGAGGTCGTCGGGGAGGCCAGCAACGTCGAGGATGCGGAAGCCCTCGCCAGGCAGACGGGTCCGGAAGTGGTCCTCCTTGACATCCGAATGGTCGGGGGGTCCGCCTTGGATGCGACCGTAAGACTGCGCCTCGCGTCCCCGGGCGTCCAACTGCTGCTGATGGCCGTCGCCCCGGAAACCGATCAAGTCATGGACGCGATCAGGGCCGGCGCTTCCGGTTGTCTGCTGAAGGACTCCGAGGGCGACCAGATCCTGGCCGGGATCGCCGCTGCCGCCGCCGGTGAAAGCGCGCTCTCCCCTCCGGTGGCCTCCGCCCTGGTCGAGCGGCTCCGGGCACATGAACCCCTGCCGGTCCCCGGCGCCAACAACCGCCCAACGCTGACTGGCCGTGAGAGCGAGGTGCTGAGCCTGATCGTCGATGGAAAGGACAACAACGAGATCGCGGCGGAGCTGGTGATCAGCTCGGAGACGGTCAAGACACATGTCTCCACCCTGCTCGACAAGCTGGAGGCGGGCAACCGCGCCGAAGCGGCCGTCAAGGCGGTCCGAGCCGGTTTGGTCTGAGCGACGGAAGGACGGGGCTCAGGAAGGTCGGTCAGGCTTCTTGATCCGGTCGCGCAGCGCCCGAACCTCTGCCATCAGCTCGAACAGCCGCACCCGGTCGGCTTCCAATACCCGAGCGGCGGTCTCGGTCCGGGTCCGGTCGGCCTGCAGCTGCAGCGTCTCCGCGGCGCAGCGGGTGAGCAGCTCATCGATCTCGTCCGCGCTGCACTCATCAGGGTTGAGGAGGGCGCGCATCACGTCCTCCTCGAGCGCGGGGTCGACGGCAGCGCGGTCGGGTGGATCGGCCTTTGCCGCGCGTTCGCTGGAGTCGGCTTTCGTTTCGTCTTTCCCCATGGGCCCAGCCCGCAAGAGGCGACCATATACCTCGTCCGGCAGGTCTAAACAGCGGCGATCCTATGCTCAGCCCCGGACAGGCCCGCGGCGTCTGGCCCTTTCGGCACTGATTTCCAGCAGTTTGCGAGAAGTGTGTACGTAGGAGTCCCGCAAACTGGGCGTTCATCGGACTGAACGCCAAATCGCGCACACGGGTGATTCACAGCACCGTCGCGAGCGGCCATGCTGCCACCATGGCAACGGAGCATGGCGTAGTTCCGACCGCCGCTGAGGACAGCGAGATGCGTGCGCGCGACCTGGAGCGGAAGGCAATTGCCGCGGCCAAGGCGGGGGACTGGGACGCGCTGTCATATCTCTACTCCCGCTACTCCGACGACGTGCAGCGGTTCGTCCAGAGCATCGTCCACGACCACCATGCGGCCGAGGACATCACCCAGGACGTCTTCGCCAAGCTGATGCGCGCGATTCGGAAATACGAGCAGCGGGATGTCCCATTCGCCGCATGGATCATGCGCGTCGCACGGAATGCGGCGCTGGATCACCTCCGCTCCAAGAGGCAGATCCCGGTCGAAGAGGTGCGGATCAGCGAAGACGGTCAGGAACAGACGTCGCTCGAGTACACGGATGCCCTCAAGACGGCGCTGGCGGACTTGCCCGAGTCGCAGCGGCAGGTGCTGGTCCTGCGGCACATCGGGGGCCTCTCGCCGACCGAGATCGCCGAGCGACTCGGAAAGAGCGAGGCTTCGATCCAGGGGCTGCATCACCGCGGGCGTGCTGCGCTGAAGGTCTCGCTGCGGGAGCTCGGAGTCGCTCCCGTCACCTCGCTTCAGGCGCTCTGAGCTGCGTCCGGGTGAGATTCCGGTGACCGCAGCTAGCGGCCGGTGAGCCCGACGATCTGCTTAGTCACCCGACCGGCGTCGAGGTCGGCGAGGTAGAACATCGCAGCGTGCTCGAGCAGACGCTCGAGCTCGACGCCTTGACGAAGGGCCTCCTGCTCGAGTCGACGATGAGTCTCCGCCCCCATCTCGAGCTGCAAGACGCGGTCCTCCCGTCCGCCGGTGGATCGTTCGAAACGCGGCACGCGCATCGCCGTTCGGTCTGAGCCGAGCTGCGACTCGTAGTAGCTGCAAGCCAGATCGATCAGCTGGTCGAGCTCCAGCCCGTCCGCGCGCGCCTGGTCCTGCAGGGCGCTCCAACCGAAGTCGTCGAATCCGAGCGAGATCTCCAACGTAAAGGTCATGCTATGGCGTGCACTGGTGTCGGCTGTCCCATCTCCATAAAAACGCCCCGCCGCCGGTGCCTTTTTTGCGGTAGGCCTGCGATTGCTACGAAACCGCAACTCATACGAATCTCGGTCGATCGAAGCTCGTACCGCAGGAGGGCGAGGCCCGAGTTCCCGTGGATTGCTAGTGGCCGACGGCGGCGGCGGGCGCCGGGACCACGCCGATGCCGAGTCCGCGTCCGCGTTCGGGGTCGAGGATGACGGCGACCGCTTCGCTTCGAGAGGAGACACCGAGCTTGCCGAAGGCCGACGACAGATGGCTCTTGACGGTGCTCTCGGCCAGGAACAGCTCGGCGGCGATCTGCGAATTGGTCAGCCCCGCGGCCACCAACATCAGAACCTGCTTCTCGCGGGTGGTCAACGCGCGCGCCCGCAGCGCCCGGCGCTGTTCGCTGGGTGCCGACACCTGCCCCGCGCAGACGGCCTCGACGACGGCGCCCAGTGCGTCCTCGAGGCCCTCCTGCAGAACGATCCCGTCGACACCCAGTTCGAGTGCGCGGCGGACATCGGCGATCGCCGCGCGTCGACAGACCAGGACTGCCGGGAGGTCCTCGAGTCTCGAGCGAACCAGGCGCACGATGTCCACGGTCGATCGGTCTGGTCGGTCGTGCGGCGACCACGATGCAGGCGGGCACGTTGCCGATGCAGGAGGCCAGCAGCCCGTCGCCACTCGCGGATCGAGCCAGAACGGCATGGCCGCCGGCCTCGAGCGCCGCGGCGACCTGGTCGCGGAAATCCGGATCGCTGCCGCACAGCGCCACGGACAACCCGTCGCCTCTCGCATTTCCAAAGTCCATTCGACTCAGGAACGCGCCGATGGTCGGTCGGACTTTCGCGGTCTGGAGCTCGCGCGGGACGTTGCCACGCGCAGAGGGCTTCGACGACGCGCTTGCGTCTCGAGAGCGCCTCTCTCTGCCGGCGTCATCGCCGCGCCGCCTTTCGGGCCTCGGCCAGACATCGCGGGCAGAGACAGATCCGCTTGAGCTCCTTCGGGGTTCCCCTCGGAACCTGCCTGCGCCCACGCCTCGCCGTTCGGGGCCGCGCTTCTCCATTTGGCTCGCTCACAGTCCGCGGCGCCCCAACACGAACGGCACCGTACGCAGCAGGATCTTCACGTCCAGCCACAGCGACCAGTTCGCGCCGTAGAGATAGTCGATCTTGACCATCTCGTTGAGCGGGATTCGAGCCGAGCCGAAGACCTGCCAGGGACCGGTGATCCCGGGCGGCAGCTCGAGCCGCGAACGCCGCCAGCCCTCGATCCTGTCGTCCTCGTCGAGCGGCCAGGGCCGGGGACCGACCAGCGACATCTCACCGCGCAGCACGTTGAACAGCTGGGGCAGCTCGTCGAGCGAGATCTGGCGTAGGAGCTTGCCGACCCGGGTGATTCGCGGGTCGTCCTTGATCTTGAAGATCGCCTACCGCCTCGTTTCGAGCCGCGAGGGCGGACTTCTGAGCCTCGGCCCCGTCCACCATGGTGCGGAACTTGACGCATCTCGAACGGGACGCCGTGCCGGCCCATGCGCCTCTGCCGGAAGAGGACGGGGCCGCGGGAGTCGAGCTTGATCGCGACCGCGATCGTCGCCAGGAGCGGGGCGAGCACCAGCAGGATGAGACCGGCGCCGACGAAGTCGAACGAGCGCTTGACCGCTCCCGAAGAGCGCGTGAGGCCGAACCGACGCATCCCAAGCAGGGTGATCCCATCCACGTCGTCCAGCTCGACCGACGAGCCCACGACCTCGGGCAGCCGCGGCAGCACACTGACCCTCAGCCCCATCGATCTTCAGGGTCCGAGTCGTGTTCAAGAGGTCGTCGGAGATCTCTCCGCGCGGCGCGATGATCGCGCGCTCGATCCGTTCCGAGGTGAGCAGGCGCTCCAGTCTCCTCTCCTGGGCCGCCGTTGTGAGCCGTTGGAGCCGTTGGAGCCGTTGGCGCCGTTGACGCGCGAGCCGTTCCAGCCGGGCACCCCCGCCAGCGGCGCTCGCGCGACTACCCGCGCCCTCAATCCCGGCGCCTCGCGGAACCGACGCGTGATCCACTTCGCCGTCTCGGCGTCGCCCAGGATCAGGCATCGCTCTTCGCCCGACAGCGCTCGCGCCACCTGCCTGGCGAGGGTGCGAATCGTGACCATGCTCGCGAACAGCAGCGCCCATACCGCGACCGCTTGGTCGCGGCCGAAGGTGCCGTCGACGATCTTGTCCCCGGCCAGCCAGATGAGCAGCGCGTAGAGGGTGGCAACCCAGAACAGGGTGGGGACCTCGTCGAGGGTCGTTTTTCTGACAGGTTCTCGTCGCGGTCGTAGAGCCCCGTGACCTTTCCGACCACGAGCAGCAACGGGAGGGCGAGTAGCGCAGCAGGGTTGAGGGCATCGTTACCCAGGATCGGCACGCCGACCAGGACGGCGATGGCCGCCGAGGCGACATCCGCGAGCGCAAGAGCGCGGCGGTAGATCGTGTCCCGGCGGTAGATCGCTCCCTGCAGTCTGCCCTCGGGGATTTCCCCCAGGGCCTGATCGCGCGGTACGAACCTGCGGGTCCGAGGAGCGGGAAGCGACGGGAAGGAGGTGCGCCGGATCGGGCAGCTCCAGGGGGGCGCGTATGTCCGCCCCACCGATGCTGAGATCCAGCTGTAGCTCCTGTTCGGTCATCGTCGCCCAATCAGACAACGGCTGACATCCACGCTGCGGGGCGCGCCGAGCCGCAGATCCAACGTAATTGGAACCGATCGCGGTGGGCGCAGGTCGGGCGCGGGAGAATCGCGCCTCGTTCCACGTTGGTGCCCCGAGAGCGGTTCATGGAAGTCGAGCTTCGAGATCAGGTCGATACCCGGTCAGCCCCCCCGGGCGTGCCCGGCTGCCGTTTCTGTTCGGAGCCCCTGCGCCACACCTTCGTCGACCTCGGCATGTCACCGCTTTGCGAGAGCTACGTTCCTGCGGAGCGGCTTGGCGAGATGGAGCCCTTCTACCCGCTCCATGTTCGAGTCTGCGAGCACTGCCTCCTGGTGCAACTCGAGGAGCTCGTGGCGCCGGAGGAGATCTTCACCGAGTACGCCTACTTCTCCTCCTATTCGGACTCCTGGGTGGCTCACGCCCGCGACTACGTGGAGTCGGTGGTCGAGCGGTTCGGGCTTGGGGCCGGACAGCCAGGTGGTGGAGCTGGCCAGCAACGACGGCTACCTGCTCCAACATCTCGTTGAGCGGGGCATACCAGCGCTTGGGGTCGAGCCCGCAGCCAACGTTGCGGAGGCCGCTCGGGAGCGAGGGATAGAGACCATCGTCGAGTTCTTCGGCCGGGAGCTTGCCTCTCGCCTGGTGGCGGAGGGTCGCCAGGCCGACCTGTTGGTCGCGAACAACGTCTTCGCCCACGTCCCCGACCTCAACGACTTCACCGCCGGCATGCGGCGGGTGCTGGCTCCCGACGGTGTGATCACGATCGAGTTCCCCCATCTGGCGCGGCTGATCGAGGGGAACCAGTTCGACACGATCTACCACGAGCACTTCTCCTACTTCTCGTTCCTCACCGCACAGAACGGTGCTCCGTGCTCACGGCCTCGAGGTATTCGACGTCGACGAACTGCCGACGCACGGTGGCTCCCTCAGGGTCTACGCACAACGGGAGGAGGAGCGCGGGCCATCCCGATCAGCGCCCGGGTCACCGAGCTTGCCGAGCGCGAGCGAGAGCTCGATCTTGACCGGCTCGAGGGATACAGCGCGTTCGCGCCGCGAGTCACCGAGACCAAGTGGAACCTGGTCGAGTTCCTGATCGACTGTCAGCCGCGATGGCAGACGAGTCGCCGGCTACGGCGCTCCCGGGCAAGGGGAACACGCTGCTCAACTACTGCGGCATCCGCGCCGACCTGCTCGAGTTCACCGTCGACCGCAATCCGTACAAGCAGGGGCAGTTCCTGCCCGGCACTCGGATCCCGATCCACCATCCGGAGGCGCTCGAGCAGGCCCGTCCGGACTTCATCCTGATTCTTCCCTGGAACCTAAGCGATGAGATCGTTGCTCAGCTCTCGCACGCCCGCGACTGGGGTGCGCAGTTCGTCGTCCCGATCCCGGAGGTGAAAGTCATATGAAGGTGGTGATCTTCTGCGGCGGCCAGGGACTGCGGATGCGAGAGGCATCCGAGCCGGTGCCCAAGCCGATGGTTCCGATCGGCCCCCGGCCCGTCCTCTGGCACGTGATGAAGTACTACGCCCACTTCGGCTTCACCGACTTCGTGCTCTGCCTCGGCTACAAGGCCGAGGCGATCAAGCAGTTCTTCCTCACCTACAACGAGGCGATGGCGAACGACTTCGTCCTGTCCAACGGCGGCGCGGATGTCCATCTGCTGAGGACCGACATCCACGATTGGAACATCACCTTCGTGGACACCGGCCTGCGGGCGCCGATCGGTGAGCGGCTGCGCGCCGTCCGCCACCTGCTGGCCGACGACGAGCTCTTCCTGGCCAACTACGGGGACACGCTGACCGACGCGGACCTGCCCGCGATGATCGCCCGCGCCGAGGCCGAGCAGGCGACGGCGAGCTTCCTCGCGGTGCGCCCCAACTACAGCTTCCACGTGGTCTCGATGGCCGGCGATGGTCGGGTCCGGTCGATGCGCGACGTGATGGGCTCCGATATCTGGATCAACGGCGGCTATTTCATCCTGCGCCGGGAGTTCCTCGACCAGCTGCGACCCGGCGAGGACCTCGTCGAGGAGCCGTTGCAGAGACTGATGTCGGCCGGCCAGTTGCTCGCGCAGCGGCACGAGGGATTCTGGGCCCCGATGGACACGCTGAAGGACCAGCAGTGGCTCGAGACCCTGCACGAGGACGGCAGACGCCCCCTGGCAGGTCTGGGATCCCGATCGCGTCGCAGGCCGCGAGCTCGCGTCCGTGGCCTCTGGATGATGCTGCCGCTTCTCCTGGGCCGGGCCGAAGCGTCCGCCGGCTCGCGCGCTCGCGATCGGCGCCCACCCCGACGACATCGAGATCGGCTGCGCCGGGACGATCCTGAAGCTGATCGAGGAGTGGAGCTGTCTCCGAGATCCGCTGGGTGGTCCTGAGCGGAGAGGGCGAGCGCGCGCGAGGAGGCGCGGCGAAGCGCCGAGGCGCTGCTCGAAGGGGTGCCTGACAGCGAGGTCGTGATCTGCGACTTCCCCGACGGCTTCTTTCCCTACGAGGGCAAGAGGATCAAGGACTTCTTCGAGGGCCTGAAGGCTGATTTCTCCCCGGACGTGGTCTTCACCCATCAGCGCGGCGACCTGCACCAGGATCACCGGATCAGCTGCGAGCTGACCTGGAACACCTTCCGGGACCACCTGATCCTCGAATACGAGGTGCCGAAATACGACGGGGACATGAGTGCCCCGAACACGTTCGTGCCACTCTCCGAACGGCTCTCGCGTCGCAAGATCGACCACCTGATGGACCACTTCGCCTCGCAGCGGTCGAAGCGCTGGTTTCGCGAGGACCTGTTCTCGGGCCTGCTCCGGCTGCGCGGCATGGAGTGCAACTCGCCGAGCGCCCACGCCGAGGCCTTCTTCTGCCGCAAGGCCGTGCTCGCGTGACCGCACCCCCTGCAGACCAACCCGCGGCTTTGGTGACGGGTGCGAGCAGCGGTATCGGCGCCGCCACGTGCAGGAAGCTGCGCGAGCAGGGCTGGCATGTGGCCGGCGTCGCGCGTCGGCCGAGCGACGAGGCAAGCGTGTCGCTGCAACTCGACGTCACCTCCTTTGAGCAGCTCGAGGAGGCCTTCGCGGGTCCTTCCGCGGTTGCGGCTGCTCGTGCACAGCGCCGGGACGATTCAGCCTGTCGGGCCGTTGCTGAAAAGCGATCCGGTCGAGTGGCGACGAGCCGTCGAAGTCAACTTGATCGGGACCTACAACGTCCTTCGGGCTGGGCTAGCCAGCGGGCTGGCCTCGAGAGGCGGCCTAGCGATCCACATCACGACGGGGGCGGCCAACAGGGCCAAGCCTTATTGGAGTGCCTACGCCGCCTCGAAGGCGGGTGCCGAGCATCTTGTTCGCTCGGCCGCAGCCGACCTCGGCGACAACGGGTGCGCGGTGTGTGCTCTGGATCCGGGGATCACTGAGACCGCCATGCAGGAAGAGGTGCGCAGGCTCGACTTCCCCGATCGCGAGCGGTTCGTTCGTGCGTACGAAAACCGGACCAGCCGTAGCCCCGACGAGGTCGCCGCCGCCGTATGCGAGCTCGCATGCCGCGAGCCCCAGGACCTGAACGGGAGAACGTTCCGGGTGGGCGCGCTGTGATGAGCCCCGGCACAGGCGATACCGGGCGCGAAGCACACGCGCTCGCGCGACAGCTGTTTCCGCTGTGCAGGAGCCTCACCGGCAGCGGTGTTCGGGCGACCTTCGACCTGATCGAAGAGCAGATTCCGATCGAGCGCACCGACATCCCCAGTGGCACCAGGGTGTTCGACTGGATCGTGCCGGACGAATGGAACATCCGCGACGCGTACATCGCCGCCCCGGACGGCAGCACGGTCGTCGACTTTCGCCGTTCGTCGCTGCACGTGGTCTCGTACAGCGAGCCCGTACGGGCGAGGTTGCCACTCGAGGAGCTGCGCGAGCACCTCCACACGCTTCCCGACCAGCCGGACCTGATCCCCTACCGAACGTCCTACTACGAGCGCACCTGGGGGTTCTGCCTCTCCCATCGGCAGCTGCTCGATCTCGAGCCGGGCGACTACGACGTCGTCATCGACTCGACCCTCGAACCAGGCCACCTCTCCTACGCCGAGCATCTGATCGAGGGAGCTGGGCACGGCGAGGTCCTGATCTCGACCTACGTGTGCCACCCCTCGCTCGCCAACGACAACCTCTCGGGGATGGTCGTTGCGACGATGCTCGCGAAGCGGCTGATGAGGCCGGCGGCTTCGGTACTCGTACCGCTTCCTGTTCGCCCCTGGAACGATCGGGCCGCTCGCCTGGCTGCATCAGAACCGCGACCGGCTCGATCGGATAGAGCACGGCCTGACGCTCTCGTGTATCGGCGATGGCGGGAACCTGACCTACAAGCGCAGCCGCCGCGGCGATGCCGACATAGACCTCGCGGTGGAGACCGTGCTTGCGAGACTCGGGCGCTCCGCACCGGGTGCTTCCCTGGGAGCCCTGGGGCGGGGACGAGCGCCAGTTCTGCTCGCCCGGTTTCGACCTGCCGGTCGGCTCGCTGATGCGAACGCCGCACGGCGAGTTCGAGCGGCTACCACACGTCCGCGGATGGTCTGGACCGCATTCGGCCCGACTCGCTCGCGGAAGCGGTTGATGCTTGTCTCGACGTTGTTGACGTGCTCGAGACAAACCGCCGCTGCACGAACCTGAGCCCCTACGGTGAGCCGCAGCTCGGGCGGCGCGGCCTCTATCGCTCGGCTGGCGGAGCGGTGGAGACGCCGGACGACGAGCGCGCCATGCTTTGGGTCCTGAACTTGAGTGACGGCCGCTCGACGTTGCTCGACATCGCGCGCCGATCCGGACTCGGCTATCAGGTCATCCGGCACGCCGCCGAACGGCTGGAGCGGGCGGGTCTGCTTACGACGAGCCGGCCGCTGCATGGAGGGCCAAGTCCCAATCGGCCCCGTGATGAGTCAGAACGAATGCTGCTGTCTCAGGGGAGTGCGGAAAGGGGGGTCATGTGTTGAAGCCGGGAGAGTTCCACCAAAGATCGTCCCTCTGAGGGAAGACCGCCGCTTACAATGGCTTTTGGCTTCCGTTCGCTTCGGGTCTCGATTTATGCAATAGGACAGCCATTGGGGATTGGGTCTGCTCGGACGCCTGGGGGCGCTAGTGCTCCGCCGAAGGATGAGTAGACGCCGAAAACACCGTCAGTCACGCCGGTTCGCCTTGGTGGGTTTGCTGGTTGTTTCTGGGGCCCTGATTGGGTTGCTTTCCCTTCCGTCGGTGGACGCCGCCACGCAGAGCTTCACCCAGGGGCGTCAGAAGAGAATCACGTCGGGCATGGTGAACAGCCTCGCATTCACTAATCCCAACGCGGCGGGCAACCTGATCGTCGTCTACGTGGCTTGGAACAACACAGGATCCGTTGCCCTCTCCGACAGCAGGGGTAACACCTATACGAGCGTGGCGCCGGCGACAGCTTGGGGGAGTACCAACAGCTGGCGTTCACAGGTGTTCTATGCAAGAAACGTCGCGGGCGGAGCCAATACCGTCACGGCGACATTCGGGACCGCCATAACGTCGTTTGGCAAGCTCTACATCCACGAGTACTCGGGGCTCGACCGGAACAATCCGCTGGACGCGAGCGCCACCAGCATCGGTACGACGAGCGCCATGAACAGCGGCTCGGCGACGACCTCCAACGCCAACGACCTGATCTTCGGCGCCGCGTCTTCAAGTAGCAGTGTGACTGCGGCCGGGACGGGGTTCACCAGCCGCCTGAATGCCAACGTCAACGGTGCCAACGGTTCCCGGACCGAGGACAGGAACGTGACCTCGGCCGGCTCCTACAACGCGACCGCCACCCAGAACGGCGCCAGGTGGGTGATGCACATGGCGGCCTTCAAGAGCGAGTCGAACGGGGTGTCGGCGCCGACGATCACCTCGACCAGCCCAGCCTCGCCCGCGAACGACAACAACCCCGAGGTGATCGGCACGGTGGGAGCGGGATCCCCCACCCAGGTGAAGATCTACAGGAACGCGACCTGCTCGGGGACACCGCAGGCCACTGGCACGGTCGCGCAGTTCACCGGCGGCGGGATCACCGTGGCGGTGACAGGCGACGTGACCGCAGCCCTGAGCGCAAGGGCGAGCGACGCGTCGAACAACGACTCAGCCTGCTCGAACGCGGTCAACTACGTCGAGGACTCGACCTCCCCCGCGGCCCCTCAGATCACCTCGACCAGCCCCACCTCGCCCGCGAATGACAACAACCCCGAGGTGAAGGGCTCGGCTGAGGCCGGCTCGACCGTGCGCCTCTATGAGTCCCCGAGCTGTGGGGGTTCGATCGAGGCCCAGGGCTCGGCCGCCGCCTTCGCGTCACCAGGGCTCACTGCGACGGTGGCCAACGACGTGACCGCCAACTTCTCCGCGACGGCGACCGATCAGGCCGGCAATCTCTCCGGCTGCTCGACGCCGGTCCCGTACACCGAGGTCTCGAGCGACAACCTGCCTCCAGGCGCCTCCGTGACCGCCCCCGCCGCCGGCTCGGTCGTCTCGAGGACCGTGACCGTCTCCGCCAACGCGAGCGACAACGTCGGGGTCGCCGGCGTCCAGTTCCTGCTGGATGGGGCGAGCCTGGGCGCCGAGGACACCACCGCCCCCTACTCGATCCAGTGGGATACGACGACGGCGTCGAACGGCGTGCACACCCTCCAAGCCAGGGCCCGCGACACAGCCGGCAATCTCGGCACCTCGAGCAGCTCGGTGACGGTCACCGTCTCCAACTCCGCGCCGCCGACGCCCGCCGGGCTCGTGGCCGGTTGGGCCTTCAACGAGAGCCTCGGCACGTCGGTGAACGACGTCTCGGGCAATGGCAACAACGCGACTCTGCAGAACGGCCCCACATGGACGCCCGGGAAATACGGCGGCGGTCTCCGCTTCGATGGCGTGAACGACTTCCTTACGGCGCCCAGCTCGCCATCACTCAACTTCTCCGGCAGCGCGATGACCCTGTCGATGTGGATCAACCCGCTCGCCGGTGGGGGGGACCAGGTGCCGTTCGCCAAGTTCTGGAGCGGCTCGATGAGCTCGCCGTACTACCAGTACGGGCTGGAGCTGGACGGGGGAACCACCCCTCACTTCTACCTCGGCTCGGCGGGCGGCCTGACGGGCGCCTCCATGGGCAGCCAGCTGGCCCTCGGCCAATGGAGTCATCTGGCGATCGTGTTCAACGGTACGAGCGCGCGGTTCTACGTGAACGGAAACCTCGTCTCCAGTCCGTCACTCGCTGGGAGCATCACCGCCCGGGACTCGCTCCTGTACATGGCCGCGGATCTGAGACCGAGCCAGTTCTTCAACGGCAGCCTCGACGACGTGAGGGTCTACAACCGCGCCGAGAGCCCGGCCGAGGTGGTCAACGACCTGAATACGCCACTGACCGCCCCAGCCTCTGACCCGACCGGGCCGAGCGTCTCGATCACCTCTCCCGCGAATGACGCGGTCGTGTCCGGCAACCGCATCATCACGGCCGACGCGAGCGACGACGTCGGCGTGGCCGGCGTGCAGTTCTATGTCGACGGAGCTCCGCAGGGGCCGGAGGACATGACCGCTCCCTACGGAGCCAACTGGGACACCCGGCAGATTCCCAACGGCGCGCACACGCTCACCGCCCGAGCCCGTGACAGCGACAACAAGACAACGTTGTCGGCTGTGGTCAATGTGACGGTCGCTAACAGCGACTCTTTCCAGAATCAGGTGCTCGCAAGCGGCTTCGACCTGCCCACGAGCATCGAGTTTCTGCCCGATGGCCGCATGTTGGTGGCGGAGCTGGCGGGCAAGATCAAGGTCTTGCCGCCCCCGTACACGAACCCGGATCCAACCGCGTTTCTGCAGATCAACAACATCGGGTCGGCCGGCGTCCAGCAGGGGATATTCGACGTGGCGCTCGACCCCGATTTCGCCAACAACCACTACTACTACGTCTTCTACACATTGGGGACGCCAAACGTGGATCGTCTGTCCCGATTCACAGCCAACTCCAGCGTCACCGGGACGGTCCCGGGCAGCGAGTTCGTCCTCTACCAGGATCCGGAGATCGCCAACGCCGAGCACCACGGCGGTGCCATTGCCTTCGGCAACGATGGAAAGCTCTACTTCACGACGGGCGAGCACTTCCAAGGGTCGCCCTCGCAGGATCTGACCAGCCCGCGCGGGAAAGTCCACCGGATCAACAAGGACGGGACGGTGCCGACGGACAACCCGTTCTATGACGGCGCCGGCCCACACTGGGATTCCATCTGGGCCTATGGCCTGCGCAATCCCTACCGCGCGTTCTACGACGCCCCGACCGGGCGGCTCTACATCGGCGACGTTGGGGGGAACGTAGCGAGCTCCAACGAGGAACTCGACCTGGGTGCCCGTGGCGCCAACTACGGCTGGCCGGACTCCGAAGGGCCATGTTCGGCACCCTGCACGAGCCCTCTGTACGACTACGAGCACAATGGGACCAACGCGGCCATCACCGGCGGGTTCGTCTACCACGGCACGCAGTTCCCCAGCTCGATGCAGGGCAATTACTTCTTCGCCGATTACGCCCAGCACTGGATCAAGCGGCTGACATTCGACGGGAATGGCAACGTCAGCGGCGTCTTCAACTTCGAGCCGATCAGCGGTACTCCGAACGCCGGGGATATCGTCTATCTGACCGAGGGACCGGATGGCGCGCTCTACTACGTCGATCTGGGGTATTCCGACATCGGGGGCACGTTCGGCGTCAGCAAGATCCGTCGGATTCGCTACCTGCAGTCGAACCAAGCGCCGGTGGCGATCGTCTCGGCGAACCGGACCTCGGGCCCACAGCCCCTTGACGTGACGTTCTCGAGCGCTGGATCGAGCGATCCCGAGGGTCAGCCGATCACGTACTCGTGGGACTTCGGCGACGGTACCTCGTCGACGGCGAGCAATCCCGTCGCACACCTATACGAACCCCGGCCAGTACTTGGTCCGGCTGACCGTGTCGGACGGAGTGAACAGCTCGATCTCGACCCCGCTGACGATCAGCGTGGGCAATGTCCCCAGCGCGACGATCGACTCGCCAACCGATGGCGCCACCTTCCGCGCCGGCGACCGTGATCACGTACGGAGGTCACGCCACGGATGCGGAGGACGGCACCCTGCCGGCCAGCGCCTTCACCTGGAACATCGACTTCCTCCACGACAACCACGTGCATCCCGGTACCGCCATCACCGGGGTCAGGTCCGGCACCTTCGCCATCCCGACCAGCGGCCACGATTTCGAGGGAAACACGCGCTATCGGATCACGCTGACCGTGACGGACTCCAACGGCCTGAAGGACACCCGTTCGGTCACGGTGTGGCCGCAGAAGGTGAATCTGTCCTTCGACACCGCACCCAGCGGCCTGACCCTGTATCTGGATGGTGTGGCCCGGGCCACCCCCTTCGTCCTGGACACACTCATCGGGTTCAACCACACGATCGAGGCACGGGACCAGAGCTCCGGGGGGAACAACTATGTCTTCAGCTCATGGTCGGATGCCGCAGCGCGCACTCACACCATCACAGTTCCGAGCGCGGCTCAGTCATACCAAGCGAGCTATGCAATCGCATCGGCGCCATCAGGGTTGGTGGGTGCATGGGGATTCAACGAGAGCAGCGGAGCGACCGCGGCCGACGCGTCGGGCAACGGCAACACGGCGACGTTGGTGGGCGGACCATCACGGGTCGCCGCGAAATACGGCAACGGCCTCAGCTTCGATCAGGTCAACGACTACCTGTCGGTCCCCAACTCGAGCTCGCTGGATATCTCGGGCAGCGCGCTCTCGATGTCGATGTGGATCAATCCCGGGTCCATCAGCGGCGATTCGGTGGTGCTCGGCAAGTTCTGGAACGCCGCCATGACCAGCCCCTTCTATCAGTACGGCCTCGAGCTCTCCAACGGCAAACCGCAGTTCTACGTCGGCACGGGAGTGGGGCCCGCGCAGGCGGGAATGGACAGCGCCCTGGCGCTCAATCAGTGGAGTCACCTCGCCGTCGTCTTCAACGGATCGCAGGCGCAGTTCTACGTGAACGGCGCTCTGGTGAGTAGCAAGTCACTCAACGTTAATCTGACGGCCCGCGGCGGCCAGATGCGACTCGGCGCTGACGCCGATACCCAACAGTTCTACAAGGGCGTCCTCGACAACGTACGTATCTACAACCGAGCGCTCACAGCTTCGGAAGTCCAGAGCGACATGAATACTGGCCTGTAGGCGCTGCGTGCCTTCGGGCGATTTTCGTCCCACGTAATCGACGAGCCCTCCTAAACGCGGGCGAGGAACCCCTAAGAGAGCCCGAGGAGGGTTAACACGCCCTGCACCGTGGACGCCCCAGCGCTCGGGTATCTCGTAGCCCGAAGGTCGCGGGTTCGAATCCCGCCGCCGATTCGATCTTTTGGGGGAGGCACAGACCAGGCGTCCGGACTGCCGCTTTTCGTCCAAAGCAGCTATCTCACTAGTTCGAGCTGACTTCCAGCGACGAAAAACCGGGAGGCCGGCGCTCGTTGGTGTGACGGGTGAGCTTCGTGTGAGACAAGAGGGGCAGACCAGGACCCCGCCTGCAGACCAAGGCGCTCGAACGACTCCGCAGATCGTTGCGCCGGGCGCGAGCTGGGCCGGAGAGGTGATCAGCGATCCCGGCGCCGTGCTGATGAGGCGAAGGACCCTGGAGGAAGCCGGAGGACTGGAGGAGGGTTACTCCGAGGAGACGGACCTCTTCCGCTGCCTTCGGTGCCGAGGATGGCGGGCGCGCTTCGAGCCGCAGGCGATCGCTCACCACCAGCGCAACGGATCGGCGCCCCGGCATTCGACCGCCCCGATCCTGGCCCGGAGCCGAGTCCGATACGCGTGCAAGCACCATGGTGCATTGGTCAGCCTGCTCGAGGCAGTCGGTGTTGCGATCGACGCCGTCATCCGCGCGGCAGCCTGGGCCCACCGTCCGGCGCGCCGCCGCGGGCACCTCGCGTCCGCGCGGGCTGCGTTGAGCGCGGTTCGCCTCTCCACCGGCGCCCGATGAGGGCGCTGGCCAAGGCGGAGTCACGTCCACGCCAGGGCGCGGGGGAGCTCGCGCGCGCCTCCGAGGCCCTCGCCGACCTGGCTCAGACCCTGGCGCCGGTAGATGTCGAGGTGTTTATGCCGCTGGAGGACTCCCTGTCGGATTGGCGCACGCCACGGACCGCCGGAGACCTGGGACCCCGGTTTCCCGCGCTGCTGCGCGCGGCGGTGCGGCCCCTGGGACGCGATCCCGAGCGAAACGCCTTCAATCGGGCGCTGGTCGCCCACCTCGCTTCGCGCCTCCGCCTACGCCTCGATGCCCGCCGGCTCCCGACCGACGTCCTGGAGCGCGTGCCACCCGCGCTCGAGCGCCTGCGTGCGTTCCTCAGAGAGCCACGTGACGACTACGAGCTGGGCGACGACTACTTCCTCAAGGACGTGCGCTTCGCCGCGGGATGGACGGTTCCCTGCGGCTCGGAGGTGATCGATCTTCGGGCTCGCGTCAGCCTGCCGGCCAGCTTCCAGATTGCGCTCAGAGCCAGGGCACCCCAACTAGCCCTGCGACGCCTGCTCGTGTCGGGGCCGGACCCCTGGTTCGCGCCGCACACCGAGTCGCGACATCTCGACGAGTTCAACGAGACCGGCTGGGAGACGACCTACCGGAACGTCGCCTCACTGCTGCGCAGGCACACAGATGTCGTGGGGGTGGTCGGCTACAGCTGGTTCTACGACCCCGCGCTCGAGATGATCAGCCCGCGGCTCGCCTACCTCCGCAGGGGTCCGCTCGCCGGCGGCGCCGTCTTCATTCGCGGGCACAGCACCGAGTTCGACGTGAGGAACGCGACCGCGAAATCGCGGACTCGAAGGCAGCTATATCGAGCCGGCGAGTACACGCCGGTCGGCTACAAGATGGTCTGGCTGCGCCCCGACATCCTCCGCTGGGCCGACGGGGCAGGGCGAGTCCCGCGCTGACCTCAGGCCAGCGGGCCGGCCGTCCGCAGCCAGGCGCGCCCCCCGCGGAGGGCCGGCATCAGCTCCAGCTCGGGCCCGATCCGCCAGCTCGCATAGCCGTCAAGACGCACCCTGTTCCAGACCCTGCCCGAGTTTCCGTTCATATGGAGTCGCGACTCCGCCAGGAACGAGGCCTCATGCCCGGACTCGCGGAGCATCCTCTCGACCATCGGAGTGGCGTCCTGGCGCTGGCCATACGGATAGCCGAACGCCTGCACCGGTCGTCCGGTCAGCGACTGGAGTCGCCGACCGTGCTCGACTATCTCCTCGCGCGCCACGTCCTCGTCTGGGATCGACCTGCAGAACAGGTGCGTGCGGGTGTGGTTGGCGACCTGGCATCCGTCTGCGGCCAGCCCGGCGAGGTCCTGCGGGTCGAGGAAAATCCCGCTCTCGGCTCGCAGCGCCGCCCGATCGACCTCGAAGCGATCCGCCAGTTCGCCTCCGAGGGCCTGGAAGCGGCTGTACGGCATCGCGGCGACCAGATCCAAGAGCTGCAGAAAGCTGCGCGTCTGGCGTGCCTGGGGGTCGATCGCGACCGCCAGGCGCTCCAGGCCGACGCTCGCACAGAGGTATGAGAGGAGGTTGTCGAGGGGAAGGATGCCGGGGTCGAGAGTCGCCCCCGTGACGAACAGGACGCTCGGCAGGCCGAACCGGCGAAGCACCGGCAACGCCGTATCGACAAAGGAGCGGTAGCCGTCGTCGAAGGTGATCAGCATGGCGCGGCGCGGCAACCTCCCTGAGAGCACCGTGTCGAGGCTGACGATTTCGTAGTTACGCTCCAGCTTCTGCACGTGTGCTTCGAAGACCTCAGCGGCCGTGTGCACCCCGAGACGATCGACAAGGGCGGACACCTTGTTGGCGACGTGGTGGTATAGGACGGCGCGGAGCGGAGGGCGCGCCTTGGGGCCGTGCGTCGCGAATCTCATCTCCTCAACTAACGGCAGGGGTGGCTGGAGCTTCCGGCCCCAAAAACACGATCGCGGCCAGCGAACGGAGCCGAAACCGAGGCGCCTACGGGCGCTCAGGTCAATGATCGGCTTACTCAAACGACTCAGGAAGCCGTCAGCACCAGGACCCAGTCCGGGTCCCCATCGCCATTCTCCCCGGGAGGCGAGAACCTACGGGTGCCAGCGTTGTCTAACGGTGAGCCCGGGACCCGCCGGTAGGTCCCGTTGGTGGGGTCGTACCAGCGGGCCCGGACGCGCGGCGCGAGCTCGCTCATGTCCACACCTATCGTCTGCCCTTCGGGGACGTATGCCATGGCCAGCCTGCCGTCGGGCGTGCGCGCGGCGGTTACGTAGTCGCTGTCCTGGACGCTGCCGGTTGCCGCATACGAGCCGTAGCCCGAGACGACGAGTCGATGGTCGTCATCGGGCACCAGGTCGAACCACCGACGCCCCGCGAAGAGGTTGGTCGCGTAAGTCATTTGCCGCGATCCCAAGGTGTCGAGGCGCCCCTGCCACCCCGTCAGGAACTGCCATGTGTACTTGTTTCCGTAGAACTGCCCAGTGGCCCCGCTCAAGAGGGTCCAGTACTCCTGGCGCCGCAGCGTCCTTGGTCCCGTGTAGTCGTGTTCGCCCTCGTAGTTCGCCTCGACCATGAAGACGGGCAGGAAATCCTCACGGCGATACTCCTTCAGCACGCGTGCAGAGGTCGGAAAGTACGTGTAGGCGGCATCGAGTGAGATCAGGCCCTTCCAATTGGTGTCGTCCAGGGAGCCGCTATCGGGAGTGTTCAACTCCACGGTCTGCAGATGACTCGGATCGGTGGCTTTGATGCCACGCGCGACCGCGAGGGCGAGCGCATCGTCGGATGGATTGCGCCAGGTTTGGAAATCGTTGCCGCTCATCCAGACGATGTTGGGGAACTTCCTGTACCGCAATCCGAGGTACCGACCAAAGGCGTACGCCTTCGCCAACCCATTGTCGCGCAGGACGCTCAACCAGCCCCCTGTCTCGATCGGATCGAGGAACACGGCCATCCTCTCCCTGGCCGCGAGGCGAATCATCGCGTCGGCGCGGGCGAAGTAAGCCTCGTTCGGTGTCGAGAGATCACCCTCCCGTCTGAACGGACGGATTCCGTCATACGTGCTGCCGTCCGGCCGACCGCCCGTGTAGCTGTTGCAGAGGAGGTTTACCCACACAGCGTTGAAGCCCGCGGCCTTGCGGTCGACGAGGAAGTGTTTGGCCTGCTCGACGGAGACGTTGACGAACAGGGCCTGCGGAGAATCGCCAACGATCAAGAATGGGTGGTCGTCGTGATCGACCAGGTACCGGCGGTTCGGGGAAAACCGCGAGGGGAAAGGTCGCATCGCCCGCTGCGCTCGATCTGACCGGCGGGGCTGTCTCTACGCCGGCGGGTTTTCGGGCGGCGCCACATCCGGCGGCCACAAGGATCACACCCGCGCCC